>JBFFEY010000019.1:0-48123 GCA_041558415.1 Burkholderiales bacterium | reverse complement strand
GGGCGGCTCGGGTTTCGCGGGCGGCTCGGCTTTCGCGGGTGGCGCGGGTTTCGCGGGCTGCGCAGTGGCTATCGGCGTCGGCGACGCGGGTTTCGCGGGCGGCTCGGCTTTCGCGGCTGGTGCGGGTTTCGCGGGTGGCTCGGCTTTCGCGGGTGGTGCGGGTTTCGCGGGTGGCGCGGGCACTGCGGTCGCGATGTGCGGCGCCGCAGCCTTCGTCTCCACCGGTGACGCAGCCGGCGTGCGGCTGGCGACGCGCAGCGGCTCGGCAGGCGCGGTCAGCTCGCGCAGCAGTGCGAGCTTCTTGCTCACGCCGCCGCCGGATACCTCAAGGCGCAGCGCCCGGCCGTAGGCGTCGCCAGCGAGCTTGGAATAGACGTCGCCGAGATTGTCGTAAGCAGTGGCGTAAGTCGGATGCGTGCGAATCGATTTCTCGAGGGCAACGCGCGCCTGCTCATAACGGCCCTGCGCGGCGTAGATGACGGCGAGGTTGTTGTACGGTTCTGGCAGGGCGGGGTAGTCCTGCGTCAGCCGTTCGAAAACGTCGGCTGCCGCCTTCGCGTCGCCTTGCTCAGTGAGGATGACACCCTTGAGAAAACGTGCCTGCGGATCCTTCGGGTCGGCCGCGAGCAATCGATCGACCTGCGTCAGGGCCTGCTCGTGCTGCCCGGCTTTGAGCAGGGTCGCCGCGTCGTCGAGACGGACCGTGGCGCCCGCCGCGGGCATAGCCATGCAGAGCGCGCATATCGCCGCTGCAACCCCCTTACGGAAGGCGCGCGGCGGCGCAGCGGTCAAAACCATTGTCTTTTAGTTATCAAGGTCCTACGCACACTGCGGATTCTAGATTAAGGCGTCCCCGCACTCAACTTGGCGAGGGTCCGCTGAGACGCGCAATGCCGTGCGTTGTACCTGACAGGCGACGTCCAGTTGCTTGCCTGCCACGCCCGCGGATGGCGCCGCGGAATCAACCCAGCCCGGCGAGCATCTTCTCAGCGTGGGCACGCTGTGCGGCGTCGCCTTCCGCGATGACCTCCTGCAGCAGCTCGCGGGCGCCCTCGGTATCGCCGATCTCTTCGAAGCTTTTCGCCAGCTGGAGCTTGGTGGTGACTTCCTGCCATTTGGCGTCGCCGCCGCCCGCGCTTGGCGTCGCGGCCTCGGCGCCGCCCAAATCAAAACTGATCGTGTCGAGCTGGCTCTCGGCCTTGGCGGGTGCGGCCTTTTCCTCGCTCGGCGGCGGCGCTTCGGCTTCGCCCAAATCGAAGCTCAAACCCTCATCGCCAGCGCCTGTCGCGGGCGCCGCTTCAGGGGCCTTCGACTCTTCGCCTGTGGCCTCGCCGAGGTCGAATTCGAGCGCGATGTGCTCCGGCGCTTCCTCGGTTGCTGGCGTCGCAGCTGCGGGCGCCGGGGCCCCGGTCACGGCAGGCATTTCCGTCGTGATCCCACCGAGATCGAAATCGATTGCGCCGAGCGCGGGGGCGGCTTCCGCTTCGGCTGCCGGGGTTTCGCCCGCCACGGGCGCCTCGGTCGTCGCCGTGCCCAGGTCGAAGTCCAGGCCGGTGTCTTCCGTCGCCGCGGGTTCGGCGCCCGTCGAAGTCGTGTCGATGGCGAAGTCGACGCTCGCCGGTTTCGCCGGTTCGGGCTTTACGGCCGGCATTTCGCCCGTGGCCATCACCGCGTCGAGGTCGAAGTCGACATCAGGCTCCTCTGCAGGAGCGGCCGCGGGTGCGACCTCCGCGGCTTCGCCCCGGCCATAGACGCTGTTGCCCGGGTCGATCGAGCGCCCGAGCGCCATTGCCTTGTCCCATTCCGGCCCCTCGCCGCCGGCCAGACCCTTCAGCTTCAGCGCCGTCGCTTCGAACCGATCCGTGTCGTGCTGCTTGGCGTAGATCTGCAGCAGCTTGGAGTACACGACCAGGCGGGTGTCGCCCGACTCCACGGCCTCGCGCAGCAGCTCCTCGGCCTGTGCATCGCGCCCGTAGGCGAGGTACACGTCCGCTTCCTCGAGCGGGTCGGCCTCTTCGGTGGCCGCCACGGCAGCGGCGGCGGCTGCCGGTGCTGCCGCCGCCGTGACGCCCTCGACCGCACTGCGCAGCGATTCATTCAGCTGAGAACGGGCTTCGCGTTTCCTCTTGCGCCAGGCATAGGCCCCGTATCCGACCAGCAGCAGCGCCACGCCCACCAAGCCGCCGAGCATCACCGGATCGCCTAGATCGCCGATGTAGCGCTCGATCAGGCCAGGCTCGGGTGCAGGGGGCGGCGGCACCGGTCGCGGCTTCGCGGCCGGTTTAGGCTGGGGCTTGGGCGCCGGCTTGGGTGCCTCGGCCGCGGGTTTTTCGACTGGCGCCGGCTTGGGTGCCTCGGCCGCGGGTTTCTCGACCGGCGCCGGCTTGGGTACCTCGGCCGCGGGTTTCTCGACCGGCGCCGGCTTGGGCGCCTCGGCCGCCGGCTTGGCGAGCACTGCGGCGCCCGGCGCGGCGCGCTTTTCTGCGATGCGTTTTTCCAGTGCCGCAATCTGCTGGTCCTTGATCACCAGCAACTTCTGCAGATCGGCGTAGATGCGCTCCAGTTCCGTGATCCGCGCCTGCGCGTCCGAGAGTGCGCGCTCGATCGCGGCGCGGTCATCCGCCTTCGCCGCCGCCGCCGGCGTTTCGGCCGCCTTCGCTTTCTCCTTGCGCGCGAGCTTCACCTGGTCGGGGGCGGGCGCATCCTTCGGCGCCGGCCGGGCGCGCGGCACAGCGGGCGCGCTGGGTGCCGCCGCAGCGATCGCACGCCGGCTCTCCGGTGTACGCGCCATCTCCGCCAGGACGGCGGCATTGGCTTCGTCCGCGTCGATCGCCGCGACCGTGTCGCGATCTGGAATCCTCAGGACGTGGCCGGCGCGCAGGAGGTCGATGTCGCCACCGATGAACGCCTCGGGATTGGCCCGAAACAGCGCAATCATCATCTGGTCCAGCGTCACGCCCGGATACCTGCGCTTGGCGGCGATTTCCGCCAGCGTGTCGCCCTGCGAGACCCGGTATTGGGCGGCAGGCGCTGCGGCGCCTGGCGGCGAGGGGGGCGCGCCGGGCACGGCGACCGCCGTCGGTGGCGCGGGCGCCGGTGCCGTCGCCGGCGTCGGCCCCATCACTGCGTCTGCCGGCGGCGGCGGAATGTAGATCGGTGGGTCCAGCAGAATGGCGTACTCCCGCACGAAGCGCCCGGAACCCCACTCCAGCTCCACGAGCAGCTCGAGCAGCGGTTCGTTCACAGGGCGGCGTGTCGTCAGCAGGATGATCGGCTTGCCGTCCCGTAGTTCGATCGCCAGCTTGAGGTCGGCGAGCGCGTGGTGAAACTCGACGCCCGCCTCACGAAAGGTTTCGATTGGGGCAAGCCGCGCATTGACGTTTTCCCGCTCGCTCGCGCGCAGCGACAGAAGGTCGATTTCCGCCCGCAGCGGTTGGCCCAGATTGGACAGAACCTGGAGCGTGCCGAGGCCAGCCGAAATGCCGCGCTTTGCTGCGGGCGCTGCTGCGGCGGCGGGAGCGGGGGCGGGGGCGGCAGCCGGCTCTGGCTTCGGTTCCGGCTTTGGTTCCGCCTTTGACTTCGCTTCGGCTTTCGCGGGCGCAGGGGCGGTTTCTGTCACAGCGGACCCGGAGCGTTCTTCAACGATCAGCCAACGCGCGCCTTCCCGGGCGAACTCGAGCGTCTTGGTGACGCGGTCCTGATAGCGGTCGGAGCGGTACTGCTGTTCGAAGGTCGCGGCGGCGCGGCGGTCGTCGCGCTGCAGCACCTCGATGTTGCTGATCGTGACCTCAATGAAGCGCGGACCTGCGACGCGCACGCGGCGCAGCTTCGCCCATGCGCTGCGCGACTGGCCGTCCGCCGGCTTGAACGCCGGCGAGTAGAAACCGAGGTAGCCTTCGACGTCCCGCGCCGACCAGGCCTTGGCCCAGGCGCCGACCGTTTCGCGGATCGCCGCCGACGGCGCCGCAGGCGCCGTGGCTGCTGCGCCCTGCGCCAGGATCAGCGGCGCGCTCGTGCCCGCAGTGGCGCCTGCCGACGGCGCGACCAGAGCCAAGAGCAGGCAGCACAGCCTTGCTGCAACGCTTGTTTTGAAGCTGTCCGCCGGCCCGGTCAGGAAAACCATTGTGTTTTTTTCAACATCCTACGTACAGAGCGACTACCAGATCAAGGCATCCCGGTACTTTACCGAACTTCGGCTAGACTTGCTGCGATGCGGAGCCCCGTGCTTGAGGCAGCTGCGCGGCCGCGATCTGGCGCTCGTGCGCGCAGTCCGCTGCCGACCGCGGGGATTGCCCGCCTGCGCTAGCGGCCATGCTGAAGATCTACAACTCGCTGACCCGCACGGTGGCCGGGTTCGTGCCGCTGCGCCCCGGCGAAGTCCGTATGTACGTGTGCGGCATGACCGTCTACGACTACTGCCATCTCGGCCACGCCCGCGTGCTGGTGGTATTCGACATGGTGCGGCGCTGGCTGCGTGCGAGCGGCTACCGCGTCGTCTACGTGCGCAACATCACCGACATCGACGACAAGATCATCCGCCGTGCGCAGGAGAAAGGCGAGCCGATCGGGGCCCTCACCGCGCGCTTCATCGAGGCGATGAACGAGGACGCAGCGGCCCTCGGCGTCGAGCCGCCGGACCACGAGCCCCGCGCGACGCAGTACGTCACGCAGATGGTCGACATGATCGGGCGCCTGGAAAAGAACGGCCTCGCCTACCCGGCGAGCGACGGCGACGTCAATTTCGCGGTGCGCCGCTTCCCGCAGTACGGGCGGCTGTCCGGCAAGTCGCTCGACGCGCTGCGCGCCGGCGAGCGCGTCGAGGTGGGGGCGGCCAAACAGGATCCGCTGGATTTCGTGCTGTGGAAGCACGCCAAGGCGGGTGAGCCGGCCTGGCCTTCGCCCTGGGGCGCGGGGCGGCCGGGCTGGCACATCGAATGCTCGGCCATGAGCTGCGCGCTGCTCGGCAACCATTTCGACATCCACGGCGGCGGACAGGATCTGCAGTTCCCGCACCATGAGAACGAGATCGCGCAGTCGGAAGGCGCCAACGGGCCGCCGTTCGTCAACGTCTGGATGCACAACGGCTTCGTGCGCGTCGACGAGGAGAAGATGTCGAAGTCGCTCGGCAACTTCTTCACTGTGCGCGACATCCTCGAGCGGTTCGATCCCGAGGTGGTACGCTTTTTCATCCTGCGCGCGCACTACAGGAGCCCGCTCAACTACTCCGACGCGCACATGGAGGACGCAAAGGGGGCGCTGAGCCGCCTCTACACCGCGCTCAAGGACACCACGGTCGAGGCGGGGGCGATCGACTGGAATGTGCCTTACGCGCAGCGCTTCAAGCAGGCGATGGACGACGATTTCGGCACGCCCGAGGCGGTCGCCGTGCTGTTCGAGCTGGCGAACGAGATCAACCGTGGCCAGGCCGCGCTCGGGCCGGTGCTACGCGCGCTGGGGGGCGTGCTGGGCCTGCTGCAGCGCGACCCGCGCGCGTTCCTGCAGGCGGAGGCGGGGGCAGGGGGGCTGGCGGCCGAGGCGATCGACGCCCTCATCGCGGAGCGCGCCGCGGCGCGCAAGGCGCGCGACTTCGCGCGTGCCGACGCGATTCGCGGTGCGCTCGAGGCGGCTGGCGTCGTGCTCGAGGACGCACCCAGCGGCACGACCTGGCGCCGCGCGTAGGCGGTTGGCGCCGAACCCCGCCTAGCCTTCGAAGAACTCCTTCACCTTCTCGAACCAGGACTTGGTTCGGGGGCTGTGGCGCGCGGCGTCCTGCTGCGCGATGGTTTCGAATTCGCGCAGCAGCTCTTTCTGGCGCTCGGTGAGCTTGACCGGCGTCTCGACGACCACATGGCAGTACAGGTCCCCCTGCGTCTGGCTGCGCACGCCCTTGATGCCCTTGCCGCGCAAGCGGAAGGTCTTGCCGCTCTGCGTCTCGGGCGGTATGCGGATGCGCGCAGAGGCGTCGAGCGTCGGGATATCGATGTCGCCGCCGAGCGCAGCGGTGGCGAACGAGACCGGCATCTCGCAGTGCAGATCGTCGTGGTCGCGCTGAAACACCGCGTGCGCCTTGATGTGGACCTGCACGTAGAGATCGCCCGGCGGCCCCCCATTGGTGCCGGGCTCGCCTTCGCCCGAAAGCCGTACGCGGTCGCCCTCGTCGACGCCGGCCGGGATGCGCACCGAGAGCGTCTTCTGCTGTTTGATGCGCCCGGCGCCGCCGCAGGCGGTGCACGGGCTCGTGATTACCTTGCCCGACCCGTGACAGCGCGGACAGGTCTGCGCGATCGAGAAGGGGCCCTGCGAAATGCGCACCTGGCCGACGCCGCGGCAGGTCGGGCAGCTCTGCGGCTGGGTGCCGGGCTTCGCGCCGCTGCCTTGGCAGCTGCCGCAGTTGGTCAGCGTCGGAATGCGGATCTTCGTCTCGAAGCCGTGTGCCGCCTGCTCGAGCGTGATCTCGAGGTTGTAGCGCAGGTCGGCGCCGCGGAACACGGTCGAGCGGCCGCCGCGCGCCCCACCGAAGATCTCGCCGAAGATGTCGCTGAAAATGTCGCCGAAGCCGCTGGCGCCCGGTCCCGCCGCGCCCATGCCGGTGTGCGGGTCGACCCCGGCGTGGCCGAACTGATCGTAGGCGGCGCGCTTTTGCGGGTCGCTCAGGATCTCGTAGGCTTCCTTCGCTTCCTTGAAGTGTTCCTCGGCCTTCGGGTTGTCGGGATTACGGTCCGGATGCCACTTCATGGCGAGGCGGCGATACGCCTTCTTGAGGTCGTCCTCGGAGGCGTCCCGGTTGATGCCCAGCACCTCGTAGAAATCGCGCTTCGCCATACGGTGGCTCTCAGTCGACTAGACGCAAAACGGCCGGATTGAACCGCGCCAGAGGCGCCCGTTCCAATCCGGCCAGCGGAACCGGCGCGTCTAGCGTCCGGTTCCGTCCTTCTTGTCTTTCACTTCGGTGAATTCGGCGTCGACCACGTTGTCGTCCGCCTTCTCCGACGGCTCCTGCGCGCCGCCGGCGTCACCGGCCGCAGCCTGCTGCGCCTGCGCGTCGGCATACATCTTCTCGCCGAGCTTCTGCGCGGCCTGCGCTAGCGCCTGCGCCTTGCCGTCGATCACATCCTTGTCGTCGGACTTCAGGCTTTCCTCGGCATCCTTGATCGCGGCCTCGATGCGCTCCTTCTCCCCGGCGTCCAGCTTGTCACCGTAGTCCTTGAGCGATTTGCGCACCGAGTGCACCAGCGCCTCGCACTGGTTGCGCGCGTTAACCAGCGCGTGCGCCTTGCGGTCTTCCTCCGCGTGCACCTCGGCGTCCTTCACCATGCGCTGGATCTCTTCCTCGTTGAGGCCCGAGCTCGCCTGGATCTTGATCTTGGCCTCCTTGCTGGTCGCCTTGTCCTTGGCTGAAACGTGGAGGATGCCATTGGCGTCGATGTCGAAAGTGACCTCGATCTGCGGCATGCCGCGCGGCGCCGGCGGGATGTCGGTCAGGTTGAACTGGCCGAGGCTCTTGTTGCCGGTCGCCATCTCGCGCTCGCCCTGCAGGACGTGGATCGTCACCGCGGTCTGGTTGTCGTCCGCCGTCGAGAACACCTGGTTCGCCTTGGTCGGGATGGTGGTGTTCTTGTTGATCAGTTTGGTGAACACGCCACCCAGCGTCTCGATGCCGAGCGACAGCGGCGTGACATCGAGCAGCAGCACGTCCTTGACGTCGCCCTTGAGCACACCGGCCTGGATCGCAGCCCCCACGGCCACCGCCTCGTCTGGATTGACGTCCTTGCGCGGCTCCTTGGCGAAGAACTCGCGCACCTTGTCCTGCACCTTCGGCATGCGCGTCATGCCGCCCACCAGGATGACGTCGTGGATGTCGGACACCTTGATGGCCGCGTCCTTGATCGCGATACGACAGGGCTCGATGGTCCTGTCGATCAGGTCCTCGACCAGCGATTCGAATTTCGCGCGCGTCAGTTTCATGGTGAGGTGCTTCGGCCCGCTCGCGTCCGCCGTGATGTAGGGCAGGTTGATTTCGGTCTGCTGCGAGGAGGAGAGCTCGATCTTGGCTTTTTCCGCAGCCTCCTTCAGGCGTTGCAGCGCGAGCACGTCCTTCGACAGATCGACGCCCTGGTCCTTCTTGAATTCGGTGACGACGTAGTCGATGACGCGCTGGTCGAAGTCCTCGCCGCCGAGGAAGGTGTCGCCGTTGGTGGAGAGCACCTCGAACTGCTTCTCGCCCTCGACGTCCGCGATCTCGATGATCGAGATGTCGAAAGTGCCGCCGCCGAGGTCGAACACCGCGATCTTGCGGTCACCCTTGCCCTGCTTGTCGAGGCCGAAGGCGAGCGCGGCCGCGGTCGGCTCGTTGATGATGCGCTTGACGTCCAGACCGGCAATGCGGCCGGCATCCTTGGTCGCTTGGCGCTGCGAATCGTTGAAGTAGGCCGGCACCGTGATGACCGCTTCGCTGACGTCTTCGCCGAGGTAGTCCTCGGCTGTTTTCTTCATCTTGCGCAGCACGTCGGCGGAGACCTGTTGCGGCGCCATTTTCTTGCCGTGCACCTCGACCCAGGCGTCGTTGTTGTCGGCCTTGACGATCTTGAAGGGCATCAGCTTGATGTCCTTCTGCACTTCCTTTTCCTCAAAGCGGCGACCGATCAGTCGCTTGATCGCATACAGCGTGTTGTGCGCGTTGGTCACCGCCTGGCGCTTGGCGGGCGCACCCACCAGGACTTCGTTTTCGTCCGTATATGCGACGATCGAGGGCGTGGTGCGCGATCCCTCCGAGTTCTCGATCACCTTGGGCTTGCCGCCCTCCATGATGGCCACGCACGAGTTCGTCGTGCCGAGGTCGATGCCAATGATCTTTGCCATGTCGGCTCCTGCCTGTGGGTTCGTAAGCTAATGAGGAATATGGGGTTTCCGATGCAGAGTTCAAGCGTCGTTCGCCGGCGGCGCCTTGGCGACGGTGACCAGGGCAGGGCGCAGCACCCGGTCGTGCAGGCGCCAGCCCTTCTGCATTAGCGAAACGACCGTGTTCGGCTCGGCGTTCGCAACCTCCACCGCCGTCATCGCCTGCTGCCAGTTGGGGTCGAAGCGCTCGCCGGCGCCGGGCGCGATCGCGCTGACGTTCGCCTTCTCGAGCGCCGCAAGCAGCTGCTTGAGCGTCAGCTCGGCGCCGCTCTTCAGCGTCTCGGCGGACGCGTTCTCTGCGCCGAGCGCGGCTTCCAGGCTGTCGACGACCGGCAGCAGCGACTCGGCGAACTTCTCGAGCGCGAATTTATGCGCGTTGGCGACGTCGGCCTGGGCGCGCTTGCGCGCGTTCTCGGCGTCGGCCAGCGCGCGCAGCAGTTGTTGGCGCTGCTCCTCGATGCGCTGCTGTGCCTCGGCGAGCAGGCTGTCGAGCCCGGGCTCGGCGCCCGTCTCCGGTTTCTCCGGCGCCGCCTCGGGGGCGGTGCCCTGTGGCTCCGCGGCTGCTTTAGGGGGCGTGGGCTGTGGCGACTGGTCTGACATCAGGACGGCTGCTCGATGCGGTGCAAACCCACTAGCTGCGGCCAAAATCCCATGCTTCAAGGGTAAATTCGGCCCGTGCCAGAATGCAGGGCGATGATTGCTGCCAGCACCACGCTCGACCTGCGCACGCTGCCGGAGCGCGAGCAACCCCTTGCTTTGATTGCGCTTTTGGACGATCTGGCTCCCGGGGGCGTGATCGAGCTGCACGCAGGGGAGTCTCCGGAGTTCCTCCTGCAGCGGGTCAACGTGAAACTGCGCGGTGCGCTGGCCTGGGAGCTCGACCATTCGGCCGAGGGCTGGCGGGCCCGGGTCAGGCGCAGCGAAGACACGCCGCCGCGCGACGTGCTCGACCTGCTGCAGCGCGACTACCACCGCCTCGATGCGCTGCTCGGCCGCGCGCTGCGGCAATTGAATGCCGGCGACGTTGCCGCGGCCGAGCCGCTGCTGGTCGCCTTCGCGCAGGGGCTGCGGCGGCACCTGCATGCCGAGGACGAGATCCTGGTTCACGCGCTGACGGGCGACGCCTTGCCGGCCCTCGAGACCATGCTGCGCGAGCACCGCGCGCTGCTGGAACAGCTGGCTGCCGTGGAAAGCGGCCTGCGCGATGTGCCCGGGGGCGCGCAGCCCGAAGCCTGGGAGCTCGAGCCCTTCGTCGCCCTGCTGACCGGCACGCTCGCAAAGCACGAGCACCGCGAAGAAAACGCCGTGTTACCGGCCTGGGCAGTGCGCCACGCCGCGCTCGCCGAGGAGGCCGCGGCGGCGCTGCTCAGGCAAGTCGAGGACGTGCTCTACGCGCCCTAGCCCCTGCGGTCAGACCGGTCGCGCGGGATGCTCGAGCGCGATCTGGGCGAGCGCCACGATCCACTCGGGCGACTCGTTCAGGCAGGGCAGCAGATGGAATTCCTGTCCGCCGGCTTCGAGGAACGTCTCGCGCGCCCCCAGGCCGATCTCCTCCAGGGTCTCCAGGCAGTCCGACACGAACCCGGGGGTGATCACGTCGACGCGACGCACGCCGCCGCGCGCGAGTTCCTGCAGGGTCGGTTCGGTGTACGGTTCGAGCCACTTCGCCGGCCCGAAGCGCGACTGGAAGGTCACCCGGGTACGGCTCGCGTCAAGCTCCAGCGCCTGTGCCAGGCGCCGTGCCGTGGCGTGGCATTGCCGCTCGTATGGATCGCCGCGCTGCACCGCGCGCTGCGGCAGCCCGTGAAAGCTCATGAGCAGGATCTCGCCCGGGCCGTGCGCCGCCCAGTGCCGGCGCACGCCGGCGGCGAGCGCGGCGATGTAGGCGGGGTGCAGGTGAAAGTCCTCGACCATCTCGAGCGCGGGGACCCTGGTGCGTCCGTCCAGGCGTAGCGCCTGCAGCACGTCGCGCACGCTGAGCGTCGTGCTGCGCGCGTACTGCGGGTAGAGCGGCAGGACGCGCAGCGTCTTGCAGCCCTCGGCGGCCAGCTTCGCGACCACATCGGCGATGCGTGGCGTGCCGTAGCGCATGGCATGGCCGACGCGCACACCGGCGGCGCCGGGCACCGAGGTGAGGCGCGCGGCGAGCTGCTCGGCCTGCTGCTCCGTGTGCACGGCGAGCGGTGAGCCTTGCGGCGTCCAGACCGCCGCGTATTTTTGCGCCGAGCGCGCGGGCCTCAGGCGAAGCACCAGGCCGTGCAGGATCGGCAGCCACAGCAGGCGTGGCAGTTCGACGACGCGCGGGTCGGAGAGGAATTCGGCCAGATACCGCCGTACCGCCTCGGGCGTCGCCGCCTCCGGCGTGCCGAGATTGACCAGCAGGATGCCGTCCGCGCGGTTCACGGCTTTTAACTGCGTGGCACTCGTGTGTTCCGCTGCGGGCAGCCTTGCCCTAGCCCTGCGACAGCGCGCTCGACAGGAGCTTGGCCGTCACGTCGACGATCGGGATGACGCGGTCGTAGGCCATGCGCGTCGGGCCGATCACCCCGACCGTGCCGACCACCTCGCCATCGACGCGGTACGGCGCCGAGACGATGCTCACGTCGTCGGGCGTCGTCACGCCGGACTCCCCGCCGATGAAGATCTGCACGCCCTGGCTGCGCACCGTCAGGTCGAGAATCCTCAGCAACGAGGACTTGCGCTCGAACAGCTCGAACAGCTGGCGCAGCCGGGTCATGTCCTGCGACAGGTCGCGCACCGAGAGCAAGTTGTGCTCGCCGGTGATCACGTACTGCTCGCTGCCCTCGTTCACCGCCCGGTCACTCGCCTCGATGGCGGCGGTCATCAGCGTGACCATGTCTTCGCGGATCTCGTGCAGCTCGCGCTGCAGGCGCGCGCGGGCATCCTCGAAGGTCTGCCCGGCGAAGTGCTGGTTGAGGTAATTCGCGGCCGCGACCAGTTCCGCCGGAGAGTGGTCGCGCTCGGTGAGCAGAATGCGGTTCTGCACGTCGCCGCCCGCGGTGACGACGATCAGCAGGATGCGTTTTTCCGACAGCTTGAGAAACTCGATATGGCGGAACGCCGGCGCCCGATGCCGTGCCGTCATGACGATGCCGGCGAAGTGGGTCAGGCTGGAGAGCAGCTGCGCAGCGGCCTGGCGCGAGCGCTGCGGATTGTCGGGCAGGATCTGATCCTCCAGCTGATGTACCGCCTCGGAGTCGAGCGGCCTGGTCACCAGCAGCGTGTCGACAAAGAAGCGGTAGCCGAGCGGCGTCGGCACACGTCCCGCCGAGGTGTGCGGACTGGCGATGAAGCCCTGCTCCTCGAGATCGGCCATGACGTTGCGGATCGACGCGGGCGACAGGTCGAGGCCGGAGTAGCGCGACAGCGTGCGCGAGCCGACCGGCTGACCTTCGGCGATGTAGCGCTCGATCAGGGTCTTGAGCAGGATCCGGGCGCGGTCTTCGAGCATGCGGAAAATTGTACACAAGGCACGGTGTCGGCCGGTTGGACCGCCGCGTGCGGGGGCGAGTTCGCCCGCCGGGCAGGCTGTGGTTAAATCGTCGACACGATGCCGCCCGCGTTCCCTCGCGTCGCCCTGATCGGGAAGTCGAACAGCCCCGAGATCGCGAGTTCGCTGCGCGAGCTGGCGGCGTTCCTGCAGTCGCGCGGCTGCGAGGTGCTGGTCGAGCAGGAGACCGCGACCCTGGTCGACGCCGGGCTGCCGGCCGCCGACTACGACGCCATCGGACGTGCGGCGGACCTCGCCCTGGTGGTCGGCGGCGACGGCACCATGCTGTCGGCGGCACGCAACCTCGTGCGCTACCGCGTCCCGCTCGCCGGTGTCAATCAGGGGCGCGTCGGCTTCATGACCGACATCGGGCTGAGCGAGGTGCGCGGCGCCGTGGCGGCGCTGCTCGACGGACAGTATGCGATCGAGGAGCGCACGCTGCTCGAGGCCGAGATCCGGCGCGAGGGCAAGGCGGTGCTGCGCACCGTCGCGCTAAATGAGGCGGTGGTCGGCAAGGGCTCGCAGGGTCGACTGATCGAATTCCAGCTCTACCTCGACGGCGAGTATGTCTACACGCTGCGGGCCGACGGCGTCATCGTCGCCACGCCGACTGGATCGACTGCCTACGCGCTGTCGGCGCAGGGACCGATCCTGCATCCGAGCGTGCCGGCCTTCGCGCTGGTGCCGCTCAACCCGCACACCCTCTCGGCGCGGCCGGTAAGCGTCAGTGACCGCTGCACGATCGAGATCGTGCTGCTGCGCGCGCGCGATGCGCGCGCGCATTTCGACGGCTATGCGCTGAACGACATGACGCAGGGCGACCGGCTCGTGCTGCGACGCTCGAGCGATGCGATCCGCTTCGTCCACCCACCGACCTACCGCTACTTCGGCATGCTGCGCGAGAAGCTGCGCTGGAGCGAGTCGGTGGCGCCGCTGCGCGACGAAGAATAAACCCGCCCCGTGCTGCGCACGCTGACGATTCGCGACTTCGTGATCGTGAGGCGCGTCGAGCTCGAGCTCGGCCCGGGCTTCAACGTGCTGACGGGCGAGACGGGCGCGGGCAAGTCGATTCTGGTCGATGCCATCGAGTTGCTCGCCGGCGGGCGGGCCGATGCCGCGTTCGTGCGCGATGGGGCGGAGCGTGCCGAGCTCGCCGCCGAGTTCGACCTGGCCGCGGACTCGCCGCTCGTCGCCTGGCTGCGCGAGCACGGGCTCGAGGGCGACGAGGGCAGCATCCTGCTTCGGCGCAGCGTCGACCGCAGCGGACGCTCGCGCGCCTTCGTCAACGGACAGGCCGCCACGCTCGCGCAGCTGAAGGAGGCCGCGGAGTCGCTGGTCGACATCCACGGCCAGCACGCGCACCAGTCGCTGCTGCGCGCCGGCTCGCAGCGCGCGCTGCTCGAGGCCTTCGGCGAGGCCGAGCCGCTGGTACAGGCCTGCGGGGCGGCGCATCGCGACTGGCGGCGGCTCGAGGCGCTGCTCGCCGAGGCCGAAACGCAGCATGCGCGTCTCGAGCAGGAGCGCACGCTGCTCGAGGCCCAGCGCGCGGAGCTCGCGCAGCTCGCGCCGCGCGAGGGCGAATGGGAGACGCTCGCCACCGAGCACGGCCGTCTGGCGAACGCGGCGAGCCTGCTTGAAGGCGCACAGGCGGCGGTCGATGCACTGAGCGAAGCGGACGGCGCGCTGGCGCCGCAGCTCGGGGCGCTCGCCGAGCGGTTGCGCACGCTGTGTGCCCACGACCCGGCGCTCGAGCCGGTGCGCGAGATGCTCGAGGCGGCGCAGGCCCAAGCCGGCGAGGCGGCGCGCACGCTGCGCAGGTACGCCGCGCGCGTCGAGCTCGACCCGGCGGCGCTGCATGAGGTCGAGGCGCGCATCGAGGCCCTGCACGCGGCCGGACGCAAATACCGCGTCGCGCCGGCGGCGCTGCCCGAGCTCGCGGCGACGCTCGAGGCGCGTGCCGCCGCGCTCGAGCGCGCGGCCGATCCGGCCGTGCTGCGGCGCGAGCTCGACGCGGCTCAGACGCGCCTGCTGCAGGCAGCGAAAAAGCTCAGCGCCACGCGCAAGCGTGCGGCACAGTCGCTGGGCGAGGCGGTGACGGACGGCATGCAGGCACTGGCGATGGCAGGCGGGCGCTTCGCCGTGCGGCTCGAGCCGCACGAGACCGTCTCGGCCGCGGGCGCGGAGTCGGTGGTTTTCGAGGTCGCCGCGCACCCGAGCCTGCCGCTGCGCCCGCTGGCGCGTGTCGCCTCCGGCGGCGAACTGTCGCGCATCAGCCTGGCGATCCAGCTCGTGGTGCGACGTTATTCGCCGGTCGAAACGCTGGTATTCGACGAAATCGATAGCGGCATCGGCGGCGGTGTGGCCGACACCGTGGGCCGGTCATTGCGGCGGCTGGGCGGGGGGCGCCAGGTGCTGTGCGTGACCCACCTGCCGCAGGTCGCGGCGCAGGGCGACGCCCAGTGGTCGGTGCGCAAGACCGAGCGGCGCGGCACGGTGCAGGCGGAGGTCGAGCGTCTCGACCGCGCCGCGCGCGTCGAGGAGCTGGCCCGCATGCTTGGCGGTTCCCGCATCACCGCCACGACGCGCAAACACGCGGCCGAGCTGCTCGCCGACTGAATGCGCGGGGTCCGACGCAGGCCGGCTCAATCGAGCGCGGCGGCGGCGTTCCTGCGGTGTTCGCAGTCCGTGCGGGTGCAGTCGGCGTACAGGGCGAGCGAGTGGCCGCGCAGCTGGAAGCCGCGCTTGCGCGCGACCTCGCTCTGCCGCTGCTCGATGTCGGAGTCGTAGAACTCCTCGACACGCCCGCATTGCAGGCAGACCAGGTGATCGTGATGGCCGCCCTGATTGAGCTCGAACACCGCCTTGCCGGTCTCGAAGTGCTGGCGCGACAGCAGTCCGGCCTGTTCGAACTGCGTCAACACGCGGTACACCGTCGCCAGTCCCACGTCGATGCCCTCCGCGATGAGTGTCTTGTAGACGTCCTCGGCCGAAAGGTGACGCACCTTGCTGGATTCGAACAATTCCAGGATCTTGCGTCGCGGCAGCGTCGCCTTGAGTCCGATGTCCTTGAGACTTTGTGCGGAGTCCATTGCGCGGGGAGGAGAGAAAGCCTTCGGCTATCATATCGGCTTTCACCCGGAGTGAGAATCGCGTGCCTTGCATCACGAGCCGGCAGCTGCAGCGCCTGTGCGCAGGGCTGTGCGTCGCATGCGCGGCGGGTGCCGCGGGCTGCAAGAGCTGGAGTGCGGGTGACATGCAGCTGCCGGGCGTGAAGCCGTACCGCATGGAAATCCAGCAGGGCAACTTCGTGTCGCAGGACATGCTCGACAAGCTCAAGCGCGGCATGACGCGCGAGCAGGTCCGTTTCGTGCTGGGGACGCCGCTGGTGACCGACCTGTTCCACGCCGATCGCTGGGACTACGTGTTCTACCGCGAAATCCCCGACAAGCCGCGCGAGGAACGGCGCGTATCGGTGTTCTTCGAAAACGACCGTCTAGTGCGCGTCGAGGGCGACGTCGTGCCGCAGGGCCAGGCGGCAAAGCCGCCGGCGCAGGGCGAACCGGCGGCCCGCGCCGGAGAGAAGGCGCGCTGAGCCATGGCGCCGCTGCGCGTGGTGATCGCCGGCAGTGCGGGCCGGATGGGGCGCACGCTGATCGAGGCGGTGCTGGCGGACGAGGCCCTCGCATTGTCCGCGGCGCTCGAGCAGCAGGGGCACCCGGCGCTCGGCCGCGAGGCGGCCGAAGGCACCGGCAGGGCGAGTGCGCTGCGCATCACGGACGACGTCTCGGCGGCGCTCGAGGCCTCGGACGTGCTGATCGATTTCACGCGTCCGCAGGGCACGCTCGCGCACCTCGAGCGCTGCGCCGCGCTCGGCAAGCCGATGGTGGTCGGCACCACCGGCTTCTCGGCGGACGACCAGCAGCAGATTGCGCGCGCGGCGGAGCGCATCCCGCTGGTCATCGCGCCGAACATGGCGGTGGGCGTGAACGTCGTCTTCAAGCTCGCGGAGGTGGCCGCGCGCGCACTGGGTGAGGGCTACGACGTCGAGATCATCGAGGCGCACCATCGTCACAAGGTGGACGCGCCCTCGGGCACGGCGCTCAGGCTCGGCGAGCTCGTCGCGGCGGCGCGCGGCCGCGACCTCGCCAGCTGTGCTGTGCACGGCCGACACGGCGACACCGGCGAACGCGATGCGCGCAGCATCGGCTTTCACGCGCTGCGCGGCGGCGACATCGTCGGCGAGCACACCGTGATGTTCGCCGGCAGCGGCGAGCGCGTCGAGCTCACCGTGCGCTCCGCGAGCCGCATGACCTACGCGCTCGGCGCGCTGCGCGCGGCGAAATTCCTGCGCGGTCGGGCGCCCGGGCGCTACGACATGTTCGACGTGCTCGGCATCAAGTAGCGCTGCGCCCGCATTGCGCGGCGCGTTCGTTGCGCCGTGGGCGCCCTCGGCGGTATACTACGCGCTCAATCGAGCGGGAGCGGCGGCAGCCTCTCCCGCTTTTCACATCCGTACCTGGAGTTTCGCCGTGTCCGCGCTCGAGCCTGCCGTCCTCGTCCTCGCCGACGGGACGGTGTTTCAGGGCCGCTCGGTCGGCGCGCGCGGCCTGTCCGCCGGCGAGGTGGTGTTCAACACCGCGATGACCGGCTACCAGGAGATCCTCACCGATCCTTCCTACTGCCGCCAGATCGTGACGCTGACCTATCCGCACATCGGCAACACCGGCGCCAACCCGGAGGACGCCGAGTCGGCGCGGGTTTACGCGGCGGGGCTGGTGGTGCGCGACGTGCCGGCGAGTCCGTCCAATTGGCGTGCGACCCAGGATCTGCCGGCCTATCTCGCGGCGCAGGGTGTGGTCGCAATCGCCGATCTCGACACGCGCAGGCTGACCCGCATCCTGCGCGAGAAGGGTGTGCAGAACGGCTGTCTGATGGCCGGCGAGATCGACCCCGAGCGCGCGCGCGCCGCGGCGCGCGCCTTCCCCGGCCTCGCCGGCATGGACCTCGCGAAGGAGGTCACCGCGACGGTGCCGTACGAGTGGCGCGAGGGACCGTGGGGGCTGGGCCGCGGCTTCGCGCCCGCGGCGGCAGGCCGCTTTCACGTCGTGGCCTACGACTTCGGCATCAAGCGCAACATCCTGCGGTTGCTCGTGGCGAACGGCGCGCGCGTCACGGTGGTGCCGGCGCCGACGCCGGCGCGCGAGGTGTTGCGGCTGCAGCCGGATGGCGTGTTCCTGTCGAACGGACCGGGTGACCCGGAGCCCTGCGACTACGCGATCACCGCGATTCGCGAGATCCTTGAGGGCACGCGCCTGCCGGTGTTCGGCATCTGCCTCGGTCACCAGCTCCTCGGCCTCGCCTCCGGCGCAAAGACGCTGAAGATGAAGTTCGGCCACCACGGCGCCAACCATCCGGTGCAGGATCTCGACAGCGGTCAGGTGGTGATCACCAGCCAGAACCACGGCTTCGCGGTCGACGCGGCTTCGCTGCCGCCGACGCTGCGCGCGACGCACCTGTCGCTGTTCGACGGCTCGCTGCAGGGGCTCGCGCGTACCGATCGGCCGGCGTTCTGCTTCCAGGGGCACCCCGAGGCGAGCCCGGGCCCGCACGACATCCGCTACTTGTTCGCGCGCTTCGCGCGGATGATGGAGGCGCATGCCGAAGCGCACTGAGCTGAAGAGCATCCTCGTCATCGGCGCAGGGCCGATCGTCATCGGCCAGGCCTGCGAGTTCGACTATTCGGGAGCGCAGGCCTGCAAGGCGCTGCGCGACGAAGGCTATCGGGTCGTTTTGGTGAACTCCAACCCGGCGACCATCATGACCGATCCCGGGATGGCCGACGCGACCTACATCGAGCCGATCACCTGGCAGACGGTGGCGCGCATCATCGAGCGCGAGCGGCCCGACGCGCTGCTGCCGACCATGGGTGGCCAGACCGCACTCAACTGCGCGCTGGATCTCGCGCGCGAGGGGGTGCTCGAGCGTTTCGGCGTCGAGATGATCGGCGCCAAACGCGAGGCCATCGACAAGGCCGAGGATCGCGAAAAGTTCCGCGAGGCGATGCGGCGCATCGGCCTCGAGTGTCCGCGCTCGGCGATCGCGCATTCCATGGAGGAAGCGCTGCAGGTGCAGGCGGGCATCGGCTTTCCGGTCGTGATTCGGCCGTCGTTCACGCTCGGCGGCACCGGCGGCGGCATTGCCTACAACCGCGAGGAGTTCGTCGCCATCTGCGAGCGCGGCCTCGACGCCTCGCCCACCCACGAGCTGCTCATCGAGGAGTCGGTGCTGGGGTGGAAGGAATTCGAGATGGAGGTGGTGCGCGACCGCCGCGACAACTGCATCATCGTCTGCTCGATCGAGAACCTGGACCCGATGGGCGTGCACACCGGCGACTCGATCACGGTGGCACCGGCGCAGACGCTCACCGACAAGGAATACCAGATCATGCGCGACGCCTCGATCGCGGTGCTGCGCGAGATCGGCGTCGACACCGGGGGCTCGAACGTGCAGTTCGCGATCAGCCCGAACGACGGGCGCATGCTGGTGATCGAGATGAATCCGCGCGTGTCGCGTTCCTCGGCGCTCGCCTCGAAGGCAACCGGCTTCCCGATCGCCAAAGTCGCGGCCAAGCTCGCCGTCGGCTACACGCTCGACGAGCTGAGAAACGAGATCACCGGCGGCGCGACGCCGGCCTCGTTCGAGCCGACCATCGACTACGTCGTCACCAAGGTGCCGCGCTTCGCGTTCGAGAAGTTTCCGCTCGCCAACGACCGCCTGACGACGCAGATGAAATCGGTGGGCGAGGTGATGGCGATCGGCCGCACCTTCCTGGAGTCGTTCCAGAAGGCGCTGCGCGGGCTCGAGGTCGGCGTCGACGGCCTCAACCAGCAGTCCACCGACCGCGAAGTCATCGAGCGCGAGCTCGGCGCGCCCGGCCCGGCGCGCATCTGGTACGTGGGCGACGCCTTCGAATGCGGCCTGTCGCTCGAGGAGGTGCACCGGCTGACGCGCATCGATCCGTGGTTCCTGCGCCAGATCAAGGAGATCGTGGACCTCGAGACCGGGCTTGAGGGCAGCGCGCTCGAGGCGCTCGGGGCGCCGACCCTGCGCCTGCTCAAGCGCAAGGGCTTCGCCGATCGCCGTCTGGCGCATCTGCTGAAGACGAGCGAGGCCGCGGTGCGCGCGCGGCGCCACGCGCTCGGCATCCGTCCGGTGTTCAAGCGCGTCGACACCTGCGCCGCGGAGTTTGCCACCAGCACGGCCTACCTGTATTCGACCTACGAGGAAGAGTGCGAGGCCGCGCCGAGCGACCGCAGGAAGGTGATGGTGCTCGGCGGCGGGCCGAACCGCATCGGCCAGGGCATTGAGTTCGACTACTGCTGCGTGCACGCGGCGCTCGCGCTGCGCGAAGACGGCTTCGAGACCATCATGGTCAACTGCAACCCGGAGACTGTCTCGACCGACTATGACACCAGCGACCGGCTGTACTTCGAGCCGCTCACGCTGGAGGACGTGCTCGAGATCGTCGAGGTCGAGAAGCCCTGGGGCGTGATCGTGCAGTACGGCGGGCAGACGCCGCTCAAGCTGGCGCGCGCGCTGACCGCGGCCGGCGTGCCGATCATCGGCACCAGCGCCGACATGATCGACGCGGCCGAGGACCGGGAGCGCTTTCAGCAGCTGCTCGCGCAGCACGGCCTGCGCCAGCCGCCCAACCGCAGCGCGCGCTCGGCCGAGGAGGCGCTGCGCCTTGCCGAGGCGATCGGCTACCCGGTGGTGGTGCGACCGAGCTACGTGCTTGGCGGCCGCGCCATGGAGATCGTGCACGAGCAGGGGGAGCTCGAGCGCTACATGCGCGAGGCGGTCAAGGTATCGAACGAGGCGCCGGTGTTGCTCGACCGCTTCCTCTCGGACGCCACCGAGGTCGACGTCGACTGCATCGCGGACGGCGAGGCAGTGTTCATCGGCGGCGTCATGGAGCACGTCGAGCAGGCGGGTGTGCACTCGGGCGACTCGGCCTGCTGTCTGCCGCCGCATTCGCTGTCAGCGGCAGTCGAAGCCGAGCTGCGCCGGCAGACAGCGGTGCTCGCGCGGGCGCTGAGGGTGGTCGGCCTGATGAACGTGCAGTACGCCATCCAGCGCGACGCGAGCGGCGAGACGGTCTACGTGCTGGAGGTCAACCCGCGCGCCTCGCGCACGGTGCCCTACGTGTCGAAGGCCACCGGCCTGCCGCTCGCCAAGATCGCGGCGCGCTGCATGGCGGGTCGCAGCCTCGCGGCGCAGAGCGTGGTGCGCGAGATTCGCCCGGCCTACTTTTCGGTCAAGGAGGCGGTGTTCCCGTTCAACCGTTTCCCTGGCGTCGACACCATCCTCGGTCCGGAAATGAAGTCGACCGGCGAGGTGATGGGCGTCGGCGCGAGTTTTGCCGAAGCCTTCGTCAAGTCGCAGCTCGCGGCCGGCGTGCAGCTGCCGCGCGGCGGGCGCGCCTTCATCAGCGTGCGCGATTCGGACAAGGCCGCTGCGCTGCAGGTGGCGCGCGAGCTGCTGGCGCTCGGTTTTTCGCTGCTCGCCACGCGCGGCACGGCGAGCGCGCTCGCGACACAGGGCATCGAGGTCGCGCCGGTCAACAAGGTGACCGAGGGCCGGCCGCACATCGTCGACATGATCAAGAACGGCGAGGTGAACCTGATCGTCAACACCGTCGAGGACAGCCGCAACGCCATCGCCGACTCGCGCTCGATCCGCACCACGGCGCTCGCGCAGCGCGTGACCTATTTCACGACGCTCGCGGGGGCCCGTGCGGCCTGCGCCGGCATGGCGCACCTGGCGGCGCTCGACCCCTACCGGTTGCAGGATCTTCATGCGACACTCGGCCCTGCAGCCGAGAAAGTCGCCTAGCGCTGGGCGGCCGGCTGCGCCCGCCTTCCGTATTCACCCTTTCGACACGCGAATCGCCGAAGCATGGCCAAGACACCCATTACCGTTCGTGGCATGGAGTTGCTGCGCGCGGAACTGCAGCGACTGAAGACGCAGGAGCGCCCGCGCATCATCGCCGCGATCGCGGAAGCGCGCGCGCACGGTGATTTGTCCGAGAACGCCGAGTACGCCGCGGCGCGCGAGCGGCAGGGCTTCATCGAGGGCCGCATCGCGGAAATCGAGAGCAAGCTGGCGCATGCCCAGGTGATCGATCCCAAGCTGCTGCACGCCGACGGGCGCTGCGTCTTTGGCGCAACCGTCCATATCGAGAGCGAGGATGGCGCCAGCGTGACCTACCAGATCGTCGGCGAGGACGAGGCGGACATCAAGGCGGGGCGCGTCTCCGTCACGTCGCCGATCGGCCGCGCGCTGATCGGGCGCGAGGCGGGCGACGCCGTCGAAGTGCAGACGCCAGGCGGCGTGAAGCGCTACGAGATCCTCGACGTGCGCTACGAATAGCGCGCCGCAGACGCGGTGCGGCCGGTTCGGCGATGGCGAAATCCGCTTCGAGCAAACGCTGGCTGCGCCGTCACGTCACCGACCGCCACGTGCGCGAAGCCAGCGCGCAGGGCTACCGCTCGCGTGCCGCGGGCAAGCTGCTCGAGATCGACGCGCGCGACCGCCTGTTCCGCCCCGGGGCCCGGGTGGTCGACCTGGGCGCGGCGCCGGGCGGCTGGTCGCAGGTCGCGGCGCGCAAGGTCGGGCCGCAGGGCCGTGTGGTGGCGCTCGATCTGCTGCCGATCGCGCCGATCCGCGGGGTGACGGTGCTGCGCGGCGATGTCACCGAGCCCACGCAGCGCGACGCGGTGCGCACGGCGCTCGACGGGCCGGCGGACGTGGTGCTCTGCGACCTGTCGCCGAACCTCTCGGGGATCGCTTCGGCCGACCAGGCGCGCGCCGCAGCGCTGGTCGAGCGCGCAGCCGCCTTCGCCCGCGAGGTCCTGCAGCCCGAAGGGGTTTTCCTTTGCAAGGTTTTTCACGGCGAGGCCTTCGCCGGCCTGCTGGGGATGCTCAAGCGCGGCTTCGGCTCGGTGCAGGTGCGCAAACCCGCTGCCTCGCGCAGCGAATCGCGCGAAACCTACCTGCTGGCACGCGCGCCGCACAAAGCTTGAGGGGGGCGGAACCGTCCCCATGTAAGCCCTGTCTGATACCATGTCCGTCTCGACAGCGGCGTCCCGCAGGAGAGTAACGCCTTGAATAACATGTTCAAAAACCTGGTCATCTGGCTCGTCATTGGCCTCGTGCTGATGACGGTGTTCAACCAGTTCAACACCCGCCAGACGGCGCAGGTGCCGATGGAGTACTCCCAGTTCATCGAAGAGGTGAAGGCGGGGCGCATTGCCAAGGTGACCATCGAGGGACGCCAGCTCAAGGCCACCACCACCGAAGGCAAGCGCGTCACCAGCTACTCGCCGGGCGACATCTGGCTGGTCTCGGACCTGCTCAAGTACGGTGTCAAGATCGAGGCCAAGCCCGAGGAGGAGCCCTCGCTCCTCATGAACATCTTCGTCTCCTGGTTCCCGATGCTGCTGCTCATCGGGGTGTGGATCTTCTTCATGCGCCAGATGCAGGGCGGCGGCCGCGGCGGCGCATTCTCCTTCGGCAAGTCGCGCGCACGCATGCTCGACGAGTCCTCCAACACCGTCACCTTCGCCGACGTCGCCGGCTGCGAGGAGGCCAAGGAGGAGGTGGCCGAGCTGGTCGATTTCCTGCGCGACCCGAGCAAGTTCCAGAAGCTGGGCGGGCGCATCCCGCGCGGCGTGCTGATGGTCGGCTCGCCGGGTACCGGCAAGACGCTGCTCGCGCGCGCCATCGCCGGCGAAGCCAAGGTGCCGTTCTTCTCGATCTCGGGCTCCGACTTCGTCGAGATGTTCGTCGGTGTCGGCGCCGCGCGCGTACGCGACATGTTCGAGCAGGCCAAGAAGCACGCGCCGTGCATCGTGTTCATCGACGAGATCGACGCCGTCGGGCGCCAGCGCGGTGCCGGCCTCGGCGGTGGCAACGACGAGCGCGAGCAGACCCTAAACCAGCTGCTGGTGGAGATGGATGGCTTCGAGGCGACCGCGGGCGTGATCGTGATCGCCGCGACCAACCGGCCGGACGTGCTCGATCCCGCGCTGCTGCGCCCCGGGCGCTTCGACCGCCAGGTCGTCGTGCCGCTGCCCGACATCCGCGGGCGCGAGGAGATCCTGCGCGTGCACATGCGCAAGGTGCCGATGGCGCCGGACGTCAAGGCTGACGTCATCGCGCGCGGCACGCCCGGCTTCTCGGGCGCGGACCTCGCGAACCTGGTCAACGAGGCGGCGCTGTTCGCCGCGCGCGGCAACAAGCGCGTCGTCGACATGGACGATTTCGAGCGCGCCAAGGACAAGATCATCATGGGCGCGGAGCGCCGCTCGATGGTCATGCCCGAGGAGGAGCGCCGCAACACGGCCTACCACGAATCGGGGCACGCCCTGGTGGCCAAGCTCCTGCCGAAGACCGACCCGGTACACAAGGTCACCATCATCCCGCGCGGCCGGGCGCTGGGCGTGACCATGCAGCTGCCCGAGCAGGACCGCTACAGCCAGGACCGCGACCGGCTGCTGAATACCGTCGCCGTGCTGTTCGGCGGACGCATCGCCGAGGAGGTGTTCATGCACCAGATGACCACCGGCGCCGCGAACGACTTCGAGCGCGCCACCGACCTGGCGCGGCGCATGGTGACGCAGTGGGGCATGTCGGATGTACTCGGCCCGATGGTCTACGGCGAAAACGAGGGCGAGATCTTCCTCGGTCGCTCGATCACCACGCACAAGAACGTGTCCGAGACCACGATGCAGAAGGTCGACGGCGAGATCCGCCGCATCATCGACGAGCAGTACGGCTTGGCGCGCAAGCTGATCGAGGACAACCGCGACAAGGTCGAGGCGATGGCTGCGGCCCTGCTCGAGTGGGAAACCCTCGATGCCGAGCAGCTCGACGACATCATGGCGGGGCGTCCGCCGCGTCCGCCCAAGCCGGCGAGCACGCAGACCCCGAGCTCGGGGCCGGCCAGCGACAGCGGTGCGCAGGGCGCTGCGGCGCCGGCGGCCGGCTGAGCCGCAAACCGCCGGAATCCCGGTTGAAGCTGCGCTGCGGGCGCTTCGAGCTGACGCTCGAGCGCCCGCTCGTTATGGGCGTCGTCAACGTGACGCCCGATTCCTTTTCCGACGGTGGCCGGTTTCTGAATGCCGATGCGGCCATCGCACAGGCCCGCGCCATGATCGACGAGGGCGTTGACCTGGTGGACGTGGGCGGTGAGTCGACGCGGCCTGGCGCGGCGCCTGTCTCCGAGGCCGAGGAGCTGGCGCGGATCCTGCCGGTGGTGACGGCGCTGCGCGACTTCCCGGTCTCGGTGGATACGCGCCGCCCGGAGGTGATGCGTGCCGTGCTCGGCGCCGGTGTCTCCATGATCAACGATGTCGAGGCGCTCACCGCGTCGGGCGCACTGGAGGCGGTGGCGGGCAGCGATTGCGCGGTCTGCCTCATGCACAAGAAGGGTGATCCGGCGACGATGCAGGAGGACCCCCGCTATGCCGACGTCGTCGCCGAGGTGCGGGATTATCTCGATGCGCGCATTGCCGCCTGCGAGGCGGCGGGCATTGCGCGCGCGCGCATCGTCGTCGACCCGGGCTTCGGCTTCGGCAAGACGGCCGCGCACAACCTGACCCTGCTCAAACGCCTGCCCGAGCTCGCCGTGCTGGGCGTGCCGCTCGCCGCCGGCTGGTCGCGCAAGTCGTCGCTCGGCCGGATCACGGGCCGTGACACCGGGGAGCGCCTGGCCGCAAGCCTGGCCGCCGCTTTGCTCGCGCTCATCGGCGGGGCGAGAATACTGCGTGTGCACGACGTGAAAGAAACCCGGGACGTGGTGCGGGTGTGGGACGCCTGGAGGAAGGCATGAGCCGCAGGTACTTCGGCACTGATGGCGTGCGCGGCACGGTGGGCACCGCGCCCATCACCGCCGACTTCGCGTTGCGCCTGGGTTACGCGGCCGGGCGGGTGCTCGCCGAGCGACACGCACCGATGCTCGGCAGCGAGCGTCCCGGCGTGCTCATCGGCAAGGACACGCGCATTTCCGGCTACATGATCGAGGCCGCGCTCGAGGCGGGCTTTTCCGCCGCCGGCGTCGACGTGCAGCTCTGCGGGCCGCTGCCGACGCCGGGCGTTGCCTACCTGACGCGCGCGCTGCGCCTCGCCGCCGGCGTGGTGATCAGCGCTTCGCACAATGCCTACGCCGACAACGGCATCAAGTTCTTCTCGGGTGACGGCTTCAAGCTGCCGGACGCCGCTGAGGCCGAGATCGAGCGGATGCTGGATTCGCCGGTGGGCTGCAACGATGCTGCGCGCCTCGGCCGCGCCTTCCGGGTCGACGATGCCGCGGGCCGCTACATCGAATTCTGCAAATCTACGGTGCCCAGCGCGCTCGACCTGCGCGGCCTCAAGCTGGTCGTCGACTGCGCGCATGGTGCGGCCTACCACATCGCGCCGCACGTCTTCCACGAGATTGGCGCCGAGGTGGTGGCCATCGGCAACGAGCCCGACGGCTTCAACATCAATGCCGATTACGGTGCGACCGCGCCCGCGCGAATCCGCGGCGCGGTGCGCGAACACGCTGCCGATCTCGGCATCGCTCTCGACGGCGACGCCGATCGGGTGGTGATGGTCGACCATGCGGGGCGACTGTACGACGGCGACGAGCTGCTCTATGTCATCGTGCGCCAGCGCGCGGCGCGCGAGTCGATTGCCGGCGTAGCCGGCACGCTGATGACCAACTTGGCGCTCGAGCAGGCGCTCGCCGGCATGGGCATCGCCTTCGACCGCGCCGCGGTCGGCGACCGCTACGTGCTCGAGCTGCTGCGCGACCGCGGCTGGCTCTACGGCGGCGAGAACTCGGGCCACATCATCTGCCTCGACCGGCACACCACGGGCGACGGCATCGTCTCGGCGCTGCAGGTGCTCGCGGCGATGCGTGAATCCGGGCAGCGCCTGCCCGAGCTCACGGCCGCCCTCAAGCTCTACCCGCAGGTGCTGATCAACGTGCGCGTACCGCAGGATTTCGACTGGGCGGCGAACGGCGCGATCCGCCGGGCGCAAACCGACGCCGAGCGCGCGCTCGACGGGCGCGGCCGCGTGCTGCTGCGGCCCTCGGGCACCGAGCCGGTGCTGCGCGTGATGGTCGAGGGCGAGCCGCGCGAGCGCATCCAGCAGACTGCGGAGACGATCGCCGGCGCGGTGCGCGCGGCAGTCGACGGCTGAGGCGGCCGTGCGGAGCGGCCCGGTGTCATAATTCCGTAATGGTGCTCGGCTACTGTGTGTGCTGACGACAGCCACTACAGGGAGACTTCGCTCAAATGCGGAAACCGTACTTGGGGGCACTCGCCGCTCTCAGCGTCGTGCTCACGGCGCCGGCCGTCCTTGCTGCTGACATCACCGGCGCCGGCGCCACCTTTCCGTACCCGATCTACGCCAAGTGGGCGGACGCTTACAAGAAGGCCACCGGCAACGCCACAAACTACCAGTCGATCGGCTCGGGCGGTGGCATCAAGCAGATCCGCGCCAAGACCGTGCACTTCGGCGCCTCGGACAAGCCGCTTTCGGCCGAGGACCTCGCCAAGGACGGGCTGATGCAGTTCCCCGCAATCATGGGCGGCGTGGTGCCGGTTTACAACATCAAGGGTGTCGGCCCCGGCCAGATCAAGCTAAGCGGCGCGCTGCTCGCCGACATCTACCTCGGCAAGATCAAGCGCTGGAACGACCCGGCTATCGCCAAGCTGAGCCCGGGCGCCAAGCTGCCGGACAAGGCGATTTCGGTGGTGCATCGCTCGGACGGTTCGGGCACGACCTTCCTTTTCACCAACTACCTCTCCAAGGTCAGCCCGGACTGGAAGTCGAGGGTGGGCGAGGGCACGGCGGTGAAGTGGCCGACCGGCGTCGGCGGCAAGGGCAACGAGGGCGTGGCGAACTACGTCGGCCGCATTGCCGGCGCCATCGGCTACGTCGAGTATGCCTACGCCAAGCAGAACAAGCTCGCGCACGCGAAGCTGCTCAACCGCGACGGCAGCGCGGTGGATCCGGACGAGGATTCGTTCAAGGCGGCGGCCGCAGGCGCGGACTGGGCCGGCACGCCCGGCATGGGCGTGATCCTCACCGATCAGCCCGGCAAGAGCAGCTGGCCGATCAGCGGGGCGTCGTTCATCCTGGTGCATCTCAAGCAGGACAATCCCGCGGCAGCGAAGGAAGTGCTTAAGTTCTTCGCGTGGTCGTTCAAGAACGGTGACCAGATGGCCGCGGCCCTCGACTACGTGGCCATGCCCCCGACGGTGGTCCAGCTGATCGAAGGCAAGTGGAAAGACATCAAGGACGCGTCCGGAAAATCGATCTATTGAGCGCGAGGGGAGCATGGCGCCGGGCTTAAGTGCAGCGCCTGCGACAGGCAAGGGCGGTCTCCGGGCCGCCTTTTTTGTTGGCCCCCCGCGATCCGCTTAGAATGTGGAACCGAGGTCGCCGAAAGACGACAGCGTTGCCCGCCATCCCGAACATGAGTGCCGCGCAGCTGCGATGAGTGCCGCCGCAGACCGCGCGACGCCGACGCCGACGCAGCGCATCGCTCACGCGCGCTGGAAGGACGTCGCGTTCGAGAACCTGACGCGCCTCTTCGCGCTGTTCGTGTTCAGCATCCTGCTCGCCGTGCTGGTGACGCTGGTCATCGGCAGCGAACCGACGCTGAAAAAGTACGGCCTCGGCTTCCTGTGGAGCGCCGAGTGGGATCCGGTGCAGGAGGAGTTCGGCGCCCTGGTGCCGATCGTCGGCACCCTGGTGACCTCGCTCATCGCGATGCTGATCGGCGTGCCGGTGAGCTTCGGCATCGCGCTGTTCCTCACCGAGCTGTCGCCCCCCTGGCTGCGCCGACCGCTTGGCACCGCGATCGAGCTGCTGGCGGCGATCCCGTCGATCATCTACGGCATGTGGGGCTTGTTCGTATTCGTGCCGCTGTTCCAGTCGACCGTGCAGCCGCTGCTGGTCGACACCCTGGGGGAACTGCCGCTGATCGGTGTTCTGTTCGAGGGCCCGCCGCTCGGCATCGGCATGCTGACCGCTGGCCTGATCCTGTCGATCATGGTGATCCCGTTCATCACCGCGGTCATGCGCGACGTGTTCGAGCTGGTGCCACCGCTGCTGAAGGAGTCCGCCTACGGGCTTGGCGCGACCACCTGGGAAGTCGTCTGGCGCGTGGTGCTGCCGTACACCAAGGTCGGCGTGATAGGCGGCATCATGCTCGGTCTCGGTCGCGCGCTGGGCGAGACCATGGCGGTGACCTTCGTCATCGGCAACGCCCACCGCCTGTCGGCATCGCTCATGGCGCCGGGCAACAGCATCGCATCGGCGCTGGCCAACGAGTTCACCGAAGCGGTCGGCGACCTGTACTACTCGGCGCTGATCGAGCTGGGTCTGATCCTGTTCCTCATCACCACCGTCGTGCTCGCGCTGTCGAAACTCCTCTTGATGCGCCTCGCGCGCGGGGAAGGGGCGCGGACCTAGGATGCGGCCGAGATGAACGCCGTCAGCCCGAGTAATCCCCTGTATCGCGCGCGCCGGCGCAAGCACGTCGCGATGATGGTGCTGTCCGCTCTGATGCTCGGCTTCGGGCTGGTCTGGCTGGTCTGGATCCTCGCCACGCTGCTCTACGAGGGCGGCACGGCGCTGCTGCGCGCCTCGCTCTACCTGCAGATGACGCCGCCGCCGGGCAACGATGGCGGCCTGGCGAACGCGATTGTCGGCAGCCTGGTGATGGTGGGCGTGGGCACGCTGCTCGGCACGCCGATCGGCATCCTGGCGGGGACCTACCTTGCGGAGTTCGGCAAGCGCAGCCGGCTGGCTGGCGCGACGCGCTTCCTGAACGATGTGCTGCTTTCGGCGCCGTCGATCGTCATCGGCCTGTTCGTCTATGCGGTGTTCGTCGCGCAGGTGAAGCACTTTTCCGGCTGGGCCGGCGCGTTCGCGCTCGCTCTGATCGTGATCCCGGTCGTGGTGCGCACCACCGACGACATGCTGCGCCTGGTGCCGAACAGCCTGCGCGAGGCCGCCGCTGCACTCGGCGCGCCGGCCTGGAAGATCGTGACGCTGGTGACCTATCGCGCGGCGCGCACCGGCATCCTCACCGGCATCCTGTTGTCGGTCGCGCGCATCAGCGGCGAGACCGCGCCGCTGCTGTTCACCGCGCTCAACAACCAGTTCTGGTCGACCAACCTCAACGCGCCGATGGCCAACCTGCCGGTGGTGATCTTCCAGTTCGCCATGAGCCCCTACGAGGACTGGAACCGGCTGGCCTGGGGCGGGGCGGCGCTGATCACGCTCGCCGTGCTGTTTCTGAACATCCTGGCGCGCATGCTGTTCAGGAAGCGCAACTGAAAGGAACGACGATGGAAGCCCAGGCCAACGCCCCGAGGCAGGCCATGCGCATGGAAGTGCCGGCGCGCAGCGAAGCGCTGGGCACCGCGGTGGCCAAACTGCAGGTGCGCAACCTGAATTTCTATTACGGCGCGTTTCATGCGCTGAAGTCGATCTCGCTCGACATCCCCGAGCGGCGGGTGACCGCATTCATCGGCCCTTCGGGCTGCGGCAAGTCGACGCTGCTGCGTACCTTCAACCGCATGTACTCGCTCTATCCGGAACAGCGCGCCGAAGGCGAGGTGCTGATGGGCGGCGAGAACCTGCTCGACAGCAGGCAGGACGTCGCGCTGCTGCGCGCCAAGATCGGCATGGTGTTCCAAAAGCCGACGCCGTTCCCGATGTCGATCTACGAAAACATCGCCTTCGGCGTGCGGCTGTTCGAGCGCCTCGGCAAGCGCGACATGGACGAACGCGTCGAATGGGCGCTGTCACGTGCCGCGCTGTGGGACGAGGTCAAGGACAAGCTCAAGCAAAGCGGCAACAGCCTGTCGGGCGGCCAGCAGCAGCGCCTGTGCATCGCGCGCGGCATCGCCATCCGGCCGGAGGTGCTGCTGCTCGACGAGCCCTGCTCAGCGCTCGACCCGATCTCGACGGCGCGCATCGAGGAGCTGATCCACGAGCTGAAGAACGACTACACGGTGGTCATCGTCACGCACAACATGCAGCAGGCGGCGCGCGTGTCGGACTTCACCGGCTACATGTTCCTCGGCGAGCTGGTCGAGTTCGACGTCACCGACACGATCTTCATCAAGCCGAAGAAGCAGGAGACGGAGGACTACATCACGGGCCGCTTCGGCTGACCCGCCCGCGCACAACGCACATGACCGACACCGCGATGTCTCTGGCGCATGCGCAGGCGCTGTACCGCACCATGGCCCGCATCCGCGCCTTCGAGAACGCCGCCGAGGAGGCCTCGAAGGGCGGCGTCGCGGCCTTCGGCGCGCGCCTGGCGCAGGCCAAGGTGCGCGGCCCGCTGCATCTGTCGACCGGCCAGGAGGCGGTGGCCGCGGGCGTGTGCGCGCACCTCAAGGCAGACGACCTGCTCACCTCGACGCACCGCGGCCACGGCCACACCATTGCCAAGGGCGCTTCGATCGAGCGCATGATGTGCGAGCTGTTCGGCCGCGCCACCGGCTACAACGGTGGCAAGGGCGGCTCGATGCACATCGCCGACTTCTCGGTCGGCATGCTGGGTGCCAACGGCGTGGTGGCGGCCGGCATCCCGATCGCGGTAGGGGCTGCGCACGCGCTGCGCCTGCGCGGCGGCGACGCGCTGGTCGCGTGTTTCTTCGGCGACGGCGCGATCAACCGCGGTCCCTTTCTCGAAGGCCTCAACTGGGCCGGCATCCACCGCCTGCCAGTGCTGTTCGTTTGCGAGGACAACCGCTGGTCGGCGACCACCGAAACCGGCGCCATGACCGCGGGCGAGGGTGCGCTGGCGCGTGCGCAGGCGATCGGCGTGCCGGGCGTCGCGGTGAACGGCAACGACGTGTTCGCGGTGGACGCCGCGGCCGCCGCGCTGACGGCGCAGATCCGCGAACAGGGCGCCCCGCGCTTCCTGCATGCCGTCACCTACCGCATCAAGGGCCACGTCTCGGTCGACGCGGCGGGCTACCGCAGCCACGACGAGCTCGCGCGCGCGCTCGAGCAGGACCCGCTCGAGCTGGCGACCATCCGCATCGCGGCGATCGGCGGCGAGCGCGCGGCGCTCGCCGCGATCGAGGCCAAGGCGCAGGCCGAGGTCGCCGCGGCGGTGGCGGCGGCGGACGCCGCGCCCTGGCCCGAGGCGGCGGCCGCCTACAGCGACATCCAGGACACGGGGGCGGGACGATGGCGCGACTGAGCTACGCGCAGGCCGCGGCGAGCGCGCTGCACGCGGCCATGCAGCAGGACGCGCAGGTCGTCACCCTTGGCGAGGACGTCGGTCGCGGAGGCGTTTTCGGCCAGTACCGCGGCCTGCAACAGACCTTCGGCGCCGAGCGCGTCATCGACACGCCGATTTCCGAGGCGACCATCATGGGCGCCGCGGTCGGCATGGCGCTCGCCGGCCTGCAGCCGGTGGTCGAGATGCGCGTCGTCGACTTCGCGCTTTGCGCGATGGACGAGGTCGTCAACCAGGCCGCCAAGGCGCGCTACATGTTCGGCGGGCAGGGCCGCGTGCCGCTCGTCGCGCGCATGCCGATCGGTCTGTGGCAGGGCTCGGCCGCGCAGCACTCGCAAAGCCTCGAGGCCTGGTTTGCGCACGTGCCGGGCTTGGTCGTGGTGGCGCCGGCGACGCCGCAGGACAACTACGGGCTGCTCGCTGCTTCGATCGTCAGCGGCGACCCGGTGATCTACATGGAGCACAAGGAGCTCTGGGGGCTCGAGGACGAGGTCGATTCCGCCCGCGTCGAGCGCCTCGGCGTCGCCGCGGTGCGCCGCCCGGGCAGCGACGTGACGCTGGTGACCTGGTCGCGCACCGTCCACGACGCGCTGGCCGCCGCCGAGGCGGCGCAGGCCGAAGGCCTGTCGATCGAGGTGATCGACCTGCGCACGATCTGGCCCTGGGATCGCGACACGGTGTTCGCCTCCGCACAGAAGACGGGCCGCCTGCTGGTGGTGCACGAGGCGGTGCAGGCCGGCGGCTTCGGCGCCGAAATCGCCGCCGCGGCCGCCGAAACGCTCGGCGTCGCCGTGCGGCGCCTCGGCGCGCCGCGCATTCCGGTCGGCTACTCGCCGCCGCTCGAGGACTTGGCACGCGTCACGCCGGCGGCGATGGTCGCCGCGGCGCGTGCCATGGTCGCGGCGTCCGCGCGCTAGGCCGCGGCGCGCGCGATGCACGGCATCGTCACTGCGGACAGTGTGACCGTGCTCGGCGCCGAAGTGCGCGGCGCAGTGCTCGTCGCCGGCTCGCATGGCGGCCGCATCGCCGGGTATTACGCGGCGAAGGCGGGCGCGCATGCCGTGATCCTGAACGACGCCGGGGTCGGCAAGGACCGCGCCGGCATTGCCGCGCTCGCCGAGCTCGAGGTGATCGGCATGGCGGCGGCGACGGCGGCCCACGCCAGCGCGCGCATCGGCGACGGCGCCGACATGCTGGCGCGCGGCGTAGTGAGCCACGTCAACGCGCATGCCGCAGGCTGTGGCGTGGCGCCCGGCATGCCGGTGCGTGACGCGGCGGTGCGTTTGAGCGCAGCGCGCGCCCCGCATGCGGCACCGCGCAGCTACACCGAGGGCCGCACGCTGCTTGCGCCGGGGCCGCCGCCGGTCTGGGGCCTCGACTCGCTCGGCTTGCTGCTCGACGAGGACGCCGGTCGCATCCTGGTGATCGGCTCGCACGGCGCGCTGCACGGTGGGCGGCCGGAGAGCGCGCTGCCGGTGGCGGCGCGCGCCGCGGTGTTCAACGATGCCGGCATCGGCGCAGACGGCGTCGGCCTGACGCGCCTGCCGGTGCTCGAGGCGCGCGGCATGCCGGCGGCGACGATCGGCTGCATGAGCGCGCGCATCGGCGATTGTCGCTCGATGTGGGCGACAGGCGTGCTCTCGGCGGTGAATGCCGTCGCGCAGGCGGCCGGCGCGCGCGTCGGCCAATCGGTGCCGCAATTCGTCGCCGCCGTTGCCGCGCACGCCGATTGAGCGCGGTGTTTGATCTGGATGAAACGCGGGGCCGGGGCGCGCGGTGTAAGCTGCGCCCTAAACGATGGAAACAATAACCGCTGACGTTGCGATCATCGGGGCCGGGGGTGCGGGCCTGCGCGCCGCCATCGCCCTCGCGCAGGTCGATCCGGGCCTGCGCATCGCGCTGATTTCCAAGGTTTACCCGATGCGCAGCCACACCTGTGCCGCGGAGGGCGGCGCCGCCGGGGTGATCAAGTCGGACGACAGCCTGGAGCAGCATTTCAACGACACCGTGGGCGGCGGCGACTGGCTCTGCGACCAGGACGCGGTCGATATCCTGGTGCAGGAAGCGCCGAAGGAGCTGCTGCAACTCGAGCACTGGGGCTGTCCCTGGAGCCGCGAGCCCGACGGCTCGGTGGCGGTGCGGCCCTTCGGCGGCATGAAGATACAGCGCACCTGGTTCGCGGCCGACAAGACGGGCTTTCACATCCTGCACACGCTGTTCCAGACCTCGCTGCAGTTCGCCTCGATCCAGCGCTACGACGAGTACTTCGCCACCGACCTGCTGGTCGACGACGGCGTCTGCCAGGGGTTCACCGCGATCGAGATGCGCAGCGGGCAGATGCGCCAGTTCCGCACACGCGCGGTGATCATCGCCGGTGGCGGCGCCGGGCGCATGTTCCCGTTTACCACCAACGGCGCGATCAAGACCGGCGACGGCATGGCGCTCGCCTACCGCGCGGGCGTGCCGCTCAAGGACATGGAGTTCGTGCAGTACCATCCCACGGGGCTGCCGAGCACGGGCACACTGTTGACCGAAGCCTGCCGTGGCGAGGGCGGCGTGCTGCTCAACAAGCACGGCCGGCGCTTTCTGCAGGACTACGGCATGGGGCCGGAAACGCCGCTCGGCAAGCCGGTGCTGAAAACCATGGAGCTCGGCCCGCGCGACCGCCTCAGCCAGGCCTTCTGGCACGAGCAGAAGAAGGGCAACATGGTCGCCACCGAGTGGGGCGACGCGATGCTGCTCGACATGCGTCACCTGGGCGAGAAGAAGATCAACGAGCGCCTGCCGCTGGTACGCGACATGTCGATCAGCTACATGGGCGTCGACCCGGTGCGCGACCCGGTGCCGGTGCGTCCGGTGGTGCACTACATGATGGGCGGCATCCACACCGACATCCGCGCGGCGACCCCGCTCGCCGGGCTGTATGCGGCCGGCGAGTGCGCCTGCGTCAGCATCAATGGCGCAAACCGGCTCGGCTCGAACTCGCTCACTGAGCTGCTGGTGTTCGGCCGGCGCGCGGCGCTGAGCGCGATGGAGCATCTCGCCTCCGCTCCGGCGCGCGGCAACGCGCAGGCCATCGACGCCCTCGCCGAAGAGGCGCGCGGGCGCATCCGCGCGCTGTTGCAGAAGAGCGGCGGCGGCGAATCGATCGCCGGCCTGCGCAAGGCAATGATGCACACGCTCGAGCAGCACGCCGGCATCTACCGCAGCGGCGAGGGGCTGGCCGAGGCCTGCGCCACGCTCGCGCAGCTGCGGCGCCGCTACGCCGATATCGAGCTGCACGACAGGACCAACGTCTACAACACCGACCTGCTGCAGGCGCTCGAGCTCGGTTCGATGCTCGACTGCGCCGAGGCGGTGACGGTCAGCGCGCTCAAGCGCAAGGAGTCGCGCGGCGCCCACCAGCGGCTCGACTGCACCGAACGCGACGACGCGCGCTACCTCAAGCACTCGCTCGCGCATTACCAGGGCGAAGCGGCGCCGCGCGTCAGCTACAGCGACGTCGTGATCACCAAGTCGCAGCCCGGCGTGCGCGACTACTCCGGAGGCCACGCATGAGCGAGCGCCCGGTCGAGCTGGAGGTGCTGCGCTACAACCCGGAGACCGACACGGCGCCGCACTTCCAGCGCTATTCGGTTTCCTGCCGCGAGGAATGGGTGGTGCTCGACGCGCTAAACCACGTCAAGGAGACCGTCGACCCGACGCTCAGCTACCGCTGGTCCTGCCACATGGCGGTCTGCGGCAGCTGCGGCATGATGATCAATGGCGAGCCGAAGCTGGCCTGCAAGTCGTTCCTGCGCGATTACCCGGGCGTGATCCGCGTCGAGCCGCTCGCGCACTTTCCGATCGAGCGCGACCTGGTCACGGTGATGGACGATTTCATCGCCAAGCTGACGCGGGTCAAGCCCTACCTGATCCCGAAGGAAGAAAAGCCGATCGCGGCGGGCGAGTACCGCCAGACGCCGGCGCAGCTGAAGCGCTACAAGCAGTTCACGCTGTGCATCAACTGCATGCTGTGCTACGCGGCCTGCCCGGAATACGGCCTTATCCCGAAATTCATGGGGCCCGCGGCGATTTCGCTCGCCCACCGCTGGAACCAGGACTCGCGTGACGGCGGCCGCGCCGAGCGCCAGGAGGAGATCGCTGCCACAGAGGGCGTGTGGGAATGCTCCTTCACGGGTGCCTGCTCCGAGGTCTGCCCCGAGCACGTCGATCCGGCGGCGGCGCTGCAGCAGGTCAAGATCAAGAGCACCATCGACTGGTACCTTGCCCACACGATGCCATGGCTGAACAGGTGACCCGCAAGCCGTATGTGCGCGAAGTGCCGCGCACGCTCTGGTTTTTGCGCCATCCGCGCTACCTGCGCTACATGGCGCGCGAGTTCTCGTGCTTGTTCATCGGCGCCTACACGCTGATGCTGGTGGTCGGCCTCAAGCGGCTCGCGGAAGGGCCCGAGGCCTACGCCGCGTTCCTCCAGGCGCTCGCGACGCCGGGGGCTATCGCGTTTCACATCGTCGCGCTCGCCTTCTCCGCGTACCACAGCATCACCTGGTTCAGACTCACGCCCAAGGCGCTGCCGGTGCAGCTCGGCGAGGATTTTCTGCCCGACCGCGTGATCGCGGGGGCGCATTACGCCGGCTGGGGGCTGGTCTCGCTCGTCGTGCTCTGGCTGGCAGGGGCGTTCTGACCGTGGCGCAGTCGAACAAACCGATCGTCTGGGGTCCGTTCGCGGCCGGTGGCACGCTCACCGCGTTTCTCACGCCGGCCCTGATCCTGCTCACGCTGCTCGCCGGTCTCGGCCAGGTGCCCGAGCTGCTTGCCTACGACGCGCTGCGCGCCTTTGCATCGCACTGGCTCGCGAAGCTCGGTCTGGTGGTGGTGATCTTCCTGTCGCTGTGGAGCGCCGCGCATCGCCTGCGCATCACCTGCTACGACCTCGGCCTGCGCGCCGACACGCTGGTCGCGACGCTGGTCTACGCGGTCGCCCTCGCCGGGACACTGGCCGCAGGGGCCTACCTCCTGCGGCTGTGATTGACAGCGGCGCCGCGGCGCCGTTAATTTGCGCGGCAGTTGAATAACAGCAGGCCGGCGAGGGTGTTCTCGCCCGGGCGATAGGAGAGTGTGCGTCGATGAGTCCACCGCCGATTGCGACGCGCGAACTTGCGCGCGAGGAACGCTTCAACGATGTCTGGTCACGGCAGCTCGATGTCGTGTTTGCCGACGTGGCGCCGTACTACGACCGCGCCAACAACGTCGCCAGCCTCGGCTTGTGGAACTGGTTCCTCAGCCAGTTCATGTCGACCATCGCGATCCACCCGAACGAGCGGGTGCTCGACGTCTGCGCCGGCACCAATGCCGTCGGCATCGCGCTGCTCGGGCGCGAGCCGAGCCTCGACGTGCACGCCATGGACCGCAGCGCGGAGATGCAGGCCGTCGGTCAGGAGCGCGCGCGGGCACGCGGCTTCCGCATTCACAGCACCATCGGCGACGTTCACGAGCTGCCGTTCGCGGACAACCACTTCGACGTCGTCACGCTGCAGTTTGCGTCGCGCCACCTGCGCATCAAGCGCGTGGCAAGCGAGATCCTGCGCGTGCTCAAGCCGGGGGGGCGCTTTCACCACTGCGACATGCTGCGGCCGGCCAACCCGACCGTCGAGAAGATGTACTACGCCTACCTGCGCTTCTGCCTGTCGTTTACCGCGTTCGTGTTCCGCAGCGGCCCGGCGGCGCTGGACTGCAGAAAGTACTTCATCCACGCGCTGGAGATGTTCTACTCGGCAGACGAGTTCTCGATCGTGCTCGAGGAGATCGGCTTCCGCGACGTCTCCTACAAGACGATATTCGCCGGCATGCTGGGCATGCACCGCGCGGTGAAACCCGCCGCTGCGTGAGCACGGCGCCCGGCCGCGCGCCGGGCGGACCTTCCTCCGCAACTCCGCGATGGACCGTGCTGGGCACCTCGCGGCGCTGAACGGCAAGCTGCTGCACGCCTTCAGCCGCCGCAGTCTCGAAACGCTGCGGGCGAGCTCGGCGCTGCGCGTGGTACTGCCGCACGTCGAGCCACTGCTGGCGCTGAACGTCACCAAGGAAGTACGCAAGGACGCGCTCGCGTTCCGTGCCGCGGCGCAGGCGGTGGCGCGCGGCGCGGCGCCCGACCGAGGGGACGCCGAGCGGCTGCTGGAAGCCAGCAAAGCGATCGATCGCGAGTTTTTGCGCCGCATGGAGGACTTTCCGGTGCGCCTCGAGATCTCGTATGCGCGCGTGGCGCCCGTGCGCCTGCGGCGCATCGAGCGGCTGCTCGAGGCCGCCCACCGCCTGCTGGCGCACTGGCCGCCGCGCACGCGGCTGCGCGCGGCGATCCAGGGGCAGTACGCGGCCGAGGCCTTCGAGCAGCTGCTGCTCGGGCTACTGCGCCTGTACGCCGAGGAGGCCTGTGCGCTCGCGCGCGCGGTGCAGCTGCCGCGCCTGCTGGCGCCGCTCACCGAGCGTCTCGCGCGGCGGCTCGACGCGACGCTCGCCGAGGTGGCGCCGCGCTTGGCGCGCGATGCGGCGCTGCGTGTTTACCGGCAGCGCAGCACGGGCGCTGCCGGGTGACGTGCCGGCGTTTTGCTGCGCTGCCAGAAATAGCCGCAACTAATTGATCTATTGTGGTCTTTTTCGTTGACCGGGCATTGCCTGCACGGTACACTGGCACGTTTTCGATGGGACCGACATGCGCGCACGGCTGGTAGCCGGCAACTGGAAGATGCACGGCAGCCGGCAGGCGAACGCGGGCCTGCTCGATGCGCTGCTTAGCGGCCTCGGTCAGCGCGATGTGCGCGCGGCGAGCTGCGCAGTGTGCGTGCCGTTTCCCTACCTCGAGCAGGTCGCGGCGCGCCTCGCGGGATCGGCGATCGCCTGGGGCGCGCAGAACGTGAGCGAGCACGCCTCTGGCGCGTTTACCGGCGAGGTGGCGGCGGCGATGCTGGCGGAATTCGGCTGCCGTTACGTGATCGTCGGGCACTCCGAGCGTCGCCAGTTCTACGGCGAGACCGACGCTCAGGTGGCGAAGAAGTTCGTTGCGGCGCAGGCCGCTGGGCTGAAGCCGATTCTCTGCGTCGGTGAGACACTCGAGGCGCGCGAGGCCGGCCGCACCGAGGTGGTGGTCGCAGCGCAGCTCGACGCGGCGCTTGCCGAGGCGGGGGCGGCGGCTTTTGCCCGTGCGGTCATCGCCTACGAGCCGGTGTGGGCGATCGGGACCGGCAAGACGGCGAGCGCCGAGCAGGCACAGGACGTGCACGCGTTCCTGCGTGGCCGGCTCGCGCAACAGGACGCCGCTGTGGCGCAGGGGCTTTGCATTCTGTACGGCGGCAGCGTGAAGGCGGCGAATGCCGCGACGATCTTCGCGATGCCGGACGTGGACGGCGGACTGATCGGCGGCGCTTCGCTGGTGGCGGACGAGTTTCTCGCTATCGTCGCAGCGGCGCAGGCGCAGTCCGCGAGCACATGAGGACGACATGGATTTCTGGCTGAAAGTCTTACTGGCGGCACACGTAGTCATTGCCCTCAGCATCATCGGGCTGGTCCTGCTGCAGCATGGCAAGGGCGCCGACATGGGTTCCGGGTTCGGCGGCGGGGCTTCCAGCAGCCTGTTCGGTGCGACCGGATCGGCAAACTTCCTTTCCCGCACCACCGCGGTGCTGGCGACCGCATTCTTCCTGTCGAGCTTGGGCCTGGCCTACCTGGCGACCAACAAGCCGCAGACGAGCGGCAGCGTGATGGAATCGGTCAAGCCGGCGCCGACGGAAAGGCAGACGCCGTCCGACGTGCCGGTGCCGAAGGAATCTGCGACGCCGGAAGGGCCGGCGACGAAGAAAGTGCCGAACTGAGGGCCCTGCGCAGGGTCGCATGCGGAGACTTCGAACCTGCGTACGGTCGGTGCGAAACGAGAGGCCGGAATGGGGGATAATCGCGCCTGAACACGACATGCCCACGTGGTGAAATTGGTAGACACGCTAGCTTGAGGGGCTAGTGGCCTAAACAGCCGTAGCAGTTCGAGTCTGCTCGTGGGCACCAGAAGACAGGGCCGTACCCGGGCGGGTCCGGCCCCAGAGCGCTGCCAGAGATGCTGACCGAATACTTTCCCATCCTGCTGTTCATTCTGGTCGGCCTCAGCGTCGGCGTGGTGCCGATGGTGCTTGGCTGGCTGCTCGGGCCGCGCAATCCCGACCCGGAAAAGCTCTCGCCCTACGAGTGCGGCTTCGAGGCCTTCGAGGACGCGCGCATGAAGTTCGACGTGCGCTACTACCTGGTCGCGATTCTGTTCATCCTCTTCGACCTGGAGATCGCGTTCCTCTTTCCCTGGGCCGTCGCGCTGAAGGACATCGGGCTGTTCGGATTTGTCTCGATGATGATTTTCCTCGCCATCCTGGTGGTCGGTTTCGTCTACGAGTGGATGACCGGCGCCTTGGAGTGGGAATAGGAGCGGACGCATGGGCATCGAAGGCGTACTGCATCAGGGCTTCATCACCACCAGTGCGGACAAGCTGATCAACTGGACGCGTACCGGCTCGCTCTGGCCGATGACGTTCGGCCTGGCCTGCTGCGCCATCGAGATGATGCATACCGGGGCGGCGCGCTACGACCTCGACCGCTTCGGCGTCGTGTTCCGGCCGAGCCCGCGCCAGGCCGACGTCATGATCGTCGCCGGTACGCTGTGCAACAAGATGGCGCCGGCGCTGCGCAAGGTGTACGACCAGATGCCCGAGCCGCGCTGGGTGATCTCGATGGGCTCCTGCGCCAACGGCGGTGGCTACTACCACTACTCGTATTCGGTGGTGCGTGGCTGCGACCGCATCGTGCCGGTCGATGTCTACGTGCCGGGCTGCCCGCCGACGCCCGAGGCGCTGCTCTACGGCATCATCCAACTGCAGAACAAGATCAAGCGCACCAACACCATCGCACGCTGATCCGGCGCCGAACCGAAACAAGAACGAGAAACCGCACGGCATGGCCATGACCCCGAAACTGCAGCGGTTGCACGATCGCCTGACGCGCGTGCTGGGCGATCGCGCGGTCTCGCTCGTCGAGCGGCTGGGCGAGCTGACGCTCGAGGTGCGGGCATCCGATTACCTGTCGGTGGCGCAGACGCTGCGCGATCATTCCGAGCTGCGCTTCGTGCAGCTCATCGACCTCTGCGGTCTCGACTACTCCACCTACGGCGACCGGGCCTGGCCGCGCGAACGCTATGCGGTCGCGCTGCAGCTCCTTTCGCTCGAGCACAACTGGCGCCTGCGGCTGCGGGTCTTCTGCCCGGATGACGCGATGCCCAAGCTTGACTCGGTGATCGAACTCTGGCCGAGCGTCAACTGGTTCGAGCGCGAGGCCTTCGACCTGTTCGGCATCATCTTCGAAGGCCACCCGGACCTGCGCCGCATCCTCACCGACTACGGCTTCGTCGGCCACCCGTTCCGCAAGGATTTTCCGATGTCGGGCTATGTCGAGATGCGTTACGACCCGGAGCAGCGCCGCATCGTCTACGAGCCGGTGACCATCGAGCCGCGCGAGGTCACGCCGCGCGTGGTGCGCGAAGCGGGCTACGGCGAGCGCGAATAGCGCATGGCTGACATCCGAAATTACACCGTGAATTTGAGCAGCCACGTGACGATGGCTGCGCAATCGTCAGTGGCTGCCGAAATTAACGGCGCGATTTCGGAGTTCTCGCATGGCTGACATCCGAAATTACACCGTGAATTTTGGCCCGCAGCACCCGGCCGCGCACGGCGTGCTGCGGCTGGTGCTGGAGATGGACGGCGAAGTGGTGCAGCGTGCCGACCCGCACATCGGGCTGCTGCACCGTGCCACAGAAAAACTTGCCGAGCAGCGCACCTACGTGCAGTCGCTGCCTTACATGGACCGCCTCGACTACATCTCGATGATGTGCAGCGAGCACGCCTACTGCATGGCGGTGGAAAAGCTGCTGCAGATCGAGGTGCCGGTCCGCGCGCAGTACATCCGCGTGCTGTTCGACGAGATCACGCGCATCCTGAACCACATCTTCGGTGTCGCCACGCTCGGCCTCGACCTCGGCGCGATGACCGTGTTTCTCTACGGCTTTCGCGAGCGCGAGGACCTGCTCGACTGCTACGAGGCGGTATCGGGCGCACGCATGCACGCGGCCTACTACCGCCCGGGCGGCGTGTACCGCGACCTGCCGGATTCGATGCCGCGCTACCAGGCGCAGCACACGCGCAACGCGCGCGCGCTCGAGGAAATGAACCGCGACCGTCAGGGCTCGCTGCTCGATTTCATCGAGGCCTTTACCGAGCGCTTCCCGAAGTGCGTCGACGACTACGAGACGCTGCTCACCGACAACCGCATCTGGAAGCAGCGCACGGTCGGCATCGGGGTGGTCTCGCCGGAGGAGGCGCTCGCCTGGGGCTTCACCGGCCCGATGCTGCGCGGCTCGGGCGTGCCCTGGGACCTGCGCAAGAAGCAGCCCTACGAGGTCTACGACCAGCTCGACTTCGACGTCGTCATCGGCAAGAACGGCGACACCTACGACCGCTACCTGGTGCGTGTCGACGAGATGCGGCAGTCCAATCGCATCATCAAGCAGTGCGTGGACTGGCTGCGCAAGAACCCGGGGCCGGTCATCACCGAGGACCACAAGGTAGCGCCGCCGCCGCGCGTCGACATGAAGTCGAACATGGAAGAGCTGATCCACCACTTCAAGCTCTTCACCGAGGGCATGCACGTGCCGGAGGGCGAGTCCTACGTCGGCGTGGAGGGTCCGAAGGGGGAGTTCGGCGTGTACTTCGTCTCCGACGGCGCCAACAAGCCCTACCGCATGCGCCTGCGCTCGCCGGCGTTCACCCACCTCTCGGCGATCGACAAGATGGCGCGCGGCCACATGCTGGCCGACGCGGTGGCGATCATCAGCACGCTGGACATCGTGTTCGGAGAAATCGACCGGTAGGGCCCATGCTGTCAGCTGAATCCCTCAAGAAAATCGATCGCGAGATCGCGAAGTACCCGCCCGAACGGAAGCAGTCGGCAGTGATGGCGGCGCTGATCATCGCGCAGGACGAGAAAGGCTGGCTGGAGACGGAAACGCTCGATGACGTTGCCCGCCTGCTCGACATGCCGCCGGTGGCGGTCTACGAGGTGGCGACCTTCTACAACATGTACAACCTGGCGCCGACCGGGAAGTACAAGCTCACGGTCTGCACCTGCCTGCCCTGCGGGCTGCAGGGCTCGCTGGATGCCGCCGACTACCTCAAGCAGAAGCTCGGCATTGGCTTCAACGAGACGACGGCCGACGGGCGCTTTACCCTCAAGGAGGGCGAGTGCATGGGGGCCTGCGCGATGTCGCCGGTGGTGCTGGTCAACAACAAGCGGATGTGCGACTTCATGTCGACGGCGCGGCTCGATGCGCTGATCGACGAGCTGTCGAGGGATGCCTGAGATGCTTGATTACGGACCCGACGCGATCCTGATGGCCGGCCTGGACGGCGCCAACTGGCGCCTGGCGGACTACGAGCGGCGCGACGGCTACGTCGCGCTCAAGCGGCTGCTCGCCGAGAAGGTTGCGCCCGACGACGTCATCGCAGAGGTGAAGAAGTCCGCGCTGCGCGGGCGCGGCGGCGCGGGCTTTCCCACCGGATTGAAGTGGTCGTTCATGCCGAAGCAGTACACCGGCACGAAGTACATGGTGTGCAACTCCGACGAGGGCGAGCCGGGCACCTGCAAGGACCGGGACCTGCTGCGCTACAACCCGCATGCGGTGATCGAGGGCATGATCATCGCCGGCTACGCCACCGGCGCCTCTGTCGGCTACAACTACATCCACGGCGAGGTGTGGGCGCTCTACGCGCAGTTCGAAGAGGCGCTCGAAGAGGCGCGCAAGGCCGGCTACCTCGGGCGCAACATCCTCGGCTCGGACTTCGGCTTCGAGATTTACGCGCACCCCGGCTACGGCGCCTACATCTGCGGCGAGGAAACCGCGCTGCTCGAGTCGATAGAGGGCAAGAAGGGCCAGCCGCGCTTCAAGCCGCCGTTTCCGGCCAGCTACGGCCTTTACGGCAAGCCGACCACGATCAACAACACCGAGACCTTCGCCGCGGTGCCCTGGATCATCCGCCACGGGGGCGACGCCTACCTGGCGCTCGGACGGCCGAACAACGGCGGCACCAAGCTCTTCTCGGTCACCGGGCACGTCAACCGCCCCGGCAACTACGAGGTGCGGCTCGGAACGCCCTTCGCCAAGCTGCTCGAGATGGCCGGCGGCGTGCGCGGCGGGCGCAAGCTCAAGGCGGTCATTCCCGGCGGCTCGTCGATGCCGGTGCTGCCGGCCGACATCATGCTGGCGACCGACATGGACTATGACGCGATCGCCAAGGCCGGTTCGATGCTCGGCTCGGGTGCGGTGATCGTCATGGACGAGACGACCTGCATGGTGCGCGCACTCGAGCGGTTGTCGTACTTCTACTTCGAGGAGTCCTGCGGCCAGTGCACGCCCTGCCGCGAGGGCACCGGCTGGCTCTACCGCGTCGTGCACCGCATCGAGAACGGGCTTGGCCGAGCCGAGGATCTCGCGCTGCTCGACGACGTCGCCGACAACATCGCCGGGCGAACGATCTGCGCGTTGGGCGACGCGGCGGCGCTGCCGGTGAAGAGTTTCCTCAAACATTTCCGAGCGGAATTCGAATACCACATCCGGGAGCGGCGCTGCATGGTGCAGGGCGCCGACATCGAGCCCAAATGGGGTCGTTCCGGCGCAAGCGCCGGAACGGGGGGGCGTTCGGGCGCGGTCACGGCGAAGGCGGCGTAAGGGACAGACATGGTGAAGGTCGAGATCGACGGCAGGACGCTCGAGGTCGAGCCCGGAACGACCGTGATCGAGGCGGCGAACCGCCTCGGCATCTACGTTCCGCACTTCTGCTACCACCACAAGCTGTCGATCGCGGCGAACTGCCGCATGTGCCTGGTCGAGGTCGAGAAGGCGCCCAAGCCGCTGCCGGCCTGCGCGACGCCGGTCACCGAGGGGATGAAGGTGCTCACCCAGTCGCCGGTGGCCAAGACGGCGCAGAACGGAGTGATGGAGTTTCTGCTCATCAATCACCCGCTCGACTGCCCGATCTGCGACCAGGGCGGCGAGTGCCAACTGCAGGACCTGGCGGTCGGCTACGGCAAGGGCGGCTCGCGCTACACCGAGGAAAAGCGCGTCGTCCTGCACAAGGACGTGGGCCCGCTGGTCGCCGCCGAGGAGATGACGCGCTGCATCCAGTGCACCCGCTGCGTGCGCTTCGGCCAGGAGATCGCCGGCGTCATGGAGCTCGGCATGATCAACCGCGGCGAGCATGCCGAGATCGTTGCCTTCGTCGGCAAGACGGTCGACTCCGAGCTTTCGGGCAACATGATCGACCTCTGCCCGGTGGGGGCGCTGACTTCCAAGCCCTTCCGCTACAGCGCGCGCACCTGGGAGCTCGTGCGGCGCAAGTCGGTTTCGCCGCACGACGGCCTCGGCGCCAACCTGGTGGTGCAGGTCAAGCAAAGCAAGGTGAAGCGCGTCCTGCCGCTGGAGAACGAGGCGATCAACGAGTGCTGGCTGTCCGACAAGGACCGCTACTCGTACGAGGCGCTCGAGAGCAGCGAACGGCTCGCCACGCCGATGCTGCGCGAGGCCTCCGGCTGGCGGCCGACCGACTGGCAGACCGCGCTGGAGCGCGTCGCCGAGGGTCTTCGCGCCGCCGGCTCGGATGTCGGCGTGCTCGCCAGCCCGCATGCCACCCTCGAGGAGCTGACGCTCACCGCGCGGCTGGCGCAAGGCCTCGGCGCCAGCGCCGACTTCCGCCTGCGCCACAGCGATTTCAGCGCCGACGGCAAGCGCGCCGGCGTGCCCTGGCTCGGCATGCCGATCGCCGAGCTCGGCGCGCTCGATCGCGTGCTGATCGTGGGCTCTTTTCTGCGCAAGGATCATCCGCTCATCGCGCAGCGCCTACGCCAGGCGGCCAAGCGCGGCGCGCAGATCAACCTCCTGCACTGCACCGACGACGATCTGCTCATGCCGGTCGCCAACAAGCGGATCGTCGCACCCTCGGCCCTGCCGGCGGCGCTCGCCGGACTGCGCGACGGGCCGATCGGCGCGAGCCTCGCTTCGGGCAAGAACGTCGCCGTGCTGCTCGGCAATTTCGCGCAGCAGCATCCGCAGGCCGCGGGCCTCCATGCCCAGGCGCAGGCGCTCGCCGAGTCGCTCGGTGCCCGGCTCGGCTTCCTCGGCGAGGCGGCGAACAGCGTCGGCGGCTACCTGGCCGGGCTGCCCTGCGGCGCGAACGCGCGCGAGATGCTCGCGCGGCCACGCAAGGCCTACCTGCTGCTCGGCGCCGAGCCCGAGCTCGATTGCGCCGATCCGCAGGCGGCGCTCGGCGCGCTGCAGCAGGCCGATTTCGTCGTCGCCCTGAGCCCGTTCTGGCACCGCGCGGCAGATGTCGCGCAGGTCATGCTGCCGATCGCACCGTTCACCGAAACCTCGGGCAGCTACGTCAACACCGAGGGCCGCGCGCAGAGTTTCCAGGCCGCCGTGCACCCGCTGGGCGAGACACGCCCGGGCTGGAAGGTGCTGCGCGTGCTCGGCAACCTGCTCGGGCTGGAAGGCTTCGATGCCAACAGCAGCGAGGAGCTGCGCGATGCCTGCCTGGCGGGCGGCGACATCGCGGCGCGGCTGTCGAACCGCATCGGGCCGGCGCCGCAGGCGGCGGGCGCGGCTGCGGCCGGCGGCATCGAGCGCATCGCCGATGTGCCGATCTACTTCGCCGATCCGCTGGTGCGGCGCGCCGTTTCGCTGCAGCGCACCGCGGATGCGCGTGCACCGCAGGCGTGGATGAATGCCAAGCTGATGCAGCGGTTCGAGCTCTCGCCGGGCGCGCCGCTGCGGCTGCGCCAGGACAGCGGCGAGGCGGTGCTCAGCGCCGCGCTCGACGAACGGCTGCCAGATGACTGCGTACGGGTGGCCGCGGCGCATGCCTCGACCGCGCGGCTCGGCGCGATGTTCGGCGTTCTGACGCTGGAAAAGGTCAGCGTGGAGAAGGCGGCCTAGATGAGCAACGGCGGAGCCCTCGACGCGCTGCGCGCGTTCTCCGAAGCCCAGCTCGGCCCGGACTGGGGATCGGCGCTCTACACGCTGGTGACCTCGCTCGTCTTCATCGTGCTGATCGTCGCGCCGATCATGCTCTGTGTGGCCTACCTCACGCTGTGGGAGCGCAAGCTCATCGGCTGGATGCAGATTCGCATTGGCCCCAACCGCGTCGGTCCGCTGGGGCTGCTGCAGCCGATCGCCGACGGGGTCAAGCTGCTGTTCAAGGAGATCATCCTGCCGACGCAGGCCAGCCCGGCGCTCTACATCATCGGCCCGATGCTCGCGATCATGCCGGCCCTGGCGGCCTGGGCGGTGATGCCGTTCGCGCCCGAGGTGGTGCTTGCCGACGTCAACGCGGGGCTGCTCTACCTGCTGGCGATGACCTCGCTCGGCGTCTACGGCGTCATCATCGCCGGCTGGGCGACCAACTCCAAGTACGCCTTCCTCGGCGCGATGCGCTCGGCCGCGCAGATGGTGTCCTACGAGCTGGCGATGGGCTTCGCGCTGGTCGTCGTGCTGATGGTCTCCGGCAGCCTCAACCTGACCGACATCGTCGATGGCCAGGCCAAGGGCCGCTTCGCCTCGATGGGGCTCAATTTCCTGTCCTGGAACTGGCTGCCGCTGCTGCCGATGCTGTTCGTGTACTTCGTCTCCGGCGTCGCCGAGACCAACCGCGCGCCGTTCGACGTCGTCGAGGGCGAGTCCGAGATCGTCGCCGGTCACATGGTCGAGTACTCGGGCATGACCTTCGCGCTGTTCTTCCTCGCCGAGTACGCCAACATGATCCTCATCGCGACGCTGACCGTGATCATGTTCTTCGGCGGCTGGCAGGCGCCGATCGATTCCCCGCTGTTCGAACTGGTGCCTCCGTTCGGCTGGCTGTTCCTCAAGGCCTTTGCCGTGGTTTCGATGTTCCTCTGGATCCGCGCGACCTTCCCGCGCTATCGCTACGACCAGATCATGCGCCTCGGCTGGAAGGTGTTCATCCCGCTGACGCTGGTATGGATCGCGGTGGTCGGGCTGTGGATGCAGACGCCGTGGAACATCTGGCAATGAGGAGAATGGCATGACGCGCGTGATCGAGTTCTTCCGCGCCTTCCTGCTGCTCGAGCTTTTCAAGGGCCTGGCGCTCACCGGGCGGCACTTGTTCGCGCGCAAGATCACCGTGCAGTTTCCCGAGGAGAAGACGCCGCTCAGCCCGCGCTTCCGCGGCCTGCACGCGCTGCGCCGCTACCCGAACGGGGAAGAGCGCTGTATCGCCTGCAAGCTCTG
>JBFFEY010000018.1:0-49057 GCA_041558415.1 Burkholderiales bacterium | reverse complement strand
GGCTATGAGACAAGAGAGGTCTGCCGCATGAGGGCGGTGGTCTCGCCGCGCGCGGCGCCGACGGGAAACGCGGACTGCTTCGTCGATGCGACGCTGCCTGATCCGGGCGCGCCCGCGGGGCATGATCTGCTGGTGCGGGTCGAGGCAGTGTCGGTGAATCCGGTCGACACCAAGGTGCGCATGCAGCGCTACGGCGGTGCGACCGGGCGTGACGGCGAAGCGATTCTCGGCTGGGACGCCGCCGGCACGGTCGAGGCCGTCGGTCCCGAGGTCTCGCTCTTCCGACCGGGCGACGCAGTGTATTACGCGGGCAGCATCGGGCGTCCGGGCAGCAACTGCGAGCTGCATCTGGTCGACGAGCGCATCGTCGGTGCCAAGCCGCGCCGGCTCGACTGGGCCGAAGCGGCGGCCGTGCCGCTCACGGCCATCACTGCCTACGAGGCGATCGTCGAGCGCCTGGACATCGATCCGGAAGGCGTCGACCGGGGTAAGAGCCTACTGGTCGTCGCGGGCGCCGGCGGTGCCGGATCGATGGCCATCCAGATCGGGCGGCTGCTCGGACTCGAGGTGATCGCCACCGCCTCACGCAAAGAGAGCACCGAGTGGTGCCGCACGCTCGGCGCGGCGGCGGTGATCGATCATCGGGCGCCGCTCATCGAGGGTCTCAAGGCCGCGGGGTACGGTGAAGTGGACGCCGTGCTACTGTGCGCGGACACCGACGGCTACTGGGGGCAACTCGCCGACGTGATCAGGCCGCAGGGGGCGATCTGCTCGATCGTCCGCACGCAGGCACCGGTCGCACTGCACGCGCTGATGGGCAAGTGCGCGCGCTTTTCCTGGGAGGCGATGTTCGCGCGTTCGAGCTTCGCCACGCCGGACATGATCGAGCAGCACCGCATTCTCGAGCGCGTCGCGGCGTGGATTGACGCCGGACAGCTGCGCAGCACCGCGACCGAGCGGCTTTCGCCGATCAACGCGCGGAACCTGCGCGCCGCGCACGCGCGCGTCGAGAGCGGCCGCATGATCGGCAAGATCGTTCTTTCGGGTTGGAACTGAGGCCAGGGCATGAGGCTCGTCATCGCGCAGATGAAGCATGAGACCAACACCTTCTCGCCGGTGCCGACCGACCTGCGCCGCTTCGCGCGCGGTCAGGCGACGCCGCTCGAGGGCGAGGCGATCCGCGCAGCGTTCAAGGGCACTGGCACCGCGATCGGCGCGTTCATCGAGCTCGCGGAAAAGGCGGGCGCTGAAATGCTGCTGCCGGTGGCGGGCGACGCTCCGCCGAGCGGCCCGGTGCGCAGCGAGGCCTACGAGTGGATGGCAACGCGCATTCTCGACGCCGTTGCCAAGGGCTGCGACGCCCTGCTGCTCGACCTGCACGGTGCGATGGTGACCGAGGCGCACGATGACGGCGAGGGCGAGCTGCTGCGGCGCGTCCGCGCGCTGGCGCCGACGCTGCCGATCGGCGTCGCGCTCGACATGCACACCAACTTGTTTCCGGGCATGGTCGAAAACGCGAACGTGCTGGCGGGCTACCAGACCTATCCGCATGTCGACATGTACGACACGGGCATGCGCGCGGGCCGTCCGATCCTCGCGCTGCTGGAGGGCAAGGCGACGCCGACGATGGTCTGCGGCCACCGCCCGATGCTGCCGCACGTCATGCGCCAGTCGAGCCTCGACGCACCGAACCTCGGTATACAGGCGCGAGCCAGGGAAATGGAGCGCCAGGGCGCACTCGCGGCGACGTTTTTCGTCGGTTTCCCGCACGCCGACATCCCCTGGGCGGGATCGTCGGCGGTGGTGGTGACCGACGGCGACGCCGCCAGAGCCCGGCAATACTGCGACGAGCTGCTCGACCTGGCCTGGAAGGACCGCGCAGCCTTCGTGTATCGCATCGAACCGCTCGCCGAGTCGCTCGCCCGCGCGCAGCAGATGCAGGGCGGGCCGATCGTGCTGCTCGACCATTACGACAACTGCGCCTCGGGCGGCACGATGGACACCATGACCGTGCTCGGCGCGATTCTTGACGCGGGCCTGGCCGACGTCGCCGCGTTCGCGGTCTGCGATCCGCAGGCGGTTGCGCAGATGAAGGCTGCGGGTGAGGGTGCCAACGTCACGCTGGCACTCGGCGGCAAGCTCGACATGCCGGCGCTCGGGCTGAAAGGCGTGCCGCGCGAGGTGAGCGGCAGGGTCAAGCGGCTGGTCGACGGCCAGTACAAGAACGAGGGCCCGATGTCGAAGGGCGCACGCGGCGACATGGGGCTGTCGGGGGTACTCGACACCGGCAGGATCGAGATCGCGGTGATCTCGCGCCACACCGAGCCCTATGACATCGCGCCGTTCCGCCTGCTCGGCATCGACCCGGCGAGAAAGCGCTACCTGATGCTGAAGAGCCGCGTGCACTGGCGCGCCGGGCTCGGTCCGCTCGCCAGGGCGACGGTCGAGTGCGCCGGCACCGGGGTGTGCACCTCGGACTACGCGCAACTCGACTTCCGCCGCGTGCGGCGGCCGATCTATCCGCTCGACGCGGGCACTTCCGCTTAGGCGACGGTTTTGCGGCGGCCCGCAGGCGGAACATAATGTCGCCTCTACCGAGCCGAGGCAGTCGATGACCTCAAGTGCCAACAGCGCGCGGCGCCGCTTCGTCACAGGCATGGCGGCGGCCGGCGGCCTGCTCGCGACGCTGCCGCTCGAGACGGCGCTCGCGCTCACGCGTCGCGAGAGTGGACCGTCGGCGATCGGCGCGCCGCGCGTCGCGCTGGTCGTCGGCAATTCGAACTACGCGAAGGCGGCGCGGCTGGTCAACCCGGCAAACGACGCGCGCGGCATGGCCGATGCGCTGAAGGGCGCCGGCTTCAGCGTCGAGCTGCAGCTCGACGCATCGCGGGCGCAGATGAGCGGAGCGATCGAAGCCTTCGTTGCACGGCTCGGCCGCGAGCAGGCGGTGGGTCTCTTCTATTTCGCCGGGCACGGCATGCAGTTCTCCTGGCGCAATTACCTGCTGCCGATCGATGCCACGCTCGGGCGCATGGAGGAGGCCACCGCAAGCGCGGTTGACGTCAACGCCGTGATCGAGGGGATGGCGCGTGCCGCCAACCCGATGAACGTGATCATTCTCGATGCCTGCCGCGACAACCCTTTCGGGCGCGATTTTCGCGTGCCGCAGAAGGGACTGTCGCAGCTCGACGCGCCGCCCGGCACGCTGCTTGCCTACGCCACGGCGCCGGGCAACGTGGCGATCGACGGCGACGGGTCGAACGGCCTCTACACCGAAGCGCTGCTGCGCGAGATCCCGGTGCCCGAGGCGAGGATCGAGGACGTCTTCAAGCGCGTGCGCCTGGCGGTGCGGCGCAGGTCGATCGGCAGGCAGATTCCGTGGGAGAGCACGTCGCTCGAGGAGGACTTCTTTTTTCACCCGCCCGCCGAGGTCCGCGCACTCGGCGAGGATGAGGCGCGCACACGCTTCGAGGCGGAGCTCGCGGTGTACGAGAAGATCGAGGAGGCCAGCGATGCGGCGCCGCTCATCGATTACCTGAAGCGCTATCCGAGCGGGCGCTTCGCCGAGCTGGTGCAGCTGCGCCTGGACCAGGTTCTCGCCCAGGCGGGCGAGAAGCGCATCGAGGTGGTGCGCGACCAGGCCAATCCCTACACCCAGGGCAGCGCGCGCATGAATACCGCGTACAAGGTGGGCGACAGCTACAGCTATCGTTTGCTCGACCTGCACACCGGGGTGGAGCAGGAAACCCGTACCCTGCGGGTCACCAAGGTCACCGACACCAAGGTGATTTACAACAACGGCAAGCGCGTCTCCGACCGGCTTGGCAATCCGCTGCGCATTCGCAAGATCCGCATCAGCGGCAACCAGAACATCCCGGCCGAATTCGCGCTCGGCAAGCGCTGGACGACACGCTGGATCACCGACCGCCCCAACGGTCGCGAGGAGTCCGACTTCGATCTGCGCGTCGCGGCGCGGGAGACGATCACGGTGCCGGCCGGCAGCTTCGACTGCTTCCGCGTCGAGTTCGAGGGCCTCGCCTTCGGACCGAAGGGTCCCGTCGAGATGGCGGGGCGCTACTGGATGGCGCCGGACAAGGCGCGCCAGATGATCGCGCAGGAAGTCCTTCGCCGGCAGAGCAAGAGCGGCAAGGTCCTCAAGGGTCAGCGGCGCGAGCTGGTCGCCTACCAGCAGGCTTGAGCGGCGCCCCCGGGTGCGCCGGCGGCGCCCCCGGGAACCGCCGCCCTGCGGCCGCGATCAGTACGTCGCCATGCGCCCGCCGAGGTGGCCGCCGACGACCGAGCCGATGGCGATTGCGGCGGTGTTGCCGCGGCCCTTGCCGATCTGGCTGCCGATCGCGGCGCCGGCGACCGCGCCGACCACCGTGCCGAGCGTGGAGGACGGCGCCGCGCCGCCTTCGTAACCGCCGCCACCGCCGAGCTGGATGTTCGGGCTGATGACGATCGACGGATCGGCTGCCGGCGCGGGCTCGTAGTACACGGTCTCGCGGTGGATCACGCGCTCGTGGCGGTGATGATGATGCCGCTTCCAGTGCCGGTGCTTATGGCGCCAGTGCGGGCCGTGGCCGTAATGCTTGCCCGGGTGCCCGTAGTGGTGGATCGACCTCGCGTGCGACGGTCCGCCCGCGGCGACGGTTCCCGGCAGCGAGAAAGCGAGCGCCACGCCGAGCCCGACCGTCGCGATTGATTTTTGCAGAGCGTTCATGACAACCTCCTTTGCAGACTGCAGTCGCGAGCCTGTTGCCCGCAGCTGCAGTCTCCCGCCCGCGCGGCGCGGATGCTGAAACGGTGTATTTCCAAATGTTTCGAGCGTTACGGTTCTTGGCGGTGTGCGGCGGCTGGGTTGCCTGCGCGGCGCTTGCGGCGGGCAATGCGCAGGCCGAGCAAACGGCGCGCGCGCGCAACATGGCGTTGCTCGGGCACGACGCACTGCAGGGCCGCGGCGCCTATCAACCAGTCATCGAGCGTCAGGGCGGGCGCTGGATCGCCTATGTCGGACATCACGCCGGGGAGGCGCTGAACACGCTCAACGGCCGGCGCGAGCCGAACGGCACTTCTATTCTCGATGTCAGCGATCCGCGCGCGCCACGCCTGCTGGCGCACCTGCCGGCCGACGGCGGTGCGCAGATGGTGCGCCTGTGCAGCGGCGACGCGCTGCCGCGCGGTGAGCGCGGTCGCTGGTACCTGCTGCGCAGCCGCGGGCATTCCGCGCACGAACTCTGGGACGTCACCGAACCGCAAACGCCGCGATTCGTGGTCACCGTGAGCGACGGCCTGAACGATACGCACAAGAGCTGGTGGGAATGCGACTCGGGAATCGCCTACCTGGTGTCCGGCGTGCCCGGCTGGCGCACGTCGCGTATGACGCAGATCTTCGACCTGTCCGAGCCGCGGCGGCCGCGTCACGTCCGCGACTTTGGCCTGCCGGGACAGCAGCCCGGGGCGCGCGGCGCGGCGCCGGTCGGCCTGCACGGGCCGATCTCGGCGGCGCCCGCGCGCAATCGCGTCTACTTCGGCTACGGCGTCAACCGCGGTGGCGTGCTGCAGATCGTCGACCGCGAAAAGCTACTGCGCGGCGCGCCTGCGCCGACCGAGCAAAACCTGCTCGCGCCGCAGGTGGGTCGCTTCGATCTGCCGCCGGATTACGGCGCCCACACGACGCTGCCGGTGCTCGGCATACCGACCGACCGCGGCAGGCGCGATTACGTCTTCGTGGTGAACGAAGCACTTGCCTACGGCTGCGCGGAGACGCGGCAGAAAGTATGGGTGATCGACGTGAGCGACGAGGCGCGCCCCAGGCATGTCGCCTGGTTCGACGTGCCCGAGGGCGAGTTCTGCCGTCGCGGCCTGCGCTTTGGTGCACATGCCTCGAACGAGGCGCAGCCGCCGGTCTTCGCGCAGCGCCTGCTGTTCTTTTCCTGGTTCGCAGCCGGCGTGCGCGCGGTCGACATTCGCGCTCCGCACCGTCCGCGCGAGGTCGGGTATTACATCCCGGCGGGTCAGGCGCTCACCAACAACGTCGAGGTCGACGCGCGCGGCATCGTCGCCATCGTTGACCGCGCCGGGGGCGGCCTGCACCTGCTGGAGCTGACGGGGGCTGCGCGCGCCCTGATGCGGCGCTAGGCGCCTGCCGGACGGCGGGCTCCGGGCGAGCCGCGAAAGCGGCACTGCGGCACGTCGCCGACGTGCGAATTTCCCGCTTTTGAACAATACGCTACCGCCGGGCCAGGCCCCACCGCGGACGGCCTTTAGTAAGATGCAGCGATAACCATGAGCCCGCACGCTCCAACCGTTGCCGACGGCGCGATCGACCTCGGCCTGAGCCTTCAGGTCGGCAAGTACGACGTTGAGAAACTGCTCGGCAAGGGTGCCACCGGCACGGTCTACCTGGCGACGGACACGTTCACCGGTGAGAAGGTGGCGCTGAAGACCATCGAGCCCGAGGTATTCCGCGACCCCGAGTTCGGCTCCGTGCACCGCTCGCAGTTTCTAAACGAGGCCTCGCTTGCCGGCAAGCTCAAGCACCCGCATATCGCGCAGATCCTCGAGGCGGTGATGCAGGAGGACTCCGGCTACATCGCGATGGAACTGGTCCTGGGCGGCGACCTGTCGGCACGCGCCACGCCGCAGACGCGTCTGCCGATCGCGGACGTGCTGCAGATCGGCTTCAAGTGCTGCGGCGCACTCGAGTATGCGTTCGACGAGGGCATCGTGCACCGCGACATCAAGCCGGCGAACATCATGCTGTCCCAAGGCACGACCATGGACGTGAAGATCACCGACTTCGGCTCGGCCGTGCTGCGCCGCAGCCAGGTCGTGCAGACGGCGATCATGGGTTCGCCGTTCTACGTGCCGCCCGAGCAGATCGAGGGCGAGAAGCCGACCTTCCACGGCGACATGTACAGCCTCGGCGTGGTGCTCTACGAGCTGCTCGCGGGCCAGCGGCCGTTCGTCGCCGGCCGGCTAAACGATCTGGTCGCGAAAATCCTCAACGAGAAGCCGCAGCCGCTCGGTATCCTGCGCGAGGACCTGCCGGCGCAGATCGACGAGGTCGTGCTGCGCGCGATGGCCAGGCGGCCGGCCCAGCGCTTTGCCACCTGGTCGGATTTCGCCGGCGCGCTGTCGAACGCGCTGCGCATCGTCCTGCCCGCGGGCGAAATCCCGGACAGCGAGCGCTTTCTCTCGCTCAAGCGGGTGGCGATGTTTGCCGCACTGGACGACGCCGAGATCTGGGAGCTGGCAAAGGCGGCGCGCTGGTCGCGCGCGCGCAAGGGCGAGAGCGTGATACGGGAGAACGAACCGGGGGCGAGCTTCTTTTTCCTCGCCGAGGGCGAGGGCAAGGTCACCGTGCGGGGCAAGCTCCTGGCGCTGGTCAACCCGGGCGAGTGCTTCGGCGAAATGGCGTACATCCGGGGCGGCAGCGAGCCGCGCCAGGCGACGGTCGAGGCGACGAGCGACATGCTGCTCGCCGAGTTCGAGCCGGATGCGCTCGGCCGCATGTCGCTCGGCGCGCAGCTGCAGCTGATGCGCGCGATGGTGCGCAACGTGGTCGATCGCCTGGTTTTCGCCAACCGGCGCGCGGGGCGCAGCGCGTGACGCGGCGCGCGACGCGGCGGGCGGCGGCCCGGACTTGCCCGATGGCGGGGCAAAGCCGAGAATTCGTCTTGCTCTGCGTTTACCTCTACTGACGCACAATGGCGTACCGCGAGATCCCCGTCGACGAGCTTCGCTACGGCATGTACGTGGCGAAGCTCGATCGTCCATGGACCGACACGCCGTTCATGTTCCAGGGTTTCGTGCTGCAGAACGAAAAGCAGATCGAGACGCTGAAGAGATTCTGCAAGAAGGTCTACGTCGATCCGGAGAAGGTCGACCGCAAGGCGGAAGAGGAAGCGGTCGAGCGGGCGACCGCCGCGGTGCGCGGCAAAACGGTGTACAAGGAGACGGTCACCGTCGAGGCCGAGCTGCCGCGCGCCGAACGCGTCTACCAGCAGTCGACGGTGGTCGTCACCGAGATCGCGCGCACGGTGCCGGCGAAAGGCACCATCGACACCGCGCGCACGCAGGAAGCTTCGCAGCAGATCACGGAGAGCGTGGTGCGCAACCCGGACGCAATGACGCTGCTCGCCAAGATGCAGGAGAAGGGCAGCGGCGTGCTGAGCCGCGCGCTGGAAGTGTCGGTGATGATGACCGTGTTCGGGCGCTTCCTGCAGTATTCGCAGGAGCAGCTGCATACGCTGAGCATGCTCGGGCTGCTGCAGGACGTCGGCAAGCTGCGGCTGCCGGCACCGATGCTGAAAAAGGAAACTTCTTGGCTGGCGCAGGAACAGGAGCTCTTCAAGACGCACATCAATCATTCGGTCGAGATCCTGAGCAAGACCGCGGGCCTGCCGCCCGACTTCCCGGGCCTGGCCTCGCTGCACCACGAGCGCTACGACGGTAGCGGTTACCCGCGCGGCCTGAAAGGCAACGCGATCAATCTGCTGGGCGCGATCTCGGGGTTGGTCGATGCCTACGACATGCTGGTGGCGCCGCCGCCCTGGGGCGAGAACATGACGCCGTCGACCGCGCTCGGCGTGCTGTACCGCAACCGCGGCGTGAAGTTCACGCCGGGACTGGTCGAGCAGTTCATCCAATGCATGGGCGCGTTCCCGGTCGGCAGCGTGATCGAGATGCAGACCGGCGAGATCGGTGTCGTGATCTCGCAGAACCCAGTGAAGCGGCTGCAGCCGCGCATCATGCTGGTGCGCGACGCGAAGGGCGTACCGATTAAGCCCCATCTGGTACTCGATCTGACGCGCGGGCCGAAGGCAAGCGATGGCGAGCCGTACCGCATACGGCGCACGCTCGATTCGAGCACCGTCAAGATCGACCCGAAGGAGCTCTTCCTTTGAGCGAGCCCGTCGTCGGCCTCGCGGGCGATGATCTGGCGGGCACTGTCCGCATCGGCTTTCTCGACCGGGTTCGCTTCCGCCTCGAGATGGCGCGGCACGAAGGCGTCGGCGCCGCGATCGTGATCGTCGATTGCGGGCTGGTCGACCGCGCCGACGCAGTGTGGGGCTACGCCGTGGGCGACGCGATCCGCAAGCACATCTCGGCACTGCTGCGCTCGGAGGTGCTGCGCAAGGACGACTTCCACGCCAGCGTCGGGCGGGATGACATCGCCTGCGTGCTGGCGCCGATCGACGGGCCCGAGATGGCGATGCTCGCGGCGGAGAAAATGATGCGCGCCGCGGGCACCAGCCTGTGGGCGGCGCAGGACGAAGTCTATGCGCAGCCGACGATCGGCATCGCCTTGTTTCCCGAGCACGGCGACACCGCGGAGCTGCTGTTGCAGCGGGCCAAGGGCGCGTCGCGCCTGGCGCGCAGCATGCCCGGGCGCATCGCAATCCACGATGCGGCGCGCGAGGGCGAGGCCACGGCGCGCTTTCTCGACGAGCACCGCCTGCGCGCGGCGATCGCCGACGAGAAGCTCGAGCTGCTGTTCCAGCCGCAGTTCGAGCTTCGCTCCGACCGGGTGATGGGCGCAGAGGCGATGCTCGCCTGGCCCGGCGCCACCGAAGTCTCCGGCTCGCTGCCCGCCGCGCAGGTGTACACGGCGGCGGAGTCCGCCGGCGTTCTCGATACGCTGATTCCATCCTTCCTAAACCGCGCGTTGCGCAACTGCTCCGAGTTCCGCTATGCCGCGGGCCTCGATCTGCGGGTCGCACTGAATCTCTCGGCGCGCACGCTGCTCTGGCCGGTGCTGGCGGACGTGGTCGAGCGCGCGCTGCGGACCTGGGCGCTGCGGCCAAGCCGCCTGGTGCTGGAATTCTCCGACACCGCGGTGCTGCGCGAGCAGCCGCAGGCGCGCGAGGCGCTTGGCCAGCTGAAGGCGCTCGGCGTGAGCCTTGCGATCGACGATTCTGCGCTCGGCGTCGAGGCGCTGTTCGGTCTTGCGCAGCTGCCGTTCCGGGAGCTGAAGATCAACCTTGCCGATGTTGCGGACCTCGGCCAGGAGCCGAAGCACGAGCGCATCGTGCGTGCGCTGGTCGAGCTGGCGCACCATCTGCGCCTCGACGTGTGCGCCACCGGCGTGAGCGACGCGGCGCTCGCCGAGCGCCTCAGGACGCTCAACTGCGACTACGCGCAGGGGTCGTACAAAGGGCCGGCCGTCGCGGCCGATCGCTTCGTCGAGCGCTACGGCTACGACTACGGCTAGGGGCGGCTGCGCCGTAGAGGGGTGCGTTTTCGCTAGACTGCGTGCTCGACTTTAGTTGGCTGGAGAGTGGCCATGAGCACGCAAACGTCCTCCATCGATCTGCCGTCCGTTGCCGCGACGCTCGAACGGCTGCTGCGCCTGCGCACGATTCCCTTCGGCATGAAGCTGTTCGAGTCGGTCGAGGCGATGCAGGCGGTGCCGAAGATCCGGCGCCCGCAGGGCACGGTGCACACCATGGACCAGATCGTCGCGCAGGCAGCGCGCCTGGGCTGGACGGTCGGCGTGACGGCGCAGGACCTGGTCGGCGACCAGTGCCGCTCTGTGGTCGGCATCGGCGGCCAGGACGACAAGTGGCGTTCCGGCCAGCACATGAAAGGCGTCTGGTTCGCGACGTTGGAGGACGCCGGCCGCCACCAGGCGGCGATGAACGTGGTGCCGGTGGGCCGATATACAGCTGTGGCGGTGTCGCCGCTTGCCAGCGGCCGACTCGATCCGCCGGACATTGCGCTCTTTTATGCCACGCCGGGGGCGATGATCTATTTCATCAACGGCCTGCAGTGGTCGGGCTACCGGCGCTTCGACTGGAGCGCGGTCGGTGAGTCGGCCTGTGCGGATTCCTGGGGGCGCGCGCTGAAGACGCGCGAGCCCAGCCTCTCGATCCCCTGCTTCGCGGAGCGGCGCTACGGCGGCGTGCTCGATGACGAGATGCTGATGGCGCTGCCGCCCGCATTGCTCCTCAAGGCGATCGCGGGCATGGAGGCGCTGGCGAAAAACGGTTTTCGCTATCCCTTCGCACAGTACGGCATCCAGCAGGACGTGCGCGCCGGCATGGCCGTCAGCTACCCCGACCGCAGATGAGCACGGCGCAGAGGCTGCGCGGCGTCCTTCCCTATCTCGTCTCGCCGCTCGCCGCGGACGGCAAGGTGAACGCCGCGGTGCTCGCCCGGCTCTGCGACGACCTGATCACGCAGGGCGTACACGGACTGACCCCGCTCGGCTCGACCGGGGAGTTCGCCTATCTGTCGTGGCCGCAGAAGCGGCGCGTAGTCGAGATCGTGGTGGAGGCGGCGCGTGGCCGCGTGCCGGTGCTCGCCGGTGTCGCCTCCACCACGATCGCGGATGCGCAATTCCAGGCGCGCGAGATGGCGCGTCTCGGCTGCGACGGCATCCTGGCCGTGCTCGAAGCCTACTTTGCGCTCACGGATGACGGCGTCTACGACTACTTTCGCGCGATTGCCGACGCGGTCGCGCTGCCGGTGGTGCTCTACACCAACCCGAATTTCCAGCGCTCCGACCTCAGTCTGCCGGTCATCGAGCGGCTGAGCCAGGTGGACAACATCGTGGCGATCAAGGACGCGTCGACCAACACCGGCCGGCTGCTATCGATCCTGAATCGTGTCGGCGACCGTCTGCAGGTGTTCTCTGCATCGGCCCATATCCCCGCCGCGGTCATGCTGATCGGCGGCGTGGGCTGGATGGCCGGGCCCGCGTGCCTCGTGGCGCGCCAGAGCGTCGAGCTCTACGACCTTTGCCGCCAGGGCGCCTGGCCGCAGGCGATGGCCCTGCAATGCAAGCTCTGGCAGCTCAACCAGGCCTTCGCCAAGTACAACCTGGCGGCCTGCATCAAGGGCGGGCTCGAGTTGCAGGGCTACGCGGTCGGCGACCCGCTGCCGCCACAGGCGCCGCTCTCGCGCGAGGGCCGCGAAGAGGTCCGGCGCGCGCTGCAGGCCGTTGGCGCGTTGTAAGCGCATGCGCGCGCACTGCGCACTCGCGGCGTTGGCGCTCGGGCTCTGCGGCGCGGCCGCAGCGGAACCGCCGGCGCGCGGCGGCCGCGTGCCGGGCTTCGAGACGTTTGAGCGCGTCATTCTCGAGCACCGCTCGCGCATCGGTGCGGTTGCCGCGACGGTGGCGGTGGGCCGCGGCGACGCGCTCGTCTATGCGCGCGGCTTCGGCTGGGCCGACCGCGCGCGTCGTGTGCCGGTCGAGCCGGATGCGCTGATGCGCATCGCGAGCGTCAGCAAGCGGTTCACGGCGGCGGCGGCCAACAAGCTCGTCGCGGAGGGACGCCTGCATGCGGACGAAACAGTGCTCAGGCGACTGGACTATCGGACCGATCCCGCCGATCCGCGCTGGTGGCTGATCAGCGTGCGCCACCTCATCGATCACCGCGGCGGCTGGGACGCGCAGGAGCGCCACGATGCCCTGTTCCGTGTCGACGCGATCGCGCGCCAACTGCAGCTCGGGCGGCCACCGCAGGCCGATGACATCGTGCGCTACATGCTGCGCGAACCGCTGCAGTACCGGCCGGGCACGCGCCGGGCCTACTCCAACTTCGGCTACTGCGTGCTCGGGCGCATGATCGAGCGCGCTTCGGGCCGGCCTTACATCGACTACCTGCGCGGTGAGCTGCTGGCGCCGCTCGGAATCGAGGACGTCGCGCTGGCGCGCAACGGCATCCCCGCGGCGCGCGAGGTGGAATATCCCGCGGGCAAGAGCCGCTTCAATACCGAGACCGGCGACGCGGCTGCCGGCCTGATCGCCTCGGCGCCCGCGCTGGTGCACTTTCTCGAGCACTACTGGCTGAGCGGCGCGCCGCGCCGGCGCGGCGAGCGAGGCAGCTGGGCCGCCTTCGGCAGCCTGCCGGGCAGCTCGGCGATGGTGCGCCAGCTACCCTCCGGCGTGAACTATGCGGTGCTGATGAACGCCCGCGGCGAGGCCAGTCACCGCGCCGACCAGCAGCGGCTGGCGCGTGCGCTCGACGCCGCGCTAGAGCGGGCGCTGCGCTAGATGGACGTTAACTTCGAAGCCTTGCTGTTTTCCACCAGCGTTGTCGCGCTCGCCGAGATGGGCGACAAGACGCAGCTGCTGTCCTTCGTGCTGGCGGCGAAGCTCAGACGGCGCATGCCGATCATCCTCGGCATCCTGGTTGCGACCCTTGCCAATCACTTTCTCGCCGGCTCGCTCGGCGTGTGGCTCGCGCGCCTGGTGTCTGCGGAGACGCTGCGCTGGATCGTCGCGCTGTCGTTTTTCGCTTTCGCGCTGTGGGCGCTGAAGCCCGACACGCTCGACCGCGAGCGCGAACTGCCGGGCACCGGGGTGTTCGTCGCCACGCTGATTGCCTTCTTTCTCGTCGAGATGGGCGACAAGACGCAGCTCGCCACGGTGGCGCTCGCAGCGCACTACGACGCGCTCATCGCGGTGGTGCTCGGCACGACACTCGGCATGATGATCGCCAATGTGCCCGCGGTGTGGATCGGCGAGGCACTCACCCGCCGCGTCAGCATGAAAGCGATGCGCTGGGTGGCGGCGGCGCTGTTCGTGCTGCTTGGCGTGCTCGCGCTGCTGGTGCCGGGCTGAGCGCGGCCGGGCGTGCCAGCGATGCGCACGACGCGCGAGGCTGGCGCGCGGGGCGTTTAAAATTCGCGTCTGCGACCCATGCCGCAGACGCCCATGAAACTTGCCATCCTCGACGACTACCAGCGCCTCGCGCTGCGCGTGGCCGACTGGAAGCGCCTCAGCAAGCGGGGAATCGAGATCACCGTGTTCAACGAGGCCTTTGGCTCGGCCGACGAGGCGGCGGCGAAGCTCGCGCCGTTCGACATCCTCTGCCTGATGCGCGAGCGCACGCCGTTTCCGCGCACGCTGATCGAGCGCCTGCCGAACCTCAGGTTCATGGCGCTCACCGGCCTGCGTGCGCCGAGCCTCGACCTGGCGGCCTGTACCGCGCGCCGCATACCCGTGAGCAACACCGGCGCCGGCAACACCAATGCGCCCACTGCCGAACTCACCTGGCTGCTGGTAATCGCCGCGGCGCGCGATTTCGCCAGGGCCGAGCGCGGCGTGCGCGCCGGGCGCTGGCACGACGGCCTCGCCGGCGGCGTGATTCTCGAGGGCAAACGCCTCGGGCTGCTCGGCCTGGGCAAGCTCGGCGCGCGCGTCGCGCGCTACGGCCTCGCCTTCGGCATGGACGTCGTGGCCTGGAGCCAGAACCTCACGCCCGAGCGCGCGGCGGCGGCGGGGGCGCACCCGGTGAGCAAGGACGTGCTGCTTGAGACATCGGACGTGGTGAGCATCCACCTGGTGCTGTCGGAGCGCACGCGTGCGCTGCTCGGCGCGACCGAGTTCGCGCGCATGAAGCCCGGTGCGATCCTGGTCAACACCTCGCGCGGGCCGATCGTCGACGAGGCAGCGATGCTCGCGGCGCTGAAAAGCGGGCACCTGGGGCATGCGGCGCTCGATGTCTACGATCGGGAGCCGCTGCCGGCGGGGCACGCGCTGCGCGCCCTGCAAAACGTGACGCTGTCGCCGCACCTCGGCTACGTCAGCGAGGACGTGTTCCGCGGGTTCTACGCCGACGCTATCGAGGACATCGAGGCCTGGCTGGCCGGCACGCCGATCCGCGTCATGAACCCGGAGGCGCTGGCGTGAGCGTCACCACCCTGATCCTCGTGCGCCACGGCGAGACCGCGTGGAACGCGGAGGGGCGCGTGCAGGGCCAGACCGACGTGCCGCTAAACGACGTCGGCCGGGCGCAGGCGGCAGCGCTGGTGCCGGTGCTCGCCGCCGAAGGCTTCAGTGCGCTGTATTCCAGCGATCTGCTGCGGGTGCGCGAAACCGCGCAGCCGACGGCGCGGGCACTGGGCCTGGAGGTAAGGCTGGAGGCGGGCCTGCGCGAGCGGCATTACGGCATGTTCGAGACGCTCACCTACGTCGAATGCCGTGAGCGCTTCCCTGACGAGTTCGAGCGCTTCCGTGAGAAGGAATTGTCGTTCGACTTCGGCAGCGGCGAGAGCCTGCAGGCGTTCCATGAACGCGCGCTTGCGAGTGCCGGCGCCATCGCCGCACGCCATGCGGGCGAGACGGTGCTCGTGTTCACCCACGGCGGCGTGCTCGAAATGCTCTATCGCGAGGCGACCGCGCGCGGGTTGCGTTCGACACGCGATTTCGAGATTCCCAATGCGGCGATCAACCGGTTCGAGTATCTGGCCGGACGCTGGCAGCTGCGCGCCTGGGCCGAGCGCGCTCACCTCGAAGCGGCGCTCGACGACTTGCGCGACTGAGCGGCCTGCGCCGCTGCCCATTTCCTCCACCACGCCGGATTTTCGAGCAGCTTGACCAGCCCGAGCGCACTGAAATAGAGGAATCCGGCGGCAATGACGACGTTCGGGTGACTGACCCACTCGCCCGAGCCGGGGATGCCGTAAAAGTGACCATGGCGCAGGACGCCGAGCTTCGGCACTGGCAGCAGCACGGTGGCGAACACGGCGCCGAGGTAGAAGACGATCGACAGCGCCCAGAGCGCCATCTGGCGCGACTGCTCGCGCACCGCGTTGCCGCGCCCGGCGAGGATGGCGATGAGCTTGGCGCCGATCAGCCAGGCGAACAGCAGCACCGGGCCCCAGGATTCGAATGCCGCGGCCATGCCGCCGGCGAACAACAGGTAGACGCAGCCCAGTCCGAACAGAATCTTGAGGCGGGTCGCCCGGTCCTGCGTCACCGCGTCGCCGGTCACGAGCATGCCGAAGAAGGGGCCCGAGTGCACGACGAGGAATTCGACCAGCATGACCAGCATCAACTCGGCGACCAGCGTCTTGCGCCAGGCTAAAGGCTCGATCCAGCACCAGAGGTACAGCGCCGCCAGCGCCAGGTCAGGTGCGGCGCTGGCAAGCCTGCGCAAGAGATTCACGATACCGAACCGATCGTCGTCCATGCGGTCAGATTCGAATACCCTTTGACGCTGTCCCTCTTTTACAGGAGTCCCCCGCGATGAGCCAGCAAATTGCATTCGAAGTCAGCGTAGCCGCACCTTATGAAAAGGCGATCGAAAAGACCACCGAAGCGCTGAAGGCCGAAGGCTTCGGCATCCTCACGCGCATCGACGTGAAGCAGACGCTGAAGGAGAAAATCAACGCCGAGTTCCGGCCCTACGCGATTCTCGGTGCCTGCAATCCACCCCTCGCGCACAAGGCGCTTTCGCACGACGGCCAGGTCGGGCTGATGCTGCCGTGCAACGTCACGGTCGAGGCCAAGGACGACAGCCACTCGATCGTGCGCATCGGCGATCCGGACGCCTTTCTCAAGATCGGCGACTTCGCCAAGGATGCGGTGCTGCAAGGGGTGGCGAAAGAGGCGCGCGAGCGACTGGCGCGCGCGGCCGACGCGCTGAAGCGCGCCTGAGCGCGAGGGCTCAGTCGATCAGGCCACGCGCGACCATGGCGTGGATGCCTTTGTTGCCGTCGACGAGCTGCGTGACGCGCAGATCGCAGGCCAGACTGCAGAAGACGTAGGCCTCGGCGGGCTTCCAGCCTTTCATCGCCACGAGCCAGGCGATCATGTCGCGCAACGCCTGCTTGGCGGCGTCGTCCAGATCGACGTCGAGGCCCAGCGTGATGTAGTGCGTCGGTGTGATCGCGCGCGGCATGGCGAGGTGCATGTCCTTGTGCAGCACGAGCTCGAAGCTGCCCTTCAGGCAGGTCTCGAGCGCGGTGAGGCACACCTCGCCGTCACCCTGCACCGCGTGGCCGTCTCCGGCGGAAAAATTCGCACCCGGCACGAACACCGGAAGGAACACCGAGCTGCCCGGCACGTACTCCTTGCAGTCCACGTTGCCGCCGAACTCGCGCGGTTCCACTGTCGAAATGCGTCCGTACTCGGGGCGGGGCGCAGTGGCGAGGATGCCGAAGAACGGCTGCAACGGTATTGACGGTCCCCAAGCGAGCCTGGCAGTCATCGCCTCGCGATTGATCGGAATCACGCGCGCCTGGAACTCAGGGAAATCCTCCGGCAGCGTGCCGCGCAGGGGCCGGATGACGTTCCAACCCCAGTCCGCGGTGAGCTCGATCGCCTTGATGCGTACTTCCAACGTATCGCCCGGTTCGGCGCCGCGCACCGCGATGGGACCGGTGAGGATATGCGGGCCAAGCACGGGCTTGAGCGTCGTCGCGATCTCGTAATGCACCGGACTGTAGAGCGCGCGGTCCGGTGCAACGTCGGGCCAGCCCGAGACGGTATCGACGACCACGGTGTCGCCGGATTCCACCTCGAGACGGGGCGGAATCTTGGCGTCGAAATATCCCCAATGAACGTTCTCGAGCGACGGGTCGAGACGGTGCTGTGCCATGGACTGTCTCCTATGCGTGGGCGCGCGCGACGCCCAGGTGCTGGTCGAGTACTTCGGGGGCGCGCTCGAGATCGGTCGGCGTGCCCTCGAACACGAAGCGGCCTGCCGAGACGACGTAGATGTAATCCGCCACCGACATGGCCAGTGCGAAGTTCTGCTCGACGAGCAGCACGGCGTGGCCGTGCGCGCGCACGTCCTGCATGATGCTGCCGACCTGCTGAACGAGCTTGGGCGCAAGGCCCTCTGAGGGCTCATCCATCAGGATGAGGTCGGGGTTCGCCATCAGCGCGCGCCCCACGGCGAGCATTTGCTGCTCGCCGCCCGAAAGTGCGGCCCCGGAATGGTGCATGCGCTCGGCAAGCTGGGGAAACTGCTCGAGCACGGCTTCCAGGTTCCAGCGCCCGCGGCGCGGGCGCGCCAGGCCGCTGGTCGGCAGCAGCAGGTTCTCGCGTACGGAAAGCGAGCGGAAGATGCGTCTGCCCTGCGGCACCAGCGCAATGCCGGCCTGTGCGATGGCGTACGGTGCGTGCCCGGAGATCTGCGCGCCCTTGAAGCGGATCTCGCCTTGGCGCGGCGGCGTGAGGCCGGCCACGGAACGGATGAAGGTGGTCTTGCCCATGCCGTTGCGCCCGAGGATGGCGACGATGCTGCCCTCGGGCTGCTCGAGCGACAGTCCCTGCAGGACGTAGCTGTCGCCGTAATACGTGTGGATGCCGCGAACCGAAAGGAGCGACTCAGGCATGGCCGAAATAGACATCCCGGACTTCCGGGTTGGCACGCACCTCTTGCGGGGTGCCCTCCAGGATGACGCGTCCCTGGTGCAGCACGGTGACGCGGTCGGCCAGGCCGAGCGCCACGTCCATGTCGTGCTCGATCATCAGCAGGGTCATGCTGCGCGGCAGATCCGCGATCATCTGCGAGATGCGCTGACGCTCCGCCGGTGAAAGCCCGGCGCAGGGTTCGTCCAGGAAAAGCACTTTCGGGCCGGTGTTCAGCGCGAGGGCAAGCTCGAGCTGGCGCCGCTCGCCGTACGACACGAGCTTCGCGGGCAGCTGCGCGCGACCCTCGAGCCCCACGCGCGCCAGGCCTTCGAGCGCCTGGCGGCGCACTTCTTCGAACGCCTCGGCCGGCCGATGGACCACCCATTTCCGGCGGTCCGTGCCGACGATGGCGAGCGCCAGATTCTCGCCGAGCGTCAGATCCGGGAACACGTTGGTGATCTGGAACGTGCGCCCCATGCCGAGCGCCGTGCGCCGGTGCTCGGCCAGGCGGGTCACGTCGCGACCGAACAGCGACACCTGTCCGCTCGAGGGCTTGAGCGTGCCGGTGACGCAGTGAAACAAGGTCGTCTTGCCAGCGCCGTTCGGGCCGATGAGCACGCGCCGCTCGCCCGCGGCGACGTTTAGCGAGACGCCATCCACGGCGGCTAGGCCGCCGAACAGCTTGCCGAGGTTCACCACCGCGAGTGCGTGCTCAGCCATCACGCCCTTTCAGGCGCGCGCGGACGCGGGCCGCGATGCCGACCAGGCCCTGCGGGGCCCACAGCACCGTGGCGATGAACACCGCACCCATGATGGCGTGGTGCATCTCGACGAAGCTCGATACCCAGTTGCGCAGGCCCAGTACGACGCCGGCGCCGAGGAAGGGGCCGACGATGGTTCCGGTGCCGCCGACGATCGCCATCAGCGCGGCCTCCACCGAGACCGGGAAGGAGGCCGCGACGGGGTTGACGAACTTGTTGTAGTAGACGTACAGCACGCCCGCGAAGCTCGCCAGTGCGCCCGAGAGCACGAAGGCAACGTAAATGTGCAGGCCGGTGCGGTAGCCCAGGCTCTGCATGCGCGTCTCGCTCGCCTTGATGCCGCGCAGCCCCAAGCCGAATGGAGAGCGCACGAGCACGCGGTAGCCGAGGCCGCACAGAACCACCGCGGCGAGCACGACGTAGTAGTACGCGGTGTGCGAGGTGACGGCGAGCGGGCCGATGGCGGGAAACGGCACGTTGGTGACGCCGTTGTCGCCGCCCGTGAAAGACGACCAGCGGTGCGCGACCCCCCACACCACGTAGCCGAGGGCGATGGTGATGAGGATGAAGTACACGCCGCGCGTGCGCACCGAGATGCCAAACAGTGCGGCGAGCGCCGTCCCGAGCAGGATGCCCGCTGGCGCAGCGGCGAGCGTCGGCCAGCCGTAGCGCACCTGCAGGATCGCCACGGTGTAGGCCGACACCGCGAAGAAGGAGGCGTGCGTGAGCGAGAACAGGCCCGCGTGCCCGAGGAGCAGGTCGACCGATAGCGCGAGCAGCCCGAAGATCATCATCTGCGTCGCGAGCCCGGTCCAGAACGGCCCGCCGATCCACGGCAGCGCCGCTGCGCCCGCGAGCGCGACGACGAGCAAGATGGGGCGTGCACGGTCCACGCTCAGTGCTCCCGTCCGAAGAGCCCGCGTGGCCGAAAGATCATGAGCAGCGCGATCGGGCCAAACAGCACGAAGTACGAGAATTCCGGCAACAGCCAGCGCCCATAGGCATCGAGCAGCCCGACGATCAGCGCCCCGATCATCGCGCCCTCTAGACTGCCGAGTCCGCCGACGATCACCACCACCAGCGCGTATACCAGGATCTCCCACTCGGCCCCCGGGTACAGCGTCAGGAACGCGCCGCCCGCCACGCCCGCGAGCCCGGCGAGGAAGGAGGCCAGCGCCGACACCATCACGAACAGGCGGTCGACGTTGATGCCGGTCGCGTTCACCTGCTCGCGGTCGTCCACGCCCGCGCGCACCACGGCGCCGATCTGCGTCCTCTTGTACAGGAGCCACAGTGCGATGCCGACGAACACGCCGAGAAAGATGAGGATGAAGCGATACTTCGGGTAGTAGATGTCCCCCGGCAGCACCACTGCGCCCTTCAACTCCTGCGGCGCCGGCACCATCAGGTTGTCGCCGCCCCAGATCTGCAGCGCAACGTCGCCGATGACGAAGGCCACGCCTACCGTGAGCAGAACCTGGGCTAGGTGGTTCTCGCCCGTGCGCCGGATGAGGAAGCGGTCGATGAAGAAGCCGCCGAGCGCGACCGCCGCACCACCGCCGGCGAGTGCGAGCGCGAAGCTGCCCGTGTGCTCGGCGATCGACAGGCCGACGTAGCCACCGATCAGGTAGTACGCGCCGTGCGCCATGTTGACGACGCGCATCAGGCCGAAGGAGAGCGTGAAGCCGCTCGCGAGAAGGAACAGCAGCGCCGCGAGCGACACCCCGTTGATGGCCTGGAGGATGGCGCTCGTCACGGCTGCGCGCGCAAGAAAAAGGGCGGGCGTTCCCGCCCGCCCCCGCTGGATCGCGTCACCCGGCTAGCGCTTGTACGGCCCGCGCGCCAGAAACTCTTTCGGGTCGAAGGTCCAGAACTGCGACACGTTTTCGTAGGTCTTGAACGGCACGTTGGTCAGCACTTCCCCCAGCACCGGATGCTTGATCTTCTGGATCTTCGAGATATAGACGTTCTGGATCGGGTTGCCGTATTCGTCCATGCGGAGCGGCCCGCGCGGCCCCTTGATGGTTACGGTGCGCATGGCCTTCAGGAACGCGTCGCGGTCCTCGACCTTGCCCTTGATCGAGTCGATCGCGGTTTTGGTCCACAGGCCGGCGGAGTAGGCCGACTCGCCGAACCAGGAGGGCAACCGCTTGGTGCGCTTGGCGAACTCGGTGGTAAAGGCGACGTTCTCGGGCGTCTGCAGGCCGGCCGCATAGTTGAGCGAGTTGCCGATCATGCCGATGGCACGGTCGTCCATCTGCGGCAGCACGTCCTGGTGCATCCAGTAGCCGCCGTAGATTTTTTTCTTCTTGTCCATGCCGAAGTTGAACCAGGCCTCGAACAGGCGCACGCGGTCCGGGCCGACGACGACGGCGGAGACGCCGTCGGTGTCCGCGGGGATGGCGGCGATCGTGGGCCCGTAGTCCTTGGTGCCGATCGGGTTCCAGATCATCTTCGCCACCTTGCCGCCGAGCGCGGTGAAGGTGCGCACCGCGCCGAGCGTCACCTCGTGGCCCCAGGTGTAGTCCTGGCCGATGAAGGTGACGTTGCGCAGGCCGAGTTCCTTGTACATGTACTCGCCCCAGGGATGGCCGATCTGCGAGGCGGAAACGGCGGTACGCACCACGGACGGCGTACGGTCCCACTTGGTGATGACGTCGGCGCCCGCGGCGTCCATGACGAGCGGCACGCCGGTTTCCTTGCTCACCTGCGCCACCGCCGGGCCCTCGTGACCGCACAGGGGCCCCACCATGAAGTGCACCTTCTCCTGATGCACGAGGCGGCGCGCCTGCGTGAGCGCCTGGTCCGGATTGCATGTGGTGTCGGCAATCACGTACTCGACCTTGCGACCGCCCGCGCTGTGGCCGGCCTGGTCCCAGAACATCTTCCAGCCCTCGACCATGTCTTTGCCGGGGGTGGCGAGCGGGCCGGTCACCGGCGCGAGCACGCCGATCTTGATCGCGCCACTCTGCGCCTGCGCGGTGGCGGCGACGCCGAGGGCCGCGAGCGCGGCGACGGCAAAGCGGGTCAGGGGACGATAAGGTTGCATGGCGCTCCTCCTCCGGTGCGGGTTGCAACGTTGATATGTGATCGAATTATACTGAGTGCATCGCAGCGACTGTCAATCGGGTATGCGCGAACACACGGCGCCATTGCGGCTCATCCGCGGCACGCTTGCCGGCATCGCGCCGGTCGAGAGCAGCACGCTGGGCGAGCGCGTCTATCGCGGGCTGCGCGATTTCCTCATGGCGGGGCAGCTTCAGCCTGGCCAGAAGCCCACGCTGCGAGAACTCGCCGGCGCGCTCAGGGTCAGCCCGATGCTGGTCCGCGAAGCGGTGCGGCGTCTCGCGGCCGACCAGATCCTGGCCGAGGGCGATTTGCCTGCTTGACATCCATCGAGAGCCGACGATGAACGTGCATGCATCCAGATTCGGCAGCGACCGCGGCATGCCGCGCAGCGAAGACGACCCGCTGCTCACCGGCCGCGGACGTTTCACGGACGACCTGCGCCCGCCGGGTCATGCGCATGCGGCATTCGTGCGCTCGGCGATGGGCCACGCGAAGCTGCGCGGCATCGACGCCAAAGACGCGGCCAAGATGCCCGGCGTGCTTGCCGTGCTGACCGGCGCCGACCTCGATCTGGGCGGCATTCCGCCGGGCGTGCTGCTGCCAGGCCGGGATGGCAAGCCGATGTTTGTCACGCAGATGCCGGTGCTCGCGACGGACCGAGTGCGCTACGTCGGCGAGCCCGTCGCGCTCGTCGTCGCCGAGACGCTCGCCCAGGCCCTCGACGCGGTGGACGCGGTGCAGGTCGACTACGCGGAGCTGCCCGCGGCCTCCACCGTGGAGCGCGCGCTCGCGAAAGGCGCGCCGCTTCTCTATGAGGCCGCGCCCGGCAACCTCGCGCTCGATTGGGAGCATGGCGATGCGGCCGCGGTGGACGCCGCGTTCAGGGCCGCGAAGCACAAGGTCGCGGTGCGGCTGGAGGACAATCGCGTGGCGCCGAGCGCGCTCGAGCCGCGCGCGGCGAGCGCTGCCTGGGACGGCAGGCGCTACACGCTCACGGTCTCGACGCAGGGCGTCGCGCTCGTGAGGAAGGTGCTCGCCGAGAGCGTCTTCAAGTGCCCGCAGGAGACGATCCGCGTGCTCACACACGACGTCGGCGGCGGCTTCGGCATGAAGGTGCAGACCTACGCCGAGTACGCGGCGCTCATGGCGGCGGCGAAGAAGATCGGGCGCCCGGTGCACTGGTGCGCGACGCGGCTGGAGAGCTTCCTCGCCGACACGCACGGGCGCGACGGCATGCTGCAGGGCGAGCTCGCGCTCGATGCCGACGGCAGCTTCCTCGCGCTGCGCGCGCGCACGCAGGTCGGCATCGGGGCGTATGCCTCGACCTACGCCGCGATCGTCGCCACCAACAACACCAAGAACTGCCTCTCCAGCGTCTATCGCATACCGGCGATCCACACCGGCGTGAAGATGGTGCTCACCAACGCGGCGCCGCTCGGGCCGTATCGCGGCGCCGGGCGCCCCGAGGCCATCTACCTCGTCGAGCGCCTGGTCGACGAAGCCGCGCGCGCGAGCGGAATCGATCGCGTAGAGCTGCGCCGGAAAAACCTGATTCCGCCTTCCGCGATGCCCTACAAGGCGCCGAGCGGCCAGACCTACGACAGCGGCGAGTTCGAGGCGGTGCTCGACAAGGCGCTCGGGCTCGCCGACTGGAAGGGCTTCGCCGCGCGGCGCAACGCCTCAGAGGCCAATGGGCGCCTGCGCGGCATCGGCCTGTGCTGCTTCCTCGAGGTGGCGGGCGGCGCGCCGCTCAGCGAAGTGGCTGACCTGCGCTTCGAGCCCGACGGCACGGCGGTGCTGCGCACCGGCGCGCAGGCGATGGGCCAGGGCCAGATGACCACCCTGCCGCTCATCCTCTCGAAGCAGCTGCAGGTGGACGTCTCGAAAATCCGCATCATCCAGGGCGACAGCGACGAGGTGCCGGGCGGGATCCCCACCGTCGCCTCGCGCTCCACCATGATGGTTGGCGGCGCGATGCAGCTTGCGGCCGACGAGGCCATCAGGAAGGGCAAGGAAGTCGCGGGCGAGCTGCTCGAGGCCGCCGCCGCCGACATCGAGTACGGCAAGGGCGAGTTCCGCGTCGCCGGCACCGATCGGCGCGTGGGCTGGACGGCGCTCGCGCAGAAGAAGGCCGACGCGCTCAAGGCGGTGGCCACCTTCACCGCGCTCGAGATGAGCTTCCCGAACGGCTGCCACGTTTGCGAGGTGGAGGTCGACCCGGACACCGGCGAGGTGCGCGTGGTCGGCTACGCGGCGGTCGACGACGTCGGCGAGGTCGTGCATCCGACGATCGTCGAGGGGCAGATCCACGGTGGCGTGGCGCAGGGGCTCGGACAGGTGCTTGGCGAGCACCTGGTGTATGCCGAGGACGGGCAGCTCCTCACCGCGTCCTTCATGGACTACGCGATGCCGCGCGCCGACGACCTTCCCATGCTCGCGCTCGGCCACCACGTGGCGCGCTGCACGACCAACCCGCTCGGCGCCAAGGGCGCGGGCGAATCCGGCGTCGCGGGCTCGCTGCCCGCGGGCGTCAATGCGGTGCTGGACGCGCTTGCTTCGCGCGGCGTCACGCACCTCGACATGCCGATGACGCCGGAGCGCGTCTGGCGGGCACTGCAAGACAAGGGGTGAGCATGAATACAACCGCCAGCGGCCTGCGCGTTCTCGTCACGGCGGGCGCGGCGGGCATTGGTCGCGCGATTGCGCGCAGCTTCGTCGAGCACGGCGCGCGGGTGCACATCTGCGACATCGACGCGCGGGCGCTGGCCGACGCGCAGCAGTCGCTGCCGACCGTGACGCAGACGGTGGCCGACGTCGCCAAGCCCGCCGATGTCGACCGGCTGTTCGCCGACGCCGGGCGTACGCTCGGCGGGCTCGACGTGCTGGTCAACAACGCCGGCATCGCCGGTCCCACCGCCCGGGTCGAGGACATCGCGCTCGAGGACTGGGAGCGTTGCATCGCGATCGACCTCAACGGCATGTTCTACTGCACGCGCAAGGCGATGCCGCTGATCAAGGCCGCCGGCGGCGGCAGCATCATCAACCTGTCCTCGGTCGCCGGGCGCCTCGGCTTCGCCATGCGTACGCCCTATGCCGCGGCGAAGTGGGCGGTGGTCGGCTTCACCAAGAGCCTCGCGGTCGAGGCCGGCGCGGACAAGGTGCGCGTCAACTGCATCCAGCCGGGCTACGTCGAGGGCGAGCGGATCGAGCGCGTGATCCGCGACAAGGCCAAGGGCCTCGGCATCAGCGAGGACGAAATGCGCCGGCGCATCTTCGACAGCGTCAGCCTGCGCGAATTCGTCAGCGCCGAGGACATCGCCAACATGGCGCTGTTCCTCGCCACCGACGCCGGCAAGCACATCACCGGGCAGGCGCTGTCGGTCTGCGCCGACGTGCGCTACACGATCTGACCGAGCAGCGTGCGCGCGAGGCGCGGGTGCGCGTTGAAGCGGCGGATGTAGTCGAGCTCGCTCGCGCCTGCCTTGGCGCGGACCACGTCGATCAGCGCGCGCTTTTCCGCCTTTGACCAGCGCCCGAGGCCGGGCAGCGAGACGATGAGCGGCGCCCAGCGCCGCCAAGCCAGCTTCTCGTCAACGCGCCAGCCGGCAAGCGAGCGCTGCCCGGTTCTCTCGAGCGCCTCCTGGCTGCAGGTATCGAGCGCCGCAGTCCGATCGACGCTGCGCGCGGCGAGCGTGCGCGAGATGCGCTCGCCGATCTCTGCAAGCGGCGGCAGCGGACACGCGCGCGCAGGTTCGAGCTCGAAATAAAGGTGCGATTGCGCGAGCCGAAGCAGCGTGACGCCGCTCGAGCGCCTGCCGCGCTGCGCCTCGCGGCGCGCGAGGCGCAATGCCGTCCTCGCGCGCGGCACGAAGCCAAGCTTGCGGTAGAACCACCAGGCGCCCGACTCGATCGCCTCGTCGTTGCCGTCGCCGAGCTGGTAGGGTTCGATGGTGAACGAGCGCGCGCCGAGCAGGTGGTGCGCCATCGCCAGCATGCGCGCAAAGACCCGCGCGGCCTCTGCGCCGCGAAACGTCGGGAAGGTGTTGAACGAGATCGCCGCCGAGCGCCCCGCGATGTCGAGCTGAATGTAGCCGGTGGGTACGCCGTTTTGCAACGTGAGCGCCCCGAACAGCGCCGCGATCGGCGCACGGCGCTCGGCAATGACGCCGTTCAGCGCGAAGGCCAGCCCGCCCGACTCGTGCACCAGGCGCAGCGCGCGCGGATCGCCGTAGGCAAAAGCGTCGAGGTCGCGCTCGCGCGTGAGCATCGCGCCGCGCGCCAGATCGAGCAGCGCCTCGCCCTCGCGGGCGCCGACGCGGCGTACGCGCAGCGGTGCGCGGCGGATCTCCGCGCGCAGGTCGGGCCGCGTACGGGCAAGCGGCGCGCGCTGGTAGACGAGCGGGCCTGTTGCGTGATGGGCGAGTGTGCGCGAGGGCGTCGTCGCGCCCGGCGCCAGCGTGTAGAACGGCTCGATCGCGTCATGGAAGGCCTCGCGCGTGCGGCCATCGCCGGGCAGTGCCTCGATCAGGTGCATGAAAAATGCTGCGTCGGTGGCGCGTCTCGGACGCAGGCAGTCGAGCGCCGCAAAGCCCTGCGGCCGGGGCGCGCGTGTCCATTCGGCCTCCGCGGTGGTCAGCAGAACCGGGAGCACCGCTTCGATGCGCCGCGCGGCGACGGCGTCGGCGCGGTCGAGCGTCAGCTGCTGCGGCCAGCGCCGCGCAACCCAGCGCAGCATCGGCCAGAAATAGGCGTGGCGGATGACGGTGCCGGCGATGCCGCTGTTCTCCAGCGCAGCGCGCTGCCGCCGCAGGTCGGCACGCCGTGCAAACGCTGCGAGCATGCGCGCCACCTGTGCGCGCAGGCGCGCGTCGTCCGGATAGGCGCGCAGGAAACACAGCGCCTCGTGCAGGCGCAGAATCTGTCCTGCGGTTTTCAATCGCGTGCGCGCAAGCCGGCCGAGCAGTGCGCGCTTCGCCGCTCCTGAGCCGGGACCGTAGCGATCCTTGATGCGTTCGAGTGCGACGAGCGGCGATGCCGGCATGCGAAACGATCCTAGCATGCGGCTCGACCGGCTGCGGCGCCTCGTTGCGGCTCGGCTACACTGCGCGCTGCATTTCTTCTGGAAGACGTCGATGGCAGTGAACGGAATGCCCGGGTCGCCGGCGCCGGCGCCGCGCGTCGCGATCGTCGGCGCGGGCCTGATCGGGCGTGCCTGGGCGATCGTCTTCGCCCGCGCAGGGCGTGCGGTCACGCTCACCGATACGGCGCCCGGCGCGACGCGCGCGGCGCTCGTCTGGATCGAGCGCACGCTCGGCGAGATGCACGGCTTTGGCCTCGTCGACGAGCCACCGGCGCAGGTGCTGGCGCGCGTGCGCGCGGCGCAGTCGCTCGAACAGGCCCTTCAGGGCGCACAGTACGTGCAGGAAAACGTGCGCGAGACGGTCGATGCGAAAAAGGAGATCTTTGCCGCGATGGACCGGATCGCCGCGCCGGACTGCATCCTGGCGAGCTCGACCTCTTTCATTCCCGCGTCGGCGTTCTCGGAGGCGCTCCCCGGGCGCAACCGCTGCCTGGTGGCACATCCGGTGAACCCGCCGCACGTGGTGCCGGTGGTGGAGCTGTGTCCGGCGCCGTGGACCGACGCGGCGGTGCTCGAGCGGGCCCGCGCGCTGCACGCGGGCGCCGGTCAGGTGCCGGTGATCGTGCGACGCGAGATCCCGGGTTTCATCCTCAACCGCCTGCAGGCCGCGCTGGTCTGCGAGGCGCTGCGCCTCTACGAGGACGGCGTCGCCTCGGCCGAGGACATCGACAAGACGGTGCGCGACGGGCTGGGCCTGCGCTGGTCGTTCATGGGGCCGATGGAAACCATCGACCTAAACGCGCCCGGCGGCGTTGCGGATTACGCAGCGCGCTATGCGGCGACGATGGTCGAGATGGACCGTGCGCAAACGCCGCGCGACTGGGATGCGGCGGCGGTGAAGCGGCTGGAAGCCGAGCGCCGCGCACAGCTCGCCGCCGATCGTCTCGCCGAACGCGCCGCCTGGCGCGACCGGCGCCTCATGGCGCTCGCGGCGCACAAGCGCCGCATGGCCGAACAGGACAACGACTGAGCAGCGACCGAGAGGAGGCACATCCCATGGCAGCAGCCCAAGGCAAGGTCATCATCACCTGCGCGGTGACCGGCTCTATCCACACCCCGACCATGTCGCCCCACCTGCCGATCACGCCGGCGGAGATCGCCAAGGCGGCGATCGGCGCGGCGCAGGCAGGCGCCGCGATCGTGCACTTGCACGCGCGCAAGCCCGAGGACGGCAGCCCGTCGCAGGATCCCGAGCTGTTCCACGAGTTCCTGCCGCAGATCGCGGTGGCGAGCGACGTGATCATCAACCTGACCACCGGCGGCGCCGCGACGATGACGGCGCAGGAGCGGCTGCGGCCCGCGCTCGAGCTCAAGCCCGAAGTGGCCTCGCTCAACATGGGCTCGATGAACTTCGGCCTCTACGAGATGCTCAAGCGCTTCAAGGAGTTCAAGTACGACTGGGAAAAGCCGTACCTGGAGGGCAGCGACGACCGCATCTTCAAGAACTCCTTCCGGGACATCGCCTACATCCTCGAGTCCTGCTCGGCGAACGGTACGCGCTTCGAGATGGAGTGCTACGACATCGGCCACCTCTACACCGCGGCGCACTTCCTCGACCGCGGACTGGTAACAGCGCCGCTCTTCATCCAGTCGGTGTTCGGCATCCGCGGCGGCATCGGCGCGCACGCCGAGGACGTCCTGCACATGAAGCGCACCGCCGACCGCCTGTTCGGCGACGCTTACTACTGGTCGGTGCTCGGCGCGGGGCGCAGTCAGATGCAGACCGCGGCGATGTCAGCGGTGATGGGCGGCAACGTGCGTGTCGGCCTGGAGGACAGCCTTTGGCTCGGCCCGGGGCGGCTCGCCGAGTCGAATGCCGAGCAGGTTGCAAAGGCGCGGCGCATCCTGGAAGAGCTCGGCCTCGCGGTGGCAACGCCGGACGACGCGCGTGCGATGCTGAAGCTGAAGGGCGCGCAGAACGTCGGTTTCTGACGTTTAGGGCCTTTCGAGCGGTGGTTCGTCCATCGCTGCCACCTGTTCGCGCAGCTCGAGAACCCGGTCCTGCCAGTAGCGCGGGGTGCCGAACCAGGGGAAGGCCGCCGGGAAGGCAGGGTCAGCCCAGCGCGCGCCAATCCACGCCGCATAGTGGAGCAGGCGCAGCGTGCGCAACGGCTCGATGAGGGTGAGCGCGCGCGCGTCGAAGTCACAGAACTGTTCGTAGCCGCGCAGCACGGCGGCCAGCTGGCGCTGCATCGCCTCGCGCTCGCCCGAGAGCAGCATCCACAGGTCCTGGATCGGCGGGCCACTGCGGCAGTCGTCCAGGTCGACGAAGTGCGGTCCGTCGTCCGTCCACAGGATATTGCCCGGATGACAGTCGCCATGCAGGCGGATGCGCGCCACGCCGCTCACCTCCTGCCAGCGGCGCCCGACCGTCTCGAGCGCGAGCGCCGCGATGCTCGACCAGGCCTCGCGCAGCTCGTCCGGCACGAGGTGCTGCTCGACAATGAAGTCGCGCGGCTCGCGGCCGAAGCTCTGCGGGTCGAGTGCCGGCCGTTCGCGGAAGGGCTGCGTCGCGCCGACCGCGTGAATGCGGCCGAGGAAGCGGCCGATCCACTCGAGCACGGCGGGGTCGTCGAGCTCGGGGGGGCGCCCGCCGCGCCGCGGATAGACGGCGAAGCGGAACCCCGCATGCGCGAACAGCGTGCGGCCGTCACGCGCCAGTGGCGCCACGACCGGAATCTCGCGCGCGGCGAGTTCCAGCGCGAAGGCGTGCTCCTCGCCGATCTGCGCGTCGCTCCAGCGCGCCGGGCGGTAGAACTTCGCCACCACGCTGGAGCCGTCCTCGAGCCCGATCTGGTAGACGCGGTTCTCGTAGCTGTTGAGCGCGAACAGGCGCCCGTCGCTGCGCCAGCCGGCGCTGTCGACGGCATCGAGGACGCGGTCCGGCGTGAGCGCGGTATACGGGTGGCTCGAGGCATCATCCATGCTCCGATTCTACGGCGCGCGGGTGCTGGGCTAGACTTGCGGCGTGAGCGCGAACACCGAAAACGTCGTCGAGATCAGCGACCTGCATTTCAGCTACGGCGAGCTGCCGATCTTCAAGGGCCTGTCGCTTGCCGTGCCGCGCGGTCAGGTGGTCGCCATTCTGGGCGCGAGCGGCTGCGGCAAATCGACCCTGCTCAAGCTCATCGGTGGCCAGCTGCGACCGCCGCGCGGACAGATCCGCGTGTACGGCGAGAACGTGCCCGAGCTCGACGCCGACGCCCTCTACGCACTGCGCCGCGGCATGGGCATGATGTTCCAGACCAGCGGCCTGTTCAGCGATCTGTCGGTCTACGAGAACATCGCCTTCCCGATCCGCGAGCATTACGACCTGCCGGAGGATCTGATTCGGCCGCTGGTGCTGATGAAGCTGCAGGCCGTGGGGCTGCGCAATGCGCATGCCATGATGCCGGGCGACCTGTCGGGCGGCATGACGCGGCGCGTCGCGCTGGCGCGCGCCATCGCGCACGATCCGCGCCTGGTGATGTACGACGAGCCCTTCGCCGGCCTCGATCCGATCACGCTAAACGTCGTCGCCACACTGATCCGCAAGCTGAACGACGCGCTCGGCACCACCTCGATCGTGGTCACCTACGACGTCAGCGAATCGCTCAAGGTGGTCGACTACGTTTACGTGATCTCGGACGGCGTCGTCGTCGGCGAGGGCACACCGCAGGCCGTACTCGCCTCGACCGACCCCTATCTCGACCAGTTCCTGCGCGCGCGGCCCGACGGGCCGGTACGCTTTCACTTCCCGGCGCCGCCGCTCGGCGAAGCGCTCGGGCTTGGGCCGATCAGTCCTTCGGAATGAAGTTAAGCGCCACGCCGTTGTTGCAGTAGCGCAGCCTGGTCGGCGGCGGTCCGTCTTCGAATACGTGGCCGTGATGGCCGCCGCAGCGGATGCAATGGTACTCGGTGCGCACCATGAAGATCAGCTCGCTGTCCTTCTTGGTGCCGAAGGCGCCGGGGATGGTGGTGAAGAATGACGGCCAGCCGGTGCCGCTGTCGAACTTCATCGCCGAGGTGAACAGTGGCAGGCCGCAGCCGGCGCAGACGAACACGCCAGCGCGCTTTTCCTTGTCGAGCGGGCTGGTGTAGGCACGCTCGGTGCCCTCGCGGCGCAGCACCCCGTACTGTGCCGGCGTCAGGCGCTTTTTCCATTCCGCGTCGGACAGGACGAGCTTGTCGCCGGGCGCAGGCACCGGGGTGCCGGCGGCGAGCAGGCTGCGCCACTCGGCCTGCAGGGCGCGCACGCCTTCCAGGGTCTTGGGCAGGGCGGCGGCGACGCGCTGCGCGAGCGCAGCGAGCGGCAGGGCGGCGAGCGCGGCGAGAAGAGAACGACGTTGCATGACAGCCTCCGTTCGCATTTCTTGAGACCAGATTCTGCAGCTTGGTCGAGGTGGCAGGTGAAACCTGACGCCAAGGGTCAACCCGCGGTGCCCTGCCGGCGGCGGCGCGCCGCCAGGGTCCGCGGTCGGTGGTACTGCAGGATGCCGGCGACTTGGCGCACGAAGGGGTCGGGCCGCGACAGCGTCTTGGCCTGTCTCCTGCCGACGATGCGGGTGTGCGGGTGGGCGTCGAACTGCTCGACCAGGTCCCAGACGTCGTTCTCCCCGCTCACCCAGAGTCCCGGGGCGAGGCGGCGCAGGTCGTAAGGGCGCGAGTACTCGCGCAGCGTGCGCTGGCCGCGCTTGTTGATGTACTCGTGAAAGTACGACATCGCCAGCTCGCGCAGCGTGCGGTACACGGGATCGCGGCCGCGCAGCATCGCGCCGTTCGCCTTGGCGAGCGTGCCCCAGCAGCCATTGCGCCGGTACAGCGCGACGACGTGGTCAACGTCCCGCTCGGCGCGCAGATCCAAAAGCAGCGGCGGCTCGCCGTGTACCCACAGCGCGGCGGCGGCGAGCATGGCGGCCTCGATGCAATGCGCGCTGTGGCTACGCAGCACCCTGCGCACCGGACGGCAGTTGTCGCCGTCGGGCTCGAAGTTCTGGCGCAGCGCGGTGATGAAGGCCTGGATCTTGTGCGGCGTGTCGAGCCGCCGCAGCACCGCGAACTCGGTGGTGCTCAGGCCGAGGTCCTCGCGCCGCGCCCTGCGCCGCCTCACTGCGGGAGCATCGAGGCGAACAGCGTCGCCGTGCCGAGGAAAGTGAAAAAGCCCACCACGTCGGTGACCGTGGTGAGAATGATCGACGACGCGGTCGCCGGGTCCTGGCCGAAGCGCTGCAGCAGGATCGGCACCAGCGCGCCCGACAGGCCGGCAATGACCATCGAGAAGATCATCGCCACGACAATCACCAGCACCAGGCCGAGCGACTGACTCCAGAGATAGACGCCGAGCGCGGTCGTCGCCGCCACGGCGATGCCGTTCGCCAGCCCGGCAAAGGCCTCCTTGCCGATCATCTGCGGCCAGTGACGCAGGCTGATCTCGCGCAGCGCGAGGCCGCGCATCGTCACCGCGAGGGCCTGCGCGCCGGCGTTGCCCGACTGGCCGGCGACCACCGGCAGCAGCACCGCGAGCGCGGTGAACTTCGCGATCAGGCCCTCGAACAGCCCGACCACCGCAGCGGCGAGAAACGCGGTGAGCAGGTTGATCTGCAGCCAGGGCAGGCGCTTCTTCACCGCGAAGAAGGGCGTCGACATCGCACGCTCGTCGGCGCTCACGCCGACCATGGTCTGGATGTCGACACTGGTTTCTTCCTCGATCGCCGAAACAATGCCGGCCTGCCGGATCACGCCGACCAGGCGGCCGGCCTGGTTGATCACCGGCAGGGCGGTGATCATGGGGTGCTGCTGCAGGATCTCGACCACGTCCTCGCGTGGATCCATGTCGCGCACCGCGGCGACCAGCGGTCGCGTCAGCTCGCGCAGCGGTGTGTCCTCCTCGGCGACCGCGAGCTCCTGGATTTCGAGCCGGCCGCTCAAGCGCCCCTCGAAATCCACCACGTACAGCTCGCGCAGTGCCTTGCGCCGCAAGCTGCGCAGCCGGGTCAGCGCCTCGGCCACCGTGCCATCGGCGCGCACCGGCGTGACCTGAGGGTCCATGACGCGGCCGGCGCTTTCGGCCGGGTACACCAGCAGGGCCTGCAGCTCGGCAGCGATCTGTGCGTCCAGCAGGCCGAGCAGCCGCGCGCGCTGGTCGGGCTCGATCTGCGCCAGCACCGAGGCGGCCTGCGCCGGCTCGGTCTCTGACAGCAGATGGCGTGCGAGCGCATCCGGCGTGCGCTGCACCGCGATGGCGGCAATGTCCGACGCCATCGCCTGCCAGGTACGCGCGGCGGCATTGGGCGGCACCGAGGTGAGCAGCTCGACCGCATCGTCGAGTTCCATCGCCTCGAGCTGGCGCGCCGCCTCGTGCGGGTAGTCGAACAGGAAGCGGCGGTTCAGCGCCTCGACCGCGGGCAACGCGTCAGCGTTCATCGCGCGGGCCTGCGACGGGCTGTATCGAGGGCAGCGCGGCGACCGCGGCACCGACCAGTCCCGCGATGGCCTGCCAGTAGCCGTTCGCCATCACGCCGAGCACATCGAGCGTCTCGGCCTGCGCCGTGAGCGAGCGGTTGCGCGCCAGCGCGCGCATCAGGGTCGCGCGACGCAGCACGCCGATGAGGCGTTCGTTCGCTTCCACCACCGGCAGGCCGGCGGCATGCTGCCAGCCGCGGTGCGTCGCGGCGCCTGCGAGCGGCGAGGCGGCGGGGAGCACCGCGGACGGCTTGCGCGCGATGGTCTCGAGCGCGGCATGTGCCGGCGCCCGCAGCAGCGTGGCGAGCTCCACGGTGCCGAGCAGGCGCTCGCCCATCCCTACGGTGTAGATCTCTTCGACCCGGCCGCCGGACATGGCGCGCACACGGACCAGTGCATCCTCGACAGCGGCGTCGGCCGGCAGCGCGACCACCTCCGGGTCGGTCCAGGCGCCGACCGAGTCGTCGGGATAGCCGAGCAGCAGGCGCGAGGCGACCGCGGTCACGGTCGGCAGTTCGGTGACCAGCCGGGTGCGCCGCGCGTCGGGCACGTGGCGCAGCACGCTCAAGGCGGGCTGGGTGCCGAGGGCGGAAAGCAGCGCGACCGTCTGTTCGTCGGCGAGCTCCGCCAGGATGCGGCCCGCCGCGATCGGTAACATCGCCCCGAGCGCCGGCGCGAGCGCGCGCGCCGGCAGTGCCGCAAAGAAGGCGCTGGCCTGCTCGGTCGGCAATCGTTCGAGCACGCGCGCCGCGTCACCCGGATGCGCCTCGACGTAGGCGAGGGTGAGGCGGTCGGTCTCAGCCATCGTCACCGCGCTTCGTCAGGAGCACGATCGGCTCATCGTGGTAAAGCCTGCCGGGCAGCGTCACCCGCCCGTCCTCGGTCTCGAGCACCATTCCGGTCGCCTGCAGTTCGAGGATGCGGCCCTCATGTCCCGCGACGCGCACGCGCTGGCCGACCTCGAAGGCCTGCCGCAGGTAATGCCCGCCGATCAGGTTGGCGACGTAGCTGCGCGCGCCCAGGCTTGCGGCGATCGCGGCGCCGCCGGCGACCGCCAGAAATACCGCGGCGGCGATGATCGCGAGAAAAGTGATGCGGATGCCGATCTGCTCGGCGCCGACCAGAATCGCGGCCACCAGCACGCTGCCCTGCACGACCCGCGCCACCACCTCGCGCTGTGCCGCCGGCAGGCGCGGCGTCGCCGCCCGCACCAGGTCGGCAGTAAAGCCGGAAAGCACGTAGCCAGCGGCGATAATCAGCAGGCCGGCGGCGAAGGTCGGCAGATACTCGATCAGGCGACCGATCCAGTCGGTGAACACCTGCAGGCCAAGTACGTGCAGCGCGGCCGCGACGAAGAACAGCAGCACCAGCCAGTAGACGATCGCGCCCAGCACCACCGCCGAGCGGCCCATGCGCAGCTTCTCCGCCGTGCGTGGCGCCAACGTGCGCGCGAGCAGGGTGTCGACAAGCAGTGCGCCGCGCGCCGTGACCGCGCGCAGCAGCCGCGCCAGCACCCAGCCGGCAAACAGCAGCAACACCGCGCCCAACACGCTCGGCAGGAAAGTGACCAGCCGCTCGAGAATCGTCGCGGCGGCGCTGGTGATCGCTTTACCGAGGTCGTTCATTCTGCGTCAGACGGTGAGGCGTGCGCGCAGGTTATCACCGCGCGTGCCCCGCGAGGAGGGATTTGCGGCCGCCCGCGCTGCGTTCACGGCGTCAGGACGGCCCGAAGCAGTACGCGTCCATGGCGAGCGCGCCGGATTCGATGCCTTGATGCACGCCTGCGGCGACATAGTTTTCCGCGGCCGCGCCGAGCGCGACGAACAGGGGCAGGAAGTGCTCCTCGCTCGGATGCGCGCGCCGCGCATGCGGTGCCTGCGCGCGGTAGTCGGCCAGCGCGTCGAGGTCCCGTGCGGCAACGCGCGCATCGACCCAGTCGCGGAACGCCTGCGCGTAGGCGAGCGGCGCGGCGGCCTCGCCGCCCGGCGTGCGGTCTCGCAGGTTGTGCGTCATATGGCCCGAGCCGATGATCAGGACGCTTTCATCAGCAAGCGGTCGCAGCGCGCGGCCGAGCGCGAGATGGTGCGCGGCGTCACAGAGGGGCTGCACCGAGAGCTGCACCACCGGGATGCCTGCGTCCGGGTACATGTGCAACAGCGGCGACCAGGCGCCGTGGTCGAGGCCGCGCGACGGGTCAAGCGCGGCCTCGAAGCCCGCAGCCTCGAGCAGCCTGCGCGCACGCGAGGCCAGCTCGGGGGCGCCGGGCGCCGGATAGCGGATGCGGTAGAGCGGCTCGGGAAAGCCGTAAAAATCGTGGATCGTTTCCGGCTGCGGACTTCCGCTCAGCGCGGGCTGCGTTGTCTCCCAGTGTGCCGAGACCATGAGCAGCGCGCGCGGTCGCGGCAGCTGCGCGGCAAGCCGCGCCCAGCTCGCGCCGGCCGCGCCGGCCTCGAGCGCGTGCAGCGGCGAGCCGTGCGAGATGAACAAGGTCGGCAGCCGGCTGCGCGTCGCCGGGCGCGGGTCGTGTCCCGCCGCGGCGCTCACTGCGGCGGCTGCCAGGTGTAGGGCGTCGCGACCGGCTTGGCCAGCATGCGAATCATGCGCAGCGCCGACTCGCGGCCGCGGTAGTAGCCTGGCACGAGGATGGTCTCTGAAAAGCCCATGGCGCGGTAGAAGGCGCGCGCGGCTTCGTTGTTGGCGCGCAGCTCGAGGTGCAGGCTGCGCACACCGGCCGTCTGCGCCGAGACGACGAGCCAGTCGAGCAGCCGCCGGCCGATGCCGCGCCGGCGATGCGTCGGGCGCACCGCGAGCAGGACCAGATGCGCGCGCTCGTCGACGAATTCCATGATCGCGAAACCGGCGAGCGCGTCGAGCGCACGGCGGCCGCCATCGCTGGCGACCAGCGTGACGGTGTCACGGTCGTCGATTGCGTGCAGGATGCGACCGGCGTCGTACTTCCAGCCCAGCCCGGACTCGATCAAATCGCGCGACATCTCCGCGATCGCGCGTGCGTCGCGTGTGACTGCCAGCCGAAGCGTGATCGCATGTGCGGTCATGGGAGCGAATTGTGCCATGGCCGTGCGCCGCCGAATGCAAGGCCGCTGCACGAGGAATTGCGGGCGCTTGCGGTTAGACTTATCAGCTCGACTTGGCGGCTCCGAAAGGATCGCGGCATGCGCCCGAACCTGCTGATCATCCTGGTGGACGACCTGCGTTACGACGAATTCGGCGCGGGTGGTCATCCCTACATGCGGACGCCCCACATCGATCGGCTTGCGCGCGAAGGTGCGCTGTTCGAGCGCGCGTTTCATACCACGCCGATCTGCTCGCCGAACCGGGCTTCGGTGATGACCGGCCAGTATGCGAGCCGCCATGGCGTCATCGACAACGTCGCGCGCGACGCGATGAGCCACCGGCTGCCGAACTATCACCTGCAGCTGCAGAAGCGCGGCTACCAGACCGCGCATATCGGCAAGTGGCACATGGGCAACGATGGCATGCCGCGCCCGGGCTACGACCACTGGATTTCGTTCGACGGCCACGGCAGTATCGTCGATCCGCGCCTCAATCATGGCGGGCGCTACCGGCAGCATCGCGGTTATATCACCGACCTGTTGAACCGCTATGCGATCGAGTTCATCCGTGGCGCGGGCGGCCGCCGGCGTCGGCCCTGGTCGCTGTTTCTCGCACACAAGGCGGTGCACCCGGATGCCCATCAGGCGGCCGACGGCACGCTCGACATGGCGCGCTTCGGCGGCTACATCCCGGCGCCGCGCCACCGCGATCTGTACCGCGGCAAGCGCTTCCCGCGGCTGCCCAACATGCGCACGCCGGCCGAGATCGTGCGCGGCAAACCGGCCTGGCGCGAGGCGTTCCGCATGCGCGGCACGTCGCGCGCGCGCAGCGCGCTCGCCGCCATCGGCGCGGGCACGCAGGAAGAGATCCGCCAGCGCGCGCGCATGATGGCCTCGGTCGACGAGGGCGTTGGCCAGATCCTCGATGCGCTCGCGGCGAGCGGCCAGCTCGAGGACACGCTGATCCTGCTCTTCGGCGACAACGGCTACTTCTTCGGCGAGCACGGCCTCGGCCCGGAGCGGCGCTTCGCCTACGAGGCCGGCATCCGTTCGCCCTTCGTCCTGCGCTACCCGCGGCGTGTGCGGCCGGGCACCCGGATTCGCGATCTGGTGATCTGCCAGGACATCGCGCCGACGATGATCGAGTTGGCCGGCGGCCGGCCGGGACCGCGCATCCAGGGGCGTTCGCTGCTGCCGCTACTCGACGGGCGGCGTGCCGGCTGGCGCAAGTCCTTTCTGGTCGAATACTGGGCGGAGAACGCGATGTCCTGGCTGGTCGGCATGAGCTACAAGGCGGTGCGCACCGACCGCTACAAGTACATCCACTGGATCAACCGCGACGACGGCACCGGCCGCCTAGACGAGCTCTACGACCTGGCGCGCGATCCCTGGGAGCTGAAGAACCTGGCGCAAACGAAAAAGCACGCCGGCCTGCGCACGCGACTGCGCGGCGAGCTGCAGCGGCTGGCGGTCGAGGCGCTCGGGTTGTAGGCGCGGACCGCGGGCACTGCGCTATTCGACGTAGATCATCCTGCGCGTCATGCCGCCGTCGATGACGAAGTTCTGACCGGTGACGAAGCCGGCCTCGTCCGAAAGCAGCCAGGCGATCAGCGCGGCGACATCCTCCGGTTTGCCGACCCGACCGACCGTATGCTGCGCATGGTCCGCGGCGCTGAGCGGTGTCGAATCGCGCCGCGCGCGCTTGCGCCAGGCGCGCACGTCGATCCAGCCCGGACTCACGCAGTTGACGCGCACCGCCGGGCCGAGGCTCATGGCGAGCGCGTGGGTGAGGGCAATCACGCCGCCCTTGGAGGCGCTGTAGGCCTCGGTGTTCGGTTCGGACTGCAGGGCGCGCGTCGAGGCGACGTTGACGATCGCGCCCCCTGCCGCGCGCAGCTGCGGCGCACAATGCTTGGCCATCAGGAAAACGCCGGTCAGGTTGGTGCCGATGCGGCGATTCCATTCGGCTAGCGTGAGCGCCTCCAATGGGCCGCTCGTTGCACCGGTGATGCCGGCATTGTTGACCAGGGCTTCGAGCCGGCCGAACGCGGCGACGACGTCGGCGACGCAGCGCATCACGGCGCCCTCGTCGGAGACGTCGCAGGGCAGGGCCTGCAGACCGCGGTGCGCCGCGCGCGCTTCTTGCAGCGCTTCCGCGTCGCGGTCGGCGATCGCGACCTGCCAGCCGTCCGCGGCAAGGCGCGCGGCTGTTGCCAGACCGATGCCCTGCGCGCCGCCGGTGACGAGCGCGCACTTGCCGGCGGGCGGGTTCATGTTTGCGCTAGATCAAGGGCGCCGGCGCAGCCTTGCAGTTTTATGAGATAGGACACCGCAGTGATTTGGCGCCGAAAAGGAGGAATTTATGCTGAGCCTTGAGGATTGTATCGCGCTCTGCGGTCTGACCGAGGAGGAAGTGCTGGCGATTGCCGAGCACGAGCACATTCCGGAGATCGCGGCGGCCGAGCTGGGTAACTACCTGGTGCACTCGTCCGACGGCGAGCTGTGCATCAAGGCGATGATCTGCGACGACATCGCCACTGCCGTGACGCGCGGTGACCGCGTGCGCGAGTTGACACTCAAGATGGTGGTGCGCAACTTCATCGTCGAGCACCCGCGCTGTGACGAGCGCCGCCGCCAGCAGCTGCATTTTCCCGAGCGGCGCGGGGCCTGAGGACGAGCCGGCGGCCGCCGGCCGCCGGCCGCCGACTGCCGCGGCGCGGCCCGCGCGGGGCGGGGTCCGCTGACAACTCCTGATTTGGACTAGACTCTGGCGCGGGCGCGAACGGAGGAGGGGCCCATGCAAGTCAAGGAGATTCTGCGCGTCAAGGGAAACCGGCTGCTCAGTGTCGAGCCGTCGGGCAGGGCCGCGGACGCCGTGAAGACCATGAACGAGGAGAACCTCGGCTCGCTGCTGGTGCTCGAGGACGGGCGCATGGTGGGCATCCTTACCTTTCGTGAGATCCTGTCTGCGCTCGCCGCGCGCGGCGGCGCGCTCGGCAAGCTGCACGTTAGCGACATCATGTCGCCGAATCCGGTGACCACGACGCCGGACATGGAGGTGAACCACCTGCGCCGCATCATGCTGGAAACGGGCGCGCGCTACCTGCCGGTGCTGCAGGACGACAAGCTGCTCGGCGTGATTTCGTTTCGCGACGTCGCCAAGGCGGTGCTCCAGGAACAGGAGTTCGAAAACAAGATGCTGAAGGGGTACATCAAAAACTTGCCGGCCTGAAGTCAGGCAAGTTTCCTGATGGCCCCCGGCAGCACGGACGCGGGGGAGAGGGAGACCCTCTCCCGCGCACCCCCTTTCCCCCCAACCCATCGCCCGTCATGCGCGGCGTTTTTGATCGAGGCAGTCGGGTGCGCATGAATCGGCGGCGGTTTCTGTTGGCGGGGGCGGGGGTGCTGGCGGGCGCGGCGGGCGCGGCGACCTGGCACTACTGGCCGGAACAGGGACTGTGGAATCCCTGCCTCGCTGCGCAGCCGGATGGAGACGGGGTGCAAGCACTGCTCGGCGCGGCCTGGTCGGGCATCGATCCAGCCAAGGTCTGGGACAGCCACGTGCACCTGGTCGGCACGGGCGATTCGGGCAGCGGCATCGTGGTGCACCCCGGCATGAACAGCCTGCTCGACCCGGGGCAGTATGCGCGTCGGCTGTTTTTCATGAACGCTGGCTGCGTGCACGCCGCCGAGCCCGGCGAGGTCGATCGCGCCTACGTCGCGCGCATGCGCAACCTTGTCGCCGGCCTGCGCAGCGGCGCGCGCCTGCTGCTGTTCGCCTTCGAGCGTACGCACGACGCGCAGGGCCGCGTGCTGTGGGACCAGACGGGCTTTTACGTGCCGAACGCCTACGCCCGGGCGGTGGCGCGCGCGCATGCCGAGTTCGAATGGGCCGCCTCGATCCACCCGTACCGCCCTGACGCGGTCGATGCGCTCGAGCGTGCAGCGGCCGAGGGCGCGCGCGCGGTGAAGTGGCTGCCGCCGGCGATGGGTATCGACCCGGCTTCGCCGCGCTGCAAGCGGTTTTACCGGGCGCTTGCGCGCCTCGACCTGCCGCTCATCTCGCACGCCGGTGAGGAGCGCGCGGTGATCGGCGCCGAGGCGCACGCGCTCGGCAACCCCCAGCGCCTGCGCGCGGCGCTCGACGAGGGCGTGCGCGTCGTTGCCGCGCACTGCAGCTCGCTAGGCGAAGACCGCGATCTGGACCGCGGGGCGAACGGCCCTCTGCTACCCAGCTTCGGCCTGTTCGCCCGCATGATGGACACCCCGGCCTACGCCGGCCGGCTGTACGGCGACATCTCGGCGGTCACCCAGTTAAACCGCGCCACTGACGTGCTCGTCACGCTGCTTGAGCGCGTGGACTGGCACCCGCGCTTGCTCAACGGCTCCGACTATCCGCTGCCCGGCGTGATGCCGATCTTCTCGGTGCGTGACCTGGTTGCGCGCGGCCTACTGGAAGCGTCGTCGGAGGAAGCACTCAAGGCGATCCGCAGCCATAATCCGCTGCTGTTCGACTTCGTGCTGAAGCGCGCGCTGCGCGCGAACGGGCGCTCCTTTTCGCCGTCGGTATTCGAGACGCGCGACTTTTTCCTGCGCCGGCGGGCACGCTGAACGCGACGTGTGCGCGCGAGGCGCTGTGCTAATCTGCCTCGCATGTCCGGCAACAGTTTCGGCACGCTTTTTCGTGTGACATCGTTCGGCGAGTCGCACGGCCCGGCGCTGGGCGGCGTGGTCGACGGCTGTCCGCCGGGGCTGGCGCTCTCCAGCGCCGACCTGCAGCACGAGCTCGATCGGCGCAAGCCGGGGAAATCGCGTCACGTGACGCAGCGCCGGGAATCCGACTCGGTCGAGCTCCTTTCGGGGGTGTTCGAAGGCCGTACCACGGGCACGCCGATCGCCTTCCTGGTGCGCAACGAGGACGCACGCTCCAAAGACTATGCGGCCATCGCCCAGACCTTCCGTCCCGGGCACGCCGACTACACCTACTGGCAGAAATACGGCCTGCGCGACCCGCGTGGCGGCGGGCGCGCCTCGGCGCGCGAGACGCTGGTGCGCGTAGGAGCGGGCGCGATCGCGAAAAAATGGCTGGCCGAGCGCTACGCTGTGCGCGTGCGCGGATACCTCGCGCAGCTCGGCCCGATCGAGATTGCCTTTCGCAGCTGGGACGCGGTCGATGCAAACCCGTTTTTCGCACCGGATCCTGGCTGCGTGGCAGCGCTCGAGGCGCACATGGACGAACTGCGCCGGGAGGGTGATTCCTGCGGCGCCCGAGTGAACGTGGTTGCCCAGGGCGTGCCGGTCGGTTGGGGCGCACCGGTCTATGGGCGCCTGGACGCCGACATCGCCGCGGCGATGATGTCGATCAATGCCGTCAAGGGCGTCGAAATCGGCGCCGGCTTCGCATCCGTGACGCAGACCGGCAGCGTGCACGGCGACGAGATGACGCCGGAAGGCTTCGTCGGCAACAACAACGGCGGCGTGCTCGGCGGCATTTCGACCGGGCAGGACGTCACGGTCTCGGTCGCGCTTAAACCGACGTCCTCGATCCGCCTGCCGCGCCGCTCGATCAATGTGCGCGGCGAGGCCGTCCGCGTGTCGACCGAAGGGCGTCACGATCCCTGCGTCGGCATTCGCGCGACGCCGATCGCCGAGGCGATGCTGGCCTGCGTGCTGATGGATCACGCGCTGCGCCATCGCGCACAGTGCGGCGACGTGACGCCGCCGACGACACCCGTCGCGGGCGGCGGGCGCTGAGGTTTTGCTAGAAAACCCCAAGAAAATCAATTACAGTATCGCGACTTGTCATCGCGAGATACACCATGAGCACCAAAGGGCAGCTGTTACAAGACCCGTTCCTCAACACCCTGCGCAAGGAGCACGTGCCGGTGTCGATTTATCTGGTGAACGGCATCAAACTGCAGGGCCAGATCGAGTCCTTCGATCAGTACGTAGTGCTGCTGCGCAATTCGGTGACGCAGATGGTGTACAAGCACGCCATTTCCACCGTGGTCCCCTCGCGACCGGTCAACCTGTCGGGCGAAAAGGACGCCGGCTGAGCACGCGCCGGACCCGCATTCGCAGATCCGCTGGTTCGACGCCTGCCCCGCAGGGGTCCGGGGCGCGGCCACACCCGCGCTGATGTTCGAAAGAGACGCACTGCCCGCCGATCCGCAGGCGGCCGTCCTGGTGTGCCTCGACCTCGGCGAAACGGACTATGCCGAGAGCGTCGAGGAGCTGGTGCGCCTGGTGGAAAGTGCCGGCGTGACCCGCCACTGCGTGGTGGCCGGTCGGCGCGACCGGCCGGACCCCAGGCTGTTCGTCGGCTCCGGCAAGGCGGACGAGATCGCACAGGCGGCCGCGGACCTGAACGCGCTCTTCGTGGTGTTCAACCACGATCTGTCGCCCGCGCAGGAGCGCAACCTGGAAAAGCGCCTGAAACGCCGCATCATGGACCGTACCGGCGTGATCCTGGAAATCTTCGCCCAGCGCGCGCAGACCACCGAGGGCAAATTGCAGGTCGAGCTGGCCCAGCTTGAGCACCTGTCGACGCGCCTGGTGCGCGGCTGGTCCCACCTCGAGCGGCAGCGTGGCGGACTCGGCAAGACCGGCGGCCCTGGGGAAAAGCAGATCGAGATCGACCGCCGCCTGATCGGCAGCCGCGTGCGGCTGCTGCGCGGCAAGCTCGAGCAGCTGCGCCGGCGCCGCCAGGTGCAGCGCCGCGCGCGCGTGCGCCGTGAGGTGCTTTCGGTTTCGCTCGTCGGCTACACCAATGCGGGCAAGACCACCCTTTTCAACGCACTGACCGACGCGCGGGCGATGGCCGCGGACCGCTTGTTCGCGACGCTCGACACGACGACGCGGCGCGTCTGGGTGCCGGAGGCGGGCGAGGTGGTGGTCTCCGACACGGTGGGCTTCATCCGCGACCTGCCGCACACGCTGGTGGCGGCGTTTCGCGCGACCCTCGAGGAGACGGTGCACGCCGACCTGCTGCTGCACGTGGTCGATGCCGCCTCGCCGGTGCGCGAGGCGCAGACCGAGCAGGTGAACGCGGTGCTGAGGGAGATCGGCGCCGACCAGGTACCCCAGTTGCTGGTGTGGAACAAGATCGACCGCACCCCGCTCCTGCCGGGGATCGAGCGCGACGAGTGTGGTAGCATCGGCCGGGTTCGAGTGAGCGCCCGCACGGGTGCGGGGCTCGAGATGCTGCGCGGCGCGATTGCCGAGGCCGCTAAGCGAAAACGCGCAACGCGCGGCGCAGCCACCGATCAAGCGTTTTTCCTGCAACCTCATTGACGTTGTCCGCTGGCCATGGCTTTGAACGACCCGAACTGGGGGCGCGGTGGCTCTCGCGGTCCGCAGGGACCGGGGGGCAACCAGGGCCCGCCCGACCTGGATGAACTCTGGCGTAGCTTCAACCGCCGCCTGAGCGACCTGTTCGGTCGCGGGCGCGGCGGCGGCGGCGGCGATTTCGGCGGCCCGCCCCAGCCACCTTCGGCGCGCCGTCTGGGCGGCGGCGCGATCGTGCTGATCATCCTGGTGCTCATCGTCTGGGCCGCGAGCGGCTTCTTCATCGTGGTCGAGGGCCAGCGCGGCGTGGTGCTGACCTTCGGCAAGTTCTCGCAGGAAATGCAGCCGGGCCTGCGCTGGCGCGCGCCCTGGCCGATCCAGTCGCACGAGATCGTCAACATCGCGCAGGTGCGCACGCTCGAGATCGGCTACCGCAACAACGTGGGCACCAAAGTGCTCAAGGAATCGCTCATGCTGACGGACGACGAGAACATCGTCGACCTGCAGTTCGCGGTTCAGTACATTCTGAACGACCCGAAGGCCTATCTGTTCAACACGCGCCGGCCGGACGACACCGCGATGCAGGTCGCCGAGACCGCGATGCGCGAGATCATCGGCAAGAGCAAGATGGACGCGATCCTCTACGAGTCGCGCGAGGAGATCGCCCAGAAGGCGCGCGTCCTCATGCAGGAGATCCACGACCGCTACGGCACCGGCATCCTGATGAGCGCGGTGACGATCCAGGCGGCGCAGCCGCCGGAGCAGGTGCAGGCGGCGTTCGACGATGCGGTCAAGGCCGGCCAGGACCGCGAGCGCCTGAAGAATGAGGGCCAGGCCTACGCCAACGACGTGATTCCGAAGGCGCGCGGTGCGGCCTCGCGCCTCGCGGCCGAGGCGAGCGGCTACCAGCAGCGCGTGGTCGCGAGCGCCGTGGGCGAAGCCTCGCGCTTCGAGCAGGTGCTGGCGGAATACGCCAAGGCGCCCGCGGTGACGCGCGAGCGCATCTACATCGAGACCATGCAGCAGGTGCTCGGCTCGACCTCGAAGATCATGATGGACTACCGCGGCAGCGGAAACCTGCTCTATCTTCCGCTCGATCAGCTGAGGCAGCGCGCGGGCGTCGCCGAGGGCGCGGCGGCGGGCGGCGCGGTGCCGCCGCCTTCGCTCGATGCGCCGTCGACGACGGACAGCGACCCGCGCTCGCGCGACAGTCTGCGCGGGCGGGGCCGGGGAGGGCGGCCATGAGGGCGCTCGGTCCACTCGTCGCCGCGTTGATCGCGGTCGCACTGGTCATTTCCGGTGCGCTGTTCACCGTCGACCAGCGCCAGAACGCGCTGGTGTTCCAGCTCGGCGAGGTGAAGGAGATCATTACCAAGCCGGGGCTCTACTTCAAGTGGCCGCTGATCCAGAACGTGCGCTTTTTCGACATGCGCATCCTGTCCTACGACGACGCGGAGCCGCTGCGCTTCATCACCTCGGAGAAGAAGCCGGTTCTGGTCGACTCTTACGTCAAGTGGCGCATCATCGACGTGCGGCAGTTCTACGTCAGCGTGCAGGGCGACGAGTTCCGCGCCGCGACGCGTCTGCGCCAGACCATCTCGAACCTGTTGCAGGCCGAGTTCGGCCGGCGTACGGTGCACGACGTGGTGTCCGGCGCGCGCGACGAGATCATGGATGAAGTGCGACAGAAGGCGGACAAGGACCTGGGCCGCATCGGCGTCGAGATCATCGACGTACGCCTGAAACGCGTCGACCTGCCGGTGGAGGTGAGCCAGTCCGTGTACGGGCGCATGCAGGCCGAGCGCAAGCGCATCGCCAACGAGCAGCGCTCCGAGGGCGCGGCCGAGGCCGAGCGCATTCGTGCCGATGCCGACAAGCAGCGCGAGGTGATTCTCGCTAATGCGTATCGCGACGCGCAGCGCGTCAAGGGCGAGGGCGATGCGAAGGCGGCAGCGACGTACGCCAAGGCGTTTTCGCAGAATGCTGAGTTCTATTCCTTCTACCGCAGCATGGAAGCCTATCGGGACACGTTCCGGGGCAACAAGGATCTGTTGCTGATCGAGCCGACGTCGGATTACTTGCGCTATTTCGGGAATTCGGCCGGTCGTTCCCCGGCAAAACAGAAATGAGCGATGGGCGCCACGCTGATCATGGCGTTCGCCCTGATGCTGATCATCGAGGGTGCGCTTCCGTTCCTCGCGCCTAGCGTCTGGCGCGAGACCTTCCGTCGCATCATGCTGCTGACGGACGGCCAGATCCGCTTCGTCGGGCTGGCGGCGATGGCGCTCGGCCTGCTGCTGTTCGTGCTCGTGAGCTGAGGGCGTGGCAATGCGCTGGCTGCTGCCGGAGTACTTCGAGGACATCCTGCCGGAGGAGGCCACGCGCATCGAGCGGCTGCGCCGGCTGCTGCTCGACGTGTTCGCCGGCCGCGGCTACGAACTCGTCATGCCGCCGATGCTCGAATACGTCGAGTCGCTGCTCACCGGCACCGGGCACGATCTCGACCTGCGCACCTTCAAACTGGTCGACCAGCTCTCGGGCCGCATGATGGGCGTACGCGCCGACATTACGCCGCAGGTGGCGCGCATCGACGCACACCTGCTCAACCGCAAGGGCGTCGCGCGGCTGTGCTACTGCGGTAGCGTGCTGCATGCGCGTCCCGCCGGCGTTGCCGTGACGCGGGAGCCGCTACAGATCGGCGCTGAAATCTACGGCCACGCCGGCGTGGAGAGCGACCTCGAGATCCAGCGCCTGCTCTCCAGTGCGCTGGCCGTCGCGGGCGTACGCGGCGCGCGCATCGACGTGGGACACGTCGCGGTGTTCCGCGGGCTCGTGCGTGCAGCGAAGATCGACGCGGAGCGCGAAGCGGAGCTGTTCGAGGCACTGCAGAAGAAGGACGTGCCTGCGCTGCGTACGCTGACGCGGCCGCTCGGGGTGCGGCTGCGCGAGGCGTTGCTGCTGTTGCCCGAGCTGTACGGCGGGCGCGAGGTACTCGCGCTCGCCGCGCGCCGGCTGCCCCGGATCCCGGCGCTGCGCCGCGCGCTGACGACGCTGCGTGCGCTGGCCGACGCAGACCGGGTCGGCCGTTCGGAGACCTTGCCGATGAGCTTCGACCTCGCGGAGCTGCGCGGCTATCACTACCACTCGGGCGTCGTGTTCGATGCCTACTGCGAGGGCGTGAGCGGCGCGATCGCGCGCGGCGGACGCTACGACGAGGTCGGCAGCGCGTTCGGACGACCCCGCCCGGCGACCGGCTTCTCGATCGACCTGCGCGCGCTCGCCGCAGCGGCGGCGCCGGTCGCGCGGCGCTCGCCGATCCTCGCGCCGGCCAACGGCCGCGATGCGAAGCTGGTCGCCAAGGTCGCCGCGCTGCGTCGCGCGGGCGAGATCGTCATCGACGAGCTGCCGGGACATGCGCGTCACCGCAGCGAGCTTGGTTGCACGCGCGTGCTTGTCAAGCGGCGCGGCCGCTGGCAGGTTCGCGCGGTGAAAGGATAACCGCTGTCATGGCCACCAACGTTGTCGTCATCGGGACCCAGTGGGGCGACGAAGGCAAGGGAAAGATCGTCGACTGGCTGACCGATCGCGCGCAGGGCGTGGTGCGCTTCCAGGGCGGTCACAACGCGGGGCACACGCTCGTCATCGGCGGCAAGAAGACCGTGCTGCATCTCATTCCCTCGGGCATTCTGCGGCAACACGTCGACTGCTTTATCGGCAACGGCGTGGTGGTTTCGCCGCAGGCACTGGTCGACGAGATGGGTCAGCTCGAGGCGGCCGGCGTGCCGGGCGTCGTGGCGCGGCTGTGCATCTCCGAGGCTTGCCCGCTGATCCTGCCGTACCACGCGGCGCTGGATGCGGCGCGCGAGGCGGCGCGCGGCGCGCAGAAGATCGGCACCACCGGGCGCGGTATCGGACCGACCTACGAGGACAAGGTGGCGCGGCGCGCCATCCGGTTGCAGGACCTGTTCAAGCCGGTGCGCTTCGCGGAAAAGCTTCAGGCGCTGCTCGACTTCCACAACTTCGTGCTGACCCACTACTATCGTCAGCCGCCGGTGGACTTCCAAAAGACGCTCGACGAGGCGCTCGCGCTGGCACCGCGTTTTGCGCCGCTGGTCGCCGACGTGCCGCGCGCGCTGTACCACGCCAACCGGGCGGGCAAGAATCTGCTGTTCGAGGGTGCGCAGGGCAGCCTGCTCGACATCGACCACGGCACCTATCCCTTCGTCACCTCATCGAACTGCGTCGCCGGGGCCGCCGCCGCGGGCGCCGGCATCGGACCGCACCATCTGCACTACGTGCTTGGCATTACCAAGGCCTACACCACGCGCGTCGGCAGCGGACCGTTTCCGACCGAACTGCTGGACGACGTCGGGCGCTACCTCGCCGCGCGCGGCCAGGAATTCGGCGCGACCACCGGGCGGCCGCGCCGTACCGGCTGGTTCGATGCCGCAGCGCTCAAGCGCTCGATCCAGCTGAATGGCGTGTCCGGGCTGTGCATCACCAAGCTCGACGTGCTCGACGGCGTCGAGTCGGTCAAGATCTGCGTCGGCTACCGCATCGAGGGCGAGCTCTCCGAGATTCTGCCGGTGGGCGCCGAGGAACTCGAGCGCTGCGAGCCGGTCTACGAGGAACTCCCGGGCTGGAAGGAGAGCACGGTCGGCATCAAGTCCTTCGAGGCGCTGCCGCGGGGTGCGCGCGCCTACCTCGAGCGCATCGAGAAGCTCGCCGGCGTTCCGATCGATCTGATTTCGACGGGACCGGATCGCGACGAAACGATCGTTCGTCGCCATCCGTTTGACTGACATTGCCGCAGACCCGATGGGCCTGGTGCCGAGGAAGGGATTCGAACCCCCACACCCTTGCAGGCGCTAGGACCTGAACCTAGTGCGTCTACCAATTCCGCCACCTCGGCAGGGCAGCGCATTCTAGAGGGAGCATTACCGAGTGTCAAAACAACGCGACAAGCTGCGGCGCCGGGCACAAGAACGCACGGCGCGCGCAGGCCTCGCGGCGCAAGCGCCCGGCAAGCGCACGGCGCTGCGCAGGCGCGCGCGCGCCGATCGTCCGGCCGCTGCCCCCAATCTGTCGCAGGCAACCCTGGAGGCGCTCGAGCACGAGGGCGCGCCGCTCACGCCGGATGAGCTCGCTCAGCGCCTGGCGCTGCCCAAGCGCGAGCGCGCGGCGC
>JBFFEY010000017.1:0-49200 GCA_041558415.1 Burkholderiales bacterium | reverse complement strand
CGCGATGGAAACCGGCTACCAGCGCGGCAAGATCCAGGAGGAGTCGCTCACCTACGAGCACAAGAAGCACGACGGCTCCTATCCGATCGTCGGCGTCAACACCTTCCGCAACCCGCACGGCGACCCGGTGCCCGAAGCGCTGGAGCTGATCCGCTCGACCGAGGAGGAGAAGCAGTCGCAGTTGAAGCGCCTGCGTGCTTTCCACAAGAAGCACGCCAAGGACGCGCCGGCGATGCTCGCGCGCCTGCAGCAGGCGGTGATTGCCAACGAGAACGTGTTCGCGGTGCTGATGGACGCGGTGCGCTGCTGCTCGCTCGGGCAGATCACCCACGCGCTGTTCGAGGTGGGCGGGCAGTACCGCAGGAGCATGTAGCGCGCGGTACACGGCCGCTCGATGATCGAGACGTGCGCGCGTTGACGCGCGTCGCGCGCGCTCACACACTTCGCCGATGCAGCGCCTCTTCGTCGCTTTCGAGACCCGCCAGGACCGGCCGCGCTTCCTCAGTCGCCTGCTCGCCCCCTATCTGCAGGGCCGGGTGCTCGACGTCGGCTGCGACCGCGCCGTGCTGCGCGAGTTCGTCGGCGCCGAGCGCTACACCGGCATCGACCGCAGCGCGGAAGCGGACATTCACCAGGACCTGCAGCGTTCCGCCGTGCTGCCTTTCGAGGACCGCAGCTGGGACACCGTGGTCTGCACCGATGTCCTCGAGCATCTCGACAACCTGCACGCGATTTTCGACGAGCTGGTTCGCGTCGCGCGCAACCACGTGCTGATTACGTTACCTAACAACTGGAATTCCGCACGGCTGCAGCTGCGCCGCGGCCGGGGCGCCATCGCGCATTACGGATTGCCACTCGATCCCCCCGTGGATCGCCACCGCTGGTTTTTCGGGCTGCACGAGGCGGAGGCCTTTCTACGCGGGCAGGCGCAGCGCAAGGGGCTCGAGATCGCGGAGCTTATTGCGCTCGAGAAGCCACGGCTTGCGCTTGTGCGTTGGTTGCGCCGGCTCCGCTATCCGAGCGAGCGGCGCTACCTGAATCTCTACGCCCATACGCTGGTATGCGTGTATCGTCGCCCGAAATGACTCTCTGAAAAGCGCTGCTTGGTCGCACGCGGTGTTCGACGTCGGGCGGGCAGGATCGGCGACCGATGTCAGTTGATCGGGAATTCTGTACGTTCTGCGCCGCATGAAGCGACGTTCGACCCCGCGCGTTCTAAAAAAAGGGCGGAATCGCTTCCGCCCCTGCGTTGCCTGTAATAATGCGCCAGTTATGGGCAGCTGACGGCCATACCGGCCTCACCGTCGCTCGTGGGCACGTTGGCAAAGCCCGTGTCTTTCGCCCTGCCGAACACGCACGCGGCAGAGGTGCCGAACAGCCGCGGGCCTGCCATGCCCGGGGAGTTGGTGTAGCCCCAGGAGTTGACCGAGATGATCGGCCCGTCGCCCGTGCCCGAGTCCATGGGCTGTACCCAGGGTCCGCCCGACGAGCCCCCGGACAGGCCGCAGTTCGCAAGCCAGTAGTCGCCATAGGAGCCCTCGATCGTCATGTCTTCGGCGCAGTACATGAAGTTCGGGTCCTCGCTGTAGGAATAGCCGAGGGCATGAGTGAAGTCCGCGCTATTGGCGGCGGGAACGCCATCGTTGTAAGCGGGCTGCGTGAAAAGCACGTCGAGGGAACCTGCAGCAGTGTCGAGGCTGTCGGACGGCGCCGCGGTCCCCTTGTGAGCGCCCTCGTCGTTCACGACGTAATAGGCATAGTCCCAGGGAATATTGGCCGGGAACGTGCGGCTGGTCCAGTTGCGATCCACCACGCCGAAGGCCGGCGCCCAGCAGCCCATTGGATCGTTGCCACAGTTGGTGTCTGTGCCGCTGCCGGTCGTGCCGGCCTGGTTCGGAATAAAGAGGACGTTGCGCGCGAACGCCTTGTTGACGTCGTCGTACACGCAGTGGGCCGCGGTGATGATGACCGAGCGGTCGGAGGCATAGTCGGTGGCCACGGTGCCGGAGCAGACGTATGCATTCCATGGTCCTTTGCGCTTGGCATTCGCGGGCATCTCGAAGTAGATCCGGCCGGCTGCGGTTTGCACCTCGCCGCCTCCGGACCAGGCCGCATTGGTGACGATATAGGTATTACCGTCACCCCCGCCACTGCTGTTGTTTCCGCCACTGGAATTTGTGTCCACCGTGAAGGAGGCCAAGTCCGAGATTGCCGTGTTGCCGCCCTTCGCGCCGTTGTCGGTGGCGACGACCTGCCAGCCCCAAGTGCCGTCGGAAAAGCCTGTGAAGTTGATTTGCCAGATGTCGTTGCCTGCGTCGCCAGCGCTAAACGACTGAGTTTGACCGCTCGGATAAGTGATGACGAACGACACCGACTTCACGCCGCTGTCGACGTCCGTGACCTTGGCGGAAAAGGTCGCACTGCTGCCGATGGCAGCGCCTTCGCCCGGGGCCATATTCGAGATCACCGGTTCCACGGTGTCGCCCCCCACAGGCTTGCCGGTCGGCGCGGGGCGGTTGGCCGCGGCCACGGAATGCCCGTAGGGCTCCAGTGCGCCGTCGGGTTTGCGCAGGTAGCCGAGCCCACGCTCGTCAATGACGAGATCGCGGGGAATTGCGCTGTCGCGCCGCGCCTTTGTCCAGAATTCCATGACGCGCTTTGCCTCGGCGCTCGGGCCTTTCTCTTTGCCCTGCGCTGGGACCGCGTTTAGAAGAAGTCCACCTGCGGTGGCCAGGGCCACCGAAGTGACGATGGCGCTACGCATTGTCATCCCCGTTCCTCCCGTCTGCCGAGTCTGAGTTCATTCAGCGGAAAGTTCCGCCTATGGACATCGCTCGATCACTCGCGCGCCGCTGAACGAATCGCGCAATTTACGGCTTTTCGGTCGAGCCCATAGTATCAATTGGTACACGAACCGCATGCGCGGCAATAGGGCAAAAGTCCCAGGGAGTGGCGTCGCCGCAGCACAACGCCTGCTGTCGGTACACGGCTACACCACGCCCTCGACGATGCGCATGTCGCGCACCACCGAGCCCTTGCCGAGGGCATCGAGCGCCTTGGCGTAGCCCGGGCCTTCGTACGCGGCGATCGCCTGCTCGAGGCTGGCGAACTCGACCACCACCGTGCGCTCCTTCATGCCGGCCTCGTAGGTCTTGGTCGGGACGCCACGCACCAGAAACTTTCCGCCCGCGCCCTCGAGCGCAGGACCGGCGATCTTGGCGTAGGCGGCCAGCGCCTCGGGATTGGTGATCGAGCGGTAGGTCGTAACCATGTAAGCCTTGGGCACTCCAGCCTCCTCGTTATTAAGTGGGTTGGGCCGCCATTCTCACATGCGGTGCCGCGCTGGCGCGAAATGCAGCGCCGCCGCCGATGCGTTACCTTTCGACAGCCGGGCGCGCCGGCCCGGACACCGACAAGGAGGAGGGCAAACCATGACCACCCCGCTCACCGGAGGCTGCCTGTGCGGTGCGATCCGCTACACGGTCAGCGTGCCGATCAAGGAGCTGCGCGCCTGCCACTGCACGCATTGCCAGAAGGCCTCGGGCTCGAGCGGCAGCGTCAACGCGGTCGTCCCGAGCGCGGCGTTCACGCTCACGAAGGGCACGCCGAAGCGCTACGCCGACACGGCCGCCAGCGGGCGCACGCTGTACCGCTATTTCTGCGGCGACTGCGGATCACCGATCTACAGCCAGCGCGCCACGGTCCCCGAAACGATCGCGCTCAGGGCCGGCACGCTGGACGGTTCCGACGACATGAAGATCACCGCCAATATCTGGACGCGCAGCGCGCGTCCATGGGCGTATATCGATCCTGCGAGCGCCCAGAACCCGGGGCAGCCGGAGGCGCCGACGACGAAGGCCTAGCGCGGCCGGGGCTTGGGGGCGCAGTGCCGGCGGCGGTGTTGCCCCCGGCGATTTCCGGCCTCACAATGACCGCATGCATCCCACGCTTGCTGCCTGGCTCCAGAAGCTGCGCAAGCCGACGCTGATCAGCATCGCGCTCGGCGTTGCCGCGGGCCTGCTGGTCATCGGCCTGCGCAGCGCGGGCCTGCTGCAGTTCGTCGAGCTGGCGACCTACGACGCCTACCTGCGGGTGAAGGAGCACCGCAGCGTGCCGGAGCCGCGCGTCGTTCTGGTGCAGGCGTTCGAGCCGGACATCCAGAAGCTGGGGGAGTGGCCGCTGTCGGATCGCAACATGACCGCGGTGCTGGAGAAGATCCTGGTGCACGAGCCGCGCACAGTCGGCGTGGACCTGTACCGCGACATCCCGGTGCCGCCGGGCACCGAGGGTCTGCACAGTCTGCTGAAGCGGGACAAGCGCATCGTCTTCATCGAAAAATTCGGCAAGGACAGCAGCAAGCGCGTCGCGGGTCCGCCGGTGCTGCGTGGCACCGAACAGATCGGTTTCGCGGACGTCACCACCGACCGGGATGGCGTCGTGCGCCGCGGCCTGCTGTTTCTCGACGACGGCAAGGATTTCTCGGTGGCGTTTGCGCTGCGCCTGGCGCTCGCCTATCTGGCCGAGAGGGGCATCACGCCACAGCCCGGCAGCGACGACCCGGCGCACATGCGCCTCGGATCGGTGACGCTGCGGCCGTTCGAGGCGAACGACGGCGCCTACGTGCGCGAAGATGCGCAGGGCTATCAGTACATGCTCGACTACCGCGGCGGCGCGGACCGTTTCAAGACCTATTCGGTGAGCGACGTGCTGGAGGGGCGGCTGGACCCTGACCTGATCAAGGGCAACGTCGTCATCGTCGGGGTGCACGCGGCAAGCGTGAAAGACGACTTCCTGACGCCCTACGATCGCTTCAGCGGCAGCGGGCGAACGACCCCCGGAATCGCGGTGCACGGACACGAAGCGAGCCAGCTGATTCGCGCGGCGCTCGAAGGCGATGCGCCAATCCGCTTTCTGCCCGACCGCGTCGAGTACCTGTGGATCCTGCTGTGGGGCATCGTCGCCGCCCTGGTGGGGCGGGTGGCGCGCTCGACGCTGCGCTTCACGCTGTTCACGGCGGCCGGCCTGTTGCTGCTGGTGGGCTCGACCCTGCTCGCGTTCATCGGCCACTGGTGGCTGCCGGTCGCGCCGGTGGCGATCACCTGGGTGGCGTCGGCGGGCGTGGTCACCGCGTTCATTTCCGGCCACGAGCGCCAGGAGCGCAGGTTCGTCATGGAGCTGTTTTCACGCAGCGTCTCGCCGGAGGTCGCCGACGAGATGTGGCGGCAACGCGCGAGCTTCATGAAGGGCGGCCGGCTGCAGCCGCAGACCATGACCGTGACGGTGCTGTTTTCCGACCTCGCGGGTTTCACGCCGGTGGCCGAACGGCTGAGTCCCGAGGAACTGATGGACTGGCTGAACGAGTACATGGAGACCATGGCGGGACTGGTCACCCAGCATGGCGGCGTGGTGGACGACTATTACGGCGACGCGATCAAGAGCAACTTCGGCGTGCCGCTGCCGCGCAAGAGCGCCGAAGAAGTCCGCGAGGACGCCATGAACGCCGTGCGCTGCGCGATGGCGATGCGCGAGTACATGGAGAAGCTGAACGCAGCCTGGACGGAGGAGAACGCGCCGCGCGTCAAGGTGCGGGCCGGCATCGCCACGGGATCGGTGGTGGCGGGCTGCCTCGGCAGCGCGCAGCGCATGAAGTACACGACGATCGGCGACGTGGTGAACACCGCCGCACGGCTCGAGAGCTACGGCAAGGAAATCCCCGAGAACCTGGTCGATCCGTACTGCCAGATCATGGTGGCGGCCTCGACCGTCGAGCAGCTTGAGCCCGGCTTCCACCTCGAACCGGTGGGGGCGCTGCAGCTCAAGGGCAAGTCGCAGGCGGTCGAAGTGTTCGCGCTGATTACCGAAGCGAAAGAGGAGCGCGCCGAGGCGAGCACGCCCGCGTCCCCCGCATTGGCGAGCGGCAGCGCCGGCTGAGGCCGCGCGGCGCCGCGCGAGTCGGGAATCTGACCGATGGTGTAGATCGCCAGCAGCAGCGGCGTCGGCTCGACGCCATCGAGACGAGCCGAACGCGTTGCATGTCGGGACACCAATTTGGGGCGTGCGGAGCCTCGCAACAGGCCGACGGACCTGCAAGCCGAGCGCTAGAATCGGATGACTGTGCGAACGACGGGGGCGGTCATGCGCGATGCCTGCCTGATCATGGTCGACATTCAGAACGATTTCATGCCCGGCGGCGCGCTCGCCGTGCCGCAGGGCGATGCGATCGTGCCGCTGGTGAACCGCATTGCGCCGCAGTTCCACTGGGTCGTCGCCGCGCAGGACTGGCATCCCCCGGGTCACGCGTCGTTCGCCTCGGTGCATCCGGGCAAGAAGCCCTTCGAGACGATGCGACTATCCTACGGTGAGCAGGTGCTGTGGCCCGATCACTGCGTGCAGGGAAGCGCGGGTGCGGCGTTTCACCGCGACTTGTCGCTCGCGCCCGCGCAGCTCGTGGTGCGCAAGGGCTACCGCCGGGAGGTCGACAGCTACTCGGTGTTCGTCGAGGCCGATCGCAAGACCTCGACCGGGCTTGCCGGCTGGCTGCGAGAGGTCGGCATCCGCCGGCTGTGGTTCGCCGGGCTGGCGACCGACTTCTGCGTGCTGTGGTCGACGCTCGATGCGCGCGCCGCCGGTTTCGAGGCGACGGTGATCGAGGATGCCTGCCGCGCGATCGACCTGGACAGCTCGCTCGAGGCGGCGTGGAAGGAAATGAACGCCGCGGGCGTGCAGCGCACGCGCGCGGACGGTCTGCGCATTTAGGCGTGCCGCGCGGGCGGCTGCACCGAGATGACGTGCCCGAGCTGCCACGGACGCTCGAGCACGGCGTGCGCCTGCTTGATGGCGGCGAGGCGCTCGAGCAGCTGCCGCGGCATCGGCGCGCTCCTGCGGGTGACGGTGCTGATGTGCGCGCTGAGGCCCTCGCAGGAGGCGGCAGGCCGGTCGTCGCCGACGCGGAACATCTCCTGGTAGAAGTGAAAGCGCTTGTCGCCGAAATCGAGCAGGCGCGCCTCGAAGCGCAGCATGTCGCCTTCGTTCACCTCGCGCAGGAAGTTGAGGTGCTGCTCGAGCGCGAAGGTGGTCGAGCCGTTTTGTCGACGAAAGTCCTGCGTGAAGCCGAGAAACTCGAGAAAGGCGTCGGCCGCGAGGTCGAACACGACACTGAAGTAGCCGACGTTCATGTGGCCGTTGTAGTCGATCCACTCCGGGCGCACGGCGGCACGCGCCGCGGCGAACGGGACCGGAATCTCGAACGGCACGCTCATTTGCCGGAGAAGCGGCCGTCGCGCCGCTCGAGGAAGGCGCGCAGGCCTTCGGCTGCGTCCTCGGTCAGCGCGAGCCGGCGCTGCACCGCCTCCAGGTGGGGCTTCATGCCGAGCGGCCCTTCCTCGAGGTAGCGCCGCGACGCGGCGAGCGAGGCGCGCACCGCGAGCGGCGCCTGGGCGGCGATGGTCGTCGCGATTTCGATCGCCCGTTCGAGCTGCCGGCCGGCGGGGACGACCTCCTGCACGAAGCCGAGCCGGAAAGCCTCGGCGGCGCCGAACGCGTCGCCCGTGAGCAGGTAGCGCTGCGCATTGCCCCAGCCGGCGCGCTCGACGAAGCGCATTGTCGCGCCCCCGGTGGGAATCACGCCGCGCTTCACCTCGATCTGCGCAAAGCGGCAATCGTCGGCCGCGACGACGATGTCCTGCGCCAGCATCAGCTCGATGCCCAGCGTGAAGCAGATGCCCTGCACGGCGCACAGCATCGGCTTGCTGCGCGTCGGCTCGCGCAGGCCGAGCGGATCGATGCCCCCGGACGGAATCATCGACTCGCCGCGCCGCATCATCGGCGCGAAGAGATCGAGCTGCAGTCCCGCGGTGAAATTGCCGCCGTGCGCAAACAGCACGCCGACGCGGGCCTCCGCATCACGCTCGAGCGCATCGAAGGCCTCCGACAGGGCGCGGTACATCGCCGGCGTGAAGCCGTTGAGCTTTCGTGGGCGGTCGATGCCGATGAGGGCGAGGGCCTCGCGCCGTTCGTAGCTGATGCGCCCTTCGCTGACGGGATCAGGCATGCAGGGATTCTCGCCGGGTCCGCAGGGGAGGGCAAAGCCGCCATGCAGGCGGCGATTTCTCGATCCCGCGCAGGTTCGCAGGCCCCGGGTTTTATGTGAGAATTCGCCCCTCGTCGCGCCGGACGCAGACCGGCCGACAGCGGAGGATACTGGAGGAGGAGACCGACCGATGGCGACTGGCGTCGGACCGTCGAGTGCGCTCGACACGCTGGACACGTTCCCCAAGCTGCTCTTGCACCACGCCAGGGCGCGCGGCGACCGGCCGGCGATCCGGGAGAAGGATCTCGGCATCTGGCAGACCTGGACCTGGAAGCATCTCGCCGACGAGGTGCGCGCGCTGGCCTGCGGGCTCGCCGAGCAGGGCCTCAAGCGCGGCGACCATCTTGCGCTCGTCAGTGACAACCGTCCGCGGCTCTACGCCATGCTGTGCGCGGCGCAATGCCTCGGGGCGGTGCCGGTGGCGCTGTATCAGGATTCGGCCGCGGCCGAGATGGCGTTCCCGATCCAGAACGCGGAAATCACCCATGCGCTCGCCGAGGACCAGGAGCAGGTCGACAAGCTGCTCGAGATCCAGCCGCAGTGCCCGACGCTGAAGCACATCTATTACGACGATGCGCGCGGCATGCGGCATTACAAGCAGGCGGAGGTGATGAGCTATGAGCGCCTGCTCGAGCTGGGGCAGGAGTCGTTCAGGCGCGATCCGGCGTTCGTCGAGACGGAGATCGCCAAAGGCACCGAGGACGACGCGGCGGCGATGTTCTTCACGTCGGGAACGACGGGCGTACCCAAGGGCGTCGTGCTGACACACCTGGCGCTGATCGACCGCTCGCGCGCGGCCGCCGAGTTCGAAGCGCTGACCGATCGCGACGTGGTGCTCGCCTACCTGCCACCGGCCTGGATCGGCCAGAACATCTTTTCCTACGCGCAGCCGTTCGTCACTGGCTACTGCATCTGCTGCCCGGAGTCCGCCGAAACGGTGATGGTCGACATGCGCGAGATCGGGCCGAGCTACTACTTCGCACCGCCGCGGGTGCTCGAGAACCTGCTCACCCAGGTCTCGATCCGCATGGAGGACGCGAGCGCGCTCAAGCGCTGGCTGTACCGCGCGTTCATGAAGCTTGCGCAGCGCGTTGGCGGCGCGCTGCTCGACCGACAATCGGTCGGCCCCGTGGACCGGCTGCTGTACGCCCTCGGCGATTTCTTCGTGTACGGCCCGCTGCGTAACGTCCTGGGCATGAGCCGGGTGCGCGTTGCCTATACGGCGGGCGAGGCAATCGGGCCGGACCTGTTCAGGTTCTACCGCTCGATCGGCATCAACCTGAAACAGCTCTATGGCTCGACCGAGACCAGCGTGTTCGTCTGCATCCAGCCGAACGGCCAGGTGAAAGCCGACACGGTCGGCCCGGCGGTGCCGGGCGTCGAGCTGAAGTTCACGCCGCAGCGCGAGCTGCTCATTCGTTCGCCCGGGCTGTTCAAGGAGTACTACAAGAATCCCCAGGCCACCTTGGAGGCGAAGGATGCCGAGGGCTGGTTCCGCACCGGCGACGCGGGCTACGTGGACCCCGACGGCCACCTGAAGATCATCGACCGGGTCAAGGACGTCGGCGCGCTCGCCGATGGCACGCTGTTCGCGCCGAAGTACCTGGAAAACAAGTTGAAGTTCTTTCCGTACATCCAGGAGGCGGTGGCCTTCGGCGACAAGCGCGAGCAGGTCTGCGCCTTCATCAACATCGACATGGAGGCGGTCGGCAACTGGGCCGAGCGGCGCAACATGCCTTATTCCGGCTACGTCGATCTTGCGACGCGCGACGAGGTGTACGCGCTGGTGCGCGAGTGCATCGAGAAGGTCAATGCCGATCTCGCGCAGGAGCCGGAGCTCGCCAACTCGCAGATCCACCGCTTCCTGATCCTGCACAAGGCGCTCGACGCGGACGACGAGGAGCTGACGCGCACGCGCAAGGTGCGGCGCGGCTTCATCGGCGAAAAGTACGCGACGCTCGTCGATGCGCTGTACAGCGGCCAGGACAGCGTTCACATCGAGGCGAAGGTGCGCTACGAGGACGGCCGCACCGGGTCGATCTCGGCCGACCTGAAAATCCGCCCTGCGAAAACCTTCGCGCCTGCGGCGGCGAAGAAAGCGGCCTGAGCCCGGCATGAGCATCGCGCTTCACCAGCATCCGCGCGCTCACCCGATCGGTGAGGTGCTGCTGTCCGTGGAGAACGTGTCGCTGTCGTTCGGCGGGGTGAAGGCGCTGACCGACGTTTCCTTCGACGTGCGCGAGCACGAGGTCCGCGCCATCATCGGCCCGAACGGCGCCGGCAAAAGCTCGATGCTGAACGTGCTGAACGGCGTCTACCACCCGCAGCAGGGCACCATCCGGCTGCGCGGCAAGTCGTTCAGCGACATGGTGTCGCACGAGGCCGCGGCGATGGGCATCGCGCGCACCTTCCAGAACATCGCGCTGTTCAAGGGCATGACGGTGCTCGACAACATCCTCACCGGGCGCAACCTCAAGATGCGCAGCAATTTCCTGCAGCAGGCGATGTGGTGGGGCCCGGCGCGACGCGAGGAGCTCGTGCACCGTCGCGCAGTCGAGGAAGTGATCGACTTCCTCGAGATCCAGCACATCCGCAAGACGCCGGTCGGCCGCCTGCCCTACGGTCTGCAGAAGCGCGTCGAGCTGGCGCGCGCACTGGCCGCCGAGCCGACCATCCTGCTGCTCGATGAGCCGATGGCGGGAATGAACATGGAGGAGAAGCAGGACATGTGCCGCTTCGTGCTCGACGTCAACGACCATTACGGCACCACGATCGTGCTGATCGAGCACGACATGGGCGTCGTGATGGACATCTCCGACCGCGTCGTGGTGCTCGATTACGGCCGCAAGATCGGCGACGGCACGCCGGACGAGGTGCGCGCCAACCAGGCGGTGATCGACGCCTATCTGGGAGTGAGCCACTAGCATGACATTCTTCATCGAAGTACTCGCCGGCGGCCTGCTCGCGGGCGTGATGTACTCGCTGGTTGCCCTCGGCTTCGTGCTGATCTACAAGGCCTCGGGCGTGTTCAACTTTGCACAGGGCGCGATGGTGTTCCTCGCCGCGCTGACCTTCGTCTCGCTGCTCGAGATGAAGTGGAACTTCTGGCTGGCGCTGCTGGTGACGCTGGTGGTGATGGTCGGGGTCGGCGTGCTCACCGAGCGCATCGTGCTGCGGCCGCTGGTCAACCAGCCGCCGATCACGCTGTTCATGGCGACCATCGGTCTGACCTTCGTGCTCGAGGGCCTTTCGCAGATGGTGTGGGGCTCGCAGCCGCACGGTCTCGAGCTCGGCATCGAGGACGTGCCGATGGAGTGGCTGTCGCAGAAGTGGAACATCAACATCAGCAAGTTCGACCTGTTCGCGGCGGCGGTCGCCGCGGTGCTGGTTGCCGCGCTGGCGGTGTTCTTCCAGAAGACGCGCATCGGACGCGCGCTGCGCGCGGTGGCCGACGACCACCAGGCGGCGCTCGCCGTGGGCATTTCGCTGCAGCACATCTGGGCGATCGTCTGGGCGGTGGCCGGCTTCGTCGCGCTGGTCGCCGGCATGATGTGGGGCGTGCGCAACGGCGTGCAGTACGCGCTGACCTTCACTGCGCTGAAGGCGCTACCGGTGCTGATTCTGGGGGGATTCGAGTCCATTCCCGGCGCGATCATCGGCGGCCTGATCATCGGCGCCTCGGAGAAGGTGGCGGAGGTGTATCTCGGCCCCTACGTCGGCGGCGGCATCGAATCCTGGTTCGCCTACGTCATCGCCCTGCTGTTCCTGCTGGTGCGCCCGCAGGGATTGTTCGGTGAGAAGATCATCGACCGGGTGTAACCATGCTCTACCGCGAAGCCGGCCAGTTCAAATCGACCTACGCCGAGGACATGCAGATCTTCCCGATCCGGCAGGACCGGATCGGCGTGCTGCTGCTGCTGGCGGTGGCCTTCCTCGTCGTGCCGTTCGTCGCCAACCAGTACTGGTTTTCGGCGATCCTGATTCCCTTCCTGGTCTTGTCGCTCGCCACGCTGGGGCTCAACATCCTGACCGGCTACGCGGGCCAGATCTCGCTCGGCACCGCCGCGTTCATGGCGGTCGGCGCGTTCATGGCCTACAACGCCGAATTGCGCATTCCGGGGATGCCGGTGCTCGGCTCGTTCATCATCGGCGGGCTGTGTGCCGCTGCGGTCGGCATCGTCTTCGGCCTGCCGAGCCTGCGCATCAAGGGTTTCTATCTCGCCGTGGCGACCCTGGCCTGCCAGTTCTTCGTGCTGTGGGCGATCAACCGCGTCGGCTGGTTCACCAACTACAGCTCATCGGGTGTCATCTCGGCGCAGAAGATGGTGATCCTCGGCTACGCCTTCGACACGCCGGCCTCGAAGTACGTGTTGACGCTGGCGATCGTCGTCGCCATGGCGCTGCTGGCAAAGAACCTGATGCGCAGCGAAACCGGACGCGCCTTCATGGCGGTGCGCGACATGGACGTCGCCGCCGAGGTGATCGGCATCCCGATGATGAAGACCAAGCTGCTGGCCTTCGCCATCAGCTCGTTTTACTGCGGCGTGGCGGGCGCGCTGTACGCGTACTGCTACCTCGGCACGGTGGAGCCGGAGGCCTTCACGCTCGACCTGAGCTTCCGCATCCTGTTCATGGTCATCATCGGCGGTGTCGGCTCGATCATGGGCTCTTTCATCGGCGCCGCGTTCATCACCCTGCTGCCGATCTTCCTGAACCTGGCGACCGAGATCATTGCGCACACCTTCGACATCGAGATCTCGCATGCGGTGGTATCCAACGCGGAACTCATCATTTTCGGCGGCCTGATCATCTTCTTCCTGATCGTCGAGCCGCACGGACTGGCGCGGCTCTGGCAGGTCGCCAAGGAAAAGCTGCGGCTGTGGCCCTTCCCGCATTGAGGAAATCGGGTCCGGATCGCGGTAGCCTATCCATTGGACACCCGGGCGGTTCTGGCTATACTGCCCGTCCCGCTATCTGAAACAGTCAATCACGGCGGTAACGGAGGAGGAGGAGGAAACATGAAACGCACCACTTTGGCACTCGCCAGCGTTGCGCTGCTTGCGGCCGGCTACACCGGCACCGCGGCGGCGCAAGCGAAAGAGCAGTTCGTGCCGGCCAACGGCTACTGGGTCGGCCCCTATGCCCCCGGTGGATCGGGCATCTTCGGCGGTCTGATCGACTACCTGAAGATGGTCAATGCCCGCGACGGCGGGGTGAACGGCGTCAAGTTCACCTGGGAAAAGTGTGAGACCGAATACAACAACGCGCGTGGCGTCGAATGCTACGAGCGCTCGAAGAACAAGGGCCCCACGGGCGCGACCCTGATCCATCCGCTGTCGACCGGCATCACCTACTCGCTGATCGAGAAGGGCACCGCGGACAAGATTCCCATCGTTTCGATCGGCTACGGGCGCACCTCGGCGGCCGACGGGCGTGTCTTCCCGTACGTCTTCCCGCTCATCACGACCTACTGGTCGCAGGCGACCGCGATGATCAAGTTCATCGCCTCGAAGGAAGGCGGCACGGCCAAGCTCAAGGGCAAGAAGATCGTGCTCGTCTACCACGACTCGGCCTACGGCAAGGAACCGCACGCAGTGCTCAAGAAGATGGCCGAGCAGTACGGCTATGAGCTTTCGCTCATCGCGGTGCCGCATCCGGGCAACGAGCAGCAGTCGCAGTGGCTGCAGATCCGCCAGATCAAGCCGAACTGGGTCATCCTGTGGGGCTGGGGCGTGATGAACCCGACCGCGATCAAGGCCGCCGCCAAGATCGGCTTCCCGCGCAACAAGATGATCGGCGTGTGGTGGTCCGGCGCGGAAGAGGACGTCATCCCGGCGGGCAGTGCGGCGAAGGGCTACATCGCCTCGGGCTTCAACGTCTCCGGGCAGGACTTCCCTGTCGTCCAGGACATCAAGAAGCACGTCTATGCCAAGGGTGACGGCGAGATGGAGGACCAGAGCCGCATCGGTTCCATCTTCTACAACCGCGGCGTGGTGTTCGCGATCGTCACGGTCGAGGCGGTGCGCAAGGCGCAGGAAAAGTTCGGCAAGGGCAAGCCGATGACCGGCGAGCAGGTGCGCTGGGGCCTGGAGAACCTGGATATCAGCGAGGCCTACCTGAAGAAGCTCGGCGCGACCGGCTTCATGCAGCCCTTGAAAGTATCGTGCCTAGACCACGAGGGCGGCGGCCAGGTGAAGTTCCAGCAGTGGGACGGCGCCAAGTGGAAGGTGATCACCGACTGGATCACGGCCGACAAGGCGCTGGTGCGGCCGATGATCGAGGAGGACGCGGCGAAGTACGCCAAGGAGAAAGGCATCACCCCGCGCGACTGCTCGAAGGAAAGCTGAGCACGACGAGGCGAACCGGGGGAAGGGCAACCTTCCCCCTTTTCACGTCCAGGGTCAGATGATGTCCGCTGTACCGCAGTCCCAGCCCCAGGCCTACCTGTCGATCAACAATGTCGAGGTCATCTATGACCACGTCATTCTGGTGCTGCGCGGGGTCAGCCTCGAGGTCCCCGAGGGCCGGATCGTTGCCTTGCTCGGCGCCAACGGTGCCGGCAAGACCACGACCCTGAAGGCGATTTCCAACCTCCTGCGCGCCGAGCGCGGCGAGGTCACCAAGGGGCAGATCCTGTTTCAGGGCGAGCGCATCGACCAGCTCAATCCCTCGGAGCTGGTGCGTCGCGGCATCTGCCAGGTGATGGAGGGCCGCCACTGCTTCCAGCACCTGACGGTCGAGGAGAACCTGCTGACCGGCGCCTACACGCGCAGGGGCGCTGACCTGGACGCGGACCTCGAAAAGGTGTTCAGCTATTTCCCGCGCCTCAAGCCCCGGCGCAAGGCGCAATCGGGCTATACCTCGGGCGGCGAGCAGCAGATGACCGCGATCGGTCGCGCGCTGATGGCGCGACCCAAGATGATCCTGCTTGACGAGCCGTCGATGGGGCTCGCGCCGCAGCTGGTGGAAGAAATCTTCGAGATCGTCAAGAACCTGAACCAGAAGGAAGGCGTCAGTTTCCTGCTCGCCGAGCAGAACACCAACATGGCGCTCAAATACGCCGACTACGGCTACATCCTGGAGAACGGGCGCGTGGTGATGGACGGTGAAGGCAAGTCGCTGGCGGAAAACGAAGACGTCAAGGAGTTCTATCTCGGCTTTTCGTCAGGCGAGCGCAAGAGCTTCCGCGACGTCAAATCCTACCGGCGCCGCAAGCGCTGGCTTTGAACGCATGACCGAGCACTACGACGCGCTCGAAATCCGCCCGGCGGACGAGCGCGAGGCGCAGCTCATGGCCGCGCTGCCGAAGCAGATCGCGCTCGCCAAGCGCCGGGCGCCCGGCTTCAAGCGCATCCTGAAGGGCATCGACCCGAAATCCATCGACTCGCGCGCAGCGCTCGCCAGGCTGCCGGTGACGCGCAAGTCCGATCTCGCGGAGCTGCAGAAGGCGACGCCGCCGCTCGGCGGACTGAATGCGACGCCGGTCGCCAAGCTCGACAAGCTCTACGTCTCGCCTGGGCCGGTGTACGACCCCGAGGGCAGGGGCAAGGACTGGTGGCGCACGGCACGTGCGCTGTACGCGGGCGGCTTTCGCGCCGGGGACCTGATCGTCAACACCTTCGCCTACCACTTCACGCCCGCCGGCTCGATGCTCGAATCCGGAGCGCTCGCGGTCGGCTGCACCGTGGTGCCGACGGGCACGGGCCAGACCGAGATGCAGGTATCGACGATCCGCGACCTCGGCGCGGCCGGCTTCGTCGGTACGCCGTCGTTTTTCAAGCTGATCGTCGAGAAGGCGGACGAGCTAAACGCCGACCTCTCCTGCCTGAAGAAGGCGCATGTCGCCGCCGAGTACCTGCCCCCGGCGCTGCGCGAGGCGCTGCGCGCGCGCGGCATCCACGTGTCGCAGAGCTATGCCACGGCGGACCTCGGCCTGCTGGCCTACGAATCGCTCAACGCCGACGGCAGCGTCAATGAGGGCATGATCCTCGACGAGCAGCTGATCGTCGAGATCGTGCGGCCCGGCACCGGCGACCCGGTACCTGCGGGCGAAGTCGGCGAGGTCGTCGTCACCACCTTCAACAAGGACTACCCGCTGGTGCGCTTCGGCACCGGTGACCTGTCCGCGGTCCTGGCCGGCGCGAGCCCCTGCGGCCGAACCAACACCCGCATCAAGGGTTGGATGGGTCGCGCCGATCAGACCACCAAGGTGCGCGCGATGTTCGTCACGCCCAAGCAGGTGAACGAAGTGCTGCGTCGCCATCCGGAAGTGGCCAAGGCCCGGCTGGTGGTCGAGGGCGAGACCGGCAGCGACCGCATGACGCTGCGCTGCGAGGCGTCCGAGCGGCCGGCCGGGCTGGCGGAGGCGATCGTGACGTCAATTCGCGACGTCACCAAGCTGCGCGGCGAGGTGGAGCTGGTCGCGCCCGGCAGCCTGCCGAACGACGGCAAGGTCATCGAGGATTTGCGCAAGTACGGCTGACGGCGGTTGACCAAAGTCGTCGGGCTCGTGCTAGTCTTTGCGCCCCTTTGGAGGAGGACCCCTGCATGACTACGCTTACCCGCGCGCTGCGCGTGCTGCTGTGTTCGTTTGCACTCGTCGCTCTCGCGACCTCGGTTCAGGCGCAAGGCGGTAAGACCGAAGTTCTCTGGCTGGGCCAGGCGGCGTTCAAGATCACGACGCCGAAAGGCAAGGTGATCGTCATCGATCCGTTCATGGTCAAGAACCCCAAAACGCCCGCCGCGTACAAGGACCTCAAGGCGCTCGGCAACGTCGACATGATCCTCGTCACGCACGGTCATTTCGACCACACCGCAGACCTGCCTGCGCTGGCGGAGCTCACCGGCGCCAAGGTTCTGATGAACGCGGATATGGGCACCACCTACGGGACGCTCGGCATCGTCCCCGCCAAACAGCTGCTCCGCTTCAACAAGAGCGGACCGGTCAAGCCGGCCGAAGGAATTACGGTGACGATGGTGCATGCCGAACACAGTTCCTCGGTGGTGCACACCGACCCCGAGACGAAGAAGCAAACGGTGCACCCGGGCGGCGAACCGGTGGGCTACATCATCAAGCTGGAGAACGGCTTCACCATCTATCACGCGGGCGACACCGGTGTGTTTTCCGACATGAAGTTCATCGGCGAGTACTACAAGCCCGATCTCGCGCTGCTGCCGATTGGCGGGCATTTCACGATGGATCCGGCGCACGCGGCCTATGCGACGCGCACCATGCTCAAGCCCAAGCACGTGGTGCCGATGCACTACGGCACGTTCCCGCCGCTCAAGGGCACGCCCGAGGAGTTCAAGAAGGCCATGGGCAAGACCTCGATCAAGGTCCATGCCATGAGCCCGGGCGACACGATCAAGTTCTAGTCCGACCGCCGCGCGGCGCCGACGGGAAGCGTTTCGAGACGCTTCATCTCGGCGCTGTGCAGGATCGACGGATCCTCGAGGTAGGCCTTGAGGAAGTCGATGCCGTCGACGCCCCAGAAGAGCTCGCTGTCGGCCTCGAAAGTCGGTACGCCGAAGACGCCGCGCTGCACGGCGTCCTGTGTGTTGGCGCGCAGCGCGTCCTTCACCGCGGGCGCGGAGAGCGCGTCGGGCGCGACGTTCAGCTCGCGGCATAGTGAATCGAACGCTGCGGGGTCGGCTGCGTCCGCGCCGGTCGTCCAGATCGACTCGAAGATTCGGCGCACGACCGGCGGCGTCGCGCCGGCGGCGATCGCGAGCCGCAGGTGGTGCAGCGGGTTGAACGGGTGCTGCGCCGGAAAGCGAAAAGAGATGTCGAGCTGCTCGGCCAGCCACTGGCAGTAGCGGTAGGTCCAAAGGCGCTTCGTCGGCATTTCTGCGGGCCCCTTCTGGCCCCAGTGCGCGAGCAGCCCGGCGAACAGCACCGGCCGGTACTCGATATCCGCCGCGACTTCGGGCAGGCGCTGCAGTGCGAGGTAAGCGAAGGGGGAAACGAAATCGAAGTACCAGCGGATGGTGCGCATGGTTCGCCTCAGCGCGTGGGGCTGACGACACCGGACTCGACACGCAGCGCGCCGCCGGCCGCCAGCTCGGCGACCAGCTTCTGCGCCAGCGCGCCGGGCTCGAGTCGGTATGTGCGTGCGTTCAGCATCGCAAAAAAACTCGCATTCTCAAGGAGCGCCGCGAGTTCATCGATGCGCGCGGACTGGCGATCGAGCAGGTAGAAAACGAGCAGTGCGCGAAACGCGTTGCGCGTGACGCGCTCGGGATCGCGCGTGAAGGCCTCGAGCCGGCCGTAGGCGCGCTCGAGCGCTGCTTCGACGCCGCCGAACACCGCGCCATGACCCGGGATCACCGTCGCCACGTCGAGCGTCGCGATGCGATCGAGCGTCGCCCGCGTGGCGGCGAGGCCCGGCTCCCCGTACAGCTCGGGAAACAGCACACCGAAGCCGTTTTCCCAGAGCGCGTCGGCCGAGATCAGGAGCCGCGGCTCGGGCGCGTAGAGGACGAGCGAATCCATGTCGTGCCCCGGCGCGGCGAGCGCCTGCCATTCGAAGCCGCCCATCTGCAGCGTATCGCCGGCGGCGATCGTCGCGTCGAAGGCGAAGCGCTCGCAGCGCTGGCCGAAACCGTCCAGGTGCAGCGCCTCGCCGTCCCACGTGGCGACGTTGCGCGCCTCGCCGGCGGGAATCGTGATCGTGCAACCGTAGGCGCGTGCCAGCGCGGCGTTGCCGCCGATGTGGTCCGAGTGGCAGTGCGTGTTCACCAGCCGCCCGAGACGCCGGCCCTCGAGCGCGTGCCGCACCAGCGCCACGGTCTGCGCGCCGTGCGTGACGTAACCCGTATCGATCACCGTCCCGGTCTCGGCGTCGTCGTGCAGCACGACGTTGTTCGACGACAGCCAGCCGCGCTCGAGCACCCGGATCGAGTCCGGTAGTTTGGGGTCAGACCCCTGTGGATAACTTTCCCTTTTCGATTTATCCACAGGGGTCTGACCCCGGGGTCGCGCTTTTGCGCGCTGCGACGCAGGTGAGAACTGCGCGTTTCTCGCCGTCGGACATGACCGACCAGCGCGCGATTTCGTCGAGCGTGCGGCGGCAGCCGCGGCAAAGCCCGCTCGCCTCGTCCATGACGCAGACGTTTACGCAGGGCGAGGCGACCGTGCTCACGCCGCGTTCTTCGCCTTGCTCAGCCTGGCGGCGAGCGCGCGCCCGACCTTGGAGCTCGATTCGCGTCCCAGCACGCCGCAGATCCAGCGACCGGTTTCGGCCAGGCGCTCGAGATCGACGCCGGTTTCGATGCCCAGGCCGTGCAGCAGGTAGACCACGTCCTCGGTGGCGACGTTGCCCGAGGCGCCGGCAGCGTAGGGGCAGCCGCCGAGGCCCGCGACCGAGGCGTCGAAGGTCGCCATGCCGAGCTCGAGCGAGGCGTAGATGTTGGCGAGCGCCTGGCCGTAGGTGTCGTGATAGTGGCCGGCAAGCTGGGCCATCGGCAGGTGGCGGGCGCAGGCCTCGATCATGGCCTGCGTCTTTTTCGGCGTGCCGACGCCGATCGTGTCGCCCAGCGACACCTCGTAGCAGCCCATGTCGTGGAGTGCCTGCGCGACCCGCGCAACTGCTTCCGGCGCGACCTCGCCTTCGTACGGGCAGCCGACGACGCAGGAGACATAGCCGCGCAGCCGCACCTCGGCCGCGCGCGCCGCTTCGGCCACCTTGGCAAAACGCGCGAGCGACTCGGCGATCGAGCAGTTGATGTTCTTCTGCGAGAACGCCTCCGACGCGGCGCCGAAGATCGCGACTTCGGTGGCGCCGGCCGCGCGCGCCGCCTCGAAGCCCTTCAGGTTCGGCGTCAGCACGGGGTACGACACGCCGGCCTTGCGTCGAATGCCCTCGAGCACCTCGCTGTGATCGGCCATCTGCGGGATCCACTTCGGCGAGACGAATGCCGTTGCTTCGACGGCGGGCAGCCCGGCGTCGGCGAGACGTTCGATCAGTTCGAGCTTGATGCGCGTCGGCAGCTCGCCCGGCTCGTTCTGCAGGCCGTCGCGCGCGCCGACTTCGACGATGCGTACCTTGTTCGGCAGTGCCATGCGTTCCTCCCCCGGCGCTCAGGCGGCGTCGGCTTCGAAGGCGATCAGCTCGAAGCCTTCGAGCACTTGGTCGCCGGCCGCGCAACGCACGTCCTTGACCAGACCGTCCGAAGGCGCCGCAATCGTGTGCTCCATCTTCATCGCCTCGAGCACGAGCAGCGGCGTGCCCTTGGTCACGCGCGTGCCGGGCTTGGCCATCACGGCGATCACCTTGCCCGGCATGGGCGCCGCAAGCGAGCCGCTCTCCGCATCCTCGTCGAGGCCCTGCAGTTCGCCGCGCAGCGCGAAGCGCCGGTATTCGCCGCCGCTGAACAGGTGCCAGACGCCGCCCTCGCGCACCGCACGCAGCTTGAACGCGCTGCCGTCCAGACGCACCAGCAGGCGGCCGTCATCGAGTGAATCGCCGTCGAAGGCGTGATCCTTGCCGTCGATCTCGATGCGCATCTCCTCGGGCAGGAAGCGCAACCGTGCGCTGTGTGCAGCCTCGCCCTCGAGGAAGACGAAGTCGTGATGCGAATCCTCGTTCAGCCGCCAGCCGTCGACCAGATGCCAGGGCGAGTGCGGGTCGCCCGAGGCGAGCGCCTGCGCGCGGGCGGCGCCTTCTTCCAGTGCGAGCTCGGCGTAGGCCGCGCCGGCCAGCAGCGCGCGCGGCGTGCCGGCGTCGACCGGGAACAGCGCATCGCGGTTGCGCTCGATCAGGCCCGTGTCGAGCTCGGCCTGCGAGAACGCGTCGCCCGTCACAATGCGGTGCAGGAAGGCGACGTTGGTGCGCGGGCCGGCGATTTCGGTCTCGCCGAGCGCCGCGCGCAGACGGGCGAGCGCCGCGTCGCGGTCGACGCCCCAGACAACGAGCTTGGCGATCATCGGGTCGTAGTAGGGCGAGATCTCGGCGCCCGCTTCGACGCCGGTGTCGATGCGTACTTCGCTCGAAGGGGTGGGAAACGCCAGGTGGGCGATGCGCCCGGTCTGCGGCAGGAAACCGCGCGCCGGGTCCTCCGCGTAGATGCGCGCCTCGATGGCGTGTCCGTGGATGGCGAGCGCGTCCTGCGTGCGCGGCAGCGGCTCGCCGGCCGCGACGCGCAGCTGCCATTCCACCAGATCGAGCCCGGTGATCATCTCGGTGACCGGATGCTCGACCTGCAGGCGGGTGTTCATCTCCATGAAGTAGAAGCGCCCGTCCTGTTCGGCGATGAACTCGACCGTGCCCGCGCCGGTGTAGCCGATGCTGCGCGCCGCGGCGATCGCCGCCTCGCCCATTTCCCGGCGCCGCGCCTCGGTCATGCCCGGCGCCGGCGCTTCTTCCAGCACCTTCTGATGGCGGCGTTGCACCGAGCAGTCGCGCTCGAACAGATGCACGATGTTGCCGTGCCGGTCGCCGAACACCTGCACCTCGATGTGACGCGGCCGCTCGAGATAGCGCTCGATGAGCACGCGTTCGTCGCCGAAGGCGGCCGCCGCCTCGCGCCTCGCCCCGGCGAGCGCCGCCGCGAACTCGCCGATGCCGGACACGACGCGCATGCCCTTGCCGCCGCCGCCGGCGGAGGCCTTGATGAGCACCGGAAAGCCGATGCGCGCCGCCTCGCCGGCGAGAAAGTCGGGGTCCTGGTTGTCGCCGTGGTAGCCGGGCACCAGCGGCACGCCGGCCTTTTCCATCAGCGCCTTGGCCGCCGCCTTGTCGCCCATGGCGGCGATCGCCTGCGCGCTCGGCCCGATGAAGACGATGCCGGCCGCCTGGCAGGCGGCGGCGAAGGCGGCATTCTCCGACAGGAAGCCGTAGCCGGGATGGATTGCCTCGGCGCCCGCGGCGCGCGCCGCCTCGAGGATGGCGTCGATCGAGAGGTAGCTTTCGCGCGCCGCCGCCGGGCCGATGCGGCGCGCTTCGTCGGCCAGCCGCAGGTGACGCGCCGCGCGGTCCGCATCCGAGTACACCGCCACGCTGCGGATGCCCATGCGCTGCGCGGTGGCGATGACGCGGCAGGCGATTTCGCCGCGGTTGGCGACGAGGATCTTGCGGAACACGTTCAGTCCTTGCGTGCGGTCCAGGCGGGCTTGCGCTTGTCGAGGAACGACGCGATGCCCTCGCGGCCCTCGTCGGTGACGCGAATCTCGGCGATGCGCCGCGCGGTGTCGGCGATCAGTGCATCGTCGATCGCGCCGCGGCTCACCGCGCCGACCAGGTCCTTGATCTTGGCGAGCGCCTCGGGCCCGCCGGCGAGCAGGTGCTTGACGATGCCGTCGAGCGTGGTGTCGAGCTCGAGCGCAGGCACCAGCGCCGAGAGCAGGCCGATGCGATGGGCCTCTTCCGCGTCGAACACTTCGGCGGTGAGGAAGTAGCGCCGCGCCATGCGTGCGCCCATCGCGCGCACGACGTAGGGGCTGATGGTCGCCGGCGAAAGTCCGAGCTTCGCCTCCGACAGGCAGAACATCGCGGCCGGCGTGCCGATCGCGATGTCGCAGGCCGCCACCAGGCCGGTGCCGCCGGCGAAGGCCGGCCCGTGCACGCGCGCCACGGTCGGCTTCGTCATGCGATCGAGCGTCTTCAGCATCTCGGCGAGCGCTTGTGCGTCGGCCAGGTTCTGCTCGTAGCTGTAGCCCGCCATGCGCTTCATCCAGTTGAGATCGGCGCCGGCGCAGAAGGCAGGGCCGTTGCCGGCGATGACGACGACGCGCACGCCGGCGTCCGTTTGCGCGCCGCGCAGCGCACGCGTCAGCCGCTCGATCTGCGCGTCGTCGAAGGCGTTGCGGATCTCCGGCCGGTTGAGCGTGAGCGTCGCGACGCCGTCGCGTGTGCGGACGAGGAGCGGCTCGGTCATGGTCAGGCGATCCTCGGTTGCAGGACGAGCTCGGTGGTCACCGAGTTCGCGATGAAGCAGCGTGCGTGCGCCTTTTGGTGCAGCGTGGCATGCGCCTCGGGGCTCGGCGCCGTGCCCGAAAAGGTGACCAGCGGGCTCAGGGTGACGCGCGTCATCGCCATACGCCCGTCGGCCGCCTTGCCGAGCACGCCGCTCGCCTCGTCTAGGTAGCGCTCGACGACATGCCCGGCGCGGCAGGCAAAGTGCAGAAACCACAGCATGTGGCAGGACGACAGCGAGGCGACGAAGGCCTGCTCGGGATCGACGCCGGGGCCGCCCGCCGCGGTCGGCGGGATGTTGGCGGGCGCGGCGCGTGCCGGCACTTCGATGCCGCCTTCGAAGCGCAGCCGGTGGCTGCGCGAATAGGTCTCCCAGGCGAACGCCGCGTCGCCGCGTCGCCAGTCGATTGTTGCGCGGTGCTCGGACATCCTGGCCCCTTACATGCGGAACACGCCGAACTTGGTCGGCTCGATGGGCGCGTTTAGCGCGGCCGAGATCGCGAGCCCGAGCAGGCGGCGCGCATCGGCCGGGTCGATCACGCCGTCGTCCCACAGGCGTGCGCTGGCGTAGTAGGGGTGGCCCTGGCGCTCGTACTGCTCGAGGATCGGCGCTTTGAAGGCGGCCTCCTCTTGCAGTGACCAGCTGCCGCCGCGCGCCTCGATGCTGTCGCGCCGCACCGTGGCGAGCACGCTCGAGGCCTGCTCGCCGCCGAGCACCGAGATGCGCGCGTTCGGCCACATCCACAGGAACCTCGGCGAGTAGGCGCGGCCGCACATGCCGTAGTTGCCGGCGCCGAACGAGCCGCCGACGATCATGGTGAACTTGGGCACCTTCGCGGTCGCCACCGCGGTCACCATCTTGGCGCCGTCCTTGGCGATGCCGCCAGCCTCGTACTTGCGGCCGACCATGTAGCCGGTGATGTTCTGCAGAAAGAGCAGCGGAATGCCGCGCTGCGCGGCGAGCTCGATGAAGTGCGCGGCCTTGAGCGAGCTGTCGGAGAACAGCACGCCGTTGTTGGCGAGGATGCCGATCGGGTAGCCGTGGATATGCGCGAAGCCGGTCACCAGCGTGGTGCCGTAGTTGCGCTTGAACTCGTCAAGCTCCGAGCCGTCGACCATGCGCGCGATGACCTCGCGCATCTCGAGCGGCTTGCGCACCACGTTGTCGGGAATGACGCCGTAGATCTCCTCGGCCGGATAGAGCGGATCCTGCGGCGTGCGGACCTCGAGCGAGACGCGCTTGCCGGTGTTCAAGTCGCGCACGATGCGCCGCACGATCGCCAGCGCGTGCGCGTCGTTCAGCGCGTAATGGTCGGCGACCCCGGATATCCGCGTGTGCAGGTCCGCGCCGCCGAGGTCTTCCGGCGTAACGATCTCGCCGGTCGCGGCTTTCACGATCGGCGGCCCGCCGAGGAAGATCGTGCCCTGGTTGCGCACGATCACCGACTCGTCCGACATCGCCGGCACATAGGCGCCGCCCGCAGTGCACGAGCCCATGACGCAGGCGATCTGCGGGATGCCGGCGGCCGACAGGTTGGCGATGTTGAAAAAGATGCGGCCGAAATGCTCGCGGTCCGGAAACACCTGGTCCTGGTTCGGCAGGTTGGCGCCGCCCGAATCCACCAGGTAGATGGTCGGCAGGCGGTTCTGCGCGGCGATCTCCTGCGCGCGCAGGTGCTTCTTGACGGTCATCGGGTAATAGGTGCCGCCCTTCACGGTGGCGTCGTTCGCCACGATCACGCATTCGCGCCCAGAGATGCGCCCGACCCCGGTGATGATCCCCGCCGACGGCGCGTCGCCGTCGTACATGCCGTGCGCGGCGAGCTGGCCGATCTCCAGGAACGGCGAGCCCGGGTCGAGCAGCGTGCGCACGCGCTCGCGCGGCAGCAGCTTGCCGCGCGCAACGTGCTTCGCACGCGCGTTTTCGTCGCCGCCGAGCGCCGCCTGCGCGACCTGGGCGCGCAGGTCGGCAACCAATCCCTGCATGCGCGCGAAGTTCGCCCGGTACTCCTCGGAGCGCGTGTCGAGGCTGGAGCGCAGAATGCCCATGCGGCGTGAATCAGCTCTTTGGTTTGTGGGGGCGCGCGCCAACCGGGCGCCCGGCCTTCTTCCATTCGTCGAAGCCGCCCTCGAGATGCAGGACGTCCTCCATGCCCATCTCGGCGAGCACGCCGGCAGCGAGCGTCGCGCGCCAGTCGGCCGCGCAGTACAGGACGTAGGTCTTGCCCGGCACGAACACCGGCTTGTAGTACTTGCTCTCGGGATCGACCCAGAACTCGAGCATGCCACGCGGCGCGTGGAACGCGCCCGGGATCATGCCGTCGCGCTCGAGCTCGCGCACGTCGCGGATGTCGACGAACACGGTGTTCGCGTCGTCGAGCCTGGCCTGCGCCGCCTCGGGCGAGATACCCTTGGTTTTCGCCGCCGCCTCGTCGAGCAGCGCCTTGACGTTCTTCTTCAGCTTGAATGCGGGTTCCGCCATCACCAGCCTCCCGTTGCGAGCCATTTCTCGATCTGATCGAAGCGGTCGATGCCCCAGAACGGTTCGCCGTCGATCACGATGTAGGGTGAGCCGAACACGCCCTTGGCGAGCGCGGCGTCGACTTCGCCCTTGGTCTTATCCTTGATCGCCTGGTCGTTCAGCGCGGCGCGCAGCGCCTCCGCGCTGCAGCCGACCGAGTCGGCGACCTTCACCACGTTCTCCGCATCGGAGATGTTGACGTCGTCGACGAACAGCGCGCGGTAAAGCGCCTTGACCAGCGCCGGCACCCTGGCCGGATCGGCGCCCTTCAGCCAGACGACGGCGCGCGTCGGCGCGACGCCGGAGATCGGGAAGGTGCTCGGATACTTCATCGGGATGCCGTGGAACTTGGCCGAGCGCAGGAAATCGCGCTTGGCGTAGTCGCCTTTCAGCGGCAGGTTCGGCAGCGGCGCGCCGCCCGTTACCTTGAAAATCGCGCCGAGCAGGATCGGGCACCAGTTCACCGTGCGCCCGTGCTTGGCGGCGAGGGCTTCGATCTTTTCCGAGGCCAGGTAGCCGTAGGGCGATGAGAAGTCGAAGTAGAAGTCTATCGTCTGCGCCATGTAACCTCCTTCGGTTCAGGCCTCGTTCGCCAGCGAGCGGCCGATCAGCATGCGCTGAATGTCGCTCGCGCCTTCGTAGATCTTGCACACGCGGACGTCGCGCCAGATGCGCTCCACCGGAAAGTCGGCGACGTAGCCGTAGCCGCCGTGGATCTGCATCGCGTCCGAGCACACCTTCTCGGCCATTTCGGATGCGAACAGCTTCGCCATGGACGCTTCCTTGAGACAGGGCTTGCCGGCGTCGCGCAAGGCAGCGGCGTGCAGGTAAAGCTGGCGCGCGGCTTCGATGCGGGTGGCCATGTCGGCGAGCCGGAAGTTGACCGCCTGGTGCTCGATCAGCGTCTGGCCGAAGGTCCTGCGCTCGCGCGCATAGGCCAGCGCCGCCTCGAGCGCCGCGCGCGCCATGCCGACGGCCTGCGCGGCGATGTTGATGCGCCCGGATTCCAGGTTGGCGAGCGCGATGCGGTAACCGACACCTTCATCTGCCAGGCGATGGTCGGCCGGCACGCGGCAGTTCTCGAGCACGATCTGCGCCGTGTCGGAGGCGTGCTGGCCGGCTTTCTCTTCGACGCGCGCCACGATCCAGCCGGGCGTCGCAGTCGGCACCACGAAGGCGCTGATGCCTTTCTTGCCGGCCGTCTTGTCGGTCACCGCGAACACCACCGCAACGTCGGCCGTCTTGCCGGAGGTGATGAACTGCTTGACGCCGTTCAGCACGTAGCCGCCGTCCCTCAACTCGGCGCGCGTCGCGATGGCCGCGGCGTCGGAGCCGGTATGCGGCTCGGTGAGGGCGAAGGCGCCGAGCATCTCGCCGCGTGCCACCGGCTTGAGCCAGCGGTCCTTCTGCGCGTCGTCGCCGAAGCCGTTGAGGATGCCGGCGACGAGGTTGTTCACCGAGATGATGGTGCCGGTCGCGCCGTCGCCGGCCGAGACCTCCTCGCAGGCGATGGCGAGCGCGGTCGAGTCCATGCCGGCGCCGCCCCATCGCTCCGGGACCGCAACGCCGAACAGGCCCATGCCGGCCAGCGCCTTGAGCTGCTCGAGCGGGAAAGTGCTGTCGCGGTCCCATTGCGCGGCGCGCGGGGCGAGCTCGGCGCGCGCGAACGCGCGTACCGATTCGCGCAGCATCTCGTGGTGGCTTTGCATCAGCATTGCGCGCCTAGCAGAGCTCGAGCGCGACCGCGGTCGCTTCGCCGCCGCCGATGCACAGGCTCGCCACGCCGCGCTTGCCGCCGGTGCGCCGCAACGCGCCGAGCAGCGTCACCATGATGCGTGCGCCGGAGGCGCCGATCGGGTGGCCGAGCGCGCAGGCGCCGCCATGGATATTGACCTTCTCGTGCGGCAGCTTGTGCTCCTGCATCGCCGCCAGGGTCACCACGGCGAAGGCCTCGTTGATCTCGTAGAGGTCCACCTCCCTGCTGCTCCAGCCGGTGCGCGCGAAGAGCTTTTCGATCGCGCCGACCGGCGCGGTGGTGAACCAGCCGGGCGCCTGCGCGTGCGTGGCGTGGCCGATCAGGGTCGCGAGCGGGGCAAGCCCTCGCTGCTCGGCGGTCGAGCGGCGCATCATCACCAGCGCTGCGGCGCCATCCGAAATCGAGGACGAATTCGCCGCCGTCACCGTGCCGTCCTTGCGGAATGCCGGCCGCAGCGTCGGAATCTTGTCGAGGTTGGCCTTGAACGGCTGCTCGTCCATCTCGATGAACTTTTCTTCCTTGCCGGCCTTGATCGCGATCGGCGTGGTTTCCCAGGCGAACCAGCCCTCGGTGTTCGCCTGCTGTGCGCGCTTGAGCGAGGCGATGGCGAAGGCGTCCTGCGCCTCGCGCGTGAAGGCGTACTTCTGCGCGCAGTCCTCGGCGAAGCTGCCCATCAGGCGCCCCTTGTCGTAGGCGTCTTCCAGCCCGTCGTAGAACATGTGATCGAGCACCTGCGCGTGCCCCATGCGATAGCCAGCACGCGCCTTCGGCAGCAGGTAGGGCGCGTTCGTCATCGACTCCATGCCGCCGGCGACGACGACGTCCATGCTGCCGGCGGCGAGCAGATCGTGCGCCAGCATCGCCGCCTTCATGCCGGAGCCGCACATCTTGTTGATGGTGGTGCAGCCGGCGTCGTGCGGCAGCCCGGCCCCGAGGCTCGCCTGGCGCGCTGGCGCCTGCCCCTGCCCCGCGGGCAGCACGCAGCCCATGATGACCTCCTGCGCGTCCTCGGGCTTGAGTCCGGCGCGCTCGATCGCCGCGCGGATCGCCGCGGCGCCGAGCTCGGGCGCGCTGAAGCTCTTCAGCTCGCCTTGGAACCCGCCCATCGGGGTGCGGGCGGCGGAAACGATGACGATGGGATCCTTTTGCACCGTGTTCTCCTTTCCTTTGCGGAATCTCCGGTCGGCTCCGAGTTTATGCCGTCTCGGCGAACAGCTCGCGGCCGATCAGCCAGCGGCGGATCTCGGAGGTGCCGGCGCCGATCTCGTAGAGTTTGGCGTCGCGCCACAGCCGGCCGGTCGGCGTTTCGTTGATGTAGCCCATGCCACCGAAGGCCTGGATCGCCTCGCCGGCCATCCAGGTCGCCTTCTCGGCGGCATACAGGATCGCTCCGGCAGCGTCCTTGCGCGTCGTCTCGCCGCGATCGAGCGCCTGGCCGACAGCGTAGACGTAGGCGCGGCAGGCCGAGAAGGTGACGTACATGTCGGCGAGCTTGCCCTGCATGAGCTGAAACTCGCCGATCGGCTGGCCGAACTGCTTGCGTTCGTGCACGTAGGGCACGACCTGGTCCAGACAGGCGGCCATGATGCCGAGCGGCCCGCCGGCCAGCACCGCGCGCTCGTAATCCAGGCCGCTCATCAGCACGTTGACGCCACGGCCTTCGTCGCCGAGCACGTTTTCGAGCGGCACTTCGCAGTCGCGGAATACGAGCTCGCAGGTGTTGGAGCCGCGCATGCCCAGCTTGTCGAGCTTCTGCGCGGTGGAAAAGCCCTTCATGCCCTTTTCGATGAGGAAGGCGGTGATGCCGCGCGGGCCGGCCTCGGCATCGGTCTTGGCATAGACCACCAGCACGTCCGCATCCGGTCCGTTGGTGATCCACATCTTGTTGCCGTTCAGGACATAGTGGTCGCCGCGCCCGCTTTTCACCCGTTGGGCGCGCAGCCGCATGCTGACGACGTCGGAGCCCGCACCCGGCTCACTCATCGCCAGCGCACCGATATGCTCGCCGGAGACGAGCTTCGGCAGATATTTCTTGCGCTGCGCCTCGCTGCCGTTTCTGCGGATCTGGTTGACGCAGAGATTGGAATGCGCGCCGTAGGACAGCGCGACGGAAGCCGACGCGCGGCTGATCTCCTCGACCGCGATGATGTGTGCGAGGTAGCCGAGCGCGGAGCCCCCGTATTCCTCTTCGACGGTGATACCGAGCAGGCCAAGCGCGCCGAGCTTCGGCCACAGATCCATCGGGAACTCGTTGCTGCGATCGATTTCCGCCGCACGCGGCGCAATCTCCTTCGACGCGAAGTCCTGCACGGAGGCGCGCAGCATGTCGATCGTTTCGCCGTGGTCGAATCGCAGGAACGGGTAGTCCATGGTCACCTCGGGATGGGGCCGCTGCGCGCGGGGCGGGTGGCTGCGGCGAGCAGGGGGTCAGGCTACTTTACGTTTACGTAAACGTCAACTCCGTCTCTCAGCGCGCGCGACCGAGCTGCTTGCGCACCCGCTTCTCGAATACCGCGATCTCCGAGAGCTGGGCCTCGATGTCGGTGCGCTGCTGTTCGAGCGCGGCGCGATGGTTCTGCAGCGCGGTCAGAAAGCGCTCGAGCTGCGGCCGCTCGTCGCGCCCCGGCTCGTACATGTCGATCAGCTCGCGGATCTCCGACAAGGACAGGCCGAGGCGTTTGCCGCGCAGCGTGAGCTTGAGCCGCGTGCGTTCGCGCTGCGTGTAGATGCGCCGCTGGCCCTCGCGCCGCGGCGCGAGCAGGCCCTGGTCCTCGTAGAAGCGGATGGCGCGCGGCGTGACGTCGAACTCGCGCGCGAGATCGCCGATGGAGTACTCGCCGCGGTCCTTATCGCCGCTGCCCGTTCGGGGTCGAGACGTCATGGGTCGATGTTGCCCGGATGCTGCGATGCGGCGATAATCGGCCGCCCCGCGCCAGCATGCGCCAAAGCGCAAGGACGAGCGCGGATTCTAGCCCATCCTTCGTGGCCAAACCCGCCGCACTCGACTACCCCTTCGCAGAGCCGCCCGCGCCCGGGACGGCGCTCGAAGTCGCGCCCGGCGTGCGCTGGCTGCGCATGGGCCTGCCGTTCGAGCTCGATCACATCAACCTCTGGCTGCTCGAGGATGCGGGCGGCTGGACCATCGTCGACACCGGCATCGGCAACGCCGCGACCCGCGAAACCTGGGCGCGCGTCTTCGACACCGTGCTTCTCGACCGGCCGGTGCGGCGTGTGCTCGTCACGCACTATCACCCGGACCACGCCGGCAACGCCGCCTGGCTGTGCAACCGCTTCGGCGTGCCGCTGTGGATGACGCGCGGCGAGTTCCTCACCGTGCACGCCATCCACGCGAGCATGGCCAGCTACACGCCGGAGGCATCGGCGGCGTTGTATCGCACGAACGGCCTCGACGAAGCGCGCGTCGTGGCGCTGTCGCGGCGGGGCGACCTGTTCCGCAAGCTGGTGCCGGAGTTCCCGGGTTCGCACCGCCGCATCGTCGACGGCGCGCAGCTCGACATCGACGGCCGCCGCTGGCGCGTCATCGGCGGGCACGGGCATTCGCCCGAGCATGCCGCGCTCTACTGCGAGGCGCTCAAGGTGGTGATCTCGGGCGACATGCTGCTGCCGAAGATCTCGACCAACGTTGCGGTGCGGGCGATCGACCCGGAGGGCAATCCGCTCGGCCTGTTCCTCGCGTCGATCCGGCGTTTCCGCGAGCTGCCGGAGGACGTGCTCGTGCTGCCGTCGCATGGCACGCCGTTCCGTGGCGCGCACGCGCGCGTCGCGAGCCTTGAGGCGCACCATGCCGCGCGGCTCGACGAGCTGCTGGCGGCCTGCCGCGAGGCGCCGAGGAGCGCCGTCGACGTCCTGCCGGTGCTGTTCAAGCGCCCGCTCGGCGACAGCCAGATCTTTTTCGCGATGGGCGAGGCGATCGCCCATCTGCACTACCTGCATGCCGACGGCCGGGTGGTGCGCAGCATTGACGCGCAGGGTGTGGCGCGCTACGCGCCGCGCAGCGTGCAGACCCGCGCAGCTGCCTGACCCCTGTGGTGAAGCGCAATAGCCGACCGCCGAACGACGCTGAAGGAGAAGCCGTGTCCGAGCCCCAGTCCGCCTCCGCGACCGCCGACCAAGCCGAACTCGCCAAGGTCTATCACGAGGTGGCGGAGCGCTCGGCGCGCCTCCTGAACGACTTCGCGCAGCGCCACGTGGCGAACAGCATCAGCGCGTCGGTGTCCGACGAGCTCGGCATCGCGAAGGCGTTCATGGATCTGTATGCGCGCATGCTGTCGAACCCCTTTGCGCTCGCTTCGCTGTCGACCAACATGGTGCTCGACTACATGCACCTCTGGCAGGCGAGCTGGATGAAGCTGCTGGGCCACGAAGTCGAGCCGGTGGCGCAGCCTGCCAAGGGCGACTCGCGTTTTCGCGACTCGGACTGGTCGGACAATTTCCTGTTCGACTACATGAAGCAGTCCTACCTCATCGCTGCGCGCCACATCCAGCATGCAGTGGCGGGCGTCGAGGGCCTGTCGCCCGAGTCGGAAAAGAAGGTGGCCTTCTTCACGCGTCAATACGTCGATGCCCTGGCGCCGTCGAACTTCGCGCTCACCAACCCGCAGGTGCTGCGCGAGACGCTGGCCAGCGGCGGCCAGAACCTGGTCAAGGGCCTCAACAACCTGCTCTCGGACATCGAGCGCGGCGAAGGGCAGCTGCGCATCAGCATGACCGACGAGCGTGCCTTCGAGCTGGGCAAGAACGTTGCGACCACGCCGGGCAAGGTCGTCTACCAGACCGAGCTGATGCAGCTCATCCAGTACGAGCCGACGACCGCCGAGGTCTACAAGCAGCCGCTGCTCATCATTCCGCCCTGGATCAACAAGTACTACATCCTCGATCTGCGCGAGAAGAACTCGTTCATCAAGTGGGCGGTCGACCAGGGCCACAGCGTGTTCGTCGTCTCCTGGGTCAATCCCGACGCGCGGCTGGCGCAGAAAGGCTTCGAGGACTACCTGCTCGAGGGCTCGCTCGCCGCGCTCGACGCGGTCGAGCAGGCGACGGGCGAGCGCAAGGTCAACTTCATCGGCTATTGCCTGGGCGGCACCCTGCTCGGCGCCACGCTCGCCTGGCTGGCGGCGAAGGGCGAGGACCGGGTGAACTGCGCCACGTTCTTCGTCAGCCTGCTGGATTTCTCGGCGCCGGGCGAGCTCGGCGTGTTCATCGACGAGGCGCAGGTCGCGAACCTGGAAAAGAAGATGAACGAGCGCGGCTATTTGGAGGGCTCGGAGATGGCGAGCACCTTCAACATCCTGCGCGCGAACGACCTGGTGTGGTCCTTCGTCATCAACAACTACCTGCTCGGCAAGGACCCGTTTCCCTTCGACCTGCTGTACTGGAACTCGGACTCGACGCGCATGCCGGCGCGCATGCACAGCTTCTACCTGCGCAACATGTACATGAAGAACCTGCTCGGCGTGCCGGGCGGGATCACGCTGGCGGGCGTGCCGGTCGACCTGTCGCAGGTGAAGATCCCGGCGTACTTCATCTCCACGGTGGAGGACCACATCGCGCCGTGGAAGACGACCTACCGCGGCGCGCGCTACCTCGGCGGGCCGGTGCGCTTCGTGCTCGGTGGCTCGGGCCACATCGCCGGCATCGTCAACCCGCCGGCGGCGAAGAAGTACCACTACTGGACCAACGAATCCCTGCTCGAGACGCCGGAAGCCTGGTTCGAGACCGCGACGCAGCGTCCCGGTTCCTGGTGGGACGACTGGCAGGCGTGGATGGACGCGCGCAATGCCGGCGCGCCCAAGGTGCCGGCGCGCAAGCCGGGCGATCACGCACTCAAGGTGCTCGAGAACGCGCCCGGCAGCTACGCCATGCTCCGGCTCGGCACGAAGGCGAAGAAAAAGAAGCGCTCGAAATAGGCGGCATTGGGGTCAGACCCCTGTGGATAACTTCGGCGATGCGTTTCGCAAGTCGATGACCGCAATGAAGTTACCCACAGGGGTCTGACCCCTTACTTCGCGGCTTTGGCGCGTTCGACGAGGAAGTCGACGACCTTGATCATCTCGGGCGCGGTGCCCGCCGCGCGCGCCGAGGTCAGGTAGCGTCCGCCGACGATGAAGCTCGGCACGCGCTTGATGCCGTAGTCCTCCAGCATCTTCCTCGCCGCGGCAACCTTCGCCGCGACGTCGGGCGAATTGCGGATCTCACGAAAGCGCTGCGCATCCACGCCGTTGGCGGCGAGCCATTTCAGCAGGTTGGCCTCTTCGTCGAGGCGCCGGCCGTCGAAGTGATGGTTGTCGTAGAGCGGCCAGTTGAGTCGTTCCAGCTCGCCGATCGCCTCGAGCGCATAGTAGGTGCGCGCGAATCCCGCCCAGCGCTTGTCCGGCACCGCGGGCACGCGCCGGAACTGCACCTGCCCCGCATTCTGCGACAGCCAGCGCACGATCAGCGGCTCGGCCTCGTAGCAGACCGGGCAGCCGTAGTAGAAGAATTCGATGACTTCGACTTTCGCCCCGCTCGAGGTCGCGCGCGGCGGCTCCAGCGTCGTGTAGTGCGTGCCCGCCTGATAGGGCTGCGCCCGGGCGTCGAGACCGACGAGGCAGGCCATCGCCAGCAGCAGCGCCTGCAGGGCGCGGCAGCCGTTTGCGCGCATGCCCGCCATCGCGCTGCCGGCTACTTCTTCTGCGCCGCGCCCTGGCGGACCAGACCGATCAGGTAGGTCGCCGTCGCCAGCAGGTCTTCCTGGCTCGAGGCCTGACCGGCACTGATGCGGTAGCGCCCCTGCACGGCGAGCGAAGGCGTGCCGTCGATGCGGTAGCCTGCGGTGAGCTGCATCGCGCGCTTCACCTTGCTCCCGACGCCGAACGACGTCAACGCCTGGTCGAATTTCTGCGGATCGATGTCCTGCTTGCGCAGCCACTCGTGCATCGCCTGCTTGTTGTCGCTCTTCAGCCGGTCGCGGTGGATCGCGTCGAAGAACGGTCGATGCACGCGTTCGACGACGCCGAGCGCCTCGAAGGCGTAGTAGGTGGCGGCATCGCGCGCCCAGCGATCGTTGAAGATCGCCGGCACGCGCCGCAGCATCGTGTCCGCAGGCAGCGTTGGAATCCACTTTTCCATGTAGGGCTGCAGGTTGTAGCAGTGCGGGCAGCCGTACCAGAAAAACTCGATGACCTCGATCTTGTCCGGCGACTCGACCGGCAGCGCCGGATCGAGCACGGTGTAGTTGCGCCCGGCGACGGGGGCGGCCGCCGCGTGCTGCAGCAGGCCGCCGAAGAGCGCCGCACCGCTGCCCGCGAGCAGCAGGCGCCGGCGCAGCATGTCGATATTCCTGTGAGCCGTCATGTCAATTCGTCCTCGTGAACTCTCCGGTCTTGGCTTTGACCAGCGTCGACTTGATTCCGTTCTGCGCCAGCGTGCGGCGCACGCGGTTGATGTCCTCAAGTTTTGTAAAAGGGCCGATGCGCACCCGGTACCAGGTGCCCTTGTCCGGCAGCGTCGTCGGCTCGACGGTGCATTCGAGACCGAGAATCGCCAGCTGCGCCTTGTGGTTGTCGGCATCGACCGGGTTTTGGAACGAGCCCACCTGGATGAAGTAGGGCTCGTTGGTCACCGCAGGCCGGGGCGTGCCGGCCGCCGGGGCGGAGGTCGTCGCCGATGGCGCGGGCGTCCGCGGCGCCGCGGCGGCGGGCTTGCCCTGCGCCGGCTCTTCGCCGCCGGGCAGAATCTTGTAGAAGTCGTAGCGCGGCTTTTCCGTCGGCGTCACGGCCGAGAATTTGGGCAGCTGGCCGCTGCCCTGTGGCATGCCGGCGATGCCCGGCGCCTTCGCCGCGTCCTCCTTGGCGTCGCTCTTCACGCGCGGCGCAAAGGGAATTGGCGTCTTGTTGAGGTAGAACGCGACGCCGAGCGCAATGCCGAGCCCGGCGATCAGCCCGACGATCGCGCCGAGCAGGAAGCCGCCGCGCGCCTGTCTGATCTTCGTCTGCCGGGAATCTGCCCGCCGGGCCATCACATTTCCTCTGGTGCGTCGACGCCGAGCAGCGACAGCGCGTTCGCGAGCACCTGCCGCACCGCTGCGCACAATGCAAGACGTGCCACGCGCAGCGCCTCGTCGTCGACGAGGATACGCTCGGCATTATAGTAGCTGTGAAATTGCGCTGCGAGCTCGCGCGTATAGAACGCGATGCTGTGCGGCGCGAGCTCCTGCGCCGCGCCTTGCACCGCTTCGGGAAACTCGGCGAGCACGCGCATCAGCGCAACCTCCCGCGCATGGACGAGCGGCGCCAGATCGACGTCGACGAGGCGCGCGGCGTCGCCGCCCCATTGCGCGAACACGCTGCACAGCCGCGCGTGCGCGTACTGCACGTAGTACACCGGATTGTCCTGCGACTCGCTCTTCGCCAGATCGAGGTCGAAATCGAGGTGCTGGTCGGCGCGCCGCAGGATGTAGAAGAAGCGCGCGGCGTCGTTGCCGACTTCCTCGCGCAGCTCGCGCAGCGTGACGAAGTCGCCCGAGCGCTTGCCCATGGCGACCTTTTCGCCGCCGCGATAGAGCACCGCGAACTGCACCAGCGCGACGGTGAGCCGGTCGGCCTCCAGGCCGAGCGCTTCGAGCGCGCCGCGCACGCGTGGAATGTAGCCGTGGTGATCGGCGCCCCAGACGTCGACCAGGCGATCGTAGCCGCGCGTGAACTTGTCGGCGTGGTAGGCGATGTCGGAGGCGAAGTAGGTGTACTGCCCGTTCTCGCGGCGCACGACGCGGTCCTTTTCGTCGCCGAACTGCGTCGAGCGGAACCACAGCGCGCCGTCCTGCTCGTAGAGCTGGCCCCGCTGCGCCAGGTGCTGCACCGTCTGCGCGACCGCGCCGCTGGCGTAGAGCGAGGCTTCCGAGAACCAGTTGTCGAAGCTGACGCGAAAGGCGGTGAGGTCCTCGCGCTGGTCTTCCAGCATCGCCTCGCGCGCGAAGTGATGCAGGGCATCCCAGTCGCGGCCGAGCAGCTGCTTGGCGGCGGCGATCTGCGCGTCGAGCGCCGCATCCGGATCGTCGCCCGGCTGCGCCAGCGGAAAGAGCTGCGCATCGCCGACCTCGCGCGCGAAGCGCGCGACGTGCGCGTCGCTGAGGCGCGCGGCGATGTCGCGCACGTAGTCGCCGCGGTAGCCGTCCTCCGGGAACGGCACCACCGTGCCGCGCGCCTGCAGGTAGCGCAGCCAGACCGAGAGCGCGAGGATGTCCATCTGCCGCCCGGCGTCGTTTACGTAGAACTCGCGCGTCACCTCGGCGCCGGCGAACTCGAGCACGGCGGCGAGGCTCGCGCCATAGGCCGCCCCGCGCCCATGGCCGACGTGCAGCGGACCGGTCGGGTTCGCCGAGACGAACTCGACCTGCACGCGCGCGCGCTGCGCCGGCCGCGCGCGGCCGAAATCGGCGCCCTCGGCGAGCACGCGGTGCACCACCGCGGCGCGCGCCAGCGGCGAGAGCCGTGCGTTGATGAAGCCCGCGCCCGCGACCTCGAGCGGTGCGAACGCCGCGCTCGCCGCGACCTCGCCCTGCACCGCGTCCATCAGCTGCTGGGCGATCTCGCGCGGCTTGCGTTTGAGGGCGCGCGCGAGCTGCATCGCGACGTTGCAGGAATAGTCGCCGTGCTCCGGGTTGCGCGGGCGCTCGAGCTGGACCTCGATCCCGGCGCTGTCCGGTGCGACCTGCGCAAGGCCTTTTCTCAGGATGCGCTCGAGCAGGGTTTTCGGGTCGTCGGTCAGTGGCATCGCGAAAGGCCGCGCATTATAGAAGCTATCGGTTGAACGCGTGGTCCGGGGATTCGGGTTGGGGCGGTTCGAGGCGCCGTGCTCAGTCGAATTCGATCGGATCGACGTCGAGGTGCCAGCGCACCTTGCGCGCGAGGGCGGCCGGCGCGCCCATGAGCTGCGCGCTCCAGGCGGCGAGAAAACCCTGCAGGCGGGCGCGCGAGCCCGACTGCACGAGCAGCTTGGCGCGCTCGAAGCCGGCGCGACGCGTGAGCAGCTGCGGCACCGGATCGTAGACGTTGACCGCCTCCGGCGCCTGCGCCTGCTCGAGCGCATAGCGCAGGAATGCCATGGCGGATTCGAGGCGTGGCGCTTCGGCGCGCAGCACCGCTTCCGAGACGAACGGCGGGAAGCCTGCCTCGCGCCGCTCGTCGAGCTGCGTCGCGGCGAAGCCGGCGTAGTCGTGGCGCGCCAGCGCATCGAACAGCGCGTGCTGCGGATAGCGCGTCTGCACCAGCACTTCGCCCGGCCGTTCGCGCCGGCCGGCGCGTCCGGCCACCTGCGACAGCGTGGCGAACAGCCGCTCCGCCGCGCGATAGTCGGTCGACAGCAGCGCCGTATCGGCGTTCAGCACGCCGACCAGGGTGAGGCCGGGGAAGTCGTGGCCCTTGGCGAGCAGCTGCGTGCCGACGAGGATGTCTGCGGCGCCCTGCGCAATCGCCTGCAGCGTGCGCGTCAGCGTTTCGCGGCGACGCGCCGTGTCGCGGTCGATGCGCGCGATGCGCGCCCGCGGAAAGCGGGCGGCGAGCGTTTCCTCGACGCGCTGCGTGCCGCGACCGAGCGGATGCAGGTCGACGTTGCCGCACACCGGGCAGGCCCGCGGAATCGGCTCTTCGGCGCCGCAGTGATGGCAGTGCAGCCGGCGGTCGGTGGCGTGCAGCACGAGATGCGCCGTGCAGCGCGCGCAGCCGGCAGCCCAGCCGCAGGCCGGACAGGCGAGCACCGGTGCGTAGCCGCGGCGATTGATGAACACCAGGCTCTGCTCGCCGCGCGCGAGGCGTGCCTCGATCGCCGCGAGCAGACGCTGCGCGATGCCGTTCTCGAGCGGCTCGACGGCGAGATCGAGCGTGTGCACGCGCGGCAGCACGGCGCCGGGCGCCGCGCGCGCGGGCAGGGCGATGCGGCGGTAGCGCCCGGCCTCGCTGTTGAACCAGGTTTCCAGTGCCGGTGTCGCGGTGCCGAGCACCACCGGGCAGTCGGCGAGCCGCGCGCGTACCACGGCCGCGTCGCGCCCGGAATAGCGCAGGCCTTCCTGCTGCTTGAACGAGGTGTCGTGCTCCTCGTCGATCACCACCAGGCCGAGGCGCGGCATGGGCGCCAGCGCCGCGAGCCGCGTGCCGAGCACGATCGCCGCCTCGCCGCGCGCCGCGGCGACCCAGGCCGCGGTGCGCACGCTCTCCTCGAGGCCGCTGTGCATGACGACGAGCGGCGCCGCGGGGAAGGCGCGGCGAAAGCGCGCCTCGAGCTGTGGCGTGAGGCTGATCTCGGGCACCAGCACCAGTGCCTGCGCACCACGCGCCAGCACCTCGGCGATGAGGTGCAGGTAGATCTCGGTCTTGCCGCTGCCCGTCACGCCATGCAGCAGGAACGCGGCGTAGGCGCCGAGCGTCGCGTGGATCGCGGCGTACGCGGCGGCCTGCTCGGCATTCAGCGTATGTTCGGTGACCAGGCGCGCGCTCCACCGGCCTTCGGCGACGGCCGGCGCCGACTCGACCCAGCCGGCCGCGATCAGCCGGCGCAGCGCGACACGGCGCTGCGCGCGCTCTTTCGCCTCGCTGCCGAGCAGCGCCTCCTCGGCGAGCGGTCCGGCGCGCAGCGCATCGAGCAGCGCCTGCTGGCGCGGCGCGCGGCGGTGCTCGGCGGGCGCGGACGCTGTGAGCCGGTACACGGGGTTGGCAACGCGCGGCAGCGGGCGCAGCGAGCGCAGCCGGGGCGGCAGCGACGCGACCACGGTTTCGCCCAGCGGGCGCTGGTAGTAGCCGGCGAGAAAGCGCATCAGCGCAAGCCATTGCGCATCGAGCGGTGGGGCGTCATCGCGCAGCGCCTCGATGGGCCTGAGCTTCTCCGGCGGCAGGCTGCTGTCCGCGGCCTGCTCGACCACCACGCCGATGCAGCGGCGCGTGCCGAACGGCACGACGACGCGATCGCCCGGTTTTGCCGCCACGGCGGCGGCCGGCAGGTAGTCGAACAGCGTCGGCAGCGGGACGTCGAGAGCGACGCGCAGGACGTCCATCTCAGGGCGCCCGGGGGGCACCCCTGAGGGGCGCTCGGGAGAGTCTCGGGAGGTCGTTTTCGCCTGTGGATAAACGTGTGGGTAAAGGCGTCATCGTTCCGTCACAGAGCGCAGAAAAATTGCTTTCCCGTCCGCGGGTTAGAGAAGCGACCCCATAATATTCTTGTTTTTCAATTAGTTGCGCGTTGCTCCCGAGTGAAGCGAGAAACCGACGCTCCTGTGCAGGCTGGAACATGTCCGTGTGAATAAGTCAAGCCTAGCGGTGTCCGAGACCGTCCCGCGCGGGGGGAGCCCTGTCCGGCGCTCAGCGGCCTCCGGCGGTCCTAAGATTCGTGCTGTAAGTACGTACTTCGTCCACCAGTTCAGCCACCCCGTCAGGCGACGTGAACTGCGAGATGCCGTGCCCGAGGTTGAAGACATGCCCTGGCGCCGGACCGAAGGCATCGAGCACCTCGCGGGCCTGCGCGCGGACCGTGGCCGGCGGCGCGAGCAGCACCATGGGATCGAGGTTTCCCTGCAGCGCAACCTGCGCGCCGACGCGGCGCCGCGCGGCGCGCGGATCCGTCGTCCAATCGAGCCCGAGCGCATCCGCGCCGCTCGCGGCCATCGCCTCGAGCCACTGGCCGCCGCCCTTGGTGAACAGGATGCACGGCACGCGCCGGCCCTCGGCCTCCCTGCGCAGCGCGCCGATCACCCGCCGCGTGTAGGCGAGGGAAAACGTTTCGTAGTCGGCGTGGCGCAGCGTGCCGCCCCAGGTGTCGAAGATCATCACCGCCTGCGCGCCGGCCTCGATCTGCGCGTTTAGGTAATCGCCCACCGCCTGCGCGTTCACCGCGAGGATCCGGTGCAGCAGGTCGGGCCGCGCGTACAGCATCGTCTTCAGGCCACGCCAGTCGCTGCTGCCGGCGCCTTCGACCATGTAGCAGGCGAGCGTGTACGGGCTGCCCGAAAAGCCGATCAGCGGCACGCGCCCGCCGAGCGCGCGGCGGATCTCGCGCACCGCGTCGAGCACATAGCGCAGCTCGCGCGTCGGATCGGGCGGCGCGAGCTGCGCGACCGCCGCCTCGTCCTGAACCGGTCGAGCGAAGCGCGGGCCCTCGCCCGTGCTGAAGCCGAGACCGAGCCCCATGGCATCCGGGATCGTGAGGATGTCGGAAAACAGGATCGCGGCATCGAGCGGGAAACGCTCGAGCGGCTGCAACGTGACCTCGGTCGCGAGCGCCGGCGTCTTGGCGAGCGTGAGGAAATCGCCCGCACGGGCGCGCGTGGCATTGTATTCGGGCAGGTAGCGGCCGGCCTGGCGCATGAGCCACACCGGCGTGTAGGGCGTCGCCTCGCGCGCCAGCGCGCGCAGCAGCGTGTCGTTTTCGAGCCTGGCAGGCGCGTCCGGCACGGTCAGTTGCGCAGCAGCGTTTGCGTGATGGCGCGCCACTCGGACGCGTTCACCGGCGTAATCGACAGGCGACTGCCCGGTCGCAGCAGCCACATTTTCGCCAGCGTGCGCTGCGCGCGCAGCTCGGCGAGCGGGATCAAGCGGGTCTTGCGCACGCCGCGCACGTCGACGTTGAACCAGCGCGGCGCCGCGCGCGTCGCCTTGGGGTCGTAGTACGGGCTGTCGCGGTCGAACTGCGTTTCGTCCGGGTAAGCGCCGGACGCAATTTCCGCGAGCCCGGCAATGCCGGGTTCCGGGCAGCTAGAGTGGTAGAACAGCACGCCGTCGCCCTTGCGCATCGCGTCGCGCATGAAGTTGCGCGCCTGGTAGTTGCGCACCCCGCTCCAGGCGGTGCGCCGCTTCGGTGCCGCGAGCAGGTCGTCGATCGAGAACTCGTCGGGCTCCGATTTCATCAGCCAGTAGCGCATTGCAGCCGCATTGTAGAGAGATGTAGAGAGACTCGAGCACTGCCGCGCGGCGACGGCAAGCCGCGAGGGAAGCGCGCTTCCCCCGCGGATGATGGGTGTCCCCCGCACATGCCGGTGGGCTCGGATCCCGAACCCTGCTGATCAGGGTGGTCGCTTACCGGTCACCTCAGGTTCGTCCGGCACGCGCGGCGTGGGACGATCACAACGGCAACACTTGGAGCCGCAACCAAGGGACGCTATCGGTTCGAGAAAATATGAGCCCTATCGAACACAGCAGGGGACATTGAACGATTCCGCCATGCCAGCACATGAACCTCCCGCTGCGCTGCGTGGCTGGCGGCCTAACCGGCCGCGTTCTCTAAAAGAGCTTTTCCTGCTGGGCGAGCGCTGCGTCGAGCTTCGCCTCGATGTCGGAAATTCTACGCTTCACCTGCCCGATATCCAATCCGCCGCCGACTTTGACGCTGAGCAGTTCGTGCGCGATGTTAAGCGCGGCCATGACGGCAATGCGCTCGGTGCCGGCGACCTTGCTGTTCTGCTTGATCTCGTTCATCTTGCCGTCGAGGTAGGCGACGGCCTGCATGAGCGCTTCGCGCTCGCCCTCGCCGCAGGTCACGCGATAGCTGCGTCCGAGCAGCGTGACCTCGATGCTATTGTCGTCGGCGTTGGCCATCGGCTGCGGCACCTGGATCAACCGGGGAGGCGCGAAAGCAGCTGCTCGAGCTTCGCCTTGGCGGTGTCGATCTTCTCGTTGAGGCGCTTGCCGGCGTTCTCCGCGCTCGCGAGCTGTTGCCGCAGAACGACGTTTTCCTCGCGCAGTCGTTCACAGAGGGTGACGAACTGCGCGACCTTGGTTTCGAGCGTGTTGAACTCCGAATCCACCGGCGGACTATGTTTCAATTTTGCCTTTGCGTCAAGAAATAAGGCGCTGTTCTGCATGTGTTTCCTGACTTTTGTAGGGTCCTGCGGTAATTCTTCACGAAGGCCCAAATGCGCAGCGAAAAGGCGCGCGGAACGGGCGGAAACGGTGCGGAAACCGAGGGTTTGCGGGTCGAGGGGCGCTCGGACCGCGGCCGGACCTGCGCCCTGATCGACCGCAGTGGCGATGCTATTTCGCGCGCCGAGCTCGAAGGCCTGCTCGAGGAGCTGATCGCGGCCGATGCCTTTGGCTTTCGGCTCACCGGCGACGCGGCCGGAATCGCGCTCGCGCAGGCCCGCATCGCCCACGTGCAGGTCGGCGATCGCCTGTACCGGCTCATCGTCGAACGCGACACGGCGCGGCTGGAACCTTTCTAGCGCCGGCGTTCAGTTCGCGGCGCGCTGCTGCGCGCGAGTGCTCTCGAGAATCGCGCACAGGCGTTCGGCGCCCTCGAGGATGCGCGGCGTGTGGCGCTGCAGGAGGTCGGCGGGCATGGCGTAGAGCTGATCGCTGCGCACGGCGCGCAACTGCGGAAAGTTCCGCCAGTCGTCGAGCCAGGGCGGGCGCTGGTCGCCTGCGCCGCTGGCGATGATCACCTCGGGATCGGCCGCCAGCACCGCTTCGCGGTCGATCTCGGGCGCGAGCAGCGGCAGGTCGGCGAACACGTTCTTCCCGCCGCAGAGGTTGATCACGCGGCTGATGAGGTGCGCGCCGTTCACGGTGATCATGGGCCGGCTCCAGACCTGGTAGAAGACCCGCACCGCATCGCGCGCGGCATAGCGCGCGGCGAGCGCGGTCGCTTCGTGCCGAAAAGCCTGCGCCGCCTGCCGCGCCGCGCCGCTGTTGCCGGTCAGCGTACCGAGGCGCTCGATCGTGCCGGGAACCTCCTCCAGCGTGCGCGGCTCGGAGCGGTATGTCGGCAGGCCGAGCGCTTCGAGGCGATCGATCGCGCGACGCGTGGCGGCCTGCGGCCAGGCGACGATCAGATCGGGCTCGAGCGCGAGCACCGCTTCGAGGTCGACGCGCGTCGCGCTCGCGACGCGCGGCAGCCGTTTTGCCGGCGGCGGATAGTCGCTGTGCTCGCTTGCGCCCACGACCTGCGCGCCGGCACCCGCCGCGAACAGCAGTTCGGTGAGGTGCGGCGCGAGGCTGACAATGCGTTGCGCGGGACCGGGCAGGCGCAGTTCACGGCCGTAGTCGTCGCGCGCCGAGACCTCGGCGGCAGCTGCCGCGGGTAGACAGAGCGTCAGAAGAATCAGCCGGTGCCAGCGCATACCGGAGCATAATGGCCGCGTGTCGCCGGCGCTTGCCGGCGAGCACGGGCTGCAGGGTGTCCGCGGTGCTCGGCTTGCACCGCGGGTGAAACGGGAAACGGGTGCGCACAGGCGCCAGCGGCGTCTGGGCAAGGCCCGTACTGCCCCCGCAACGGTAGGCGAGGCGGGGCGTCCCAACAGGCCACTGCGCGGCACCGCAACGGTGTGCGCGGGAAGGCGGGGCGCTCCAGGGGAATCGACCCTCTCGCGAGTCCGGAGACCGGCCATGCAGCGTCATCGTCAATCGGGATCGGCGTCGGGTGGACGCCTGAGGGGACGGGATGCCGCAGACGGAATTCCTTCGCGCCGCGTGTTCAACCGCGTGCCGGGTCGCGTTGCTGCTCGCGCTGCCGGCATGGGCTGCGGACGATGCCGTCATCGTCACCGCGCCGCGCTTCGCGGAGGACCTGCGCCGCCTGCCGGCGAGCGTGACGGTGCTCGATGCCGAGGCCATCGCGCAGAGCGCGGCGCGCACGCTGCCCGAGCTGCTCTCCGAACAGGTCGGCCTAAACGCGCGCGACCTGTTCGGCAACAACGGCACGGCGGCCGCCGTCGACCTGCGCGGCTACGGCGTCACGGCGTCGCAGAACACGCTGATCCTGCTCGACGGTCGTCGCCTGAACGACTTCGATCTGTCGGGCGTGCAGTGGTCGGCGATTCCGTTGTCGAACGTCGAGCGCATCGAGATCCTGCGCGGCAGCGGCGCCGTGCTGCACGGCGACGGCGCCTCGGCGGGCGTGATCAACATCGTTAGCCGTTCGCCGCTCAAGCGCGGCCCGCGCTTCGAGGCCAGCGGCCGCGTCGCCAGCTTCGACAGCTACGAGGGGCAGCTCTACGGCAGCCTGGTAAACGACACGCTCGGCGTGAACGCGACGCTGTACGGCTACACCTCGAGCGGCTACCGCGACAACAACCAGAACGATCAGCGCAACGCCAGCGCCAACCTGCGCTGGGCGCTGGGCGAGGGCGCGCTCGACCTGCAGCTCGGCGCCGACCGCCAGGACCTGCGCCTGCCGGGCGGGCGCCGCGTGCAGCCGTCCACCGGGCTCGACCAGCTGCGCGACGACCGGCGCGGCACCAATACGCCGGACGACTACGCCGAGCGCGATGGCAATCGCGCGGCGGCGACGCTCACGCAGCGCATCGACGAGACCGAGTTGACGATCGGCCTCGAGTATCGCGACAAGGACCTGTCGAGCTTCGCACTGCTCGGCGGCTTCGCCCAGTATCGCGACGACGACCTCGAGCTCGCTTCCTTCACGCCGCGTCTGCGCCTGCCGTTCGTCACCGGCAGCCTGCGGCATCGCTTGACCGTCGGCGTCGATCTGCACCGCTGGCGCTACGACTCGCGCCGCTCGGACCGTCCCGAGAACGTCTCGCGCCCGAGCAACCGGGTCGATGTCGAGCAGAAAACCGAGGCCTTCTACCTGCAGGACGTCGTCGAGATCGGCCAGGCGACGATCGTCAGCCTCGGTTACCGCGCGGCGCGCGCGAAGTACGACGCAAGGGACAGGGTGGATACGGGCGCGCCGGGCTGCTTCTTCTGCGCCGCCGCGCCAGCGGCAAGCGAAACCCAGAGCGAGGACGCCTGGGAGATCGGCGTGCGCCATGCGCTCGACGCCGCGTGGACGCTCATCGGGCGGGCGGGACGCAGCTACCGCTTCGTCAACGCGGAGGAAATTTACGAATTCAACGCGTTCTTTGCCCCCGAGTTCCAGATCCTGCGACCGCAGCACGCCATCACCTACGAGGCCGGCGTCGAGTGGCGCGCGCGTTCGCTGTGGACGCGGGCCCTGCTGTTCCAGTCCGACATCACCGACGAGATTCACCTCGATCCGTTCACCAGCGGCATCGGCAATCGCAACCTGCCGCCCTCGCGGCGGCGCGGCGTCGAGCTCGAGGCGCGCTGGCGGCCGGCGGCCGCCTGGCAACTCGGCGCGGCCTACGCCTATACCGATGCGCGCTACCGCGAGGGTGTGCTGCCGGGCGGGCCGTTCGCCATCGGCACCGACCTCGACATCGCCGGCAAGCGCGTGCCGCTGGTGCCGGAGCACAAGCTCAACCTGTCCGCGCTCTGGAACCTGGACGCGCGCACGCAGCTCTCCGCGGCGCTGACCGCGCTGAGCAGCCAATTCATGGACAACGACGAGCCGAACACGCTGGGCACGAAGATCCCCGCCTACACCGTCGTCGACCTGAAGCTGGCGCGCCGCTTCGACTGGGGCCGCCTCGCGCTCAGCGTCAACAACCTGTTCGACGAGGACTACTACAGCTATGCGGTGCGCAGCGCGTTCACCCCGGATCTGTACGAGGCCTACCCCCTGCCTGGGCGCAGCTTCGGCCTGAGCGCCGAAATACGCGTCGACTGAGCGCCCGGCGGCCAGGCCGTCCCGCGTGCTATCTTGCTCGCATGCTCAAGGATGCCGTCCCGCTGGTGCGTTGCCGGCGAGCGCTCGTCATCAAGCTGCGCCACCACGGCGACGTCCTGCTCGCCACTCCGGTGCTCAGCGCGCTGAAGGTGGCAGCGCCGGCCGTCGAGATCGACGCCCTGGTGTACGACGACACCGCGCCGATGATCGAAGGCCACCCGGCGCTCGCCCAGCTGCACACGGTGGGGCGGGCCTGGCGCGGCGGGGACCCGGTGGCCCAGGCGCGGGCCGAGTGGCGGCTGTTTTCGCAGCTGCGCGCGCGCCGCTACGATCTGCTGCTGCATCTGTCGGAACACCCGCGCGGCGCCTGGCTGGCGCGCACGCTCGGCGCGCGCTGGCGCGTCGCGCCGCGCTACGCGGACCGCGGTTGGTTGTGGCGCAAGAGCTTCAGCCACCGTTTCGCGTTGCCGGCGACGCCGCGCCGCCACATGGTCGAATGGAACCTCGACGCCTTGCGTCGCATCGGCGTGCAGCCGGCAATGGCCGAACGCCGCGTGAGTTTCGTGCCCGGTGCGCAGGCCGAGGCGAGCGTGCAGGCGCGGCTCGCCGCCGAGGGGCTCGAGCCGGGCGCCTACCTGCATCTGCATCCGGCCTCGCGCTGGCGCTTCAAGTGCTGGCCGGCAGACAAGGTCGCCGCGCTGGCCGATCGCCTGGCGGCCGAGGGCTGGCGGATCGTGTTCACCGCGGCGCCCGACCGCGAGGAAACCAGGCTGGTGCAGGACATCGTCGCGCGCATGCAGGCGTCCAGCACCAACCTCGCCGGGCAGCTCTCGATCAAGGAGCTCGGCGCGCTGGCGGCGCGCGCGCGCCTGTTCGTCGGCGTCGATTCCATGCCGATGCATCTCGCCGCCGCGATGGGCGTGCCGGTCCTCGCGCTGTTCGGCCCGAGCGGCGAGCTCGAGTGGGGGCCGTGGAACGTGGCGCACGAGGTGGTGACCAGCGCGCACCCCTGCCGGCCCTGCGGCAACGACGGTTGCGGCGGCGGCAAGCTGAGCGAGTGCCTGACGACGCTGGAAGTCGAGCCGGTGCTGGCCGCGGCGCGGCGCCTGCTCGAAGCAGGCCAGAGGGTTAGGGCGGCATGATCCGGCGGAGCAGGGGCCCCGCTTGCGGGGATGCGACCCGGCAGCATGCCGCGGGGCCGCCGACGCGACGGCGCTCCGGCCGCCACTTGCTGACGGAGGCGGCGGCATGAGCGCAAAGTTGCGGCTCGCGGTGGTGCGCCAGCGCTACACGCCCTTCGGCGGCGCCGAGCGTTTCATTGCGCGCGCGCTGCCGGCGCTCGAGGCGGCCGGCACCGACGTGACGCTGATCGCGCGCGAGTGGGAGGGCTGGGATGCGCGCCGCGTCATCAAGGTCGATCCGTTCCACGTCGGACGGCGCGCGCGCGACCGCTCCTTCGCGCGCGCCGCGCGCGCCGCCTGGCGCCGCCGCGGCTTCGACCTGGTGCAGTCGCACGAGCGCATTCCGGGCTGCGACATCTACCGCGCCGGCGACGGCGTGCACCGGCGCTGGCTCGAGATCCGCGCCGCGCGCGCCTCCGCGCTCGGGCGCCTCGGCCTCGCGCTCAGTCCCTACCATCGCTACGTCTGCGCCGCCGAGCGGGCGATGTTCGAGCACCCTCGCCTGCGGGCGGTGATCTGCAACTCGCGCATGGTGCGCGAGGAGATCCTGCACGGCTTCCGCATCGAGCCGGACAAGCTGCACGTGATCTACAACGGCATCGACCTCGAGCAGTTCAATCCGGGGGCGGTGCCGGCCTGGCGCGGCACCACGCGCGGCGAGATCGGTTGCGGCCAGCGCGACACCGTGTTCCTGTTCGTCGGCTCCGGCTTCGAGCGCAAGGGGCTCGACACCGCGATCGAGGCGTTGGCGCACGCGGGTTCGCAGGCTTTCTGGCTGGTGGTCGTCGGCCAGGACCGCGACCGCGAGCGCTACCAAGCGCAGGCGCGGCGCGCGGGCGTCGCCGCACGTGTGCGCTTCATCGGCGCGCGCGAGGACGTGCGCCCCTACTACGCGGCGGCGGACTGCTTCGTGCTGCCGAGCCGCTACGACCCCTTTCCCAACACGGCGCTCGAGGCGCTCGCGATGGGCGTGCCGGTGATCGTCAGCGAGCGCTGCGGCGCGGCGGAGGTGCTGCGCGAGCGCGGCGGCGGCTTCATCACGCCGCCCGACGACGGCATGGATCTGGCGCGCGCGCTGCACCAGGCCGATCGCGCGCTGCGCGGCGGCGAGTTGCAGCGCAGCGCGCGCGCGACCGCCGAGCAGTTCGGCATCGACGCGATGGCGCGCAGGCTGGTCGATCTCTACACGTCGCTCGCGCAGGCCGCGCGCGCGCCGGGACGGGAAGGGGTCTGAGCGGGTGCGCCGCGCGCTCGTCGTCCTGCTGCTGCTGGTTTCGCTCGCTGCCTGGGCGGCGAGCGACGCCGAGCTCGTCGATTGGATGCGCAAGGCGATGCAGGGCGACGCGGCGGCGCGCGCGTCGCTCGAGGAATCCGCGCGCGCCGGCGACATCAACGCGGCGCACCTGCTCGGCCACCTGTACCTGCGCGGCCAGGGCGTGCCGCGCAATGAAGCGACCGCCATCGAATGGTTCAGCCTGGCCGCGCAGCAGGGCCACCTCGAATCGATGCACAACCTCGGCGTGCTCTACGATCGCGCGCCGCCGGGCAAGCGCGATCCTGCCGCCGCGCGGCGCTGGTATGCCGCCGCGGCCGGGAAGGGATTCGCGCGTTCGCAGGCGAACCTCGGCGAAATGCTGCGCGACGGCGCCGGCGGCCCGGTGGACCTGGCCGAGGCGCGCGGCTGGATCGAGCGCGCGGCGATGGCGCGCGAACCGCGCGGGCAGTACCTGCTGGGGATGCTGTTTCTCGAAGGCCGCGGCGCGCAGCAGGACGAGGAGCAGGCGGTGCGCTGGCTGCAGCTGGCGGCCGAGAACGGCGAGCGCGACGCGCAGTACGAGCTGGCGATCCTGTACGGCAGCGGCACCGGCGTGGTGAAGGACGTCGCGCGCGCGCTCGACTGGCTGCGCAAGGCAGCGGCGCAGAACCAGGTCAAGGCGCAGTACATGCTCGCGGCGATCCATGCCGGCGGCATGTACGGCGCGCCGCGCGACGACAAGCAGGCGATCGACTGGCTGCGCAAGAGTGCAAAACTCGGCTACGCGGAAGCCGAATACGCGCTCGGCCTGGCCTACGCCGAGGGCCGCGGCGTCGAAAAGGACGCCGGCCAGGCCTACGGCTGGCTGCTCAAGGCGGCCAAGCAGGGTCATCCCTCGGCGCGCGCCTACGTGCAGCGCATCCAGGCGCAGGTGCTCGGCTCCGGCGCGAAGGTCGAGGCTGCGCCGGCCAAGGACGCCGTG
>JBFFEY010000016.1:0-50242 GCA_041558415.1 Burkholderiales bacterium | reverse complement strand
TCCGGGCCCGCGCGCCCGCAGGATGGCAACACGGCGCGCATTCTGGACACCCACACACCCTCTTGTTAGACTGCCAGCGCCTTAAATTCGTCCCAAGAGATACCCGGCAGCGGCACTCCGCCTCAGCGGCGTCCGCCGCGGGCCTAAAGGAGGAGGAGATCATGGTGCGCACCCCGATTCGTACGCTTTCCGCCGCGCTGCTCGCGAGCGCGCTCGTCGCCGCGCCGGCTTTCGGCGCCGACAAGGTCAAGATCGGCTTCATCACGACGCTGTCTGGGCCACCCGGTATCATCGGCAAGGACATGAAGCAATCCGTCGAGCTCGCGATCGAGCATCTCGGCGGCAAGATGGGCGGCCTGCCGGTGGAGGTCATCTTCGGCGACGATCAGTTCAAGCCCGACGTCGGCAAGCAGGTCGCCGACGAGATGCTCAAGAAGCACAAGGTGGACTTCGTCTCCGGCATCATCTGGTCCAACATCATGCTCGCCGTGGCGCCGACGGTGACCGCCGCCGGCACGATGATGATCGGCACCAACGCCGGCCCGCACCAGCTCGCCGGCGAGATGTGCAGCGAGCGCTTCTTCACCACCTCCTGGCAGAACGACTCCACGCCCGAGGCGATGGGCCAGCACCTGCAGGACCTCGGCCTGAACGACGTCTACCTCATCGCGCCGAACTACGCCGCCGGCAAGGACATGCTCACCGGCTTCAAGCGCAAGTTCAAGGGCCGCATTGCTGCCGAGGTGTACACCAAGCTCGGCCAGCAGGATTACCAGGCGGAGCTCAGCCAGCTGCGCGCCAAGAACCCGAAGGCGGTGTTCGTCTTCCTGCCGGGCGGCATGGGCATCCAGTTCCTCAAGCAGTACTCGCAGGCCGGCCTGCGCGGCCAGTATCCGCTCTACTCCGTGTATACGGTCGACGAGCTCTCGCTACCGGCGGTGCGCCACGCCGCACTCGGCCAGTTCGAGACGCGCTACTGGAGCCCTGACCTCGACGTGCCGGCGAACAAGAAGTTCGTCGGCGACTACCAGAAGAAGTACGGCAAGCTGCCTTCTTTCTACGGCGCACAGAGCTACGACGGCATGATGCTGATCGACTCGGCGGTGCGCGCGGTCAAGGGTAACCTCAAGGACCAGAAGGGCATGATTGCCGCGATGCGCAAGGCGAACTACACCTCGACGCGCGGCAAGTACACGTACAACGTCAACCACTTCCCGATCCAGAACTACTACCTGCTGAAGGCGGTCGCGGGCCCCGGCGGCGCGGGCGATGTTCCCGTGATGCAGATCCAGAAGGCGGTGTTCAAGAACCACAAGGATTCTTACTACACGAAGTGCAAGATGAAGTGGTAGGCACATGATGCAGTAGGCAAAAGGGCGCGGCACGACCGCGCCCTTTTTTTGTCCCCTGATGAATGCGATTCTCCTCGTCGAACAGACCCTGAACGGACTGCAGTTCGGGGTGATGCTGTTCCTCATGGCCGCCGGGCTGACGCTGGTGTTCGGCATCATGAACATGGTCAACCTGGCGCATGGCGCGATGTACATGGTCGGCGCCTACCTCGCAGTGGCCGCGACGCAGTGGACCGGTTCCTACCTGGCCGGGATATTGCTGGCACTGGTTGGCACGCTGCTGGTGGGCGTGGTGACCGAGGTGATCGCCCTGCGCACGCTGTACGAGCGCGACCACCTCGACCAGGTGCTCGCCACCTTCGGCCTGATCCTGTTCTTCAACGAGCTGATCGCCATCATCTGGGGACGCGCTGCGCTGTTCAGCGACATCCCGCAGTACCTCTCGGGACATGTCGAGCTGGTCGCCAATCTGCGCTACCCGGTGTACCGCCTGATGATCATCGCCGTCGGCCTGCTGGTCGCGCTGCTGCTCTGGTACGTGGTCACGCGCACGCGGCTCGGCATGCTGATCCGCGCCGGCGCCTCGAACCGCACCATGGTCTCTGCGCTCGGCATCAACATCCGCCTGCTCTACACCATCGTTTTCGGCTTCGGCGCCGCACTGGCCGGGCTTGCCGGCCTGATGGCGGGACCGATCTACGCGGTGCAGCCCGGCATGGGCGAGCTGATCCTGATCCAGGTCTTCGTCGTCATCGTCATCGGCGGAATTGGCTCGATCCGCGGCGCGTTCGCCGGCGCGATCATCGTCGGCATGGTCGACACCATGGGGCGCGCCTTCCTCAAGCCCGCGCTCGGCGCGCTGATCTCGCCGACTGCAGCCGAGGCCGCCGGACCGGCGCTCGCCTCGATGCTGATCTACCTGCTGATGGCAGTGGTGCTGGCGCTGCGGCCAGAAGGCCTGTTCCCGGCACGGGGCCACTGAGATGCGGGTGCGCCTCGTTCTGCTGATCGTCGGCCTCGCGGCGCTGGCCCTGGCGCCGCCGGTCGCACTCGCACTCGGCGAGCCGTTTTACGTCGACCTGCTGCGGCGCGTGATGATCTTCGCCATCGCGGCGTTGAGCCTAAACCTGATCCTCGGCTACGGCGGCATGGTGTCCTTCGGCCACGCGGCCTACCTGGGCATCGGCGGTTACGCGGTCGCCATCCTCGCGCATCACGGCATCCACGACGGCTTCCTGCAGCTCGCCGTCGCGGTCGGTGCCTCCGCGCTCGTCGCGCTGGTGATCGGTGCGATCTCGATCCGCACCAGCGGCATCTATTTCATCATGATCACGCTGGCCTTCACGCAGATGCTGTACTTCCTCGGCATCTCGCTAGACGAGTATGGCGGCGACGACGGCTTGCGGCTTGCGGCGCGCAGCGATTTTGGTGGGCTCGTCGACCTCGGAAATCCGACGGCGTTCTACTACGTCGTGCTCGCAGTGATGGTCGCGTTCCTATATCTGATTCACCGCATCGTCAATTCGCGATTCGGCATGGTGATCCGTGCGGCCAAGTCGAACGAGGCGCGTACGCGCGCGATCGGCTTCTCGCCCTACCCCTACCGCCTGGCTGCCTTCGTCGTCGCCGGTGCCATGTGCGGCGTCGCCGGGTACCTGTTCGTCAACCACACGGCTTACTTGACGCCGGATTTCATGCACTGGACGCGCTCGGGCGAGATCATGTTCATGGTGATTCTCGGCGGCATCGGCACCAGCGTCGGCCCAGTGCTCGGCGCATTCGCTCTGTTGCTGCTGGAGGACGTGCTCTCGGGCATGGGTGGCTTCGTCGGCGGGCACTGGCAGCTGTTCATCGGCATCTTCCTCGTGCTCGTGGTGCTGTTCGCCAAGCGCGGCCTCGCGGGCCTGCTGCCGGGGGCGCAGCGCCATGACTGAACCGCTGCTCGATATCCAGGGGCTGGTCAAGGCCTTCGGCGCGCTGCGCGCCACGGACGGCGTGTCGCTCGACGTCTTGCCGGGCGAGACGCACGCCATCATCGGCCCGAACGGCGCCGGCAAGACGACCCTGATCGCGCAGATATCGGGCGACCTGCGGCCCGACGACGGACGCATCCGCTTCGCCGGCGAAGACATCACCCCGCTCGGCTCGGCGGCGCGCTCGCACAAGGGCCTGGCGCGCTCCTTTCAGATCACCAGTGTTTACCGCGAGTTCAGTGCGCTCGACAACGTCGCCCTCGCGGTGCAGGCGCATGCGGGCCACAGCTTCCGCTTCTGGCGCGCGGCGCAGTCGGAGAGGGCCTTGCGCGAGCCGGCGCGCGCGATTCTCGACGAGGTCGGCCTAGGCGGACGCGCTGAAGTGCTGGCCGCCAACCTCGCGCATGGTGAGCAGCGCCAGCTCGAGATCGCTATGGTGCTCGCGACGCGGCCGCGCCTGCTGCTGCTCGACGAGCCGGTCGCCGGCATGGGCGCCGACGAGTCGCAGCGCATGGTGCAATTTCTGCGTGGCCTGAAGGGCCGCCAGACCATCGTGCTCGTCGAGCACGACATGGACGCGGTCTTCACCTTGGCCGACCGCATCTCGGTGCTCGTGTACGGGCGCATCATCGCCACGGGAACGCCCGAGGCGATTCGCCTCAACCGCGAGGTGCGCGCCGCCTACCTCGGCGAGGAACTGCAGGACTGAGGCGATCATGGCGGCGAGCAAACCCCTGTTGCACGTGCATGAGCTGGAAACGGCATACGGCCAGAGCCAAGTGCTGTTCGGCGTGTCCTTCGACGTCGGCGCGGGCGAGGTCGCGACCCTGCTCGGCCGCAATGGCATGGGCAAGACCACCACGGTGCGCTCGATCATGGGCATCGTGCGCACGCTGTCGGGAAGCATTCTCTTCGACGGCCTGCCGATCCGCGGTCTGCCGTCCTACCGCGTTGCCCAGGCCGGTGTCGGCCTCGTGCCGGAGGGCCGCCAGGTGTTCCCCAACCTCACCGTACAGGAGAACCTCGTCGCCACGGCCGCCAACCGCAGCGCGAGCGCCGAGCCCTGGACGATCGAGCGCACCTTCAAGCTGTTCCCGCGCCTTGCGGAACGTCAGCGCCACTTGGGCAACCAGCTTTCCGGCGGCGAACAACAGATGCTGGCGATCGCGCGCGCGCTGATGACCAACCCGCGCCTGCTGATACTCGACGAAGCCACCGAGGGTCTGGCGCCGCTGGTGCGCGCCGAGATCTACCAGGCGGTCGAAAACCTGAAAGCCGCCGGCCAGTCGATCCTCATCATCGACAAGGATGTCAAGACGCTGACCCGCATCGCCAACCGCCACACGATTCTCGAAAAGGGACGCGTGGTATGGAGCGGCGATTCGGCCGCCCTCGCCGCGAGCGAGGACGTGCAGCACCGCTACTTGGGCGTTTGACAATAATGGGGTCAGACCCCTACTCGACGAACCCCTGCGCCTTGGGCGCCAGCTTGTCGGCCTCGTCGATCCAGCCGCCGCCCAGCGCCTTGTAGACGTTGACGTACTCGTTTAGGCGCTCGGCGTTCGAGCGCACCGCGGTCAGCTCGCCGCTAAACAGCTCGTTTTCAGCGTACAAGACCTCGAGGTAGCCGGCGTAGCCGTTGTCGAAGCGCAGCCGCGACATGCGCGCGTACTCGCGCAACGCGGCGACCCGCCGCGTTTGCGCATCTGCCTCGGTGCTGCGCTTTTCCGTTCCGATCAGCGCGTCGTTGGTCTCGCGCAGCGCGTTAAGAATCACGACCCGGTAGAACTCGTAAGCTTCGCGCTGCGCGGCGTCGGCCGAGAAGACCTGGCCCTCGATGGCACCGCCCGTGAAGATCGGACCACTGAGGCCGGCACCGAGCGTCACCACGCCAGCGCTGCTCGAGAGGAAGTCGCCCAGCGCTGCGCTCGCCAGGCCGAGCACACCGGTGAGCGAGATCGTCGGGTAGTAGAGCGACTGCGCCACGCCGATGTTTGCGTTGGCGGCAACCAAGTTCTGCTCGGCCTGCAGCACGTCCGGCCGGCGCTCGAGCAACGACGACGGCAGCCCGGCCGGTATGTCCGGAGTGACGAGCGCGTCGATGGTCTTGCCGCGCTGGATCGCTCTCGGGTCCGCGCCGAGCAGGATGGAGAGCAGATTCTCCTGGGCCGCGATCTGCTGCTCAATCACCGGCACCGCTGCGCGCGCCTGCTCATACTGCGAACGGACCTGCGACAGCTCGACCTGCGAGACGACCCCGCCCTGGTAGCGCAGCTCGAAGATACGCAGCGTCTCGCCATAGTTCCGTTCGGTCGCCTGCGCGATCTCCAGCTGCCGGTCGAGCCCGCGCAGCGCGATGTAGCTCGCCGCGACGCTGGTGACCACGGATTGCACGACGCCGCGCCGCCCCTGCTCGCTTGCCAGCACCTGCGCCTGCGCCGCCTCGCTCTGGCGCTGCACGCGCCCGAAAAGGTCGATCTGCCACGCCGCACCGAGCGAGCCCTGGTAGAGGCTGTACCAAGGATCCGTGCCCGGCGGCACGGGCATCGGCCCGACCTCGGTCGAACGATTGCGACTGGCGTCTAGGCCGTAGCCGATCTGCGGGTAGAACTGCGCGCGCGTCGTGCGCAGTGCACCGATGAACTGGTCGACCCGCGCCGCGGCGGCGCGCAGGTCGCGATTTTCGCGAAGCGCGGTCTCGATCAGATCGTTCAGCGCGGGGTCACTGAACTGTTCCCACCAGCGCGTATTGGCGAGCGCGGCGGCCTGCGGCGCGTCGACGCGCCAGGTCCCCGGCATCTCGACCTGCGGCCGCTCGTAGTCGGGGCCGACCACGGTGCAGGCGGCGACTGCGAACGCCAGGGCGACGACAAGGCCCGCGCCCCGCATCTCAGTCGCCCTCCCGCCGGGCATGCGGCGCCTCGGGCACCTCGCCACCGTGCGCCGGCGCGGCTGGCTGCCCCTTGCCCTTGCCGCCGACACGCTCGCTGAAAGACTCCAGGATCCAGAAGAACAACGGCACGAAGAACACCGCGACGAAGGTCGAGGCCGCGATGCCACCGATCACGCCAGTGCCGATGGCGCGCAGGCTGTTGGCGCCCGGGCCGGTGGCGATGGCAAGCGGCACGCAGCCGAGGCCGAAGGCGAGCGAGGTCATGACGATCGCCCGCAGCCGCAGGCCGGCGGCCTCGATCGCCGCCTCCCTGGGCGCCATGCCCTTGTGCACACGCTCGATCGCGAACTCGCAGATCAGGATCGCGTTCTTCGCCGAAAGGCCGACCAGTGTCACAAGACCGACCTGGAAGTAGACGTCGTTCTGCAGGCCCAGCACCCAGGTGAGCAGCAGGGCGCCGAGCACCGCGAAAGGTACCGAGAGCACGACGGCGACCGGCAGCGTCCACTTCTCGAACTGCGCGGCGAGCAGCAGGAATACGACGATCAGGCCAAAGATGAACGCAGACGACGACGTTCCGCCGGATTCCTTTTCCTGCAGCGCCTGACCCGCCCAGGCAAAGCCAAAATCGCCCGGTAGCGTCTCGCGCGCCACCTCTTCCATTGCCACGATCGCCTGCCCCGAACTATAGCCGGCGGCCTGGCTGCCGTTGATCTTCACCGCGGGAAATCCGTTGAAGCGCGTGACCAGCTTGGGCGAGGCGACGTAGCGCGTCGTGATCAGCGCCGAGAGCGGCACCTGCGCACCGGACTTCGAGCGCAGGTACACCTTGTCGAAGTCCTTGGGATCGATGCGGTAGCTGGCGTCGGCCTGCATGACCACCCACCACACGCGGCTGAACTGCGTGAACTGACCCGCGATCGACGAGCCGAAAAACGTCTGCAGCGTCTGGAATACGTCGCTCACCGGAACGCCGAGGACTTCGGCGCGGTTGCGGTCCAGATCGACGAACAGCTGTTGCGTCGCTGCGCGGAAGGTCGTGCTGACGCCGGCGAGCTCAGGCCGCTGGCGCGCCTTCTCGAGGAAGGCCTGCACCGCGGCACCGGTGGCGCGCGAATCGCCGGAGCCCCGGTTCTGGATGTAGAACTCGAAGCCGCCGGTCGTGCCCAGGCCGGGAATGGAGGGCGGATTCAGCCCCACCGCGAAGCCTTCGCGCAGGCCGAAGAACTGTGCGTTCAAACGCTTCAGCACGTCGAACGCGAGCAGATCCGGGGTCGTGCGTTCTTCGAACGGCTTGAGCAAGCCGAAGATGATGCTGGAGTTGTTCGAGATCTGGCCGTCGATCAGGCTGTAGCCGTCGACCGTAGCAGCGTCCTGGACGGCGGGATCTGCGGCCACGATCTTCTCGAGCTTGCGCGAAAACTTTCCCACCGTCTCGAGGCTCGAGGTATCGGGCGCGGCCGCGACGACGAAGAAGTAGCCCTGGTCCTCGTCCGGCACGAAGCTCGCGGGCAGAATCTTGAACATGGTCACGATGCCGAACAGCACCGCAGCGAACAGCGCGAGTGAGATCGGCCAGACCTGGAGCACACGCGCGACCATGCCAACGTAACCCCGACGCAGCGCGTCGAAGCCGTTCTCGAACCAGCGGAAGAAGCCTTTCTTTTCGCCGTGGTGCGCCTTGATGATGATCGCGGCAAGCGCGGGCGAGAGCGTCAGCGCCATGACTCCCGAAATCACCATCGAGATCGAGATCGTGATCGCGAACTGCTTGTAGAGCGTTCCGGTCACACCGCCGAGAAACGCAGTCGGCAGGAACACCGCGACCAGCACCATCACGATCGAGATCAGCGCGCTCGCAATCTCGGCCATCGCGCGCTTCGAGGCCTCGAGCGCGGAGAGCTTGTGCTGAGTCATGTTGACCTCGACGTTCTCCACCACCACGATGGCGTCGTCGACCACCAGGCCGATGGCGAGAATCATGCCGAACAGGGTGAGCATGTTCACCGAGAAGCCGAACAGATGCATCCCGATGAAGGTGCCGATGATCGACACCGGCACGGCGAGAATCGGAATGATCGTCGCACGCAGGCTCTGCAGGAACAGGAACACCACCGCAACGACCAGAATCACCGCTTCGAAGAAGGTGTGCACCACCTTGTCGATCGAGTTCAGCGTGAACAGGCTCGTGTCGAGCACGATCTTGTAGTCGAGCCCGGTCGGGAACTGCGCCTTCAGCTCCTCCATGCGCTTGCGCACGGCCTTGGCCGTTTCGACCGCGTTCGCGCCAGGCTGCTGGTAGATCGCAATCGAGGTAGAGGTCTTGCCGTTGACCCTGCTCGCCACCGAGTAATCCTGCTTGGCGAGCTCGACACGGCCGATGTCCTTGATCCGCACGATCGCGGTGCCTTCTTTCGCCGCGCGCACGATGATGTCCTCGAACTCGTCCGGCTTGGTCAGCAGGCCCTGCGCGGTGACCACGAACTGCTGCGCGACCCCAGGCAGGGTCGGCGGCCCGCCGATCTGGCCAATGCCGAAGGTCTGGTTCTGGCTCTGGATCGCGGCCGCGACCTCCTGTGCGGTGATCCCAAGCTGTGCCATGCGGTCGGGCTGCAGCCAGACACGCATTGCGATGTTGGGCAGGCCGAGCACCGACGACCGGTTCGCGCCTGGCACACGCTTCAACTCCTCGAGGACGTAGAGGTTCGTGTAGTTGTCGAGGTAGGTCGCGTCATAGCGCTCGTCGGGCGAGTAGACCGAGATGACCATCATGATGCTCGAGGACTGCTTGTCCACGGTGATGCCCTGCTGCACCACCGTTTGCGGCAATTGGGAAGTCGCCTGGCTCACCCGGTTCTGCACGTTGACCTGGTTGATGTCGGGATTGCTGCCCGGCTTGAAAAACACGCTGATCGTGACGTTGCCGCTCGACGAGCTGGTCGAGTAGAAATAGAGCAGGTTGTCGACGCCGTTGATCTGCGTCTCGATCGGCGCCGCGACCTGGTTGGCGATCACCTCCGCGGTCGCGCCCGGGTAGCGTGCCGACACCTGCACCTGCGGCGGCGCGAGCTCGGGATACTGCTCGATCGGCGCGACCGACATCGCGACCAGCCCGCCGAGGACGATCAGGATCGAGATGACCGACGAGAGGACCGGCCGGTCGATGAAGAAGTGGGTGAACATGCGGGGCCTGGGTCCCGTCTACTTCTGCTTCTTCTCTGCGCCGCCCGATTTCTCGGCCGCCTTGGCCGCGCCCGTCGCCTGCTTGTCGCCCTGCCCCGGTTCGACGATTTGCACCGGCTGGCCGGGCACCACCTTGAGCACGCCCTCGGTCACCACGCGGTCGCCCGCATGCAAGCCGCTGACCACGACGATGTCGGTCTTGTCGTAGTAGTCGCCGACCACGACCGGGCGCACCTCGGCCGTGCCATCCTCCTTGATCACGTAGACCAGATGGCCGTTCGAGCCCTGCTGCACGGCCAGCTGCGGAACAACGACCGCCCCAGGACGCACGGCCCCCTTGAGATAGGCCGTGACGAACATGCCAGGGCGGAGGTCCTGATTCGGGTTCGGCAGCACGGCGCGCACCAGGAACGAACCCGTATCCGGGCTGAACGACGGATCCGCGAAGCTGATGCGGCCGCGCTCCGGGTACAGGGTGCCGTCGGGCAGCACGAGGTCGACCTCGTACTCGAGATTCTTCGGCGGCACCAGCCGCCCGGCTTTCTGCTCGTTGCGCGAACGGGCGACCTGGTTTTGCGAGACGCTGAAGTTCACCCAGATGGGATCGAGCGCAGCCACGTAGGTGAGCACCGCGCTCGTCGCCATCGAGTTGAGGTACGCCCCCTCGCGCTGCAGCGAGCGGCTCGCCACCCCGGTCACCGGCGAGCGGATCGTGGTGTAGCCCAAATTGAGCTCGGCCTCGACAACTTTGGCACGCGCCGAGTGCACGGCGGCGACGGAGGCGTCGTAATCGCCCTGCGCACGGTCGAGGTCGGCTTGCGAAAGCGCGTTCTGCTGGGCGAGCGGCTTCACGCGGTTGAGCGTGGCCGTCGCGGTCTTGAGGCGGGCCTGCTGCGCGAGCAGTGAACCTCGCGCGGCGTCGAGCTGCGCCTGGAACGGCTTGGGATCGATCTGGAACAGCACCTGCCCTTCCTTCACCAGTTCGCCTTCCCCGTAGGCGATCTTGTCCAGGTACCCTGAAACGCGCGCAACGATGTCGACCTGGCGCGAGCTTTCGGTCTGCGCCACGAAGGTGGTGGTTGCCGGAATGGTCTTCGGTTCGACGGTCATGACCGAAACCTGTGGTGGCGGACGCTTCGCCGGCGGCGGCGCCTCGGAGCAGGCGGCGAGCAGTGCGGCGAGTGCTGCCACGACAAGAGCGGGGCGACCTATGGCAAAGGGAGGCATGGCGGAACTCAGCGGATTGCGAACGAGCAGGCGTGCCGCCGCGCTTCGCCGCAGAGGCACTGCGATTAGTCCCTTGGGACACTGGGCAGCGGCCGTAGTGTGCCCCAGAACACCCCTCGCCGCCACCCGACCAAAGGCGTAACGCGAAACCGTTATACTGCGAGCCGCTTCAAACAGCTTCCCATCGGATTCGAAAATGTCGTTTTCGACATCGCTCTTGGGGCAACGCCTCATCGTCCTGATTCTCGCGCTGGCCTCGGCGCTCGCGGGCGTTGCGCGCGCGCAGGATGCGCCACCTCCGTTGAAAGCCGAAGAGATCGAGGCATTGGTGGCGCCGATCGCGCTCTATCCGGACGATCTGCTGTCACAGGTGCTGATGGCCTCCACCTATCCGCTCGAGGTAGTGCAGGCGGCGCGCTGGGTGAAGGCCAACCCGAACATCAAGGGTGAAGACGCCGTCAAAGCGGTGGAGAACGAGAGCTGGGACGTGAGCGTCAAATCGCTGGTCGCCTTCCCGCAGGTCCTCGAGCCGATGAACGAGAAGCTCGACTGGACGCAAAAGCTGGGCGATGCCTTCCTCGCCGATCAGAAGGCGGTGCTCGACGACGCACAGCGCCTACGCAGCCGCGCCAAGAGCGAGGGCAACCTCGAGTCGAACCAGCAGCAGACCGTGGTCGTCGAGCAGGAAGCGCAGCAGACGATCATCAAGGTCGTGCCGGCGGACCCGCAGGTCATCTACGTGCCGGCCTACAACCCGACCGTGGTGTACGGCGTGTGGGGTTACCCCGCCTATCCGCCCTATTGGTGGCACCCCTACCCCTATTACTATCCCGGCGGCGCCTTCGTGCGCGGCTTCGCCTGGGGCGTCGGCGTCGCGGCGGCCGGCGCAATCTTCGGCGGCTGCAATTGGCGGCGCGGCGACGTCAACATCAACGTCAACAGGGCGGTCAACATCGATCGCAACTTCAACCGCACCAACGTCGGCAGTGGCGGCAAGTGGCAGCACAATGCCCAACACCGCAAAGGCGTTCCCTATCGCGACAACGCAAGCCGTGAAAAGTACGGTGGACGTGTGGGCGGCGCCGACGGTCGGCGCGACTATCGCGGCCGCGACGCGGCGGCAGGCGACCGCACTGCTCGCGGTGATCGCGCGCAGGCAGCGGATCGGCAGCGCACCGGGGCGCCGGAGCGCGGCGGCGGCCGCGACAATGCGTTCAGCGGCATCGACCGCGGCGGCGCTGCGCAGCGCGACTTCGATCGCGGCCGCGCCAGCCACCAGTCGATGGCGCGCGAGCGCGGCGCCTCGCGTGCCGCATCGCGCCCGAGCGGCGGTGGGCGCGCGGGCGGCGGCTTCGGCGGTGGCGGTGGCCGCGGCAGACGCTAGGAAGGATCAGGCAATGGGCACGACGAAATCACGCATGCGGCAGGCGGCGCTTGGCGCCGCGCTGGCGCTGCTTCTCGCTTGGACGCCGCTCGCGGGCGCCCAGCCAAAGGCGTTTGCCACGCCGGAAGACGCGATGAACGCATTCGGCGATGCCGTGGCGCGCAGCGACGACGCGGCCGTCAAAATGCTGCTCGGGCAGCATTACCGCAACTACATTCCTCCGGTCGGCGCCGACATTCGCTATCGCTTCCTGGAGGCTTGGGCGCGCGCGCACGGCATCAAGCCGGCCGGAGACGACCAGGCACTGATCGCGGTCGGTACCGACGGCTGGACGCTACCGATCCCGCTGATGAAGACCGCGCAGGGCTGGCGTTTCGACATGCGCGCCGGCGCGGAGGAGATGCGCGTGCGGCGCATCGGCCGCAACGAGCTCACCGTAATGAACGTAATGCTCGCCATCTACGACGCGCAGAAGGAATACGCCACCGTCGACCGCGACGGCGATGGCGTGCTCGAGTACGCGGCCCGCTTCAGGAGCGCGCCCGGCAAGAGGAACGGTTTGTACTGGCCGGCCAAGCTGGGGGAGGAGCCGAGCCCGCTCGGACCGCTCGTCGCCGAGGCGCGCGAGGCAGGCGCGCGTCCCGGCAGCGGCTACCATGGTTACCGCTACAGGCTGCTGCGTGGGCAGAGCAAGAACGCGCCCGGTGGCGCCTTCGACTACGTCGCGCGCGGGCGCAAGATCGGCGGATTCGCCGCGATCGCCTGGCCGGTGCGCTACGGCGACACCGGCGTGATGACGTTCATGGTGAGCCATCAGGGCATCGTGTACGAGAAGGACCTCGGCCCCGACACCGCGACGCGCGCGAGCGCCATGAAACGCTTCGACCCCGATGCCGGCTGGCGCAAGGTCGAGTCCGGAAGCTGATCCACGGAGCGGGCGATTGCCCGCAGGGCATCCTTGTTCTAGTACAGCTCGAAGTACTCGCGCTGCTCCCAGTCGGTCACCTCGAGATTGAAGCGCGCGATCTCGGCCTGCTTGATGTGGCAGTAGTAGTCGACGAATTCCCCCCCCAGGCCTTCGCGCAGCACGGCGTTCCCCTTCAGCGCGCCAATCGCATCGTCGAGCGTCACCGGCAGCCGCGCCGCTTTCGCCTCGTAGGGCGTGTCGGCCGACGGACCCGGGTCGCGCGTGCGCGCAAGGCCGTCCATGCCGGCGATGACCTGCGAAGCGAAGTAAAGATAGGGATTTGCCGCCGGCTCGCCGGCGCGGTTCTCGATGCGCGTCCCCGGATCTCCGGCACCGCCCAGCACGCGCAACATGACGCCGCGGTTGTCCCGCCCCCAGATGATGCGGTCCGGGGCGAGGACGAATGGCCGGTAGCGCTTGTAGCCGTTCAACGTCGGCGTCGACAGCGCGGTGCAGGCCGGCGCATGCGCGAGCAGCCCGCCGAGCCAGTGCTGACCGAGCGCCGACAGTTGCGCGTCGCCCTTCGCAGGCATGAACGCGTTCGCGCCGTCGGCGGCGCTGCGCAGCGACTGGTGCAGGTGCCAGCCGCAGGACATCGCGTTGGGCAGCTTCGGACGGCACATGAAGGTGGCGTGGTAGCCGTGGCGGCGCAGGAGTTGCTTGGCGGCGCTGCGAAACAGCAGCATCGCGTCCGCCGAGCCGAGACCGGGCAGCGCGCCAAGCGTCACTTCGAGCTGGCTCGGTCCGTACTCCACCTCGAAGGAACGCAGCGGCAGGCCGAGCGGCGCGAGCTCCCGGCGCAGGATCTCCATCACCGGGTCGATGGCGTCGTAGCGCAGCTCGGTGAGGTACTGGTAGCCCTGCGTGAGCAGCGCCACCTCGGGCGGCTCGCCCGGCTGTCCTGCGTGCTCGGGGCGCAGCCTCGCATCGACCAGCTTGAAGACGTGGAACTCGATCTCGAGCCCGGCGACGAATTCGTAGCCCGATTTCCCGAGCCGATCGAGCGCACGGCGGGCAAGCCGCCGCGTGTCGAACGGCACCGGCTTGCCGTTGCCGAACCAGGTTTCGCACAGCACCCAGCCGCTGTCCGGCGCCCAGGGCAGCACGCGGAAGGTGGTCGGGTCGGCGATCATCAGGGCGTCCGCCCCGCCCTGCATCTCTTCCATGGCGAAGCCGCCGCCCGCGGTCCACACCGGGAACACCGTCTTGTGCGAGGTGTCCTTGGCGAACAGCGTCGTCGTGATCGCCACGCCATCGGCGAGCGCGCGCGCGAGGTCCGCAGCGGCGACCGCCTTGCCGCGCAGCATGCCGTGCTGGTCGGCGAAGGAAAAGCGCACCACCTGCAGTCCGCGCTCGGTGACCTCCTCGAGCATGCGCTGCGCGGCCTCGCGTTGCGCCGCGCTCCACAGGCCGTGGCGTTCGACGAAACTCATGCCGCCTGCGCGGCCCGCGCGCGCAGCCAGGGGCAGCTTGCGCGGCGCTGGGCGTCGGTCTCCTTCCAGTACGCCTCCCAGCTCTCGCTCGGCCCGATGCCGTCGATCGCGGCGGGGCCGCTCAGCGCCCGCGCCTGCTCCTCATCGAGCACCATCAGCGGCCGCTCGCCCGCGCCATTTCGGCGGATCGCATCGACCAGCAGGCGGCGGTAGAGCACGATGCCCTTGTCTGTGGAACCCAGGTTTTCGCGACCGCGGTTCTGAATCGGTCCCATCGACTCGCAGGCGAACTGGTCGTGCACGTTGATGTCGAAGCCCATGCCGGTGAAGGTCTGGCTACGCTGCTCGCGCGCGTCGTAACCCCAGCGGTTCGCGCAACCGACCACGGGTCGGTAGTCGGGCGCCGGGTAGGTCTTCAGGCGCTGCGCGCGCATGGTCGCCTTGTCGACCGGCGCGCCGAAGCTGGTGAACAACGAATACCAATAGCAGGACGTGTCGTCGATCGGCACGTGCCATTGCGAGATCGTCATCTCGGCGCTCATCGGAATCACGAAGGCCTGCGGAAAGAGCACGTTGGTAATGCGCAGATGGGTGCGCGCGTCGTCGAGGCCGCGCAGCGTCGCGAGACGCATGCCGTAGTCGGTGCGCTCGATGCGGATCTCCGGGCTGCCGTACTCGCGCAGCAGCTGCGTCATCGGCAGCTCCGATCCCATCGAGGCGCTGCGGAACTGCCGGCCGTAGCTCGCCGCCGGGTCCTCGTCCTCGAAGAAGCGGTGCAGCCAGGAGGCGTGCGCCGGGTCGATGCCGACCTCCAGCGCCTGCAGCCAGTTGCAGTCCCACAGCCCCTTGAACGCGAACACGTGGCTGTCGGGCGCGACGAAACAGTCGAAATGCGGAAACGCCGGCGGCGCGCCCTCGCCGAGGTAGGCCCACAGCACGCCGCCCTTCTCCACGACCGGATAGGCGCGCTGGCGAATGCTGTCGCATAGCCGGCTGCCCGCCGGCTCGGCCGGCGTCTCGAGGCAGCGGCCGTCGATGTCGAACAGCCAGCCGTGGAACACGCAGCGCAGGCCACCATCCTCCAGCCGTCCATAGGCGAGGTCCGCCCCGCGGTGCGGGCAGTCGCGATCGACCATGCCGTATCGGCCCTCGGCGTCGCGAAACAGGACGAAGTCCTGGCCGAGCAGACGCAGGGCGCGCAACGGCCGCTCGGGATCGGCGTCCAGTTCGTCGACCAGCGCCGCCGGCTGCCAGTAGCGTCGCAGCAGCTTGCCGGCCGGCGCGTCCGGACCGACGCGTGTCATCAGCTCGTTCTGATCTGCACTGATCATGCAAAACGCTCCTCTCGCCGTGAATGGTGCCGCGCCGCACCGGCAACGGCAACCGCCGGTTTACGGTTTACACTCGCGCGACCCGTCACGCAAAGCATGACCGCCAGGAGGAGAGGATCTCGAACATGAGCACCGCTGCTAAAGTCGCCATAATCACGGGCGCCGGCACGGGCGTCGGCCGCGCCGCCGCCCTCGCGCTGCTGCGCGCCGGCTTCCGCGTCGTTCTCGCCGGCCGCCGCCCTGAACCGCTCGACAACGTGAAAAAGGAAGCCGGCGCCGACGACAAGAGCGCGCTGTGCGTGCCAACTGACGTCGCCGACCCCACTTCGGTCGCGGCGCTGTTCGCGAAGACCAAGCAGACCTTCGGCCGGCTCGACGTGCTGTTCAACAATGCCGGCGTCAACGCGCCGGGGATTGCGCTCGAGGAGCTGACGCTCGAGCAGTGGCAGAACGTGGTCGACATCAATCTCACCGGCATGTTCCTCTGCACCCAGGAAGCCTTCCGCATCATGAAAGACCAGTCGCCGCGCGGCGGGCGCATCATTAACAACGGCTCGATTTCGGCGCATGCGCCGCGCCCCAACTCGGCACCCTACACCGCGACCAAGCATGCGGTGACGGGCCTGACCAAGTGCACCTCGCTCGACGGGCGCAAGTACGACATCGCCTGCGGCCAGATCGACATCGGCAACGCGCGCAGCGAAATGGCCGAGCGCATGGCCAAGGGCGTTCCGCAGGCGGACGGCTCGATCAAGGCCGAACCGCTGATGGATGTGGATCACGTCGGTGACGCCGTGGTGCACATGGCGAATCTGCCGCTCGCGAGCAACGTTCAGTTCATGACCATCATGGCGACCAAGATGCCGTTCGTGGGCAGGGGATGAGCACGCCGACCTTCGAGAAAGGTGCGGTCACCGTCTATTTCGGCGAAAAGTCGGGCAAGTATCCGGACGGCAATCAGGTGGTGGTGCGCGGCCGCGACACGCAGGCCGCGTTCGACACGCCGATCGTCGCCAACCGGCTGCGCGAGGTGCTGACACCGAGCGACCTGATCATCCTCGGTCACATGCACGAGGACCACATCGCCGGCCTGCATTTTCTGCCGCAGGCGCGCGTGTACGCACACGAGGCGGACCTCGAGGCAACGCGCAGCTGGGCAGGGCTGGCACGCCACTACGGCTACCCGCAGGCGGTGCTGGACGACATGCGCATCAAGATCGAGCGCCAGTTCAACTACGTCGAGCGCCCGGATGCCCTCGGCTACGCCGACGGTGCGCTGTGGGATCTCGGCGGCACGCGGGTACGGGCGATCCACATGCCGGGACACACCGCGGGGCACTGCGTGCTGCTGGTCGAGCCAGAAGGTGTCGCCTTCATCGGCGACATCGACCTGTCGTCCTTCGGCCCGTATTACGGCGACGCGACCTCGAGCCTCGTGCAGTTCCGGCACACATTGCGCCGGGTGCGCGAGGTTCCCGCGACGGCGTGGGTAACCTCGCACCACAAAGGCGTCATCACCGAGCGCGAGACCTTTCTCGCACTGCTGGATGCCTACGCCGCCAAGCTCGAGGCGCGCGAGGACGCGATCGCCGCGCAGCTGGCCGCGCAGCCGTCGACCCTGGACGAACTGGTCGCGCAGCGCTTCGTCTATCCGCGCGGCTACGAGGACGTTTTCATCGATGCCGCCGAGCGCCGCACCATTGCCCAGCACCTCGCCTCGCTGCTGCGCGCGGGCCGTGTGACCGAGGACGGCGATCGCTTCCGTGTCGCTCGTTAGGGTCGGACCCGCGTCTTAGGCGTCGAGCCCGACCAGTGCGGGCAGCACTTCACCGATCGGCGCATTGAACACCGCGTCGGCAATGCGGTCGAAGGGCGTCGGTTCGGCGTTGACGATCACCAGCCGCGCCCCGGCCCGCTTGGCGAGCGGCACGGCGTTCGCCACCGGATAGACCTGCAGGCTGGTGCCGATCGCGAGCAGCAGGTCGGCGTCCTCCGCCACGCGCAGCGCGCGTTCGATTACCTCGGGCACCAGCGCCTGGCCGAAGGAGATCGTGTCGCTCTTCAGGATGCCGCCGCAGTCACGGCAAGGCGGATCCGCCTCACCCGCGCGCACCCGTGCGAGCGCCCGCTCCATCGGCGCGCGCATGCCGCAGGACATGCAGACGACGCGCCGCACCGTGCCGTGCACCTCGATGACCCGCTCCGGGGCGTTGCCGGCGATCTGGTGCAGCTCGTCGATGTTCTGCGTCACCACGGCGTGCAGCTTGCCGCGCTGCTCGAGTGTCACCAGCGCCGCGTGGCCACGGTTCGGCCGCGCGCTCCAGGCCGGATGCGTGAGCCGGCTCTGCCACGAGGCCTTGCGGATCTCCGGATCCGACAGGTAGTAGCGAATGTCGGAGAGCTTCTCGGCCTGCGGATTTTTCGTCCACACCCCCTGCGGCCCGCGGAAATCGGGAATGCCCGAGTCCGTCGAGATGCCGGCGCCTGTGAGGGCGACCACCCGTTCGGCCGCCTCCAGCCAGCCACGCACCTGCGTCAGCATCGACGCATCGATCATGCCTTCCCTCCTCGTTGCTCATCGATCCAGCTCATGAACCCCGGCGCGAGGTCGCGCAGTCGCGCATCGTCCATGCGTCCGCTGCGCGTCATGTAGTCGTAGGCCAGCTGCCAGGGCGGCTGCCGCATGGCCTGCGCCATGCGCTCATACCAGAAGGAACTCGTATTCGCCGCAGCGACGATCTTCTCGACCACCGGGCGCCGCTCGCGCTCGTAGCGCTCGAGCGCGCCCGGCACGTCGGCACCCGCGGCGCCGAAGGCGCGGTCGAGTGCGATCGCATCCTCGAAGGCAAGACGCGTGCCCGAGCCAATTGAGAAATGCACCGTGCGCAGCGCATCGCCGATCAGCACGGCATTGCCTGCCGACCAGTGCCGGTTCGAGAGCAGCGGGAAATTGCGCCAGATCGACTTGTTCGAGACCAGCGGCTGCCCCTCGAGATCCGCGGCAAACACGCGTTCGCAGTAGGCGCGCGATTCCGCGTCGGACAGATGCGCGAACCCCGCGCGGTCCCAGGTCGGGCGGTCGCATTCGACGATGAACGTGCTCATGCCCGGGCTGTAGCGATAGTGGTGCGCGACGAAGACGCCGTCGGGGCTTTCCCGGAAAGTCAGCGTCAGGCAGTCGAAGGTCTTCGCGGTCCCATACCAGGCGAACTTGTTCGTCAGCCATTCGATCTGCGGCTGAAAGCGCTCTGCAAAGCTGCGGCGCACCATCGAGTTGACGCCGTCGGCACCGACGATCAGGTCTGCGCCGGACAGCGCGGTGAGGTCGCCGACTTCGTGCTCGAAGCGCAGCAACACGCCGCTGTCGCCGCACAGCGACTGCAGGAAACGGTTCAGGCCCAGCCGTTCGATCGCCGAAAAGCCGTTGCCGTCGATGTCGATCACCTCGTCGCGGTGCACGATGCGCTGCATCGGCCAGCCTTCCATGCGTGTCCCGAGCGCAGCGTGCAGATCGGGCGCATCGCGTTCTAGAAAGGCAAGCGCGCCCTGCGAAAAGACGACGCCGAAGCCGAAGGTCGCGTGCGCCGGGTTCTGCTCCAGGACTTCGATCGTCCAGGCCGGAAAGCGGCGCTTCACCAAGTAGGCGAAGAGCAGCCCCGCGGGGCCTGCGCCGACGACGACGATGCGCATGATGTCTGCGAATGCCGCCCGCGCTCAGGCGCTGCGCGCGAGCTGTAGGCGAATGCAGTTGCGCCCGAACAGGTAGGCGTACTCCGAGCGCGCCGCCAGCTCGCGTGCCAGGTGTACGCCCAGGCCGCCGATGCGGCGCGCCTCGACCGGCAGGTCGACGTCGACCGCTCTGGCAAAAGGATTGTAGGGCGGCGCCGTGTCCTCGATCTCGAAGGACAGCGCCTGAGGCGTGGCCGCAAACGCGATCCAGACCGGCGCATCGCAGTCCGCGCCGTGGCCATGCCGCACCGTATTCGTGAAAAATTCCTCAGCCACGAGGTTGAGGCGCAGGCAGTCGTCCCGCGCAATGTCACCCGCCGCGCAGAAACGCTCGAGCAGGCTGCACACCGACGCCACGGCGTCCAGGCGCGCTGGGAATATTGCCGACATCTTCATGTTCTTTACGTTTTCCCTCTGACCACTTATCCTTGCGTCCTAACGGGATTATAGGGTTCGCTTCGCCCTACTCTAGAATGGTTGCAGCAGTCGAAACGGAGAACGAGCATGCAGATCGGTCGCAGTGTACTTGGGACGCGTTGGCTGATAGCGATGGCGCTGTCGCTTTTTGCCGGCCTGGCAATCGCCGCCGACGCCGGCCACATCAAGACCGCGAAGGGTAGCGCCTTCGTCGAGCGCGACGGCCAGCGCATCGCCGCCACCGCCGGTATGGCGATCCTCGAATCCGACACGCTGGTCACCGGTGAGGACGGCAGCATGGGCGTCACGATGGCCGACAACTGCCTGCTGTCGATCGGACCGAACAGCGAGCTGGCAATCGAAAAGTACGCCTTTAATTCGACCACGCACGCGGGCAACTTCGACGCCTCGCTGCGGCAGGGGTCCCTCGCCGTCGTCTCCGGCAAGATGGTGAAGCAGTCACCCGACGCGATGCGGGTCCGCACGCCGGCGACCGTGATGGCAGTGCGCGGCACCGAGTTCGTCGTAAAAGTTCATTAATCCCGTCCGGGGGCGGCAGCCATGGGCGGTCTCATCCTTATCGGCCTGTTCGCGGTCGCCGTCATCTTCTTCCCCATGACCCCGGGCCAGACCGTGGTCGTGCTGCCCGGACCGGATGGCAAGGTCGGCTCCGTCGTCGTCCAGCACGACGGCGAACAGACCGTGCTCGATACCGCCTACTCCGCTAGCCGGATCAGCCAGGATGGCGCCGAGGACCGCACCCGGATGAGCGCAGCCGCGGTCAAGCAGGCATTCGGTTCCACGCTCGGCGCCCTGCCCGCGCGGCCCGTGTCCTTCAATCTTTATTTCCTCCTCGGCAAGGACGAACTGACCGCAGCGTCGAAGGTCGAGCTCGACAAGGCGATGGCGGAACTCAAGCGTCGCGCGGTGCCGGACATCGTGGTGATCGGCCACACCGACACGATCGGCGCGCTAGAGTGGAACGACAAGCTGTCGCTGGCGCGCGCCGAACGCGTACGCGAAGCACTGATCGCCCAGGGCCTGCCCGCCACGCGTATTACGGCCGCGGGACGCGGCGAGCGCGAGCCGCTAGTGACGACCGCCGACAACGTCGCCGAGCCGCGCAACCGGCGCGTCGAGGTCAACGTCCGCTAAGTCGACCTCCTCGTCCTCGATCGGAATTGCGCTGATCGGACCGACCCAGCGCAGCACCAGCAGGGTGAGATCGTCGGCCTTCGGTGCATCGCCGACGAAAGCCGCGACGCGGGCATGCATCTGCGCCAGCACGTCGGGGGCACGCGAGGCGTCGAGCGCCGAGGCGAGCGCGGCTTCCACGCGGGCGGCACCGAACAGGTCTCCCTGTGCGTTGGTCGCCTCGGTCACGCCGTCGCTCAGCACGAAGATCCATTCTCCGGGCGCGAGCTCGCGGTAGTGCGTTTCGTAGGGGAAGTCATCGACCACGCAGAGTGGCGGGCCTTCGGCAATGGGAAAGCGCTCGAGCGGCCGACCGGCGCCGCCGACGAACGGCGGCTCGTGGCCGGCATTGCAGTATTCCACTGTTCCCGTCACCAGGTCGAGGATCCCCACGAACAGCGTGACGAACATCGACTCCGGGTTCTCCAGGGCGATTTCCGAGGCCGCGCGCCCGACGATGCCCGACACGTCGCCATCGGCGCGCAGCGCCGTCGCCTTGAGAATCGCCTTGGTCAGCGCCATGAAGAGCGCCGCCGCCATGCCCTTGCCGGACACGTCGCCAACCGCGAACAGCAGCCGGCGCTGATCGAGCTTGATGCATTCGTAGAAGTCGCCGCCCACGGTCTGCGCCGGCTCGAGAAAGGCGTCGATGTCGAACGCGCGTTCGCCGCGGAACACGATCGCCGGGTCAGCGAGCAATCCGCTCTGGATGCGCCGCGCTGCGGACAGCTCGCCGGCGACGCGTGTCGCCGCATCGCGCAGCAGGCGCCGCTGCTGCTCGGCCTGCTCGAGCGTCGCCGCCAGCATGACGATGAAGGTCGCCAGCGTCGCCAGCATCGGCGTCGCGATGTCGAGCAGCAGGCCCGATGCGCGGAAAGCCACTGCCCCGATCAACGCCTCGACGACGAGCAGCAGCAGCGCGACCGCGACCGCCTCGCGCGAACGCAGCCGCGGTACCCAGAGAATCAGCAAGGCGCAGCCCGCGACCAGCAGCAGGCGCTCGAGCCATGGCGCCGCCGAGGAGCGAACCAGGTAGTTGTTGTCGTAAATCTGCTCGATGATCTGGGCATGCAGCTCGACGCCGGGCACCTCCTCGCGCAAGGGCGTGACCCGGCGATCGACCAGCGCGAGACCGGTCACGCCGATCACGACCAGTTTGCTTTCCAGTTTTGCCGGGTCGACCCGGCCGGCGAGCACCTCGCTCGCCGAGACGAAGCGGTCGCGCGCGCTGCGGCTGGCGTACAGCCAGAAACTGCCGTCGGCCTGCGTCGGCACGTTGCGGTCCGCGAACGAGACCTGTAGCAGCCCGTGATCGCCGCTCGATAGTCTGAGCAGCGGTGACCCCATCGCAACGCGCCAGAGCTCGAGCGCGAGCGTCGGCGTGATGGCGTCCTTGACGTTCGCCAGCAGGGGAATGCGGCGCACGATCCGATCGCTGCTCTGCGTATTGAGCAGCCCGCGACCCGCCGCGGCGCGATCGATCACGGGCCGGTTTTTCAGCACACCGGTGAAGCGTGGCAGCTGCGGGTCGAGTCCGGCCTCTATGCGCACGGGCGCGACACTGGGTGGATTGGGGAAACGCGGATCCCCGTAGTTGAGGCCGGTGACCCCCACCACCACGCGCTGCGCGGCGACCGCAGCGGCCAGGCGCTGATCGTTATCCGGCAGCAGGCTGAGGGCGCGCGCCAACGCCTCGGGCAGACCGACCGAGCGCGCATACTCGGCGGGCGAGTAGCGATCCGGCTCGGGCAGGATGAGGTCGAGGGCGATGCCCGCCGGCCGGGCGGCGCCGATCTTGCGGATCAGTTCGGCGAGCAGCGAACGCGGCCAGGGCCACTGCCCGTGCGCCACCAGCGAGGCGTCGTCGATTTCGACGATGACCGCCGGCGCGGTCTTATGCTCGCGCGGCCAGAGGGTCTGGTAGCCGTCGAACACCAGCAGACGCAGCTGCTCGCCGAGCGGCAGGAAGCTCAGCACCAGGAACAGCAGCAGTATCACCATGCCGCCGACGCCCCCCGTCAGCCGCGGCCGGCGTGCCACGCCCTGTTCCTCGGGCGGCTCGCTCACAGCACGATCTCCAGGCCATCGTAGGCCGAGGACACCATGAGTGGCGCGCCCGCTCGCGTCAGTTCTTCGAAGCGCCGCGTCTCGCTGAGCACGCGGTCGATCGCGGCGTCGTCGTACGCCGGCTCGTGATGGAACAGCACCAGATGTTTCACCTGTGCCATCTGGCACAGCTCGACGCCCACCATGTTGCTCGAGTGTCCCCAGTCTTCCTTGACCGACACGGCCTCGGCGAGCGAGTACATGGAATCGAATATGACGAGATCGGCGCCGCGGAAGAAATCGACGAATTCGTGCGTCTCCGCCGCATCCTCCAGCTTGTGCTCGGAATCGGTGGTGTAGACCACGCTGCGCCCGCCGGCCTCGAAGCGAAAGCCATAGGAATCGCCGCCGTGCAGCTGCAGCTTCGGGGTCACCTGCACGCCGTCCACCTCCACCGTCTCGCCCGGCGCGAGCTGCACGAACTCGACCTGGGCACCGAGCCGCGAAAAACCGACCGGAAACCCGGGCGGCTCCTGCTGGCGCAGGAATGCCTTCTCGAGCGCCGCGTGGCAGCCATGGATGCGGATCTGCGTGCCCCCCACCCAGGCCGGCACGAAGAACGGGAAGCCCATCACATGATCCCAGTGCAGGTGCGACATGAACACGTTGATGCGCGCCGGCGATCCCGCCTGGCGCGCCATCACGTGCGCCCCGAAAGGCCGCGCGCCGCTACCCATGTCGCAGACGAAGTACGCGTCCCCGCCGGGTTCGAGCTCAACACAGGGCGAATGACCGCCGTAGGTGGCCGCGATGGCGAACGGCAGCTCGGACTCGACAAAGCCGTGCGCCTTTTCCAAGGTGTCGAGCCCACGGCCGTGCGCTGCAACGAGTGCCTGCGCGATCCGGTCGCGCAGGTCACGCCAGGTCAGCGAGACGGGGATCGAACCGCGCGTGCCCCAGAAGCGTACGCGCATGCCGCTCGCCTAGCCTCGATCGAACGCCGCCGTCGCCTCTGCCGAAAGCGCGGCGAGCGCGTCGCGGACCGACGAAAAGATGTCGAAGACCAGATTGAAGCGGCTGATCTGAAAGATTTCCGCCACCACCGGCTGCATGCCGGCGATCACGATGCGACCACCCTGTGCCTTGGCCTGCTTCGCCGCCAGCACGAAGCAACGCAGCCCGGCCGATGAGACGTATGCCAGACGCGAGAGATCCAGCACGACGCCGCGCTGCGGGCGTGCAGCAGCGTCCAGATAGGGCTGCAGCGCCGCGCGAAACGCCTCGCTGTTATCGTGATCCAGCCGGCCGTCTGGCGCCAGGACGACCGCGCCGGCATACTCGTGCGAAACAAGCTCCATCCCGCAGACCTCGGTGGGTAGAGGCGCTATTCTAAGGCCAGCCGCGGCGCGCGGCACCGCTCGGCGAGCGCAGGCGTGACAGGAGAAAATAGGACGATGATGAAGCGCAAGCGGCCACCAAGAATACGCAGGATCGCGGTGTCCACCGGCGGCGGTGACGCGCCCGGGCTGAACGCGGTGATTCGCAGCGTCGTCATGAGCGCACACCACCACGGCTGGGAATGCGTCGGCATCCGCGACGGCTACGCCGGCCTGCTCGATCCACCGGCCGACGGCTCGGGGCTGATGCGCTTGACGCCCGACCGCGTGCGCAACATCACCCATCTCGGCGGCACCATCATCGGCACCACCAACGTCGGCAATCCGCTCCGCTTCCCAACGAAGCTCGCCAGTGGTCGTGTCGTCGAGCGCGACCGCTCGAGCGAGCTGGTGCGCGCCTTCCGGCGCGCCAAGATCGATGCCTGCGTCGCGATCGGCGGCGACGGCTCGCTCGCAATCGCCAACGTGCTGGCGAAAAAAGGCCTGCGCGTGATCGGGGTCCCGAAGACGATCGACAACGATCTTTCGCAGACGGCGACGACCTTTGGCTTCGACACCGCTGTGTCGTTCGCGTCGGAATGCATCGAGCGCCTGCATACCACCGCGGCCTCGCACCGCCGCGTCATCGTGGTCGAGGTGATGGGGCGCTACGCCGGCTGGATCGCGCTCAATGCCGGCGTGTCGAGCGACGCGCACGTGATCCTCATCCCGGAGATCCCCTACCGCATCGAGCGCGTGGCAGAAGCCATTCGCGCGCGCGAGCGCCGCGGCGCACACTACGCGATCGTGGTCGTCGCCGAGGGGGCGCGGCCGAAAGGCGGCCACCGCTCGGTGCTCGAGAAGCGGCCGGGTGCCGCGGAGCGGCTTGGCGGCATCGGCAAGCAGGTCGCGGGCGAGATTGGCGCACTGACGGGCAAGGAAACCCGTCAGATCGTGCTCGGCCACCTGCTGCGCGGCGGCACGCCGACGACCTTCGACCGGCTCATCTCGTTGCGCTTCGGCGCTGCGGCGGTGCGCGCCCTCGCCGAAGGGCGCTCGGGCGTCATGGTCGCTTTGGCGCCACCGATTGTGCGCTACGTGCCGCTGGCAAAGGTGACGCGCAAGATCCGCAACGTGCCGCCGAACTGCGACACCGTCCGCACGGCGCGCGAGCTCGGAACCTGTTTCGGCGACTGAGACCGGCGCGGTCTCAGGCGGCAAGCGCCTGGCGCGCGGTGCTGAGCCGCACCGCACGCATGTCGTCGCCGCGCAGCTCGCGCAGAGCATAGCCGACGAAACTGGCGACGACCTCCTTGCGCCAGTACAGGTTCATGTCGGCGTTGTCCATCGGTTTGGCGCGCGAGGCCACCGTCGCTGCAGCCTCGCCGATTACCTCGTCGCTCAGCTTGCGCCCGACCATGGCGTCGCCGACTTTCGGAACGAGGAACGGGCGCGAGGCGACCGCGCCCAGTGCGATGCGCGCCGCCTCGACCGTGCCGTCCGCCGCGAGCCTGACCGCGGCGGCGACGCCGAGCACCGGGAAATCGAAGGAGCCGCGGCGGCGCAGCTTCCAGTAGCTGCTTCGCCAGCCCGTCGCTTCGGGCAGCACGATGGCGGTCAGCAGCTCCTCGGGCTTGCGCGCCAGGTAGTCGATGCCGTCATTGCGGTACAGGTCGGCAATCGCGATCTCGCGCGTCCCGCCGACGGACGCCAGCCGTGCCCTCGCATCGAGCGAGATCAGCGCAGGCGCGGTATCGGTAGACGACACGGCCACGCAACGCTTGCTGGCGGTCGCGACCCAGCAGGTCTCGCCGTCCTTCTTCAGGCAGAAGTCGATCGCCTTGCGCCACTCGTAACTCTGGTTGTAATAGCTGCAGCGCGTATCGAGGCAGACGTTGCCGCCGAGCGTGCCCATGTTGCGCAAATGCGGCGTGGCGACCTGTGCCGCCGCCTGCCACAGGCCGGCGTACCGTTCGCGCACCGCCGGAGTCTCGACGACCTCGGTCAGCGTCAATCCGGCGCCCAGCTGCAGGCCGGCGCCGTTGTTCACGGCCTTCAGTTCCTCCACCCCGCGCAGCGCGACCAGCGTCGACGGCGACTGGTGGCGCCGCTTCATGTTCGGCAGCAGGTCCGTGCCGCCGGCCACCAGCATCGCGCCCGGCCCCTCGCCGGCCAGGATGCGCGCCGCCTCGTCCACCGAACGCGGCGCGCGGTACTCGAACCACGGCAGGCGCATCATGCGGCAGCCCGCTTTCGCGAACGGTGCAGCGGTTTGCCGTCCAGCCCTTTCAGCTCGTCGCCGTCGCCGTTTTCCCACGGCGGCAGCACGAAGGTCGGCGCGGGATAAGGTACTTCAGGGAACGCCTCGGGCCCGATACGGGGCGCCTCGCCCTTCGCCTTGCGTTGCAGGGCGCGCAGCACCTTGTCGGGCGTGATTGGCACCTCGTCGATGCGCACGCCGACCGCGTCGAAAACCGCGTTCGCGAGCGCCGGCATCACTGGCAGCAGCGGCCCCTGCCCGACTTCCTTCGCGCCGTACGGACAATTCGGGTCCGGTTCCTCGATGAGGGCGACGTCGACTTCCGGCATGTCGAGCGCAGTCAGGCTCTTGTAGTCGAGCATCGAAGGGTTGCGATGCACCAGGGCATCGGACAGCTTGGGCGGCAGGCGGCGGAAGGCCTGCTCTTCCATCAGCGCTTCGCCGAGTCCCATGTAGACGCCACCGATGACCTGGCCTTGCGCCAGCACCGGGTTGAGCGCGCGGCCGATGTCGTGCGCGATCCAGATCTTCGGCACGTGTATCCAGCCGGTCACCGGGTCGACCTCGGTCTCGACCACGCAGGCCGAAAAACTGTAGGCGGGCGACGGCCCGACGCCGGCACCCTTGTACTTGCCCGGCGGCTTGGGCGGCGCATACGAGCCGACCGCGGAGAGGGTGCCGAACTTGGCCTCGGCCAGCGCCACCGCCTCGACGAAGCTCATCGCCTTGCCCGGGTCCTCAGCGGCAAACACCTGGCCCTGCGAGAACGCGATGCGGTCGGGCAACGTGTCCAGCTGCTCGGCAACCGCCGCCGCGAGCTGCGCGCGCACGCGCCCGGCTGCCTGCAGCGCGGCATTGCCCATCATGATCGTCACGCGGCTCGAGTACGAGCCGAGGTCGATCGGCGTGATGCCGGTATCGCCCGTGACACAGCGCACCGCGCCGGTGTCGATGCCGAGCGCCTCCGCAATCAGCGCCGCGAGCACGTCGTCCGAACCCTGGCCGATCTCGGTCGCGCCGCAGTACACGGTCACCTGACCGCTGCGGTCGAGCAGCAGCTGGACCGCCGAGTGCGGCATCTTGTTCCAGTAGATCGCCACCCCGGCGCCGCACATGTAGCTCGAGCAGGCGAGTCCGATGCCACGGCCGAGCGGCAGCTTGCGGTGCTTGTCCTTCCAGCCGGAGCGCTCGACCACCGTGCGGATGCATTGCGCGAGTCCCGTCGTGCCGACACGCAGCCAGCTCGCGGTCAGCGCACCCGCCTCGGTCACCATGCCGAGCCGCAGCTCGGCGGGATCCAGATTCAGCTTCTCCGCGATCTTGTCGAGCTGCACCTCCTGGCCGAAGCGCGGCTGCGGCGTGCCATGGCCGCGTTTCGGCCCGCAGGCCGGTTTGTTGGTGAACACGCGGCAGGCCTCGAACTTGAAGCGCGGCAGCTGGTAGGTGATCGGCGTCAGTACCCCCGTGTAAAAAGTGCTCGCCGGCCCGTGCGAGCCATAGGCGCCGCCGTCGAGCAGCGTCTGCAAGTGCATCGCGGTCAGCTTGCCGTCCTTGCTGACACCGGTGCGGAATTTCATCAGCACCGGATGCCGTCCGCGATGCTGGTAGAAAACCTCCTCGCGCGTCAGGCAGATCTTCACCGGTCGGCCGAGCATGAGCGCCGCCTTGCACACCACGAACTCGTGGTTGCCCGGATCGCATTTGCCGCCGAAGCCACCGCCGTTCGGCGTCGCAATCACCCGGATCTGCGAGGCCGGCATCTGCAGCACGCGGGCCATCTGCCGATGCAGGTAATGCGGGTTCTGCGTGCTCGACGAGAGCAGCAGCTTGCCGTCGCCATCGACCGTGGCGAGCGAGGCCTGCTGTTCCATCGGCAGGTGCGTGTTGCCCTCGTAGAAAAACAGATCCTCGAAGACGTGGTCCGACTTTGCCAGCGCCTCCTCGACGTCACCGAACTCGTAGGCCTGGTTGCGGTGGATGTTGCCCTGCTCGCCGTAATCGTGGATACGCGGTTCGGGCTTGGCGAGCGCCTCTTCGGGCGAAGCGACCGTCGGTAACGCGCGGTATTTCACCGTGATCAGGTCGAGCGCCTCGCTCGCCGTCTGTTCGTCCCTGGCGACAACCGCCGCGACCGGGTCGCCGACGTAGCGCACCTTCTCGCGCGCCAGCGGATACTCGTCCTGCGAGACCGGCATGATGCCGTAGGGTACCGGGAAGGCCTCGCCGGTCAGCACCAGGTGCACGCCCGGGTGCTGCTGCGCACGCGACACCTCGATCGACTCGATCGCGGCGTGCGGCTGCGGCGAGCGCAACAGCTTGCAGAACAGCATGCGCGGCAGCACGAGATCATCGGCAAAGCGCAACTGTCCGACCACCTTGGCCCGCCCGTCGACGCGGCGGCGCGCCTTGCCGACGACATCGAAGCGCTTTTTCTCGCTGCTCATGCCCGCGCCCCTCGGGCATCGCGCAGCTCGCGCGCCGCGCGCTCAATGGCGTCGACGATCTGCTGATAGCCGGTACAGCGGCAAATGTTGCCGGCAATGGCCTCGCGGATATGCTCGCGCGTCGGATTCGGTTCACGTTCGAGCAGCGCCTTGGCGGTCATCAGCATGCCCGGCGTGCAGTAGCCGCATTGCGAACCGCCGAGATCGGTGAGCGCCGCCTGCAGCGGGTGCAGCTCGGCGCCACGCGCCAGGCCCTCGACCGTCTCCACTGAACGCCCGGCACAGTCCACCGCAAGCACCAGGCAGGACAGCACCACTGCACCGTCGAGCAGCACCGCGCAGGCACCGCACTCACCCAGCTCGCAGCCGTGCTTGGTGCCGGGCAGGCCGAGATCCTCGCGCAGCAGCTCGAGCAGCGTTTTGTAGGGTGCGAAGGAAACCTCGGTCGGTTCGCCGTTGAGCTGCAGTTCGATCTGGACGTTGCGACGCAGCGCGACACCCTGTTCCCGGCCGGCGCTCATTTGTTTGGTCCCCAAACAATTTGCCTCGCCGCACTGTACTCCCGCGCCCGGGGGATTGCAAAGCCCGGCCTTGCGCTGGATCAAGGGCAACGCCGGCGTCACCGTCCTGCTAGGATTTGCGGCCGGTGCAACCGGCGGAACGAAAGACCATGCTGACTGGCAAACGACTGACCCTGGACGCCGAAAGCGGTGTCGCCGTGCTGCGCTTTCACAACCCGCCGCAGGGCTTCATGGATGACGCCACCGAGGCCGAACTGGAGGCGGCGCTGGACGTCATCCAGGACCGCAACGACCTGCGCGTGGTCGTCCTCACCGGCGGCCAGGACGGGGTCTTCATCCGCCACTATGATGTCGGTGTACTTGAAGCGAGGGCGCGCAAGTTGCAGGCGCGCGGTCTGTCGTTCTCGACCGAGCGGCCAGTGCCCGAATCGCCGATTCACCGCTGCTTGCGCCGCATTGAACAGAGTGCGCGCATCTTCATCGCCGCCCTGAACGGTACCGCGATGGGCGGCGGCTACGAGCTGGCACTGGCCTGCGATCTGCGCATCGCGCAGGCGGGCGACTACCGCATCGGGCTGCCGGAGTCGAACATCGGTCTGCTGCCCGGCGCCGGCGGCACCCAACGCCTGCCCCAACTCGTCGGAGGCGCAAAGGCACTCGAATTTCTGCTGCTCGGGCGCACCTTTACCCCAGCGCAAGCGGCCGCGGCAGGCCTGGTGAACGAATGCTGCGACGGACCGGTGCTCCCACGCGCGCTTGATATTGCGCACCGGCTGGCGGCGAAGAGCCCTGTCGCCCTCGGCCACATCAAGCGATTGGTGCGCCGCGCGGTTGCCGACCCGGATGGCCTGGCGGACGAACGCACCCTGTTCTGCGACCTGATGGTCGATGCCCGTTCCATTGCCCTGATGGCGGAAATGAACGCGGGCCGACGCAGGATAGAGGGCGACGCCCCCGATGCATTAGGCTAGACGTCATGGCACGTGCACGCCGCAAATGGGGCCGACGCTACGCCTGGGCGCGGCTCGATCATCGCGAACTCCTCGATCTGCGCATCTGCGACCTCGGCCTGCGCATCGACCACACCTGGCTGCAGAGCTGCATCGAGCGTGTCCTGGCTGAACTGGAACGCAAGCGGCTGCGCTTCAGGCCGCATTTCTGGTTGTCGGACGAGTGGTTCTCGCCGGCCGAGGTGCCCGGCGTCGCGCTACCCTTCTATCTCGCACATCCACGGCTCATCAGGATGGAGCGTTCGCGCATGCTGTTCGTCGAAGGCGCGACGGTCGAGACCTGCATGCAGTATCTGCGCCACGAGATCGGGCATGCCATCCTGCACGCCTATCGCCTCAACCGCCGGCGCCGCTGGCAGCGCAGCTTCGGCAACTCGTCCAAGCCCTACCCGCGCGCCTACCAGCCAAACCCGGCCAGCCGGCGCTATGTGCACCACCTGCCCGGCTGGTACGCGCAGAGTCATCCGGAGGAGGACTTCGCCGAGACCTTCGCCGTCTGGCTGCGCCCGCACTCCGGCTGGCGCCGGCGCTACCGCGGCTGGCCGGCGCTGAAAAAGCTCGAGTACGTCGACACGCTCATGAAGGAGCTGGCGGCCGGCGCGGCACGCAAGGAACGCAACAGCCGCGCCAAGCCCTACAACCTGCCGAGCCTGCGCATCACGCTGCGCGAGTACTACGAGAAGAAGCGCGCCTACTATCAGCCGCGCTTCACCGATGCCTACGACCGCGACCTGCGCCGGCTGTTCGACGGCGAGGACGGCTCGGGCGAGCCGCTGACCCGCAACCGTCCGCCCTCGATCGGGCTCACCGCCGCCCAGTTCCTGCGCCGCAACCGGCGCGAGATCCGGCGCCTGGTGGCGCGCTGGAGTGGCGGCTATGCGTTCACCATCGACGCCGTGCTCAACCAGATGATCGGACGCTGCAGCGAGCTCAAGCTCATGGCGCGCGGCTCTGAGCGCCAGCTCAAGCTCGACTTCGCCGTGCTGCTGACGGTGCACGGCATGACCTATCTCTACCGCAAGCGCGAATCGCACGCGATGTAGCGCCGCCGTAGCCAACCGCCCGCTGACGCCTTGTATGGCCCCGAAAAAAAAGACCCTGCGCAAGCACCGCATCCTCGCGCTGATGCACACCGACCTCATCCCGCCCGACGACATCAAGGCTCTGAACGAGCAGGAGTTCCTCGAGCTAAAGACCGAGTACGACGTGCTGCAGGGCCTGCGCAAGCTCGGCCACGAAGCGCGTCCGCTCGGCCTGGTCGATGATCTCGCGCCGCTGCGCAGTGCGATCACCGAATTCAAGCCGCACATCGTGTTCAACCTGCTCGAGGAATTCCACGGCTCGGTGCTGCTCGACCAGAACGTGGTGAGTTACCTCGAGCTGGTGCAGGTACCCTATACCGGCTGCAACCCACGCGGGCTCATGATCGCGCGCGACAAGGCGTTGTCGAAGAAGATCCTGCACTATCACCGCATCCCGGTGCCACGCTTTCAGGTCGTGCCCAAGGGCCGCACGCTGAAGCGCAAGCCCGCGGTGCTCGATTACCCGCTCATCGTAAAGAGCCTGTACGAGGAGGCCTCGCTCGGCATCGCCGAGGCCTCGGTCGTCTACAACGACGAAAAGCTCGTCGAGCGCGTGGCCTTTATGCACGAGAAGATCGGTACCGACGCGATCCTCGAGCAGTACATCGACGGCCGCGAGCTGTACGTCGGCGTGATTGGCAATCATCGCCTGCGCGTGCTGCCGCCACTCGAGCTGAGCATCGGCAAGCTGCGGCCGGACGCACCGCGCATCGCCACACGGCGGGTCAAATGGGACCCCGCCTACCAGGCGCGGCGCGACGTCAAGCTCGCACCCGCCGCTGACCTCGCACCGGAAGTCGCGCGCACCCTGTTGCAGGTCACCAAGCGCGCCTACCGCCTGCTCGGTCTGAGCGGCTACGCGCGCATGGACTTCCGCCTCGGCCCCGACAATCGCCCCTACTTCCTCGAGGCCAACCCGAATCCGGACATCGCGCGCGAAGCCGAGCTTGCCGAAGCGGCGGGGCTCGACGGTCTCGATTACCCGGCGCTGCTCGATCGCGTACTGCGCGTCGGATTGGCGCCGCGCTGACGCGAGGTCAGCGCGTTCAGCCCGCGGCCTCGAGCAGGATGATCGAGCAGGCGGCTTCGTCGAAGCCGATCACGCCGCCGCCGTTCTCGGCAAGCGCGACGCGCGCGCCCTGCGCCTGCCGTGGCCCGGCCTCGCCGCGCAGCTGCACGCAGAGCTCGTGAATCATCGACAGCCCAGTGGCGCCGACCGGATGGCCCTTGGACACGAGGCCGCCCGACAGATTCACCGGCAGCCGCCCGCCTAGCGCGGCCTCGCCCGATTCGATGAAGGCGCCGCCCTTGCCGAGCTCGCAAAAGCCAAGCATCTCGGACTGGTAGATCTCGCAAAACGACGTGGCATCGTGTACCTCGGCGACATCGATGGCCGCCGGCGTCAGCCCGGCCGCGCGGTAGGCCTTCTGCGCGGCGACATGGCTCAGCCCCGGCTCGTCGAGGTCGCGGTACTTGCCGCCCGACAGCACGCTGGCGCGCACCTTGACCGCGCGCTCGCGCACCGCCCGCGGCAGGCCGTCGAAAAAGCGCCGCGAACACAGCAGCGCCGCCGCTGCGCCGTCGCCGATCGGCGCACACATTGCGCGCGTCAGCGGGAAGCTGATCACCCGGTCGGCGAGCGCGTCCTCGATGCTCACCTCGAAGCGGTACTGCGCAAGCGGATTCTTCGCGCCCATCGCATGGTTCTTCGAGGCGCCCGCCGCGATCTGGCGCTGCGTGGTGCCGTACTTCTTCATGTGATATGCGGCCTGCGTGGCATAGGTGTCCATGAACACCGTGCCGCCGCCCGCTTTGGGCGCAAACGGCTTGCCCGCGCGCTCGCCGGCGCGCGCGTAGTAGTCGATCCATTCCTGGCGGTCGAACTGATCGATGCCGGCATCGAAGATCTCCTGCACACGCGCCGGATCGTCGGCAATGAACGTCTTCTCGACGCCAAGCGCCAGCGACAGCTCGCTCTGGCCGGAGAGCACGTCCTTCCAGGCGCCATGAAACGCCATCGACGCCGTCGCGCAGCCGCCTTCCACGTTGATCATCGGCACGCGCTCGGGAAACAGGCCTTCGCGCACCAGCGGCGTGAAGCAGACCTGGCCGCGTATGCAGGCCTGCCCGAAAGTCCCCATGCCACAGTTGCCGAACCAGGCCTGCTCGATCGCCCCGCCGTCGCTCAGACCGGCGTCGGTCAGTACCTGGGCATAGGCCTCGCGCGTCAGGTCCTTGAAGGATTTATCGGGAAACTTGCCGAACGGTGTGCACGCCGTTCCGATGACATAGACCTCGCTCACGCCGATCTCCCGCGATTCGCTCGCACTCAGTGCAGATACGGCTTCCACAGCAGGTCGTTGCGGTCGATCGAGCGTACCGCGACCCGCATGCCCTTGCCGTCACGCACCACCGTCAACGGCACCTCGACACCCGCGACGCCCAGCCGCCAGATCTTGCGGAACAGGTCGGCCAGCCCGGAGACGCGCGCACCCTCTACTTCCAGCACGATGTCACCGGTCTGCAGACCGGCCCGATCGGCCGGCCCGCGGTCCGCCACGCCAGCGATCACCACGTGTCCGCTGAGCTCCGTGGTGTAGACGCCGAGCCAGGGACGCGGCGGCCGGCCCGATCGGCCGGTCGCCAGCAGATCTTCGAGGATCGGCTCGAGCAAATCGATCGGCACAATCATGTTGCCCTGCTCGGCTTCGTCGGTGATCTTTTCCTGCACCAGCAGCGAACCGATGCCGAGCAGCCGCCCATCGTCACCGATCAGCGCCGAGCCGCCCCATTGCGGATGCGCCGGGGCGGTGAACAGCGCCTCGTCGAGCAGATACTCCCAATACCCCGCGAACTCGCGCTTGGCCACCAGCTTGGCCTTGAGCGCATGCGCGCGCCCGCCATGCCCGGCGACCAGTACCTTGTCGCCCACCGCGCAATGGCGGCTCGCGCCGCGCTCGAGCGGCGTGGCGTCCAGCCGGCCCAGCGGCTGCACCAGCCCAAATCCGGTGGCCTGGTCGTAGGCAAGCGGCGTCGCCGCCACCGCGGCACCGCTCTGCGTCGTCAGCCAGATGCTCGAGGCCTCGGTGATCAGGTAGCCGATCGTGAGCACCAGTCCGTCGTCACGGATGACGACGCCGTTGCCGAGGCGCTCGGTGCCAAGAATTTCCGCGGTGAAGGCCTGCTCCGGAATCTCGGTGCGCACCAGCACCATTGCGTTCAGTGCGCGATCGAGGTCGAACGCGAAATCCTCGGGCCGCGGCTGAAGCTCGTCGGGGAATGCCCAGTTCTGCGATTCCATCGATTGGCTCTCGAGCGTACAGCGCACATTCTCGCACGCCGCACGCCCGCCGCGCACGGCGCGCGTGCGACAATGCCGGCCTCCGACACGCTGCGATTTTCCCTCATGAAAGTCTTTCAAATCCAGGACGACTGGAGCATGGACAATCTGCGGCTCGCGACACGACCCGAGCCGAAGCCGGGACCTGGCGAAGTGCTGCTGCGCATGAAGGCGGCGTCGCTGAACTACCGCGATCTGCTGGTACCGCTGCGCGGCTACGGCGCGCACACCGGGACGCTGCCGTTGATCCCGCTCTCAGATGGCGTGGGCGAGGTGATTGAGACCGGTGCGGGCGTGGCGCGCGTGCGCGTCGGCGACCGCGTCTGTCCCTGCTTCCGCCAGGGCTGGATCGACGGGCCGCCCGATCCGTCGTACCTCAACCTCGGCGGGCCGATCGACGGCACGATGGCCGAGCTGATGTGCGTGCCCGCGGAAGGCTTGGTCAAGGTCCCCGCCTACCTGAGCGACGAGCAGGCCGCGACGCTGCCCTGCGCCGCGCTCACCGCATGGAGCGCGCTCGCCAGCGACGCGCAGCTCATGCCCGGCGCGCGGGTGCTGGTGCAGGGCACGGGCGGTGTCGCCCTGTTCGCGCTGCAGTTCGCAAAGCGGATGGGGGCGCAGGTCACCGTCATTTCGTCGAGCGACGAGAAGATCGCGCGGGCGCGTGCGCTCGGCGCGGATGCGGCAATCAACTACCGCAGGACACCGGATTGGGCGAAGGCTACCCGCGACATCACCGAGGGACAGGGCTACGACCACGTCCTCGAGCTCGGCGGCGAAACGACCCTGCCACAGTCGCTGCTCTGCGTGCGCACCGGCGGCATGATTACCATTATCGGAGTGCTCTCCGGCGCGAAAACGAGTTTGGAAGTCGGGCGCATGGTGATGAAGCAGGCGCGCATGCTCGGCATTGGCGTCGGCCATCGCAACGGCTTCGAAGCCATGATGCGGGCGCTCGCGCAGCACCGGATTGTGCCGGTGGTCGATCGGGTGTTCGAGTTTGAGGCGCTCAAGGACGCCCTTGCCTACCTGAAAAGCGGCGCGCACTTCGGCAAGGTCTGCATCCGGCACTGATCATGCGCGATACGCCCGCCAAGCCGGCGCACGCAGCGGGCCGCGTTCGCCTCGGCGAGCTCGAGGTCGCGCGCATGGGCTTCGGCGCGATGCGCGTCACCGGGGCCGGTGTCTGGGGTCCGCCCGCCGACCGCGGTGCGGCAAAAGCGCTGCTGCGCCGCGCGCTCGAGCTCGGGGTCAACTTTCTCGATACGGCCGACAGCTACGGGCCGCAGGTCTCCGAGGAGATCATTGCGGAAGCCTTGCATCCCTACCCCGTCGGGCTGGTGATCGGTACCAAGGGTGGCTTCACGCGGCCGCACCGCAGCTGGCACGCCGATGGCCGTCCGGAGCACTTGCGCGCCGCGATCGACGGCAGCCTGAAGCGGCTGCGCCTAGATCGCATCGATCTGTACCAGTTTCACACGCCCGATGCGCGCGTGCCGTTCGCCGAGTCGATCGGCGCGCTCGCGGACGCGCAGCGCACCGGCAAAATCCGGCACATCGGGCTCTCGAATGTCAGCGTGGCGCAGCTTGAGCAAGCCGAGGCCATCATCCAGGTGGTCTCGGTGCAGAACGAATACAACCTCGGCGACCGCGCGAGCGAGGACGTGCTCGCCGCCTGCGCGCAGCGCGGCATCGCCTTCATTCCCTGGTACCCGCTTGGCGCGGGGACGGTACTGCAGTCGACGAACGTCAAGCGCATGGCCACGCGCCACTGCGCCACAGCCGCGCAGGTCGCGCTCGCCTGGCTGCTCGCGCATTCGCCGGTGATGCTGCCGATCCCCGGCACCGGCTCGCTCGCCCACCTGGAGGAAAACGTCGCCGCGGCCGCGCTGCGCTTATCGGCCGAGGAGCGCGCGGCGCTCGGCTCTCCGGCCAAGCCGGCTCAGGGCATCTGAATCTTGCCGCCGCCGGGCATGCCGCCCGGCGGCAGGCCGCCCTGCGGAATCACCAGCGACGATGCCGCCTGGCGCCGCATTTCCTGCAGTTCCTTCACGGTGCGCTCGATCGCCTCCTTGGCGAGGTCGCCGAACTTCTTCGCCGCCTCTTCGAGCGACGCGGCGTCGATCTCGAACGCGATCGGCAGCGCGCCCATCGGTGTCACGACCTGCGTCTCGCCCGTGTAGGTCACGGGCTTCACGCGGTCGGGCTCGCCCTGCGCATTGACCGGCGTCAGACGTCGAATCGTGCCGACGCGCCGATCGGTGAAGACTTCCTCGAGGTAGAGCGCCGCGGGATCCATGCCCAGATCCGCGCTGCGTGCATCCTGTGCTTGTGCCATCTCTGAATTGTCCTTTAGCCCCGTAGCTTGAAACGTTGGATTTTACCGGTGGCCGTCTTGGGCAGTTCGCCAACGAACTCGATCCAGCGCGGATACTTGTACGGCGCGAGCTTGTCCTTGACGTGCTGCTTGAGCGCATCGGCGAGCGCCTCGCCCTCGGCATGCCCCTCCTTCAGCACGATGAAGGCCTTGGGCTTGACCAGCTTGCTTTCGTCCTCCGCGCCGACCACCGCCGCCTCCAGCACCGCCGTGTGCGAGATCAGCGCGCTCTCGACCTCCGCCGGCGACACCCAGATGCCCGAGACCTTCAGCATGTCATCGGCGCGGCCGCCATAGACGTAATAGCCGTCGGCATCCTGCAGGTACTTGTCGCCGCTGCGCGTCCAAGCGCCCTCGAAGGTCGCCCGGCTCTTCGCACGGTTGTTCCAATAATAGGCGGCGCTGGTCGGGCCCGCGATCAGCAGCTCGCCGAGCTCGCCCTGCGGTACCTCGCGGCCGTGCTCGTCGACCAGCTTGAGTGCGTAGCCCGGCACCGCCTTGCCGGTGGTGCCGTACCGCAGCGCATCCGCGCGGTTCGACAGGAAGATGTGCAGCATCTCGGTCGAGCCGATGCCGTCGAGGATGTCGACCCCCGCCTTGTCCTTCCAGCGCTTGCCGATTTCCACCGGCAGGGCCTCGCCCGCCGAGGTGCAGATCCGCAGTTTGAGCGCCTCGCGCTTGGGAAACGCCGGGCTCGCCAGCAGCGCGGCGTACAGTGTCGGTACGCCGTAGAAAATCGTCGGCTTGTGCTCGGTAAGCCGCTTGAACACGGCCGGCGGCGTCGGCCGCTCGGCCATCAGTACGGTCGTCGCGCCGACCGCGAGCGGAAACCAGAGCGCGTTGCCCAGGCCGTAGGCAAAGAACAGTTTTGCCGCCGAGAACACGACATCGTCCTCGCGAATGCCGAGCACCGGGCGCGCGTACAGCTCCGCCGTGAGAATCGGGCTGGAATGCACGTGCACGGTTCCCTTTGGCGTACCGGTCGAGCCGGAGGAATACAGCCAGAAGCAGACGTCGTCGCCCAGTGTCGGCGCGGCGTCGAATCGCGGCTGGCCGCGCGCCAGGAGATCCTTGAAGGCGTGCTCGCCGTGCGCGTCCGCGCCGGAGACGACCACATGGCGCAGCCAGGGCAGGCGCTTGGCGCGCTCTGCGAGCAGTGGCGCGAACTGCGGCCAAAGCGCATCCGAAACGAACAGCACGCGCGCCCGGCTGTCGTTCAGCATGAACTCGTAATCCGAGGTGGTGAGCAGCGTGTTGGCTGCAATCGGGATCACGCCGGCCTTGATCGCGCCAAGGAAGGCCGTCGGCCAGTCGATGCTGTCGAGCATCGCCACCATGACGCGATGCTCCTGCTCCAGGCCGAGCGAGGCGAGCGCCGAGGCGCAGCGATTGACGCGCTCCGCAAGGCTCGCGTAGGTGGTCGCGCCGGCATCGTCGATGTAGGCCACCTTGTCGCCACGGCCGGCGGCAAGGTGTCTTTCCATCAGGTCCGCAGCGGCGTTGTAGACGCGCGGGATGTCGACCCGCGGCGGGCTCGACGAATGATCGGCCGTCGAAACTGTCATGGCAGCCTCCTTTGAAGCAGAAGGGAATTATGCCGTCTGCGTTGTCGCCGCGCGCGCCTGCTCCAGCCACTCGGCGCCCCACTCCGCCGCGGTCTCTTCCGGCAGCACGCCCGAAGAGGCATCGTGCTGCACGCGCTCGCCGATGCGCTGCGCACCGAGTTCGGCGAGCAGATCATCGAAGCGCTTGCCGCCGAAATTAAAGGTTTCCGCGTAGGTCCGATCGCCCAAGCCGAACACGCCATAGCGCAGCTGCGACAGGTCCGGGCGCTTGGCGCGCAGGTCCTCGTAGAGCCTCTTGGCGTTGTCCGGCACGTCGCCCTGACCGTAGGTCGACGTACAGATGAGGAAGACGCCTTCACGCGCGAACACGCTGGCGTCGAGCGAATCCATGAGCAGCGTCTCGACCTGCGTCTCGCCGTCGTCCCAGGTCAGCTCGAGCTCCTGCGCCACCAGCTGCGCGGTGCCGGTCATGGTGCCGACCAGCACGTTGATCTTGATCGTCATGCAGTCATCCCGCTTTTGGTTGACAGCAAATATATTGCACACTAAAATTCGCGTCAAGCACTATATTGCATCAATTTCTCATCCACGTCGGACCGCGCCTGCGCATGGGCAGCAGCCTCCCCAGCATCCCCCGCGACGAAGCCGCCGAGGCCGCGTACCTCGCGCGCCTCGGTACGCGCGTTCGCAGCTGGCGTCAGGAACACGGGCTTGCGCGCAAGGCGCTTGCGCTCGCCTCCGGCGTCTCCGAGCGCTACCTGGCGCAGCTCGAGGCGGGACACGGCAATGTCTCGGTGCTGCTGCTGCGCAAGGTCGCGCACGCCATGAACGTGCCGGTGGAGCAGCTGGTGCGCGAGAACGGCGACCCGAGCGTGGCGCTCGGCGCGCTGACGCAGTTCATCGGCACGCTGTCGGAGGATCGCATCGAGTCGGCCTATCGCCTGCTGCAGGCGCGCTTCGGCCCCTCGCGGCGCCAGCGCATCGCCCTGCTCGGATTGCGCGGCGCCGGTAAATCAACCCTGGGCGCGAAGCTCGCACAGGCGCTTGACGCGAGCTTTGTCGAGCTCGACCGCGAAGTCGAGCGCGAAGCCGGCACCGATCTCGGCGACGTGTTTTCGATCTACGGCCAGGACGCCTTCCGCCGCTTTGAGCGGCGCGCGCTCGAGCGCGTGCTGCGTCACCATGACCGCGCGGTCATCGCCACCGGCGGCAGCATTGTCTCCGAGCCGGAGACCTATCGGCTGCTACGGGAGCGTTGCTTCTGCGTGTGGCTGAAGACCTCTCCTGACGAACACATGTCGCGCGTCATGGCGCAGGGCGACATGCGCCCGTTCCGCGGGCGCGCCGAAGCGCTCGAAGAAATCCGCCGCCTGCTGGCCGACCGCGACGGGCTCTACGCCCGCGCCGACGTCACCCTCGACACCTCTGGCCAGACCGTGAAGCAAAGCATGACCAGGTTGCGCGCACTGGTCAGCAACGACTAGCCGCAACCGCAACAAGTCTCAGGAGAACGCAATGGTTCCTTCGGAACACAAGACGATCGTGTATGACACCAACCCCGAGCGTTACAACCACTGGACGCTGGCGGTGGACGGGCCGATCGCGACGCTCACGCTGGACGTCGCCGAAGACAAAGGCCTGATGCCCGGCTACCGCCTGAAGCTCAATTCCTACGACCTCGGTGTCGACATCGAACTGCACGACGCCATGAACCGCATTCGCTTCGAGCACCCCGAAGTGAAGTGCGTGGTCATCACCAGCGGCAAGAGCCGCATGTTCTGCTCGGGCGCGAACATCTACATGCTGGGCAGCAGCTCGCATGCCTGGAAGGTGAACTTCTGCAAGTTCACCAACGAGACGCGCAACGGCCTCGAGGACTCGAGCCGCTATTCCGGTCTGAAGATGCTCGCCGCGCTGAACGGCACGACTGCGGGTGGCGGCTACGAGCTCGCGCTCGCCTGCGACGAGATCGCGATGGTCGACGACCGCTCGAGCACGGTGAGCCTGCCCGAGGTTCCCCTGCTTGGCGTCTTGCCCGGCACGGGGGGATTGACGCGGCTGGTCGACAAGCGGCACGTGCGGCGCGATCTGGCCGACATCTTCTGCACCACCGCCGAGGGCGTGCGCGCCGACCGCGCGCGCGACTGGCGCCTGGTCGATCACGTCGCCAAGCCGCAGCAGTTCGCGGAACTGGTCAAGGGGCGCGCGCTCGAGCTCGCCAAGCAGTCGACGCGTCACGGCGGCGCATCGCACGGCGTCAAGCTCACGCCGCTCAAGCGCACGTCCGACGACACGGGCTATCACTACGACCTGGTCGACGTCGCCGTAGACCGCAATGCGCGCACCGCTACCCTCACGATTCGGGGACCGCAGGAACCACTGCCGCAGACCGCAGACGAAATTCTCAAGCAGGGCGTCGAATGGTGGCCGCTCAAGCTGGCACGCGAGCTCGACGACACCATCCTGATGCTGCGCACCAACGAACTCGAGCTCGGCCTCTGGCTGCTCAAGACACGCGGCAATCCGAGCGCGGTGCTGGAAGCCGACAAGACGCTGGAAGCGAACGCCGGCCACTGGTTCGTGCACGAGACGATCGGCCTGCTGCGCCGCACGCTGGCGCGGCTGGACGTCTCGAGCCGTTCAATGTTCGCAATCATCGATCAGGAATCCTGTTTCGCAGGGACGCTGTTCGAACTCGCGCTGGCGGCCGATCGCAGTTACATGCTGCAGCTGCCGGACGACCCGCAGGACGCGCCGCGCGTCGTGCTCTCGCCGCTCAACTTCGGTATCTACCCCATGGCGAACGGCATCGCGCGCATCGATGCGCGCTTCTGCGGCGAGCACGATCCGATTGCGGCGGCGAAGAAAAACACGAGGGTGCAGCTCGATGCCGAGCAGGCACTCGCGCTGGGCCTGATCACCGTGGCACCGGACGACCTCGACTGGGACGACGAGGTCCGCATCGCGATCGAGGAGCGCGCAAGCCTGTCGCCCGATGCGCTGACCGGGATGGAGGCGAGCCTGCGCTTCACCGGGCCGGAGAACATGGCGACGCGCGTGTTCGGTCGTCTCTCGGCGTGGCAGAACTGGATCTTCAACCGGCCGAATGCGGTGGGCGAGCAAGGGGCGCTCAAGGTCTACGGCTCGGGTGCGAAAGCCAAGTTCAATTGGGAAAGGGTTTGAGGCATGCCGGGCATCAACTACGCCGAACGCATCCCCAACAACGTCGACCTGGCTTCGAACAAATCGCTGCAGCGCGCGCTCGAGCGCTGGCAGCCCGCGTACCTCGAGTGGTGGGGCGAAATGGGGCCCGACAAGTCGCAGACCCTGGACGTCTTCCTGCGCACGGCGGTAAGCGTCGATCCGAAGGGCTGGGCGCACTACGACTACGTCAAGATGCCGGATTACCGCTGGGGCATCTTTCTCGCGCCGGCGCAAAGCGACCGCAAGGTGAACTTCGGGGCACACCAGGGAGACCCGGCCTGGCAGGAAGTGCCCGGCGAGTACCGCTCGACGCTGCGGCGCATCATCGTCACGCAGGGCGATACCGAGCCGGCGTCGGTCGAGCAGCAGCGTCACCTCGGCCTCACCTGCCCGTCGCTCTACGACCTGCGCAACCTGTTTCAGGTCAACGTCGAGGAAGGCCGCCACCTGTGGGCCATGGTCTACCTGCTGCACGCCCACTTCGGCCGCGACGGACGGGAGGAAGGCGAGGCGCTGCTCGAGCGCCGCTCCGGTGACAGCGACAACCCGCGCATTCTCACGGCGTTCAACGAAAAGACGCCGGACTGGCTATCCTTCTTTATGTTTACCTTCCTCACCGACCGCGACGGCAAGTACCAGCTGGCGGCGCTGGCCGAGTCGGCCTTCGATCCGCTGTCGCGCACCTGCCGCTTCATGCTCACCGAGGAGGCGCATCACCTGTTCGTCGGCGAGACCGGCATCGGCCGAATCATTCAGCGTAGCTGCGACGTCATGAACCAGCACAAGACCGATGACCCGGCGAAGCTGCGCGGCCTCGGCGTGATCGATCTGCCGACGCTGCAGAAATACCTCAACTTCCATTACAGCGTGACGAGCGACCTGTACGGCTCGGAGGTGTCATCCAACGCAGCGTCGTTCTACACCGAGGGTCTGATGGGCCGCTTCGACGAAACCAAGATCGACGACGATCATCAGCTCGAGAGCGCGGAATACGAGGTGCCCGACGTCGCAGCCGACAAGATCATCAGCAAGCACGTGCCGGCGCTTACCGCGCTCAACGAGCGGCTGCGCGACGACTGGATCGCCGACGTGCAAAAGGGCGTCGACCGCTGGAACCGCATCCCGGAGAAGGCCGGCATCGCCTTCCGCTTCAAGTTGCCGCACAAGGGCTTTCACCGCCGCATCGGCCTGTTCACCGAGCTGCACATCAGCCCGGAGGGCAAACTGCTGTCGGAAGCCGACTGGACGCACCAGCACGCCCAGTGGCTGCCGACCGAGGAGGACCGCGCCTTCGTGCATTCCCTGATGGGCCGCGTCACCGAGCCGGGCAAGTTCGCCAACTGGATCGCCCCCCCGCGCCAGGGCATCAACAAGCAGCCGATCGACTTCGAGTATGTGCGCTTCAGCTAAGGCAAAAATGGGGTCAGACCCCTTCCCATTAGCGTAAGCGAATCAATAACTTAAGGAAGGGGTCTGACCCCGCAAACAGGAGCAGCCAATGAGCATCAATTACAGCGAGAAGATTCCGAACAACGTCAACCTCGCCAACGAACGCACGCTGCAGCGCGCGCTCGAACACTGGCAGCCGCACTTTCTGCAGTGGTGGCACGAGATGGGGCCGACCGACTTCGAGAAGGCCGACGTCTACCTGCGCACCGCGGTTTCGGTCGATGCCGACGGCTGGGCACAGTACGGCGCGGTCAGGATGCCGGACTACCGCTGGGGCATCTTTCTCGCCGACTCCGTCGCCGAGCGCAAGATCGGCTTCGGCGACGCGATGGGCGAGCCGGTCTGGCAGCAGGTGCCGGGCGAGTACCGCTCGACGCTGCGCCGGCTGATCGTCACACAGGGCGACACGGAGCCCGCCTCCGTCGAGCAGCAGCGCCTGCTCGGCCACAGCTGCCCGTCGCTCTACGACCTGAGGAACCTCTTCCAGATCAATGTCGAGGAAGGCCGGCACCTGTGGGCCATGGTGTACCTGCTGCACGCCTATTTCGGCCGCGACGGACGCGAGGAAGCCGAGGAACTGCTCGCGCGCCACTCGGGCGATGCCGACAAGCCGAGAATCCTGTCGACCTTCAACGAGCCGATCACCGACTGGCTGTCGCTCTACTGCTTTACCTACTTCACCGATCGCGACGGCAAATACCAGCTGAAAAGCCTCGCCGAGTCGGCGTTCGATCCGCTGTCGCGCACCTGTCGCTTCATGCTCACCGAGGAAGCGCATCACATGTTCGTCGGCGAGACCGGCATCGGCCGCGTCATCAAGCGCACGCTCGAGGTCATGAAGGAGCTCGGCACCGACGACCCGGCGGCGATCCGCGCGCACGGTGCGGTCGACCTGCCGCTGCTGCAGAAGTACCTCAATTTCTGGTGCTCTTCGTCGCTCGACCTGTTCGGCTCGGAAATTTCGTCGAACTCGGCGTCGAACTTCGCCAACGGCCTCAAGGGTCGTCCCGACGAGTCGCAGTACGAGGATCACGTGCTGCGCGAGGCGACCTTCGCCATGCAGTCGCCCGACGGCCAGGGCGGCGTGCGGACCGAGTCCGTGCCGATGCTGAACGCGCTGAACGAGGTCATGCGCGAGTCCTACTTGAAGGATTGCGAGATCGGCCTGCGGCGCTGGAACCGTGCGATCGAGCGCGCCGGACATGCTCTCCGTCTCACGCTGCCTTCGCCGCACTTCCGCCGCAGCATCGGTGCCTGGGTCGACCAGCCGGTGACCCCCGAAGGCAAGATCGTCTCCGCCGAGGCGTACGCGAAGCGCATCGGCGAGTGGATCCCGACCGAAGCCGACAAAGCCTTCGTGCGCTCGCTCATGCAGAGAGTCGCCGAGCCCGGCAAGATGGCTGCCTGGATCGCGCCGCCCGATCGCGGCATTAACAACCAGCCGCTGGATTACGCGTACGTCAAGCTGCAGTAGGCGGCCGATGCGTCGGCGGGCGGCGGAATAGCGGCCGCCTGCAGCTGTTTACTGTCAGGATTGCCGAGGCGGGGCGACCAACTTCCGGCACGGTGCAGATTCGGGACTCGGAAGCACGAAACATGAAGAAAATCCTCGTCTTGTTTCCCAAGGACTGGGACCTGTACGAGCTGAGCAAGCCCCGCTACCGGGACGCGTATCAGTTCCACTTCGAAGGTTTCGACGTCCACCGGTTTCCGGAGAATCTCCGGTTGCTGAGCTTCGACGCGCCGCGCTGGATCGATCGGCTGGTCGCGAAGTACCACGACGTCGGACTCGACGGCATCGTTTCCAACAACGAGCACTTCGGCGCCCTGATCGCCGCGGTCGTCGCCAACCGCCTGGGTCTGCCCGGCGCCCAGCCGCGCGCCGTGGCGCTCGCGCAGCACAAGTATTATGCGCGAGAGGTGATCTCGCGCCGGCTACCTTCAGCTACGCCACGCTATGCCGTGTTTCCCTACGACGTGCGCACGGCCGCGTCGATCGACCTGCCCTTCCCCATGTATGTGAAGCCGGTCAAGGCAACCTACTCGGTGCTGGCACGCGAGGTGCACAGCTTCGCCGAGCTGCGCCGGCACCTCGGCTTCAGTGCGCTGGAGACGCTGATCATCAAGCGCCTGGTGAACCCCTTCAACCGGCTGGCCGCGCAGTTCGCGGACTTCCAGGTCGACGCGCATCACATGATTGGCGAGGAGATCATGCGCGGCGTGCAGCTCAACGTAGACGGCTACGCCTGCTACGGACGCGTGGCACTGCTCGGCGTCGTCGACTGCATCATGTATCCGGGCACCAATGCCTTCCGTCGCTTTGAATACCCAAGCGCAATCTCGACGGTGCTGCGGGCGCGCATCGAAGCTTTGACCCGGCAGGTGATCGACGCGATCGGCTTCGATCATGGCGCATTCAACATCGAGTTCTGTTACGACCCGGAGCGCGACACGCTGCGCGTCATCGAAATGAACCCGCGCCTCGCCTCCCAGCTCGCGGACCTGTACACCCGCGTCGATGGCACCACTCCCTACCAGGTGCTGCTCGATCTCGCGCTCGGTGAAACGCCTGCTTTCGCGCGCGGCGCCGGTCGCTTCGCGCGCGCCACCAGCTTCGTGTTCCGCAAGTTCGACGGCCGCGCGCTTGAGCGCACGCCGAGCCCCGAGCAGGTCGCGCGCTTTTCCGCCGAGCAGCCGGATGCCAAGCTGATGCTTTATCTGAAACGCGGCCCGGCACTGGCGCGTGAGATGAAATGGCTCGGCAGCTACCGCTACGCGGTGCTCAACATGGGTGGCACGAGTGCCGCCGATCTCGTCGCGCGCTACCGCGCTGCCTGTCGCCAGCTGGCATTCGATCCCGACGCGGCCTGAGCCGCGACCGGAGGCGCGCGGCATGCGCGCACGCCCGCGCGCCGCGTTGTCCGCGTCGCTGTTCCGTCATGCGAAATGACCGCCCTATGCGCATGGCCTCCGTCATGCGCCCGCCGTTTGCATCGATGCAATGATCGTCGCACACTGCGATGGTCCCGCCGCAGGCGGGTCATCTCAAACCATCCGAAGGAGATCATCATGCTCGTACCGCTCCGCAGTCTGACGCGCGCAGTGGTGCTGCTGCTCGGGCTCGGCGGCCTCGCCGTCGCGCACGCGCAGGACACCCTCCGCGTCTCCGCCATCCCCGACGAATCGCCGACCGAGCTGCTGCGCAAGTTCACCCCGCTCGGCAAGTATCTCGAGCAGCAAACCGGCATGAAGGTGAAGTGGACGCCGGTGAACGATTACCCGGCGGTGGTCGAAGCGCTGGCCGCAAAGAAGGTCGACCTTGCCTGGCTCGGCGGCGTCACCTTCGTACAGGCGCGGTTGCGCACCGGCGATGCAGCGCCCATCGTGCAGCGCGCCGAGGATGCGAAATTCACCAGCAAGTTCATCGCCGGCAGCGCGAGCGGCGTCAAGGGGCTGCAGGATCTGAAAGGCAAGAACTTCGCCTTCGGCTCGCCCTCTTCGACGTCCGGCCATCTGATGCCGCGTTATTACCTCCAGCAGAACAATCTCAATCCCGAAAAAGATTTCAAGCGCGTCGCTTTTTCCGGGGCACATGACGCGACCGCATCCTGGGTCGAGTCCGGCCGCGTCGCAGCGGGCGCCCTCAACGCTTCGGTGTGGGAGAAGCTCGTCGCATCGAAGAAGGTCGACACGTCCAAGGTGACGGTGATCTACACCACCCCGCCCTATTACGACTACAACTGGACGGTGCGCGGCGGGCTGCCGCCCGCGCTGGTCAAGAAACTGAGCGACGCCTTCCTCGCGCTCGATCCGTCCAACCCGGCGCACAAGGAGATCCTCGATCTGCAACGCGCCTCGCGCTTCATCCCGACCAAGGTGGAGAACTACAAGACCATCGAAGCGGTGGGGCGCGAAGTCGGGATCATCAAGTAGACCGGTAAGCCGCGGTGCGCGCATCGGCGCGCGCCGTGTTACGACCCGCACATCGGTGATGGCTCCGCTGGCCGCACAGACGCAGAACCTTTCCCTCGTCCACGAGGGCGGGCGGGTCGCGCTCGATGCCATCTCGATGTCGGTGCGCGCCGGCGAGCGCGTCGCCATCATCGGCCCCTCCGGCGCAGGCAAGACGACGCTGCTGCAGCTGCTGTCGACCGCCCTGCGCCCGAGCCGCGGCGGGCTCGCCCTGCTCGGCGCGGACCCCTGGTTGCTCGCGAGCGGCGCGCGCCGCCGGCTGCGCCGGCGCATCGGGCTCATCCACCAGAGCCCGCCGCTGCCGCCACGCCAGCGCGTGGTGACCGCGGTCCTGGCGGGGCGGCTCGGAGCCTGGAGTCTGACGCGCGCACTCGCCTCGCTCGCCTATCCGGCGGACGTCGACGGTGCGCGCGCCGCGCTGGCGCGCGTCGACCTCGCCGACCGCGTGTACGACCGCTGTGACCGCCTCTCGGGGGGGCAGGCGCAGCGGGTCGGCATCGCGCGTGTGCTGTATCAGCGACCCGATCTCATCCTCGCCGATGAGCCGGTGTCCGCGCTCGACCCGGCGCTGTCGAACTACACGGTGAGCGTGCTGGCTGAGGAGGCCCGCCTGCGCAACGTCACGCTGATCGCGAGCCTGCACGCGGTCGATCTGGCGCTGGCGCACTTTCCGCGCATCGTCGGACTGCGCGACGGCCGCGTCGCCTTCGACCTTCCGACCGCAGCGGTCGACACCGAGCGCCTCGAAGCGCTCTACGCGCAGGAGGGCGTCCTGCCCGTTCAGGGACGTGAACTGGCGCTGCCCGAGGTGCGCGTGCCACGCGCGGTGCGATGCAACTGAGCGCGACCGCGGCGCTGCCGGCGCGTCGCGATCCGGCGGCCCTGCCGCGGCTCGCCCTCGCGCTCGTCGCGCTCGCCGCCCTCTGGCCGACGCTGCAGATCACCGAGTTCAACCCGGCGGTGCTCTTTGAGCCGGGCAATGCCGCGACCATGGGGCGCTTCCTCGGCCAGTTCATTCCGCCGGCGGCCACGCCCGAGTTCCTGCGGCTGGTCGGCCGATCGACCCTCGAGACGCTCGCCATCGCCAATGTCGGCATCGCGCTCGCCTTTTTGATCGCTTTTCCGCTTTCGCTCGTCACGACCAACGCGCTGTCGAAATCGGCCATCGGCCCGGCGCGCGACTGGCGTCTGCGCCGCGCACTGCGCTACCCGGCCCGCGTGCTGCTCATCTTTCTGCGCGGCATCCCGGAGCTGGTCTGGGCACTGCTCTTCGTGCGCGCCGTCGGTCTCGGACCGACCGCCGGCGTGCTCGCGCTGGCTATCACCTACGGCGGCATGCTCGGCAAGGTCTATGCGGAGATCTACGAGTCGAGCGCCGCACAGCCGGCGCGCGCGCTGATGCAGTCGGGCGCCGGACGCCTGCAGGCCTTTTTTTACGGTGTGCTGCCCGTCGTGCTGCCGGAGATGGTCTCGTACACCGTCTACCGCTGGGAATGCGCGGTGCGCGCATCGGTCATCATGGGCTTCGTCGGTGCCGGCGGGCTCGGCCAGCAGCTCGAGCTTTCCATGCGCATGCTGAACGGCGCCGAGGCCTGCACCATACTGCTGACCTTTCTGTTGCTCGTTCTGCTCGCCGACGCGGTGTCGGCGCTGTTCCGGCGCTGGCTGGCATGAACGCGCGCGGCATCCTGACGCTGCTGGTCATCAGTGCGCTGCTGTGGATGAGCGTCGATTATCTCGGGCTCGAGACCGAGGGACTGTTCACGCGTGATGCGCTCGCTTCCTTCGGCACTTACGTCCTGCAGTTTTTCCCGCCCGATACCTCCGGGCCTTTCCTCGTCAAGCTTTGGAGCGGAACACTTGAGACGCTCGCCATTTCGGCGCTCGCAACGCTGCTCGCAGCCGTCGCCGGCATGCTGCTCGCGGTACCTGCGGCCGGCCGCTTCGGCCTCGCACCGCGCCTCGTCGCGCGCTTCGTGCTGAATGCCCTGCGCTCGGTGCCGGAGCTCGTGTTTGCCGCGCTCATGGTGATCGCCGCCGGCCTCGGCCCCTTCCCCGGGACGCTGGCGCTTGCACTGCACACCACCGGCGTGCTCGGGCGGCTGTTCGCCGAAGCGCTCGAGAACACGCCGCGCGAGCCGGCGGACGCGCTGCTGCACGCAGGCAGCCCGCGCGTCGCGGCGTTCTTCTACGGCACGCTGCCCAACGTCCTGCCGCAGTGCGTCGCCTACGCCCTGTACCGCTGGGAAATCAACATCCGCATGGCCGCGGTGCTCGGCTTTGTCGGCGCAGGCGGCCTCGGCCAGATGCTGCACGTGTCGCTGTCGCTCTTCCAGCAGCAGCAGGCCTGCGCCGTGATCCTCGCCATGCTGGCGATCGTCATGCTCGTCGACGAGGCGAGCGCAGTGCTGCGCCGCCGGGTCGCCTGAGCCCGGCATGCGCGGTAGCGAGTGCCTCGTCGATCACGGCCGCCAGTGCTGCGCGCTCGGCGCGCGGGGCGAAGCGCGCGCGCC
>JBFFEY010000015.1:0-53341 GCA_041558415.1 Burkholderiales bacterium | reverse complement strand
GCACTATTCTGCGGCGACACGCTGTTCAACGCCGGCGCCGGCAACTGCCACAACGGCGGGCACCCGGCCGAGCTCTACCAGACCTTCACCGCGCAGCTCGCCAAGCTGCCGGACGCGACGCTGATCTACCCGGGGCACGACTACATCGAGAATAACCTCAAGTTCACGCTCAACCGCGAGCCCGACAACCGGCGCGCGGCAAAGCTGCTCGACGAGGTCGCCGGACAGAACCCGGACGCGCCGCTGGTCTCGACGCTGGCGCTGGAAAAGGAGATCAACACCTTTTTCCGGCTGCACAGCCCGAGCGTCATCGCGCGGCTGCGCGAAGCCTTTCCCGATCTTGGCGAGGCACCCGACCCGCAGACGGTGTTTCTCAAGCTGCGCGAGCTGCGCAACAAGTGGTAAGTCGTTACGCCGCGCGCGGCGCAGGGCGCAACGCTTCATAAAGGAGAAAGGCATGCAGCACGTTCGTTTCGGCCGCACTGGCCTGAAGGTGTCGCGTCTGTGCCTGGGCACCATGACCTTCGGCCTGCAATGCGACGAGGCGGCGTCGTTCTCGATTCTCGACGCCGCGGCCGAGGCCGGCGTGAGCTTTATCGATACCGCCGACGTCTACCCGCTCGGCGGCACGCTCGAGACGGTCGGGCGCACCGAGGAAATCATCGGCAAGTGGCTGCGGGGTCGGCGCGATCAGTTCGTCCTCGCCACCAAGTGCAGCGGCAAGTCGGGACCCGCGGCCTGGCAGCAGGGTACTTCGCGCAAGCACGTGCTGGCGTCGATCGACGCGTCCCTCAAGCGGCTCAACACCGACTATGTCGACCTTTACCAGGTGCACCACTTCGATACGACGGTAGCGGTGGACGAAACCGTGGAGGCCTTCGATGCGGTGCTGAGAGCCGGCAAGGCCCGCTACATCGGCGTTTCCAACTACCACGCCTACCGCGTTGCGCGCGCGCTCGGACGTGCCGAAGCGCTCGGACTGGCGAAGTTCGCGTCGGTGCAGCCGCGCTACAACCTGCTGTTTCGCGAGCTGGAGCGCGAGCTGTTGCCGCTGTGTGCCGAGGAGGGGCTGGCGGTGATTCCCTACAACCCGCTCGCGGGCGGACTGCTGACGGGCAAACACAAGCGCGGCGCGCCGCCGGAGGGCAGCCGCTTCACGCTGGGTACCGCGGCGAAGAACTATACCGAGCGCTACTGGAAGGAGCGCGAATTCGAGGCCGTGGACCGCTTCGTTGCGCTGGCGGCCGAAGCGGGCGTCGCACCGGCTACGCTTGCGGTCGCCTGGGTGCTCGCCAACCCGGTGATCACCGCGCCGATCATCGGCGCCAGCCGCGCCGATCAGCTCGCGGCGAGCACTGCGGCGCTCGATTACCGGCTCGATACGGCGCTCAAGGCAAAGCTCGACACCCTGTCGCACGAGTTCCGCATGGGCGACGCCGTGCGTTGAGCGCGCGCTAAAGCCCTGCGCTACGCCACTCCGGATTCGGTTCCGCCGGCTCGCTCGCGAAGCCGGCTGCGCGGACGGCCTCGATCGCGCAGTACTCGTCCTTGTCGGAGGCGTCGCCGCTGATGCCGACCGCGCCGATGGCCTTGCCCGATTGGTCCAGGATGAGCACGCCGCCCGGCACCGGGATGAAGCGTCCATCGGAGGCCGCGGCGAGCGCGGCCTGAAAGGCGACGCGGCTGCCCAGCCGGTCGCGAATCAGGCGCGTCGACATGCCCATGCCGAGCGCCGCGCGCGCCTTGCCAACCGCGATGTCGATGCGCAGCACGCCGCTGCCGTCTTCGCGCTTGAAGGCAACGAGATTGCCGCCCGAATCGAGCACGGCGACGGCAAGCGGCAGCACCCCGCTTTCGCGCCGCAGCGCGATCGCGTTGTCGATGATTTTGGCGGCGGCGGCGAGCTCGAGGCTCGAGTGCACCGCGCTGAGCAAGTCAGCCATCGTGTTTTCCTCCCCGTGCTTGTGGTTCGACCCAGTGCAGTTTCTTGAATCCCGGCTCGAGCGTCCAGTCGATGTGCCCCTCGGGTACGCCCGCCAGCGCGGCGCGCCAGGCAACGCTCCAGGGATGCCGCCCCGGTTCGGCCGACGCTTCGAGCGTGGCGCGGTCCTCGGCGGCAATCTCGCGCAGCAGCTGCCACAGCGGCCGGTGCGAGGCCTGAGACGCCGCGTCCCAGCAGGCCATGGCGCGTGCTGCGGCGACGTTCTCGCAAAAGGTGAAGCCGTAGCCGGCGATTCCCTCGTGCGTCACGACGCGCACAATGAGCGCCTCCGCGCCGTTGGCGAGGCGCATGGAGACGGTGTGTGAGTGTGCGAGCGTCGCGGCTGCGGGCACGCCGCGATTATGCCGCGTCGCGCCAGATGCGCACGCGGCTCACTGCCGGATGATGTTGTTGCCTTCGACGCGCACCCTGTCGCCGACCGCGAGCGCCGGCGCCGCGCCGAGTGCGATGCTGCGATCGGCTCCGTCGTCCATGCGGATGGTGACGTTCCAGACCTTGGTCGAGCGCGCGCTCTTCTCGACCTGGTGGCCGGCATAGGCGCCGCCCGCGGCGCCGGCGACGGTGAGAATCTTCTTGCCACTGCCGCCGCCGAACTGGTTGCCGATCACGCCGCCGACCACCGCACCGCCGATGGCGCCAAGGCCGGTGCCTTCGCCTTTCTTCTCCGTTTCGCGGATCGCGCTGACCGTGCCGCAGTTGGCGCAGGCCGGGGCGGCCTGCTTGGCCGGCGGGCGGGTCGCGGGCGCAGGCGCCGCCGTCCCGGCGATCGATTTTTCATAGACCGCGCGCGCATCGCGCATGCACTGCATGCGCCGCTCGGCATTCTTGTCTTCGGCACAGATCGCCTTGTCGCGCTCGTACCACTCCTCGGCGCGCTTGCGGGTTTCGGCATCATTGGCGGCCGCCATGCCCGAGGTGCAGAGCAGGAGAACCGCAAGTAGTGCTGACGACGCTCTGGTTTTCATGTGTCGGCTCCCGTATTCGGGTCTCGATGGAGTCATCATACGCCGCGCGCGGGCTGCGAACGACGGCTCGCACCGCGTTGCGCGATCACGCATACTTCGCCCCCCATGATCGGCCGCGCCGTCATCCTGCTTTCGCTCGCTGCCTTTGCCAGCGCCGCCAGCCTGCGCGCCACCGACCCGCTGCTCGCCCTGATCTCGGCTGAATACGGCGTGACGCCCGGGGAGGCATCGATGGTGATCACGGCCTTTGCACTGTCGTACGGCATGTTCCAAGTCTTTCATGGTCCGATCGGCGACCGGTATGGAAAGTTCCGCATGGTCATGCTCGCGACCGCGGTCTCGGGGCTGACCAGCTTCGCCTGCGCCGCGGCACCCGGGGTCGGTGCGCTGGTGGCGGCGCGCTTCGTCGCCGGGATTACCATCGGCGCGCTGATCCCGCTGTCGATGGCCTGGATCGGCGACGTTGTCCCCTACGAGCGACGCCAGGCGACGATCGCCCACTTTCTGATCGGGCAGATGCTCGGCGTCGCCTTCGGCGCCGCCGCCGCCGGGATGCTCGGCGCCTGGTTCGGCTGGCGGGCGATCTTCGTCCTGCTCGGGGTGCTGTTCGTCGCGATCGCGGCACTGCTGCGGCTGGCGCTGGGGCGCACCGCGGCGCTCGCCCGCAGCGGCTCGCAGGAAGCGTCGCTGTTGGCCGCCTTTGCTCGCATGGCCGGCCTGTTCAAACGTCCCTGGGTGCGGGTCGTGCTCGTGACGGTGGCACTGGAAGGCGGGCTCGCCAACGGCGCTTTCGCCTTCATCGCCTGGGATCTGCACCACCGCCACGGCGTCAGCCTGGGCGCAAGCGGCCTGTTCATCGCCGCATTTCCCGCCGGTGGGCTGCTGTATGCGGCGGTGGCCGCCCGCGTCGTGCCGGCGCTCGGCGAGCGCGGCCTGGTGCTGGCGGGCGGCAGTTTTCTCGGTATCGCCTACCTGGCGATGACCGTCGCGCCGGGGGCGGGGTGGGTGCTGATCTGCGTCTTCCTCGCCGGCGTGGGCATCTACATGATGCACAACACGCTGCAGGTGCACGCCACGCAGATGGCGCCCGAGGCGCGCGGCGCCGCGGTGTCGCTGTTCGCCGCCTGCCTGTTCATCAGCCAGTCGCTCGGTATCTGGCTCGCCGCGCGCACCATCGACAGCTGGGGCATCATCCCCGTGTTCGCCGCGGCCGGCGTCGGCCTGCCGCTGGTGGCACTCGGGTTCCGGTGGCGGCTGGCGCGGCGTAGGCTCAAACCTTCGGCTTCATGACAGACGATCTTCCTTACCTAGACGATACCCACCGCCTGCTGCGCGAGACGCTGCGCCGGTTTATCGAGAAGGAAATCGTTCCCGTGGCCGATGCCTGGGAGCGCGACGGTTTTGTGCCGCGCGAGGTGCTGCAGACGATGGGGCGCCACGGCTTCCTCGGCCTGCGCGCACCGGAGGCCTACGGCGGCGGCGGACTCGACACCCTCGCCAGCGCGCTGCTCGCCGAGGAGCTTGGCCGCTCGACCTATGGCGGCTTCGCAGTCACGGTGCTGGTGCATACCGACATGGCTGCGCCGCATCTGCTCAACGCCGGCTCGCGCGCGCAGCTCGAGCGCTGGCTGCCGGCGGTGGTCAGCGGCGCGTGCATCACCGCCGTGGCGGTCAGCGAGCCTGATGCCGGATCGGATGTCAGGCGCATCCGCACCCGTGCACGGCGCGACGGCGACGACTGGCTGTTGAGCGGATCGAAGCTCTACATCACCAACGGCGTGCACGGCGATCTGTACTTCGTGGCGGCGAAAACCGATCCGGGCGCGGGCGCGAAGGGCATCTCGATCTTCGCGGTGGAGAAGGGCGCGCCGGGCTTCCGTGTCAGCCGCAGCCTCGACAAGCTGGGCTGGCGCTCCTCCGACACCGCCGAGCTGGCGTTCGACGACTGCCGCGTGCCCGCGGCCAACCTGCTCGGCGATGAAGGCCGCGGCTTCTACGCCATCATGCGGAACTTCCAGAACGAGCGCATCGTGCTCGGCGCCATGGCGATGGGGGAGGCGGCGCGCGCGCTCGAGCTGACGCTCGAGTACGTCAGGACGCGGCATGCCTTCGGTGCGCCGCTCTGGGACAAGCAGGCGGTGCGGCAACGCCTCTCAATGCTCGCGGCGCGCGTCGCAGCCGGGCGCCAGCTCGTGTACTACGCGGCCTGGCTCGATGCGCAGGGGCGCGACTGCGTGAAGGAGGTTTCGATGGTCAAGGCCTACTGCGGCGAGCTGGTCAATGAGGTGATGTACGCCTGCCAGCAGTTCCACGGTGGCTTCGGCTACATGCGCGAGGCGGCGATCGAGCGCATGGCGCGCGACGCGCGCGTGCAGTCGATCGGCGGCGGCGCGACCGAGGTCATGCTCGAGGAGATCGCGAAGCGCCTGTGAGCGCCGGCGGTGTACTGATTGGCAGGGCTCACCACATCGCTACCGGATTGATGATCATCTGCACCGTTCCTTTGATGCGTGCCTGGCCGAGCACGAACATGAACTCGTTAACGCCTTCCTTCGCAAGGCGGCCGGTGTTCATCGTCTCCAGGATGTAGACGCCGTTTTCCTTGAGGAAGGTGACGTGGCCGTAAAACACCTTGTCGCCTTTCACCGGAGGCACGGCCTCGACGCCCCAGGTATCCGCGCCCACCGCCATCGGGTTCATTTTTGCCAGGTGCACCGCGGCCGCATTGGTGAGTCCCGGCTCGCCCGACACCCAGGCTTTGGGGTCCTTGTCCAGCATGGCGTCGGTCCAGCCGGTATGGATCAGGATGACGTCGCCTTCGCGCACCACGACGCCCTGCGCCTTCATCGCTGCGTCGATGTCCGCAGGCGTGATGCCTTGACCGGCGCTCATCGTCGCGACCTTGAAGTGCTTCGCCATGTCGATCAGCACGCCGCGCGCGATGAGCGGCGGAACCTTGTCGACGCCGAGCTTTTTCAGGCCGGTGATGTGGACGAAGTCCCTGGCGTCGTTGCAGTTGTAGTACAGATTGCTTTCGCCCAGGTGTCCGAGACCGTCGATTTGCGGCCCGGTGCCGAACCAGAGCTGCGCGAGGTCGTCGTTGTAGACGATCGGCCAGCCGAAGTCCTTCGCCAGCTCGCGGTTGTTGTGCTGGCCCGGCGTGACGATCTGCAGCGACGTGCTGCGTGGTGGAAACGCAGGCATCTTCGGGTCGACGACGATGCCGAGCGGATGGCTCATGCCCTTCTTGACCAGCTTGGTGGCAGCCAGCACGCGATCCGGCGTCACATAGTTCGCGGCGCCGATTTCGTCGTCCTTGCCCCACTTCGACGGCCTGCAATCCGCAGCGTGCGCAGGTCCGCAGGTCAACAACGCTGCGAGCGCGGTCGCGCCAATCAGTTTCCTTCTCATGACGGTGCTCCTCGGAGGTGGGGGGTTGCCCCGTTTAAGCAACGGCAGTCTACCAGCGGCGCCGAAACTCAGCTGTCCGCCCCCAAATCGATCTCCATCTCGAGCAGCGCATAGCTCAGGCTCTTGCCGTGGGCGTCCATGGCGAGCGAGGTGGTGACGCCGCCGCCGAGCGCGTCCTCGCAGACGAACTGCAGCGCGCACAGGTTGGGCACCTCGTGGCGCGTCACCGGCCCGCGCACGATGTGGCCGAGCTGCGCCTTGACCGCTGCGGCGGTCACCTGCGCGACGAGCAACGGATAGTCGGCATCGCGCAGCGCGAACAGCGACAGCAGCGAGGTGTTGCCCTTGTCGCCGGCGCGACAGTGGGCGAGCTCATACAGTCGCTTTTTCACCGCGGTACTCCGTGACCTGCAGCGTCGGCCGCACGCGCTCGCGCTCGATCAGCGTCGAGACGACGCCGATCTGCTCGCGCAGGAGTTTGCGCGCGCCGCCGCCGCCGCCCGGGCCATTGGTCCACAGCGCTTCGACCTCCTCGCCGACGCGCTCGGCCTTTTCGCGGATGCCGGCGCGTCCCGCGACGCGCACGCGGATCTCGTAGGGCTCGCCCACCGGATGCAGCGGCCGGCCGTGCAGCGAACTCAAGCCGATCAGGTCGACGCGCAGTGCCTCGAACTCGGCACTCAGCCGCGCGCGCAGCGTCTCGGCGGCGAGCTCGGCGCGGGCCCGTGCATTGGGGCCGGCATAGGAGATCTCGCCTTCGCCGACCCAGCCGGCGTGGTAGCCGATGCTCACCTTGAGCTGCTGCGGCCGCGGCCTGCCGGTCGCGCCGCTGACGGCGACACGGTCCGCGCCCGCTTGTGCGATGTGCACGCTGGTGAAGTCCGCCGATACGTCCGGTGTCTGGTAGGCGCGCGGATCGGTGACTTCGTAGAGAAGTTGCTCCTTCACCGTCATCAGGTTGACGATGCCGCCGCTGTCCTCGGGCTTGGAGATCACGAAGCGCCCGTCTCGTTCGATCTCGACGAAGGGAAAGCCGAGCTCGGCGAAGCGCGGCACGTCCTTGACGCCCGGATCGGCGTAGTAGCCGCCGGTGACCTGGCCGCCGCACTCGAGCAGGTGCCCCATCACCGTGCCGGCGGCAAGGCGGTCCCAGTCGCTCGGATCCCAGCCGAATGCGTGCATGGCGGGCGCGAGAAACAGCGAGGGATCGGCGACGCGCCCGGTAAGGATGACGTCGGCACCGGATTCCAGCGCGGGCAGCAATGCCTCGGCGCCGAGATAGGCATTGGCCGAGACGAGCCAGGGGTAATCGGCGACGCGTCCGCCGGTCTCCAGGATGCGGTCGTTCGGCTCGAGCAGTCCAAGCACGTCGTCGCCGGTCACCGCCGCCACCTTGAGCGGGATGCGGCGGCGCTCTGCGATCGCCAGCACGGCTGCCGCGCCGGCCACGGGGTTGGCCGCGCCCATGTTGGAAAGCAGACGCACGCCCTTCCTCTTCGCCACCGGCAACAGGCGCTCCATGCGTCGCGCAAGGAGCGGGTCGTAGCCGTCGTTCGGATCCTTCAGCTTGCGCAGCTGCGCCAGCGCGATGGTGCGCTCGGCGAGGCACTCGAGGCCGAGGTAGGCGAGCCCGGCACGCTCGGCGAGCACCACCGCCGGCTCGAGCCGGTCGCCCGCGAATCCGGCCCCCGAACCGATACGGATCATGCGAATTCCTTTTCCTGCAGTGCGCGCCACTGGATCTTGCCCGAACCCGAGCGCGGCAGCGCGTCGACGAATTCGACGAGGCGCGGCGCTTTGTAGGCCGCCATTTCGCCGTGCGCCCAGGCAACGATGTCCTCGGCCTTTACTCTGCCGCGGTGCTCGGGCTTGAGCGCGATCACCGCCTTCACGGTCTCGCCACGGCGGGCATCGGGCGCGCCGATGATGCAGCATTCCTGGATCGCGGGATGGCGGTACATCGTCGATTCGACCTCCGCCGGCCACACCTTGTAGCCGGCAGCGTTGATCATGCGCTTCAAGCGGTCGGCGATGAAGAAATAGCCGTCCTCGTCGATGCGGCCGAGGTCTCCGGTGCGGAAAAACGGCCGGCCGCCGATCTCGGCCCAGGATTCGCGATAGGCCTTGTCGTTGCCCCAGTAGCCCTTGAGCAGCTGCGGGCCGCGCACCACGATCTCGCCGGCCTCGCCGGGCTCGAGCACGCGCAGCGTCTCCGGGTCGACGACCAGCGATTCGGTATCGAACACCGGGATGCCGAGACACTGCTTCTTCGGATGATCGGCCGGGTTGGCGTGCGTCTGCGAGATCGTCTCGGTCATGCCGTAGCCTTCCATGTAGGCGATGCCGCAGACATCGAGCAGCTTCTGCGCGATCGCCTCGGGCATGGACGCGCCGCCGCCGAATACGCACTCGAGCGAGGAGACGTCGTGGGCGAGCGCCTGCGGATGCGAGAGCAGGTCGACCACCATCGTCGGCACGTTCGCCCAGTGGCTGCAGCGGTGACGCTCGATCAGCCGCGCGGCGACCTGCGCATCCCAGCGCGGCTGGATGACGATCGTGCCCCCGGCCTCGATGGTGGCGAGCAGGCTGTGGATCAGCCCCGTGACGTGAAACATCGGCGCGGTGGCGAGTGCCACGCAATCGGCGTGCATGCCCTCCCACAGCACCGCGCCGGCGACGTTGTGCGTCACGGTGGCATGCGTGTGCATGCAGCCCTTGGGCCTGCCGGTACTGCCCGAGGTGTAGGGCAGCAGGCAGAGGCTGTCGACGCTTGCGCGCGAGGCGCGCGGCCCACGCCCGGCGGCGAGCGCCTGCGTCCAGAGCGTGACGCCGGCTGCGTCGAGTGCGCTGCGCGGTGCGGCGACGGTCTCGGGCAGCGGCAGGTCGTTCGCGGCGGCGATCGCGTCGCGGTAGGCGGCGACGATGACCTGCGCCAGCGGCGTACGGCCGATGAGCGGCTCGATCTGAGCCCAATTCTCCTGGCCGACGATCGCGATGCGCGCCGCGCAGTCCTCGACGTACCCGGCGAGCTCGCGCTCGACGCACATCGGACTGACCGGCACGGGCACGCCGTCCGCGCGCAGCACCGCGTAGAGCGCGACGAGGAACTGTGGGCTGCTCTGCAGATCGATCAGCACGCGATCGCCCGGTTCCAATGCACAGTCGGTCTGCAGAAAACCGGCGAGCCGTTCGACGGCCTGCCAGGCTTCGGCGTAGCGCAGCACGCCGCCGAAGAACACGGTGAGCGGCTTGTCCGGCGTGCGGCGCGCGGCCGCGGCAAAGCGCGCGTGCAGCGTGGACGCCGCCGGCGGCAGCTGCTGCGGCAAACCCTTGGGCCAGTAGCGAAGATGGCGCGGCGGCATCGGGCGAAAGTATAGTTTGCGCGACATCAAGACGGCAGCCGGATGGTCTTGCATGATCGATGCGCAAGGGCGGACTGCGGCGGCTGCCGCAGACCCGCGTGTGTCGAGCATGGTGACCGCAACCATCCAGCGCACCTACCGGAAGGTCGCACCCTTATACGACCTGGTGCTCGGCGCGAGCCTTGCTCCGGGGCGCCGTGCCGCGATCGACGCGCTGTGCTGCCGGCGTGGCGAGCGCGTGCTCGAAGTCTGCGTCGGCAGCGGATTATCGCTGCCGCTGTATCCGCCGCAGCTGCGTGTGGTCGCCATTGATCTTTCGTGCGACATGCTGCGGCGCGCGCGCAGGCGGGTCGCCGCGCAGGGGCTTTCCCAGGTGGAGGCGGTGGTGCAGATGGATGCCCGGCAGCTGGCGCTCGCGGACCACAGCTTCGACGCGGTCGTCATGCTGTTCGCCCTCACCGGGCTGCCGGAACGCGAGCGCTGCCTACGCGAGATCGGGCGCGTCTGTCGGCCGGGCGGACTGATCGTTCTGGCCGAGCACTCCCGCGCCCGCGGCCTCTGGCTGCGCGTGTGCGAGTGGCTGCTCGCGCCGATGTACCGGTGGCTGGGGTATCGTCCGGATCTGGATCTGGAGTGCCTCATCGCCACGCTGCCGCTCGAGGTGCTCGAGCGGCGTCGCGTCAACCTGTTCGGTTACGCGACGCTGCTCGTCTGCCGCAACCGTGCGGCGCACGCGTCGGCACTGCGCGCGTCCGCTGCCGACCAAGCCGATGTGCGTGCCGTGGCGGGCGTGGCATAGCCGCCCCGGACGCACGTACAGTGTCCGCGGCAGGGAGCTGCGGTGATGATCGCGGTCATCTTCGAATGGCGCGTGCCGAAGCGCCCGGCGACAGCGTCGCCGCGCATGGCCGGCAGTGAGAACGGAAGGAGGGGCGTCGATGAAACGCCTGCTTGCCGCACTTGTAATGTCGTTCGCTGCAGTCGCATTTGCGGGTGAAGCCGATGTCATCGCGGTGAAGCCGACGCGTGAATCGGGCAACAGCTGGCGCTTCGACGTCACCGTAAGGAGCAATGACAAGGGCTGGGACTATTACGCCGACGCCTTCGAGGTCTTGACGCCCGAAGGCCAACTGCTCGGGCGGCGCATTCTCTATCATCCGCACGAGACCGAGCAGCCGTTCACGCGCGAGCTGACGGGCGTGAAGATTCCGCCCGGGGTGAAGGCGGTCGTCGTGCGCGCGCGCCACAAGCCGCGCGGCTACGATGGCGCGACGATGACCGTGCGCCTGCCCTGAGGCGCGGCGCTCGGCTCGCGCGCCTGAGCGGCGCGCGAGGGCGCGCTACGGCTGTTTGCGCGGTGGCAGCACCACGGTGGTGGCCGTGGTGCGATCCCGTGCGCCGCCTACATCCGGTTCCGCCGGATTGAGCCGTGTCGTGCGATCGACGGCGCCTTCGGCCGGTGTCTGCGAACCGGTGCGGTCTGCCGCGCCGGGCGCAGGCTGTGCCGGCGCGCTCGGTGCAGCGGCGGGTTGCGCCTTGGCGGGCGCCGGACTCGGGGCTCGCGGCGCGTCTGCGGTGGGCGCCGCGGCCGCCGAAGCGGCGACCTCCACCGCGGAGGCGCCTTCAGCGGGCGCCTCCGTGGGCTGTGGCTCGGGCACGGCGTTCATATCGGGCATCTGGAAGGGGCGCGCCGATTCGAAGGCGCGTGCCACACGCAGCACCAGCGCGTCGGCGTAGCGCGGGCCGATGATCTGCATGCCGACGGGCAGACCGGATGACGTAAAGCCGCAGGGCACGGTCGCCGCCGGCTGCTGCGTAAGGTTGAACGGGTAACTGAACGGCGTCCACTCGGTCCAGCGCTTCATGCCGCTGCCGGCGGGCACTTCCTTGCCGGCTTCGAACGCCACGATCGGCAGCGTCGGGGTGACCAGCAGGTCATACTGCTCGTGGAACGCGTTCATCGCCACGCCGAGCGCGCCGCGGTTTTGCACCGCGTCCATGTGCTGCTTGAGCGTGATCTTCGCGCCCTCCATCGCGACTTCGAGCAGGCCGGGGTCGACGAGCTTGCGCTGTTCGGCAGGCAGCGCCGAAACGATGTAGGCGGCGCCGGCGTACCAGTGCACGCGGAACATCTCCGCCGGATTCTCGAAGCCCGGGGCGACCTCCTCGACGTGTGCGCCGAGGTCGGCAAGAATCTGTACCGCTTCGCGCACCAGCGCAGCGACCTCGTAGTCGACCTTCACGTAGCCCAGGTCGGGCGAATAGGCGACACGCAGCCCCTTGATCCCCTGCTCGAGCCCGACGCGGTAATCGCGCGCGTCATAGGGAAGGGCATGCCAGTCGCGCGCGTCGGGCAACGACAGCACGTTCAGCATCAGCGCGGCGTCGTCGACCGTGCGTGTCATCGGGCCGAGATGCGCCACCGTGCCGAACGGCGACAGCGGCCAGGCGGGTACGCGGCCGAACGAGGGCTTCAGGCCGAACAGGCCGGTGAAGCCGCAGGGGATGCGGATCGATCCGCCGCCGTCGGTGCCGACGGTGAGCGGCCCCATGCCGGCCGCAACCGCGGCGGCGCCGCCGCCGGAAGAGCCGCCCGGGGTACAGTCGGTGTTCCACGGATTGCGCGTGACCCCGGTCAGCGGGCTGTCGGTCACGCCTTTCCAGCCGAACTCGGGCGTCGTCGTCTTGCCGAGCAGGATGGCGCCCGCCTCGCGCAGTCGTGCCACCGCGGGCGCGTCGTCGATCCAGGGCCCCTTCGCGTTGATCGTCTGCGAACCGCGCAGCGTGGGCCAGCCGCGGGTCAGCAGGATGTCCTTGATCGAGGCCGGCACGCCGTCCAGCGGGCCGATCGGTTCGCCCTTCTGCCAGCGTGATTCAGAGGCCTTGGCCATCGTCAGGGCATCGGGGGCGATGAAATTGAAGGCGTTCAGCCGCGCGTTGTGCTCCTGGATGCGTTTGAGCGCTTCGCGCACGACGTCTACCGGGGAAACGGTCTTCCTGCGGTAGAGCCGGAGGAGCTGGGTCGCGGTCAGCGTGCAGAGGTCGTCGCTCATGTGCGCATTTTATTCATTTGTCCCCCAGACGTCCCGGTTGACCTGTGTCAATGGATCCCCGTGAGGCGCACCATGAGAATCGACGCGTGGGCCAGGAAATCGAACACGCGCACTTCGAGCCCCGGGATTTCGAGGGCTTTGTGCATCGCGTGGGCCAGGAAACGCGGGCACTGGGCGCTCTGCTCGAGGAGGGCGGGACGTCGGCGCGGAGCGGCGTCGGCGGCCTGGAGGTCGAGGTCTGGCTGGTCGATGCGGACGGCCTTCCGAGCCCCCTCAACGAACCGTTTCTCGAGCGCCTCGCCAATCCGAACGTGGTGCACGAGCTCTCGCGCTTCAACGTGGAACTCAACGTGCAGCCACGGCGCGTCGCCGGCGGGGGGCTGCGTCGCCTGGAAGAGGACCTTGCGGCGACGCTGCGCGCCTGCGACGTCGTGGCCGATACGCTGGGGGTGAGCGTGGTCGCCATCGGTGTCCTGCCGACGGTGAGCGACGCTGCGCTTTGCCCGCGCAACATGTCGACCTCGGCGCGCTACCGCGCGCTGAACGAGCAGGTGCTGAGGCTGCGCCGCGGCCGTCCGATCGAGCTGCACCTGGTGGGTACGGAGAGCCTGCGCTCTTCGCATGCCGACGTCATGCTCGAGGCGGCCGGGACCTCGCTGCAGGTACACCTGCAGGTGCCGGTGGCCCAGGCGGCGCGCTACATGAATGCCGCGAGCGTGGTTTCGGCGGCGACCGTGGCGGTCGCGGCAAACGCGCCGTTCCTGTTCGGTCGGCGCCTGTGGGCCGAGACGCGCATTCCGCTGTTCGAGCAGGCGGTCGATGTGGGCGGCCCGGAACGCCGTGTGACCTTCGGCTCGGCGTACGTGCGCGCCTCGCTGCTCGAGCAGTTCGTCGAGAACCAGGAGCACTACGCGCCGATCCTGCCGATCGAACTGCCGCCGCAGGCCGGCCCTTTCGCGCATCTGCGGCTGCACAACGGTACCGTGTGGCGCTGGAATCGGCCGTTGGTCGGCTTCGACGACGACGGCACGCCGCACCTGCGCATCGAGCATCGGCCGATGGCGGCCGGGCCTTCGCTGCTCGACATGGCGGCGAACATGGCCTTCTTCCTCGGCCTGGTGGCGTGGTATGCGCAATGCGATGCCGCGCCCGAGCGTAGCCTGCCGTTTTCGAGCGCCAAGCAGAACTTCTACGAAGCGGCGCGCCTCGGCCTGAGCGCGCGCATCGACTGGCTGGACGGTAACCGTTGGGAACTGCGTCGGCTGGTGCTGGAGGCGCTACTGCCGCTGGCGCAGAGCGGCCTCGAGCGGCTAGGCGTGCAGCGTGCGGACATCGATCGCTACCTGGCGGTCATCGAGGCGCGCGCCTCGAGCGGCCAGACCGGCTCGGCCTGGCAATGCGCCTTCGTCGACCGCTACGGCGCCGATTTTGCCGCACTGGTGAGAGCCTACCGCGAGCGTAGCGCCGCTGGCGCGCCGGTGCATCGCTGGAGACTGTGATGCGCGACCCGGGCGTAACGCTGCGCGCGCTCGAAGCACTGCCGTCGGCGCTGCTGCACGTTGATGCGCGCGCGCTGCGTGATGTCCTTGCGGGACCGACCCTGCTGCACCTGCCTGGGCGGCGGCCCGAGCCTCTGTTCGTTTCGGTGCTGCTGCACGGCAACGAAACGAGCGGGCTGCGGGCCATACAGCAGGTCCTCGCGGAGCACGCTGGGCGCGAGCTGCCGCGTGCGCTGTCGATCTTCTTCGGCAATGTCGAGGCGGCGGCCGCCGGCGTGCGCCGGCTCGACACGCAGCCCGATTACAACCGCGTCTGGCCCGGCGGCATGCTGCCGGACGACGACCCGCATGCGCGCGCCGTGCAGGGTGTCTTCGGCGAGGTGCTCGAGACCATGCGGCGCCGCGAGGTGTTCGCCAGCATCGACCTGCACAACACCACCGGCCACAACCCCTATTACTGCTGCGTCACCGAACTGGACGTGCCGCACCTGCAGCTGGCGTCGCTTTTCAGCCGCACGGTCGTGCATTTCCGCCGGCCCGAGGGCACGCAGACCAGCGCCTTTTCCCGGCTCTGCCCTTCGGTGGCCTGCGAGTGCGGCCAGGCGAGCGATCCGCAGGGCGCCGCGCGCGCGGCGGAATTCATCAGCGCCGTGCTGCACCTGGCGGAAATTCCGGCGCACCCGGTACGCAGCGGCGACGTGCATCTGTTCCACACCGTGGCGACGGTCCGTCTCAGGGACGGCGTCAGCTTCAGTTTCGACGGTTCGCCGGCGATGCTGCGCCTCGGCGCCGACCTGGAGTGGTTCAACTTCCGCGAACTCGAAGTCGGCACGCTTTTCGCGCATTGCGACCAAGACGCGCCGGTCTGTCTGGACGTGCGCGACGAAAAGGATCGCGACGTCGCTGCGCAGTTCCTCGTGCGCCGCGGCGGCCGCATCGAACTCCTGCGCGGCGTCATGCCGGCGATGCTGACCCGCGACCGGCGCGCCGTGCAGCAGGACTGCCTGTGCTACTTCATGGAGCGCATCGAGAGGGCGACCCCGGGCTCGGAGGCAAGTCGTTAAGGCGCGCCAAGACCGGCCCTGACATCGCTAAAGCGGGCGAAATCGGATATCGATCTCGAGTTTTTGGCGCTTCTCGGTGCTTTTCGAGAAGCGCCAAAAACTCGAGACAAAGCTGCACCCGACGACCGACAGCGCGAATCGCAGGCAGCGTTTTCTATGGTTTTGGTGCGTTTCGAAGAATCGCCGAAACGCACCCAAAACCCGAGACCGATAGGCGCAGTCAAGCACCCGCGTGCCATCAAACGCCCATGTCGCTTTTCGCTATGCCACGAGATAACTCTCGATCGGCCCGCGCATGTCGTCCGGAATCGGGATGGCGCGGCCGGTCGAAAGGTCGAGAAAGCACACGGTCTGCGTGATGACGAGGTGCTCGACGCCGTCCTTCAGGCCGCGGTAGGCGAGTTGCATCGAGCTGCGACCGATCTTCAGCACGCGGATCTCGAAGTGCAGCGTCTCGCCGATGCGGAAGGGCTTTTTAAAGTCGCAGTGGATCGACACGGTCGGCGTGCCGATGCGGCGCGTCATGAGCATCTCCGAGTGCGTGTGGCCGAGACCGTGCGTGAACCAGTCCTCGAGCGCCGAATGCGCCATGTCGAAGAACTCGGGGAAGTAGACGATGCCTGCCGGATCGCAGTGCGAGAAGCGAACCTGCTGTTCGTGCGTAAAGACCTTGGTCATGGCTTGCCCCCCAGTCAGTGCGGCTCGCGTTCCCAGCGCGGCGCGAGCAGGCGGCGCCTGCCGTCGGCGGTGATCGTCGCGTCGGGAGCGTCGAGCGCCTCGCGGTCCCACAGCTCGCAGGTCACCTGCTTGTGCTTCTGGTCGAGCCCTTCGCAATAGTTCGTGTAGCGGCAGACACGCACGGCGTCACCGTGCCCGCTGCGGACCTTCTCGAACCAGTCCGGGTCGGCGAGCGACTGGCGCGCGAAACCGACGATGTCGGCCTTTGCGGCACGCAGCAGCGTCTCGGCCTGTGTGAAGCCGTGCATGCCGCCGGCAACGACGATCGGTGTGCCGCAGCCGGCGGCGCGCACCGCGGCGCGGACACGGGCCGTGGCCTCGACGTTGCGGCCGAACGGCCCGACGGCATCCGCGAGGCGCCCCGGCATGCATTCGTAGCCGCTGCGCCCGGTGTACGGGTAGGCCGCCCAGCCGACCGCGGGCTGCTTGGCGTCGTCGAACTTTCCGCCGCGCGACAGCGAGAGGAAATCCATGCCGGCGCGCGCAAAGGCGATGCCGAAGGCGCAGGCGTCCTCGACGCCGCTGCCGCCTGCGATGCACTCGTCGGCCAGGTAGCGGCAGCCGACGACGAAGTCCGGGCCGGTGGCGGCGCGCACCGCGCGGTAGACCTCGAGCGGCAGCCGCAGCCGCGCTTCGCGCGTACCGCCGTAACCGTCTTCGCGCGTGTTGGTCGCGGACAGGAACGACGCCATGGTGTAGGCGTGTGCGTAGTGCAGCTCGACACCGTCGAAGCCGGCGCGCTCGGCGCGGCGTGCCGCTGCGGTGAACAGTCCGGGCAGCACCTGCGGCAGCTCGGCGATGTGCGGGCGGTCGAGATCGGTGACGCGCTCGCGCTCGCCGTAACGCAGTGCCTCGAGCTCGCGCGGCGACAGTACGCCCGCGAGCGCGTCCTCCGGCAGCGCATGCAGATGCGCGCGCAGCTGAGACTCCGGCCAAGCCTCGGCGCCGAGGGCGCGGCGCAGCCGGTCGGTCACGCGCAGGTAGCGCTCGAAAAACGTCGCCGGCGCCGGCCGCCGGCGGATGGCGAGGAAATCGATCAGTTGGATGAAGAGCCGCGTTTCACCGCCGCTTGCTTTGCGCACGGCCTCGACGATGCGCGCGAGCCCGGGCAAGAAGCGATCGTCGCCGATCCGCAGCAGCGGCCCGCTGGGGATGTCGCGTATGCCGGTCGCTTCGACCACGATCGCGCCCGGCCGGCCCTCGGCGAAGCGCCGGTACCAGGCCACCACGTCGTCGGTCGCGTCGCCTTCCTCCGTCGCGCACCAGGGCACCATGGCCGGTACCCAGGTGCGCGAGGCGAGTTGCAGGCGCCCGACGCGCAGCGGCTGGAACAGCAGCGCACGGGCCGCCTCGGCTGCGCTCGGCCAGCGGCCCGGCTGCGGCTGATAAAGGATCTTCTCGGCGGGCTTCCACATGCCGCGAACGCGCCTCAGGCCTGCAGCCAACGATCGAGCGCCGTGCCGTGACCGAACAGCCAGGCGCCGCCGAGCGCCGCCGGCAGTACGCAGGCGTGCAGTTCGTCCCTGTGCTTGCGCACCGTGCAGTTCTGTGCCGTGAGACGCCCGGCAAGCGCCGGCGGATCGTCGCAGGCGAGCGCATAGCCGGCCAGCGCAGGGGACTGCGGCGCTTGGCCGAGCAGCGCCGCACAGGCATCGCGCGTGCCGATCAGCACGCTGCCGCGTGCCGTCTGCAGGCGCACGAAATCGCCGCGCGGGGCGGGCAGCAGGCCCGCGAAGCGCGCGAAACGGGCGCCGGCTTCGAGCGGATCGTCTGCGCAGACGATCACCGCGCCGAGTGCACGCACGCCGTTGGCGTGACGCAGATAGCGCGGCTGCCACAGGCATTCCGGCGTACGCTGCTCGCAGAACTGCACGCGGCCTTCCGGCATCTGCTCGGCGGGCACGCGCTGCACGGCGAAGCGCGCCTGTGCCTGCGTCAGGCCGCGCGCGGTCTCGACCTCGACGCGGCGCCCCAGATCCACCAGCGGCAGCGGCGCGAAGCCGTGGCGCGCGAGCCGGGCGCCGTCTTCCTCGGCGCTCGGCGTGCCGAAGGCGAGGATGTGCACGCCGCCGTAGCGCGCCATCTGCGCGCGCGTGCGCCGGCTGATCGGGGTGTCGACGGTCGGCGTCAGGATCTCCAGGTATCCCGCATCGAGCATCACGCAGCGGTTCGCCTGGCCGGCCGGAGACTCGCCGCCATTCGCATCACGCGTCGTCTGCTCCGAGCGCGGCGTTGCGACGAAGCCGAGCGCCTCGAGCACAGCGATCGCGGCGTCGAGGTTCTCGACGAAGTGCGCGACGTGATCAATGACCAGCTCTCCGGGCGCCGGGCGCTGGTGCTGTGCAATGTCTGCGGCCGTGTGCGTCATCCGGGAGCCGGATGCAATAATAGCCGCTCCAACAGGCCCGCGGTGCCGACGCGGGCGGTCGGCGCGCAGCCGGGGCTGGCGCCGACGAACCGATGGCGGACGCGCATGGCGAAACGGAAAAATGCGAAGGCGCAGGAAGACCGCCCCGACCAGTTGATCGCGCGGGGGCATCACGACATGGGCGGCTTGCCGGCTGGCCGCGTCGTGCCGAGCGAGCACGATTACGCCGAATGGGAGCGACGCGTCGATGCGCTGATGGTGCTGCTCTCCGGCGTGAAAGGCGGAGCGCCGCGCATGACCGTCGACGAGTTGCGCAAGAACATCGAGGCGATCGGTCCCGAGGCCTACGACAAGATGAGCTACTACGAGCGCTGGGTGACCTCGATCACGCAGACCATGATCCAGCGCGGCATCATCACGACCGACGAGCTGGGACGCAGAATGGAGGAGATTCGCGCACGGCAGGGGGCGTCATGCAAGAAGTAAGCGGCAGCGCGGCGGGACAGTATGCAACGCGCCACCCGGCAGTGGCGGTGCGCTTTGCGGCGGGCGACCGGGTGCGGGTGCGCGACGGCGCGCCACTCGGCCATATCCGCACGCCGTTCTACATCCGCGGCCACGTCGGCGTGATCGAGCGTTACTGCGGCGCCTTTCCCAACCCGGAAGAGCTCGCGCAGATGCGCGACGGCCTGCCGGCGCAGCCGCTGTACCGGGTACGCTTCCTGCAGTCCGAGGTCTGGCCGGACTATGCCGGCGGACCGGAGGACACGATCGACATCGAGATCTTTCAGCACTGGCTGGAGGCCTTGAAGGGGGACGCCGAGGAAACTTCTCAGCCCCCTCAGGGCCCCCCGCGGGGAGCGTCATAAATGAGCGCGCGTGGCGACATCGGCAACTATCAACCCCTGAGCTACTTCCAGTTGATGGAAGTCAGCCTGCGCGAACTGCTGGTGGAAAAAGGCGTGGTCAGCGAACAGGCGGTGAACGACGCGGTCGAGGACATGCGCCGGCGCGGGCCCGATACCGGTGCGCGTGTGGTGGCCAAGGCCTGGGTCGATGCCGATTTCAAGCGCCGGCTGCTCGAGAACGGCACGCACGCCTGCGAGGCGATGGGCATCGACGTGCCCGCGCTCAAGCTGGTGGTGGTCGAAAACACGCCGCAGGTGCATAACATGATCGTCTGCACGCTGTGCTCCTGCTATCCGCGCATGCTGCTCGGCATTCCGCCGGACTGGTACAAGTCGCGCAACTACCGCTCGCGCGCGGTGCGCGAGCCGCGCGCGGTGCTCGCCGAGTTCGGCCTGCGCATTGCCGAGGACGTGACGATCCGCGTGCACGACTCGACGGCCGACATGCGCTACATGGTGCTGCCGATGCGTCCGGCCGGGACCGAAGGCTGGGACGAGGCGCGCCTTGCATCCATCGTCAGCCGCGACAGCATGATCGGCGTGGCGGTTCCGCTCGCGCCGGCCATACGCTGACGATCAACCAGAGGGGAGGGGCCATGCGACATAAAAGCGCGATTGCGGTCGCCGTACTCGCGGCTTGCGCCGGGACACTGCCGCTGCAGGCCGCAGAGCCGCACAAGCTGATAACGGAGGCCGCGAAGCGGATTCCGGCGCCGCCCTGGGCTGCGGGCGACGAGAGGGGGATGGCGAACCAGATCGGCGCCGGGACTTGGATGCGCTGCGGCTGGCATCTTGGAAGGCCGCAGGCAAAGGCTTACGAGCTGTCCTATGAACGCTCCAACACCATGCCGAAGTCGCCGTTTACGGGACCGTATGTGCAGAAATACAAGCCGACGGCAGGCCTTCCCGGCAGCGCGCACGCGTTCAATGGCGAGCAACTCGAGGCGGGTGCCGAGCCGGCCGCGCAGGCGACGCAGATCGACGCGCTCGGACACTTCGCGGTACTCGGCGCACCCTGGGACGGCAAATCGCCGTTTCCCGCGAACAGCGCGACCTACTACGGCGGGCACAAGCAGGCCGCAGTGAAGCCGACGGCCGATTCGCCTCTGCTGAAGCTCGGTATGGAGAAAGCGCCGCCCCTCGTCACGACCGCGGTTCTGCTCGATGCCAAGCGGCACGTGGGTGGCGGCAAGCCTATGAAAGCGGGCGAGGTGGTGACGGCGAAGCACATCGAAGAGATGCTCAAGAAGCAGGGGCTGGCGAAGCGCGGCATCCAGCCCGGCGACGTGGTGTATATCCGCACCGGCTGGGGCGACCACTGGCAGGACCCCGATACCGCGAAGTTCTATTACGGCATGGCGCCTGGCCTAGGCTACGACGCCGCGCAGCTCCTGGCGAGGAAACGCATCGTGGCGATCGGGCTCGACACGCCGTTCGTCGATCCGGTCGCCGAGGGCATGCTCGCCGGGAAAGCGGGTCCGGCGCCTGGCACGCCGCCCGGACTGCCCTTCGCGGTGCACCACCACATGCTGTCGCAGGCCGGCATCCATCATATGGAGAACGTCAAGCTTGACGCACTGGCGAACGACAAGGTGTGGACGTCGTGCACGATGATCTTGCCGTTGCGCGAGCGCGGAAGTGCGGGTTCCGCGGTGCGCCCGGTTGCAATCGGCACCCCGGGGTAGTGAACCGGGCTGCCGCTGTCGAGCAAGACCCCCTCGAACCTGAATGGAAAGGCCCATGAGCACCCTCTTCACCCCGATCCAACTGGGCGGCGTCACGCTGCCGAACCGCATCGTCGTGGCGCCGATGTGCCAGTACTCCGCCGTCGACGGCACGATGACCGACTGGCACCTCATCCACCTCGGCAGCATGGCCGTTTCCGGGGCCGGGCTGACGGTCGTCGAGGCCACCGGGGTGACGCGCGAGGGCCGTATTTCGCATGGCTGCACCGGCCTCTATTCGGACGAGAACGAGGCGGCGATGAAGCGCGTCGTCGACGCCTACCGACGCATCAGCCGCTCGCCGATCGGCGTGCAGCTCGGTCACGCCGGGCGCAAGGCGTCGACGCAGGTGCCCTGGCTGGGCGGTAAGCCGTTAGCGGCCGGCGAGTCGCCCTGGCAGACGCTCGCGCCGTCCGCGATCCCTTTCGGCGATGGCTGGCACCTGCCGCGCGCGGCGGAGGCCGACGACATGCGCCGGCTGGTGGACGCCTTCGCTAGCGCGGCGGCACGCGCGGCGCGCGCGGGCTTCGACGTCGTCGAGCTCCACGCGGCGCACGGCTATCTGCTGCACCAGTTTCTGTCGCCGCTCGCCAATACGCGCAGCGACGACTGGGGCGGCAGCCGTGAAAAGCGCATGCGCCTGCCGCTCGAGGTGGCGCGCGCGGTGCGCGATGCCTGGCCGAAGGGGCGTGCGCTCGGTGCGCGCATCAGCGCCAACGACTGGGTCGAGGGCGGGGCGGGCCCGGAGGACGCGATCGCGTTCGCCGCTGAATTGAAGACGATTGGCTACCACTACGTCTGCGTCTCGAGCGGCGCGATGGCGCCGCAGGCGCGCATCCCGATCGGGCCGGGCTACCAGGTGGGCCTCGCGGCGCAGGTGAAGAAAGCGGTGCCGATCGCGGTGCGCGCGGTCGGGCTGATCGCGGATCCCGACCAGGCCGAGGCAGTGGTCGCCTCGGGCCAGGCGGACATGGTGGCGCTTGCACGCGGCATGCTCGACAACCCGCGCTGGGTTTGGCACGCGGCCGAGCACTTCGGCGTGAAGGTCGACTACCCGCCGCAGTACGCACGCTGCCACCACGAGCTGTGGCCGGGCGCGAAGCTGGCGCGGCCCGCGCGCGCGGTCAAGGCCGTCGCGTAGCGCAGCGCTAAGAGCCTTTCACGATCGCCAGTTTGTTCTCGACGGCCTTGACGCCGGGGACCGCTTTCGCCGCCTCGACGGCCTTGGCCTGTTCCACGGGATCGGCGACCGTTCCCCACAGCGTCACCGCACCGCCTTTGGCGGTGACGTCGATCTGCTGTCCGGGCACACCCTGGGTGGTGTCGAGCGCGGATTTGACCTTCTTGGCGAGCACCTTGTCGGGATCGGACACGCTCGGTGCGGGCGTTGCCGGTTGCGCCGGGGCGACCGGGGTCGTCGCCTGCGGCGCGGGCGCGGACGCAGCGGGCGGCGCTGACGCGGGCGCCGTCGGCGCCGAAGCGGCCGGCTTCGCCGGCGGCTTGGGCGCTTCCTCCTTGCCGCAGGCATTGAGCATCGAACCGACGGCGAGCGCAACGGAGAGGGCGAGGGCAGGGCGGACCGTTGACATGCGGACTCCCGGTGGGTTGTGTTGCTGCGCAGTCTAGCGCGCCCGCGCGATGCGCGGGGACCGCCTAAAATCGTCGGCGGGGCGAGGGGCTGACATGAACTACCGTTATTGCTGGGAAGACTTCAAGCCGGGACAGGTGATCGAGCACGGCGCGCGCACCCTCGCGGAGGACGACATCATCGCCTTCGCCCGCGACTGGGATCCGCAGCGCTACCACGTCGACCCCGAGGCCGCGGCCGCGACGCCGTTTGGCGGGCTCATCGCTTCGGGCTGGCAGTCCTGCGGCGTGGCGATGCGCATGATGTGCGATGCCTACCTGACGGACTCGTCGTGCGTGGGGTCGCCGGGCATCAACGAGCTGCGCTTTCTGCACCCCGTGCGCCCCGGCGACACGCTGCGCTTTCGCGCCACCGTACTCGAGAGCCGCCCGTCGCGCTCGCGCCCCGAGCGCGGCCTCGTCACCTTCCACTGGGAACTGCTCAACCAGAAGGACAAAGTCGTCCTGTCGATGGTCGGCCACCAGTTCTACCTGCGGCGCAGGCCCGGCTGAGCGCTGGGCGCCCGCTTCAGCGCCGCGACCCCGCCTTGGCCGTGTCGAACAAAGCGGCGATCGAACCGGCATCGAAACGGTATTCGTGATTGCACATCTCGTTGCGAATCACGATCTCGCCGCCCTCGGCGAGCATGGCCTCGACTTCCTGCCTTCCGAGCCCGCGCAGCACTTCCTCGACTTTCGCCAGATCGTAGGGACAGTGGTACGCGACTGCGTCGAGCGGAAAGACGCGCAGCAGTTCCTGCGGGAACAGCCGCACGAGGAGATCCTCACCGCGGAGCACGCGCGCGTCATCGAGCGAAAGCGTCGCAGCGAGCTGCGAGACGCGGCTCCAGCCGTCCGCGTCGCGCGCGTCCGCCTCGGGCAGCTTCTCGAGCAGCAGGCCCGCGAGCGTGTCCCCGTCCGCGTGCAGACGCAGGAAAGCCGGCAGCTGCTCGGACTGCGCGATGTAGTGCTCGAAGATCTCCGCCATCGATTCGCCCTCGAGCGGCACCAGGCTCTGGTAGAGCTGTCCGCTGACGGCGTCGTCGAGCGTCAGCGCCAGCCGGCCGTCGCCGAGCAGGGCGCGCTCGCTGCGTCCCGCAAGCGCCGTCGCCGCGTGGCGCGCCATGCCACGGATACGTAGCGCGGCGTCGCAGTCGGCGACCAGAAGATCGACCGGCCCGGAGCCCTGCACCTGCAAGGTGATACGGCCGCTGCCCTTGCGGTTCGCCGCAAGCAGCACCGCCAGCGCGGTGGTGTGGCCGAGCAGGGCGGCGACTTCGCCCGGGTAGTCGCGTCCCTCCAGCATGCGCTGCCAGGCCCGCGTCAGGCAGACCAGCCGCCCGCGAATTTTCAGCTGCTCGAAAACGAAGCGCTGGACGTAATCGGGCGCCATGGCCCGAGGATGCGGCTCGGCACGCGGAGCGTCAACCGTACCCGCCGCGCCGCGCTACTTGAACCAGTAGCCGAGCCGCAGGATGTGGAAGTCGATGCCGTTGTTCGGCTGCTTTATCTTCGCGTTCGACAAGTGCTGGTAGCGGTAGCTCAGGTCGAAGGCGTTCTTGGGTCCGAAGCGCGCGCCGATGCCGGCGTGCGAGCCGAACTGGAGGGCGGTGCTGAAGCGGCGTTCCGTGCTCACCGATGTTTCCGACAAGAGGTGCGCACCGACACCGAACTCGAAGTACGGCGAGATCGCCGATGGCTGGGTTTGCTGGACGCGGAACACGGGCGTGAAACCGAGCTCCCACAGCCCCGAATTGGTCCTGTTGGTGCTCGAGTTGTCCCAATAGCCGGCCTGCAGGTCCCAGTGGCCGCCGAGATGCCAGTTGCCGTTCTCGAGCCAGCGCTTGTGCCAGTCCCACTGGATGCCGACGCGGTAGAGATCAACGCTGGCGTTGCTCACGGCGTCGGTGCCGCCCGATAACGACACGCCGTCGATGGCGGCGGCGGGCGCCGCCGCGCCGAGCAGCAGCGTGGCGGCAAGGGCGATGGCCGTCGCATGACGCGGCCGCGCCGTTCTGGCTGATACGGAAGAAGGAAGTCCCATCGGCTGCCTCGCTCGGGCGTTGCTTGTTATTCTCCTGTCCGCACCCCGGAGACGTTACTCCGGACAGACTCGTATTGGCTAAGCTACTTTATTTCAATTGGTTATGCAAGAGGTTTAATGTTTTATCTAAGGTTCTATTTGGAGACCCATGCTCGCCCCTGACCTTCACAACAGGCTGTTTCGCGCCGTCGACGAGGGTTTCGACGGCCAGCTGCGATTCCTCGCCGAGCTGACGCGCCTGCCCTCGCTGCGCTGCCAGGAGGCGCCGGCCCAGGATTACATGGCCGCGGCACTGCGCGCACGCGGACTTTCGGTGGACCGCTGGAAAGTGCGCGTCGAGGACATCCAGCACCTGCCGGGCTTCTCCCCGGTGGCGGTGTCGTACGAGGATGCCTGGAACGTGGTCGGCGCCCACCGCCCGGCCGGCACGGCGCAGGGCCGCTCGCTGATTCTCAACGGCCACATCGACGTCGTGCCGACCGGGCCGCTGGACATGTGGCGACATCCACCGTTCGAGCCGCGCATTGCGGACGGCTGGATGAGCGGTCGTGGCGCAGGCGACATGAAGGCGGGACTGTCGGCCAACCTGTTTGCGCTCGATGCACTGGCGCGGCTCGGGCTTGCGCCGGCAGCAGACCTCTATCTGCAGTCGGTGATCGAGGAAGAGTGCACCGGCAACGGTGCGCTCGCCTGCCTGCAGCGCGGCTACCGCGCCGAGGCGGCGCTCATCACCGAGCCGAGCGGCGAGACGCTCGGCGCGGCGCAGGTCGGCGTGATGTGGTTTCAGGTCAAGGTGCGCGGCAAGCCGGCGCACGTCGCCTACGCGAGCACCGGGGCCAACGCGATCGAGGCCTGCTTTCCCCTGATCGCGGCGCTGCATGCCCTCGAGGAACGCTGGAACGAACGCAAGCATCCGGCCTTCGCCGAGCACGCGCACCCGATCAACTTCGTCGTCAGCCGCATCGAGGGCGGTGACTGGACCTCGAGCGTGCCGTCGTGGTGCACCTTCGACATGCGTATCGGCCTGTACCCCGGGCAGGACCTCGCCACCGTGCGCGCCGAGGTCGAGGCGACGCTCGCCGCGGCCGCCCAGAAAGATGCGTTTCTGGCGCAGAACCCGCCGCGCATCGTCTATCACGGCTTCCAGGCCGAGGGCTATGTGCTGCAGAAGGACACCGAGGCGCAGCGCCTGCTGGAGCATTGCCATGCAGCCGCCGCCGGCTCCGCGCTCGGCCAGCGTATCGGCACCGGTACGACCGATGCGCGGTTCTACGGCCTTTATGCGGGCATTCCGGCGCTGGTCTACGGCCCGAAAGCCGAGAACATCCACGCCTTCGACGAGCGCGTGGAACTCGAATCGCTGCGCCGCGTGACGCGTGCGGTCGCGTTGTTCATCGCGGAGTGGTGCGGCGTGGAGGAGCGGAGTTGAAGCGCGTCGCAAGAAAGTGTGCGGTTTTCCGCAGACGGCCTTGCCAGGCGAGCGCTAGCATGCGCCATGGCGGCGAACCCGGTTGAGGCGCGAGCGCGCGAGCGCGCGCGCCTGCTCATCGTCGACGACGTCGGCTCGAACCTCCTCATCCTAGAAGCTATCCTCGGGCGGCACTACGACCTACTGGTGTCGATGACCGGCGAGGAGGCGCTGCGCATCGCGGCCGCGAAGCAGCCCGACCTGATCATGCTCGACATCAAGCTGCCCGACATGGATGGCTATGAAGTCTGCCGCCGGCTGAAGGCGGACAGTGTGACGCGCGGCATACCGGTGATCTTCTGTACCGCGCTCGACGAGGTCGAGGACGAACGGCGCGGCTTCGAGGTGGGCGCGGTGGATTACGTGACCAAGCCGCTGTCGGAGCCGGTCGTGCTGGCGCGCGTGCGAGCGCATCTGGCGTTGTCGCAGCACAGACGCATGCTCGCCTCGACCGTGCACGCGCAGTCCGACCAGCTCTCGCGGCTCGGACGCCTGCGCGGTTTCTTTTCGCCCAAGCTGGCCGAGGCGATTCTCGCCTCGGGCAGCGAGGGTGCGCTCAAGACGCACCGCCGCGAGATCACCGCCGTGCGCTGCGACCTGCGCGGATTCGCGCTGTTCAACGAGGCGGCCGAGCCGGAAGAGGTCATGGCCTTCCTGGGCGAGTACCACGCCATGCTCGGCCGCGTAATCGATGCCTACGACGGCGTGCTGATGCGTTTTTCGGGCGAATCGGCGCTGGTGGTCTTCAATGATCCGGTGCTGGACGAGCGGCACGCCCAGTCGGCGCTGGAAATGGCGCTCGCGCTGCGCAGCGCGTTCGCGCCGCTCGCGGCGCGCTGGCGCGAGCGCGGCCAAACGGTCGGGCTGTCGATCGGCGCCGCGCTCGGCTTCGCCACGCTCGGTGCGATCGGCTTTCAGGGGCGCTGGGACTACGGCGTCATCGGTCGGGTCGCCGACCTCGCCGGCCGACTGGCGGCGAAGGCCGAGGCCGGGGCCATCCTGGTCGACCCGAAGGCGATGGCGCGTGTCGGTCCGCCGGCAGGGGCGCGCAAGATCGGTCCGCTGACGCTGGATGGTTTCACCGCACCCGTCGATGCCTGGGTGCTCTAGACCACCGAGGGCACGCTAGACTGGACGTGTGCTTCCACCGCGTCCCCGTCCCGCACGTCAATCCTTGGAGGGGTGTTACGCGCGCCTCGAGCCGCTTGGTCCACAGCACGCCGAGAGCCTGTATGCCGCATGCGCCGGGCCGGACAACGCGCCGCGTTTCGACTATCTGTCCGAACTTCCCCCGACCGGCGTCGACGAACTGCGGGCCTGGATCGAAAGCAAGGCGAAGCCCGATGATCCGCTGTTCTTCGCGGTCATCGACCGCGCCAGCGGTCGCTGCGAAGGTCGCCAGGCGCTGATGCGCGTTGTGCCCGAGCACGGGGTGATCGAGCTGGGCAGCATCTACTGGGGCCCCGCGATTGCGCGCACGCGCGTGGCGACCGAAGCGTTCTATCTGCACGCGCGCTATGTCTTCGACGAACTCGGCTACCGGCGCTTCGAATGGAAGTGCGACGATCGCAACGCGCTGTCGAAGCGGGCCGCGGTGCGCTTCGGCTTTACCTTCGAGGGCGTGTTCCGTCAGCACATGTGGGTGAAGGCTGCGAACAGGGACAGCGCATGGTTCTCGATGCTGGACGGTGAGTGGCCGACGCTGCGCAGCGCGTTCGAGCGCTGGCTCGAGCCGGAAAACTTCGATGCCACAGGTCGCCAGCGCGGCCGCCTGGCGGTGGCAGCGCGCTCGCGCTGATCGCCCGAAGATCGCCACCGAGCTGCGTGCGCGGCCGTCGCGCGGCTGACCGCGTAGCCTAGAGACCGAGGTAGGCCTGCCGTACCCGGTCGTCGTGCAGCAGCGCGGTACCGGCGCCGCGCATCACCACCTGGCCGTTCTCCAGCACGTAGGCATGCTGCGAGAGCTTGAGCGAGACCGCGACGTTCTGCTCGACCAGCAGCACCGTCAGGCCCTTGGCGTTCAGCCTGCGGATGGTGTGCAGCACCTCCTGCACGACGGTCGGGGCGAGGCCGAGCGAGGGCTCGTCGAACATGATGAGCTCGGGCCGTCCCATCAGGCAGCGACCGATCGCCAGCATCTGCTGCTCGCCGCCCGAGAGCGTTCCAGCCAACTGACGCTTGCGCTCGGCAAGCCGCGGGAAAAGGGCGTACACCTCCGCCCGCGCGGCCGGCGTGCCGGCGCGGGCGCGCGGCAGCATCGCGCCCATCTCCAGGTTTTCCTCGACGCTGAGCGTCGGGAAGAGCTGGCGGCCCTCCGCCACCTGGCCGATGCCCAGGTCGCAGATCTGGTGCGGCTCGAGCCCGGTGATATTGTTGCCGGCGAAGCGGATCGTTCCGCTGCGCGGCTTTTCGATGCCGGCGATGGTGCGGATGAGCGACGTCTTGCCTGCGCCGTTGGCGCCGACGATCGCGACGATCTCTCCGCGCGGCACCTCGAGCGAGACGCCGGCAAGCGCCTGCGCGTCGCCGTAGTACAGATCGAGGTCGCGTACGGCAAGCAGGGCGCCCGACATCGTCAGACCTCCGCGTCCTCGCCGAGGTAAGACTCGAGCACCGCCGGGTCGCGCACCACCTCCTCGGGCGTACCGCCGGCGATGATCTCGCCGTGATGCAGCACGACGACGCGCTGGGCCAGCGCCATCACCGCCCGCATGACATGCTCGATGAGCAGGATGGTGAGGCCTTCGCTGCGATTCAGCTCGCGGAAGAACGCCACCATCTGGTCGGTTTCTGTCGGGCGCAGTCCCGCCATCACTTCGTCGAGCAGCAGCAGCTGCGGCCGGGTGGCAAGGGCGCGCGCAACCTCCAGCCGCTTGCGGTCGGGCAGCGTAAGCGCCGCCGCCGGCATGTCGCGCCGCGCGGCGAGGCCGATGCGCTCGAGCACCTGCAGGGCGTGGCGGCGCGCCTCGGCGACGCCGGCGCTGCGCGCCAGCGCGCCGACGACGACATTGTCGAGCACCGACAGCCCGGCGAAAGGCTTGACGATCTGGAAGGTGCGGCCGATGCCGGCGGCGCAGACCTGGTCGGGTCGCAGGCCGTGGATGGCATGGCCTGCGTAGCGGATCTCGCCACCGTCCGGGGGCAGCACTCCGGCGACCATGTTGAAGATCGTGGTCTTGCCGGCGCCGTTCGGGCCGATCAGCGCGACGATCGCGCCCTGCTCGACGGCGAACGAAGCGTTCGTCACCGCGCGCACGCCGCGAAATGATTTCGAAACACCACCGACTTCGAGCAGCGCCATGTCAGTCCTTCTGCCCCGGACGCTGCACGAGTCCGAGACGGCGCGCGAGCGCCGGCCAGATGCCGTGCGGCAGGAACATCACCACCGCCAGCAGCACGCAGCCGTAGAACACCTGCTTGACGCCCGGGAACTCCCAGCCCAGGGCGGCGAGCAGCTCGGTGATGCCGTCGGCGAGCAGAGTCAGCACCGCCGCACCGAGGATCGGGCCGAACAGAGTGCCGACGCCGCCGATCACCGGGCCGAGCATGATCTCGATCGAGCGGCTGATGTGGAAGATCTGCTCGGGGAAGAGGTTGTTGTAATAGAACGCGAAGAACACGCCGGCGAGCGCGGTCATCGCGGCCGACAGCATCACCGCGAGCATCTTCCAGCGGAAGGTGTTGATGCCGAGCGCCTGGGCGGCTTCCTCGTTTTCGCGGATCGCCTGCCAGTAGTAGCCGGCACGCGAGCGCAGCAGCCAGGCGCAGAGCGCGAATGCGCCCGCCGCGAGCGCCAGCATGACGTAATAGAACATGGCGGGCGGACCGCGCAGATTGAGCAGATCCCAGGTTTCGCGCTGGGAAACCTTGATGAACAGCCCGCCCGGGCCGCCGAGTGCGTTGATGTGGTCGAAGCCGATGCGCGTGAACTCGGCGAAGGCAATGGTGAGCAGCGCGAAGTACACCCCCGAGATGCCGAAGCGGAATGCGAGAAAGCCGATGACGGCCCCGGCTGCCACGCAGGCAAGGATCGAGAGCCAGATGCCCGCCCAGGGACCGATGCCGTAGTGGAAGAACAGTCCCGCCGAGACGTAGGCGCCGATGCCGACATAGAGCGAGTGACCGAGCGAGAGCTGCCCGGCGAAGCCCATCATCACGTTCCAGGCCTGCCCGGCATAGGCAAAGAACAGGATCAGGGTGACGACCGACAGCAGGTAGGGGCCTGCGAACGCCGGCAGCAGCAGCAGCGCGGCGGCCAGCAGCGCCGCGAGGAGCATGGCGCGATGCTTCATGTCCTGCGTCCCAGCAGGCCCTGCGGCCGGAACAGCAGCACCAGGATGAGCAGCGCGAAGCTGACCATGCTCTTGGCGGAGGGCTGGATGAACAGGCCGGCCATGGCCTCGGACAGCCCGATCAGCACGCCGCCGAGCAGCGCGCCGGGCATCGAGCCGAGGCCGCCGACGATGACGATGACGAACGCGAGCAGCGTGAAGCCCGGGCCGAGCACCGGCGTCACGTCGACCAGCACGACCATCATGCAGCCGGCGATCGCCACGCAGGCCGAGCCGAGGCCGAAGGTCAGCGCGTAGTAGCGATGCACGTTCAGGCCGACGACGCGCGCGCCGAGGTAGTTGTCGGCGCAGGCGCGGATCGCCTTGCCGGCGAGCGTGAAGCGGAAGAAGGCGAACAGCGCGGCGCTCGCCAGCATCGCCATCGCGGCCGCGTACACCCGCGCCTTGTCGAACAGGATCGGCCCGAGCGCCCAGGACTCGAGCTGGTAATCGACCTGTACGCTGCGCGCGTCCGGTCCGAAGCCCACCAGCAGCCCGTTCACCATGATGATCGCGACCGCGACCAGCAGCATGAACTGCGAATGCTCGGGTCGCGTGATGAACGGGTTGATGAGGCCGGACTGCAGCGCGTAGCCGAGCGCGAAGAACGCCGCGGCGATCGGCAGGGCGGCGACGAAGGGGTCGACGTTCCAGTACGCGAACAGCAGCACGGCCGCGTACATGGCGATGGTCATCATTTCGCCATGCGCGAAGTTGACCACGCGCACCACGCCGAAGATGACCGACAGCCCGAGCGCCATGAGGCCGTAGACCAGGCCAGTGAGGGTGCCGGCCAGGGCGACGTTGACGACCAGCTCGACGGGCATCAGCAAAAAGGGCCGGCAGCGCCGGCCCCTCGAGTCAACCGCACTGCGTGATCAGGCCTTGTAGCTCGGCTGCGGGAATACTGGCTTCGCAGTCGCCGCGCCCTTCGGCAGCACCACGGTCGGCGTGCCCTTCAGGTTCTGCACGCAGGCCGAGCCAATGCCCTCCACCTGGCCTTTTGCGTTGAACTTGATCGGTCCGCCGAGCGTCATCTTGCTCGTAATGTTGGTCTGCCGGATGGCGTCAGCCAATACCTTGGGATCGCTGCTAGCGGCACGCTTGAACGCATCCGCGGCGACGAGCAAGGCCTCGAAGGTGAAGCCGACGTTTAGGCCATGGAACACCAGCCGGTCCTTCGGGTTGCGCTTGAGGAAGGCTTTTTCGACCACCTTGGTCAGTGGCGCGGTCGGGTTGTACCAGGGCACGTTCGAGATGCAGTGCTCGGCGTAGCGGCCGAGCACCTTGGTGAACTGCTCCTCGTACATGCCGGGTGATCCCGGGCTGATGACACCCATCGGGTGCCAGCGCTGCTTGATCATCTCGCGGCGCAGGATGATGGCGTCGTTCAGGCGGCACACCAGCATGAGGAAGTCGGCGCCCGTGGCCTTGGCCTTGGAGATCTCGACGGTCAGATCCTTGGCTGCCGGATCGTAGGGAATCGTCTCGACGATCTTGAACGGCAGCTGCGTCTGGCGCGGTAGCAGCGCGCCGATGCCCTTCGTCACCGCACGTCCAAAGGTGTCGTTGACGTGCATGTAGACCGCCGTGCGTGGCACTGTGTTGGTGGCCTGGAACAGTTCGCCGATCAGCGACAGGCCGTTACGCACGATGTCGATCGCGGTCTGGAAGTTGCGGAACACGAACTTGTAGCCCTGGTTCGTGATCTGCGGTGCGGCGGCGATGTTGATGACGTGCGGCACGCCGCGCTGCTCGGCGACCTGCGCGATGGCGGCGGTCTGGCCGGAGTCGAAGGCGCCCACCAGCACATTGGCGCCCTCCTGGACGAGGCGCTCGGCGCGGGTGCGGGCGACATCCACATTGGTCTCGGTATCGGCCATCATGATCTCGAGGTCGACGCCGAGCATGGCGCGAATGACCTCGGGCGCGAGGTCGACGCCCTTCTTGCAGGACTGGCCGATGAAACCCTGTACGCCCGAGAGCGGCAGCAGCACACCGACTTTTAGCTTTTTCGATTGCGCGTGGACGATACCGAACGGCGAAACGACGCTGAGCGCGCCGGCGGCAGCCAGCGCCTGGTTGAACTTGCGGCGGTCGAACGACATGACTCCTCCTCCTTTTGAACGACGGCAACCCGATTCTACCGGCCCGACGCCCGCCCCTTCCAGCGCTAAGCGTCGCGACGCGCAGGACCAGGACCAGCGCGCCGGGAGCGGGCAATTACAATTGCGAGTTCGATGCAAATGCCGTCATCTGTGAAAATGTGCGATCGGGTACCGCCCGGTCCGTTGACGCCATGAGCGCGGCGGCGCAGACGCGCCCGTTGCGGGCGGTACGCCTCGGCCCGACCGAGGTCGAGGTCGAGCGGTGCGCCAACGGCATACTGCTGCTGCGCTCAGCGCACCGGCTCGCACGCGTTCCCGACAAACTCACCGAGCGGCTCGAATTCTGGGCGGCGCGGGACCCTGAGCGCGTGCTGCTCGCGCAGCGCGAAGCCGCCGGCGGCTGGCGCACGCTCAGCTATGCGGATGCGCTGGCCAAGGCACGGCGCATCGCCAGCGCCATCCTGGCGCGCGGCCTTTCCGCGGAGCGGCCCATCGCGGTGCTGTCGGGCAACGATCTGGAGCATGCGCTGATCGAGCTGGGCGCGCTGCTCGCCGGCGTGCCTTACGCGCCGATCTCGCCGGCCTACTCGCTGCTGTCGGGCGATTTCGCGCGCCTGCGTGCGGTGCTGGCGCTGCTGACGCCGGGGCTGGTGTTCGCGGCCGACGGCGAGACCTACGGCCGGGCAATTGCGGCGACCGTGCCGCCGCAGACCGAAGTGGTGGTCACCCGTAATCCGCCCGCCGGGCGCCCGGCGACGGCCTTCACGGCGCTGCTCGAGCACGAGGATGCGGCGGCGGTCGATGCAGCCCATGCCCGGGTCGGGCCGGACACCATCGCCAAGTTCCTCTTCACGTCGGGATCGACCGACGCACCGAAGGCGGTGATCAACACCCAGCGCATGTGGTGCGCGAACCAGGAGATGATCCGCAGCGTGCTCGCGTACTTTCGCGACGAGCCACCCGTGCTCGTCGACTGGGCGCCGTGGCACCACACCGCTGCGGGCAACCACGATTTCGGCCTGGTGCTGTTCAACGGCGGTTCCTACTACATCGACGAAGGCAAGCCGGTGCCGGGGGCGATCGAGGCGACGGTGCGCAACCTGCGCGAGATCGCGCCGACCTTCTATTTCAACGTGCCCAAGGGCTTCGAGGCGCTGCTGCCCTACCTGCGCAGCGACGCGGCGCTGCGTCGCAACTTCTTCAGCCGGCTGAAGGTGCTGTGGTTCGCCGGCGCGGGGCTCGCGCAGCACCTGTTCGACGAGATGAAGGAACTCGCCTATCGCAGCTGCGGCGAGACGATCCTCTTCCTCACCGGTCTCGGTTCGACGGAAACCGCGCCGCTCACGCTGGCCCGCGTCTGGGACACGGATGATGCAGCCAACATGGGGCTACCGCCGCCGGGGGCCGAGCTGAAGCTGGTGCCGTTCGAGGGCAAGTATGAAATGCGCGTGCGAGGGCCGCACATCACGCCCGGCTATTGGCGCCAGCCGGCGCTCACCGCGCAGGCTTTTGACGCCGAGGGCTGGTACCGGCTGGGCGACGCGTTCAGTCTGGTTGATGCGCGGGATCCGGCCAAGGGGCTGCGCTTCGAGGGACGCGTGGCGGAGGACTTCAAGCTGGCCACCGGCACCTGGGTGCACGTGGGCGCACTGCGCGCGCGCTGCATCGCCGCGCTTGCGCCGCTCGCGCGCGACGTGGTGATCGCCGGCCATGATCGCGACTATGTCGGCGCCCTCATCGTCCCGGAGCCGCAGGCTTGCGCGGCGATGGAGCAAACGCAGCTGCGCGCCGAGCTCGCTTGCCGGCTGCGCGCGCTCGCCTCCGAGAGCGGCGGCAGCTCGCTGCGCATCGCACGCGCGCGCCTGCTGACCGAAACCCTGTCGCTCGATGCGGGCGAGCTGACCGACAAAGGCTCGATCAACCAGCGCGCGGTGCTCGCGCGCCGCGCGGTGCTGGTCGATGCGCTCTACGCCGAGCCGCCGGACGACGACGTGATCCGCGCAACGGACTGATTTCAATGCCAGCTAAGGACGCCTGATGCCGAAAATGAACATCGATGCGCTCGTCGCAATCGACATCCATACGCATGCGGAGGTCTCGACGCGCATGCTGCCCGACGAGGCCGAGGCTGAAGCGCTCGAGGCGCGGGGGCGCTATTTCCGCTACGAGGTGAAGCATCCGACCATCGCCCAGATGGCCGAGTACTACCGCAGCCGCAGGATGGCGTTCGTCGTGTTCACGGTCGATCACGAACGCGGCATGGGCATCAAGCGCATTTCGAACGAGGAGGTGGCGGAGTCGGCTGCGGAGCATGCCGATGTCGCGATCCCGTTCGCCAGCATCGACCCGGCGCGCGGCAAGATGGGGGTGCGCGAGGCGCGGCGCCTGATCAAGGACTTCGGCGTCAAGGGCTTCAAATTCCATCCCATCATTCAGGGCTTCTATCCCAATGACCCGGACGTCTACCCGCTCTACGAGGTGATCGCAGAGGCGGGCCTGCCGGCGCTGTTCCACACGGGGCAGACCGGGATCGGCGCCGGCATGCCGGGCGGCGGCGGGCTCAAGCTGAAATACGCCAACCCGATGCACCTCGACGATGTCGCCGCCGATTTTCCGGACATGCCGATCATCATGGCGCATCCTGCGGTGCCCTGGCAGGACGAGCAGCTCTCGGTCGCGGTTCACAAGCCGAACGCCTACATCGACCTCTCCGGCTGGTCGCCGAAATACTTCGAAGCCAAGCTCGTGCAATACGCCAACACGCTGCTCAAGAACAAGGTGCTGTTCGGCAGCGATAACCCGGTGATTCAGCCCGATCGCTGGCTCGCCGACTTCGAAAAGCTGCCGGTCAAGCCCGAGGTGCGACCGTTGATCCTGAAGGAAAACGCGGTCAAGCTGCTCAAGCTGGGATGAGCGCAGCGCGCCCAGAAACGGAGGACCCACGATGAGCCAACGCCTGCACACGGACCTGCGCTTCGCGCCGGCCAAGGTGGACGTCGAAAAACGCGCCGACGGCAGCCTGCTGCTACGCTCGCCGATGGCGCTCGGCCCCTATGCGCGCTGCGTCACCGAGTGGCTCGTCGAGTGGGCGCGCCGGGCGCCCGATCGCGTGTTCCTCGGCGAGCGCGCCGGGGCAGGCTGGCGTACGCTGACCTACCGCGAGACGCTGGAGGCCGTGCGCGGCATCGGCGCGGGCCTGCTCGCGCGGGGTCTTGCGGCCGAGCAGCCGCTCGCGATCCTGTCGGACAACAGCGTCGACCACGCACTGCTGGCGCTGGCTGCGCAACATGTGGGCGTGCCGATCCTGCCCATTTCGCCCGCGTACGCGCTGATGTCGAAGGACTTCGCCAAGCTGAAGTACATCTTCGAATTGGCGCGCCCGGCGCTGGTGTGGACCGCGGATCCGGAGAAATTCGCGCCGGCGCTCGCCGCGCTCGGCGTGCAGGCGACGCCGCTCGACGCGCTGCGCGGCGCGCCGCCCGGCGCGCAGCTGGATGCGGCGCACGCAAAGGTCGGACCGGATTCGGTGGCGAAGATTCTCTTCACCTCGGGCTCGACCGGCCAGCCGAAGGGCGTCATCAACACGCACCGCATGCTGACCGCCAACCAGCAGATGCTGGCACAGGGCTGGCCCTTCGTCGAGGCGCGTCCGCCGGTGGTCGTCGACTGGCTGCCGTGGAACCATACCTTCGGCGGCAATCACAACTTCAACCTCGTGCTGCGCAACGGCGGCACGCTGTACGTCGATGGCGGCAAGCCGATGCCGGGGCTGATCGAGACCACGGCGAAGAATCTCGCGGACATCGCGCCGACGATGTACTTCAACGTGCCACGGGGATTCGATCTGCTGCTGCCGTTTCTCGAACAGGACGCTGCGCTGCGCCGCAACTTCTTCCGCGAGCTCGACATGCTGTTCTACGCGGCGGCGGCGCTGCCGCAGAACCTGTGGGAGCGGCTCGAGAAGCTGGCGCTCGCCGAAAAGGACGGCAAGCTGGCGATGCTTTCGGCCTGGGGCTCGACCGAGACCGCGCCGCTCGCGACCCAGGTGCACTTCGACATCCCGGCGGCCGGCGTCATCGGTCTGCCGGTCGCTGGCTGCACGCTGAAGCTCGTGCCGTCAGCCGGCAAGCTCGAGGTGCGCGTGAAGGGGCCCAACGTGACGCCGGGCTACTTCCGGCGCGACGACCTGACCCGTGCGGCGTTCGACGAGGAGGGCTTCTACCGCATCGGCGATGCGGTCAGATTCGCCGATCCGGACGCGCCGCGGAAAGGCATCGTGTTCGACGGCCGCGTCGCTGAGGATTTCAAGCTCAGCACGGGAACCTGGGTGAGCGTGGGCGGGGTGCGGGTTCGCCTCATTGCCGCCTGCAATCCGATCGTGCAGGACGCGGTGATCACCGGTCACGACCGCGATGAAATCGGTGCGCTGGTTTTCCTCAGTCCTGGCGCTCAGGGCATGGCGCCCGAGGCGATCCGCGCAAAGCTCATCGAAGGCCTGCGCGCGCTGGCGGCAGAGGGCGGTGGCAGCGCCTCCCGGCCGACGCGGCTGCTGGTGCTCAGCGAGCCGCCATCGATTGACGCAAACGAGATCACCGACAAGGGCTACATCAATCAGCGCGCGGTGCTCGAGCGGCGCGCGGCGCTCGTCGAGCGGCTTTACGCCGGCGCAGAGGACGTCGTCGGCGTGTAACTGGCGCGGTGCTCAGCCGCCGAGCACCTTGGGCAGCCAGAGCGAGAGCGCCGGGAAGGCCACCAGGATCGCAACCCGGATCAGCTCCGCGAAGAAGAACGGCAGCACGCCGATGAAGGTCTGGATCATCGGTACGTCGCGCGCCAGGGAGCTGATGACGAACACGTTCATGCCCACCGGCGGCGTGATCAGGCCGAGCTCGACGACGATCAGCGCGAGGATGCCGAACCAGATCTTGAGGTCGTTCGGGCTCATGCCGAAGTCGAGCTCGGCGATGACTGGCCAGAAGAACGGGATTGCCAGCAGGATCATCGACAGGCTGTCCATCAGGCAGCCGAGAAAGATTAGCGCCACCAGCAGCAGCACCAGTACCACCATCGGCGGCAGGCCCGAATTCGCGATCATCGCCGCCGCGGCCTGCGGCACGCCGCCGCGTGCCATGAAGATGTTGAGCAGCTGCGCACCGAGCAGAATGAGGTAGATCATGCCGGTGGTCTTCGCGGTGTCGAGCAGCGCCGCCTTCATGCCGCTCAAATTCATCGTGCGCCGCGTGAAGGCGACCACGGCGACCAGAAAGACGCCCACTGCGGCCGCGGGCGTCGGATTGAACAGACCGAAGTAGATGCCGCCGATGACCGCGCCGAAAATTCCGGCCACCGGTGCGACACCGATTGTCGCGGCGATGAACTCCTCGCGCGAGACACGGTCGCCGGGCGGGCCCGCGTCCGGCTTGACGCGCACGTAGATCGCGATCGTGGCAAGGAACATCACCACCGCGATCAGACCCGGTATGAAGGCCGCGATGAACATTTCGACGATGCTCGCCTCGACCACGATGGCGTAGACCACCAACACCACCGAGGGCGGGATGAGGATGCCGAGCACGCCGCCCGCGGCCAGCGTGCCGGTGGCAAGCGAGGGGTGGTAGCGGTAGCGCCGCAGCTCCGGCAGCGCGACCTGGCCCATGGTCGACGCGGTGGCGAGCGATGAGCCGCAGACCGCGCCGAAGCCGGCGCAGGCAGCGACCGCCGACATGGCGACGCCGCCGCGCAGCCAGCCGAGCCATGCGTTCGCCGCGCGGAACAGGTCGCGCGACAGGCCGGCGCGCGCCGCGACGTTGCCCATCAGCACGAACATCGGCAATACCGACAGGTCGTAGATCGAGAACTGCGAGTAGGCGAGCGTCTTGAGTTGCGAGAGCAGGATCGCAGGGCCACTCAGCACTGCGATCCCGGTCGCACCGACAGCGAGCATCGCGTGCGCGATCGGCACGCGGATGGCAATGAGGAAAATAAGGGCGGCGAGGCCGATCAGCCCGATGCCGAGGCTCGATTCCACCTGCGGGCCTCGCTCAGCCGCGCACGACGTCGCGCACGGCGTCCTTCAGCACGATGAGGCAGGCGAGCACCAGCAGCACCAGCGAGGCGAGCGCGGGTACGTAGGCCCACCAGATTGGGATCTTCAGAATTGCCGTGGTCTCGACGTACTTCTGGTAGTCGAGCAGCCCCGCGTAGGTGCGCCAGGCGAGCAGGGCGGCGATCGCTGTCGCGAGCAGCGCGGCGAACAAACGAAAGCCGGCCAGTGCGCGCGGGCCGGCCTTCGCGGTGAACAAATCGGCGGTGACGTTTGCGTCGCTGAGCTGGCAGTACGGCAGGAAGGCGAAGACGCCGATCGCCACCAGCAGCTCCGTGAGCTCGAAATCACCGGACAGCGGCTTGCCGAACACCCAGCCGCTGAATGCGCTCCAGGTCGTCATGATGGCGACGGCGAGCAACACCATGCCGCCCGCCAGCGCCCACCACTCGACGAAGTGGCGGGCGAGGCCGCCCGGCCCCGCCCGCTCGTTCGGCGCCGCGTCCGCCATCCGCTTACTGGGAGTACTTCGCGATCAGGGTGCGCGCCTGGTCGACCAGCGCTTTGCCGTCGATGCCCTTGCCCTTCACCTCGTCGATCCAGCGCTGCACGACCGGCTCGAGCTTCTGCTTGAAAGCGTTCAGCTCGGCGGCGGTCAGCTGGATGTGCTTGTTGCCGGCCTTCTTGGCGATGGCGATGCCGACGTCTTCAGAGTCCGTCCACACCTTGCCGACGGCGCGCCAGCGGGCCTCGCCGTTGTTGGCCTCGAACGCCTTCTGCACGTCGGGCGGCAGCTTGGCCCAGCTGTCCTTGTTCATCGACACCTGGAAGGTGGTGGTCCCGAAACGCTCGCGGTTGGGGCCTTCAACCTGGACCTTGGTGACGTCCTGCAGCTTGAGCGGCGGGATGATCTCCCAGGGAATGAGCGCGCCGTCGACCACTTTCTTCGACAGCGCCTGCGGCAGCGCCGGTACCGGCATCGCCGCCGGCGCCGCGCCGAGCGCTTCGATGATCCACGCCCCGGTGCGCGTCGGGATGCGCATCTTGAGACCCTTCAGGTCGTCGGGCTTGCGCACTTCCTTTTCGGCCATCTGGATGCCCTGTCCCGCATGCACGTGCAGGAACATCACCTTGACGCTCTTGTAATCGTCCGCGATGGCGCCGTTCAGGTACATGTCGCGCATCGCCAGGTTGGTGGCGGTCGCGTTGTTGGTGTGCACGAACGGCAATTCGAAGACCTCCGAACGCGGGAACAGACCGGCGGTGTAACCATTCACCGTCCAGACGATGTCGACCACGCCGTCGCGCACCTGGTTGATCAGCTCGGGCGGCTTGCCGCCGAGCGACATCGCCGGATAGAGCTCGATCTTGACCTTGCCGCCCGACGCCTTCTCGACGTCGTGCGCCCAGGGCGCGAGCATCTTGGTGTGGGCCGGCGCCTTGGGCGGCAGCAGGTGATGCAGCTTGAGCATGATCTGCGCCTGCGCGGTGCCCGACAGCAGTGCCAGTCCGAGCGCGGCCAAGACGCTGCTCAGCGCGAGTGGAATCTTTCTCATTTGTGTCTCCTCCTTCTTCCGTGGGTCAGATGTAAAGGCGGGAAAAGCGCCCGCCGCACGGTACTCCCGCGCTCGAGCCGGGCTTCGGCCAATTCCCCCTTCCGAATAAGGATAGCCGAAGTTCCAATCCTCAGGCTGCACCCCAGACTTCACGCGCGATGTCGATGACCAGCCGCATCTTCCCGGCCTGCTGCTCCTGCATCAGCTCGTTGCCGTGCACGGTGCTCGAGAAGCCGCACTGTGGCGACAGGCAGAGCTGCTCGAGCGGCACGATCTTGGCCGCCTCCTCGATGCGCCGCTTGATCGTGTCCTTCGGCTCGAGCTCGCCGAGCTTGGTCGTGATCAGCCCGAGCACGACGGTCTTGCCCTTGGGCAGGTAGCGCAGCGGCTCGAAGCTGCCCGAGCGCGGGTCGTCGTACTCGAGGAAATAGCCGTCCACCTTGAGCTCCTGCAGCAGGGCCTGCGCCACCGGCTCGTAGCCGCCCTCGGCCACCCAGGCGCTGCGGAAATTGCCGCGGCACAGGTGGATGCAGACCGTCATGCCGGCGGGCCGGTCACGGATCGCCTCGTTGATGAACTGCGCGTAGTGCTTCGGCAGCGCGTCGGGGTTCTCGCCGCGCTGGCGCGCGCCTTCGCGCATCTTTTCGTCGCACAGGTAGGCCAGGTTCGTGTCATCGAGCTGGACGTAGCTGCAGCCCGCCTCGCCGAGCTGCTTGAGCTCCTCGCGGTAGGCGGCGGCCACGTCGGCGAAGAAATGGTCCATGTCCGGGTAGGCATCCCGGCTGATCGCGGCGCGCCCGCCGCGGAAGTGCAGCATGGTCGGCGAGGGGATGGTGACTTTCGGTGTCGCCTTGGTGACCGACTTGAGAAACTGGAAGTCGGCGAGCTGAATCGGCTTGGCGTGTCGCACCTTGCCGGTCACCTTGAGCACCGGCGGCGCAAAGTCAACCTCGCCGTCGGCGCGATGAAACTTGGCAGTGATGCCGCCGTGCGCTTCGACGCCGTCGAGCTGCTCGAGGAAGTCGATGTGAAAATAGGTGCGCCGGAACTCGCCGTCGGTGATGCCGTGCAGGCCGAGAGCCTCCTGAAACTTGACGATGTCGCGGATCGCCGCGTCCTCTGCCTTGCGCAGATCCGCCTTGGAGAGGCTGCCCTGCTGGTGCTGCGCGCGGGCGTCGAGCAGCGCCTTCGGGCGCAGGAAACTGCCGACGTGGTCGGCGCGGAAAGGCGGTTTGTTGCGCGGCGTCATGGGGTACTCCGAATAGGATGTCGAGCCAAAGGATGCTCAGAATGCCACAGGCGGACGGCCCGGTTTGCGCCGCAGGTCATAGGATATTGATGTAACGCTATTTTTGGCGAGATCACCGCGGTCAGTCCAGCCGATCGGTCCGGCGGGGCAGGGCGCGACTTCTTGACGGTCTCGTCGCCATTGCGCGTAATGGACGCAGGGGACAGCCGGTGACTGCAGCCGAGTACAACGAGACCATGATGGAGCTGGCGGCCTGCGGGTCGCTGGAGATGAACGCCGACCGGGCAGGCGACGCGCGCACCATCGCCGATCTGCTGCCGGCGGGCACCAAGGTCTACGTCAATCACCTGCCGCGCAATGCGCTCGAGGAAACACTCAAGTCGCTGGTCGCGCTGCAGGCGGCCGGATTCGAGCCGGTACCACACGTCGCGGCGCGGCGAATCACGTCACGCGCGGCGCTGAAGGATTTTCTCGACCGCGCGGTGCGCGAGGCGAGTGTGCGCAAGATTCTGCTCGTCGGCGGCGACGACCCGCACCCCGTCGGGCCGTACCGCGACAGCCTCGGGCCGCTCAGCGACGGCGTGATCGCCGAATGCGGCATCCGGGAGGTTGGCATCGCGGGCTATCCCGAAGGGCATGCGCGCGTCCCGCGCGCCGCGCTCGAGCGTGCGATGGACGAAAAGCTAGCGTTGGCGGCGGCGCAGAATATTTCGCCCTACGTGCTGACGCAGTTCTGCTTCGCGCCGATGCGCGTCATCGAATATTGCGCCGAGCTCACGCAGCGCTGGCCCGCACTGCCGGTTTATGTCGGCGTCGCAGGTCCGACCGAGCCCCTGCGCCTGCTGCGTTTCGCGCAGCGCTGCGGCGTGAGCGCGTCGCTGCGGGCCCTGCGGGCGCAGGGCTTCGGCGTCGCGCGCCTGGTGACGCACACCGATCCGGGTGAGCAGCTTCAGGCGGTGGCGCGCTACTGCATTGCGCGCCGCGCCTGCAATGTTGTCGGCGTGCACGTCTTCAGCTTTGGCGGGGTGCGCGAGGCCGCGAGCTGGCTGAACCGCACGATCGCCGGCGGCGCGCTCGCCTCGGCGACGGTGTAGCGTCAACGCCTCAGGCGTCGATGCCGGCGAGGTGACGCCCGGCAATGTAGCCGAAGGTCATCGCCGGACCGATCGTGATGCCGGCGCCGGGATAGCTGCCGCCCATCACGCTCGCCATGTCGTTGCCCACCGCATAGAGTCCCGGGATCGCGCGCTCGTTGACGTCGAGCACGCGTGCCTGCGCATCGGTCGACAGGCCGATGAAGGTGCCGAGATCGCTCGGCACCAGCCGCACTGCGTAGAACGGCGGCATAACGATCGGCGCGAGGTTCGGGTTTGGTCCGTGCGTCGGGTCGCCGCCGAAGCGATGGTAGGCGTTGCTGCCCTTGCCGAATTCCGGATCCTCGCCGCGTGCGGCGTGCAGGTTGTAAGACTCGAGCGTGCGCACAAAGCCCTGCGCGTCGATGCCCAGCGCGGCCGCAAGGGCCTCGGGCGAGCGCGCGCGCACCAGGTAACCCGAGCGCAGGTGCGGCTGTAGGGGCATCGGTGCCGGCGGCACGACCCCGATGCCGTAGCGGCGGATCGCGCGATGGTCGGTGACCAGATAAGCCTCGACCTCGGGGTCCTCGCGGCAGGCCTCGATCATGCGTGGCACGAAGTCGTGGTAGGAATCCGCCTCGTTGGCGAAGCGCCGTCCACGCCGGTCGACGACGATGTACCCCGGCTTGCAACGGTCGATGAAATGCGGAAAAGGCTGCACGCTGCCATCGGGCCGCGGTACCAGCGAGATCGGGGTCCAGGCGGCCGGCTGATCGGCTTCGGCCTGGAACATGCCGCCCGCCTCGCGCGCAAGGCGCGCACCGTCGCCCGTGTTGCCTGGCGGTGCGAGCGGCACGTGGCGCTTGCCGGCGGCCACGTGCCGGTAGTAGCGGGCGATCTGCGCCGCGTCGCGCGGGAATCCGCCGCTGGCCAGCACCACGCCCTTGCGGGCGCGCACCTCGACCGGCTCGCCCGAGCGCTCGACGACCGCGCCGCGCACCGCGGCGTCCTCCACTATCAGCTTCACCGCGGGGGACGACACCCAGAGCGGGACGCCGCGCTCAAACAGGGATTTCGCCAGGCGGGCGACCAGCGCATTGCCGTTGGTAATCCGCGTGCCGCGCGGGTAGCGCATGCGGTCCAACCCATAGCGCGCGAGCAGCTTGGCCACGTGCCAGGCCGAGACCGGCGAGCGCGTCGCGTTTAGCAGGTGCGGGATGTCGTCCCGGCTGACCGACATGCCGCCGAACAGCATCATCGTCGGCAGCGGCGGGCGCAGCTCGCGGAAGCGTTCCCCCAGCAGGCGGCCATCGTAGGGCTCGGGTAGTAGCGAGCGCCCGCCCTGCGACGCGCCCGGCGCATCCGGGTGGTAATCGGACCAGCTGTCCATGAGCAGGTAGCGCGCGTGCGTGTGCTGCTCGAAAAACGCGAGCATCTCGGCGCCGTGCGCGAGAAATGCCGCCGCCTTGGCGCGGTCGAGGTAGGCGCCGACCTCGGCTTCCAGGTAACGCCAGGCCGCGGCCCGGCTGTCGCTTCGGCCGGCACGCACGGCGTGACCGTTGAGCGGGATCCAGATGACTCCGGCGGAATACGCAGTCGTGCCGCCGAAAAACGGCTCTTTTTCGGCGACGATGACCTCCAGGCCGTGGTGCGCCGCGGTGCAGGCGGCCGACAGTCCGCCGGCCCCCGAGCCGACCACCAGCACGTCACATTCGATCCGCGTCATAGCGTAAGAGGCGTTGAGGCCGCTTTATACCGCATCGGCACGGCCGGACAAACGCGCGAACCGATGCGCGGACGCAAAGTCCAATCGACAAAAAGGGAGTATGGTTTTCCCGTCGACGAAAGGAGGTGGCCATGGGTGTCATGAAAATCGTTCGCGTTATTTTTGTCGTGGCGCTTGCTGCGCTGTGGGCCGGTGCCGCGGGGGCTGACGTCGTCAGCACGAAGGCAAAAGGCGGATTCGCCGAGGTCAAGGACAGCGTGGTGCTGGCGATCCAGGCGAAGGGGTTCAAGATCGACTACACCGCCTACATCGGCAACATGCTCGAGCGAACCGGCAAGGACGTCGGCTCGACCAAGCGCGTGTACGGCAACGCCGAGGCGCTGCAATTCTGCTCGGCGGTGGTCTCGCGCAAGGTGATGGAGGCGAATGCCGCGCATATCGCCTACTGCCCTTACGTGATCGCGCTTTACACGCTGCCCGACGATCCGAAAACGGTGTACGTCGTTTATCGCAAGGGGCTGGCGGAGGTCGACGCGCTGCTGGCGGACATCGTCAAGGAGGCGGTGCAGTGAGGCCGCTAGAGCGCAGGCGCGCCGCGGTCATGCGGCGCCGATTGCTCGCCGCCGGCTTGGGCCTGCCGTTCCTGAATTGGCGAACGGCGCGGGCGCAGCGCCTGCCGCCGACGCCCGCCTGCGGCGCCGTGCCGGCGCAGGTGACGCCACCGCAGACGGCAGGGCCTTTTTACACGCCTCACTCGCCGCGGCGCGCTTCGCTGGTCGAGGCCGGCGATCGCGGGCCGCGCCTGCTGCTCACCGGGCGCGTCGTGACGACCGACTGCCGTGCGATCAGCGGCGCGCTGCTCGATGTCTGGCATTGCGATGCGGAGGGACGGTACGACAACGCGGGTTTCCGCCACCGCGGGCACCTGTTCGCCGATGCCTCCGGCCGCTACCGGCTGGAGACCATCGTTCCCGGGCTGTATCCGGGCCGCACCCGCCACATTCACCTCCGGGTTCAGGCGCCGGGCGGGCGGCCGCTGACCACCCAGCTCTATTTTCCCGGTGAACCCGGCAATGCAACGGACGGGCTCTGGCAGCGGGCGCTCGAGATTGCGCTCGAGGCGCCTGCCGCAGGGCAGCCGCAGGCAGGGCATTTCGATTTCGTACTCGACGGCTGAACGCGGCGGTGCGGGTCAGTACAGGGCGCTGGCGAGCTTGCGGCGATACTCCGCAACGAGTGCGACGTCCTTTTCCGCCAGGTTGAAGATGTTGAGTACCTGCTTGCGTGCCGCACCGTCGTTCCAGTCCTTGCCACGCCGCACGATCTCGATCAGCTCGTCGAGCGCCTCGCGATAGCGCCGCGCGCCGGCGAGCAGCTCCGCCAGCGCAAAGCGGGTGGCGTGGTCGTCCGGGTTGCGCGCCAGCGCGTCGCGCAGGGTGGCCTCGCTGGTCCCCGAAGCGCGCATGCGTGCGAAGGACACCGCGGCCTGCAGGGCCTCCACGCGTGCGTCCCAGTCGATGTTGGGGCGCACCTCGCCGAGCAGGGTTTCGGCTTCGTCCGTGCGTCCGAGTTCGACCAGCAGTTCGGCGAGATCGAGCCGCGCCGGGTCGTTCGCGGTGTCGAGCGTCAGGGCGCTGCGCAGGGCGTCCACCGCGCCGTCCCGGTCGCCGGCCGCGCGCAGCGCCGCGGCGCGCACCTGCTCGGTTTCCGAGGGCTTCGGCAGAATGCCTTCGATGAACGCGCGTACCTGGGATTCGGGCATGGCGCCGAGGAAGTGCGAAACGGGCTTACCGTCCCGGAAGGCCATGACGTCGGGGATCGAACGGATACCGAAGGCCGCCGCCAGTCCCTGGCTCTCGTCGGAATTCACCTTCGCCAGCTTGAAGCGGCCGCCGTACTCGGCCGCCAGCTTTTCCAGGATCGGCTTGAGTACCTTGCAGGGCCCGCACCATGGGGCCCAGAAATCCACGACGACCGGCAGCGTCTTCGATGCCTCGAGCACTTCCTGCTCGAAGTTCGCCTCACTGACGTCGATGGCATGCGCGGACATGGGCCTATTGTGCATGCTTTTGGCCGGTGCGTGCCGGGGTGGGCGCGTCGGTGCGATAATCGTGCCCGTTCCATTTTCGTACGATGAAAGAACGCGCCGCATGACCTACGTCGTCACCGAGAACTGCATCAAGTGCAAGTACATGGACTGCGTCGAAGTCTGTCCGGTGGACTGCTTCTACGAAGGCGAAAACATGCTCGTCATCCATCCCGACGAGTGCATCGACTGCGGCGTGTGCGAACCGGAATGCCCGCCGGGCGCGATCATTCCGGACTCGGACGCCATTGCGGAACGCTGGCTCGCACTGAACACGGAGTATTCGGGCAAGTGGCCGAACATCACGCGCAAGGGATCGCCGCCCGCGGACGCCGACGCGTTCAAGGACGAGACGGGAAAGTTCGAGAAGTACTTTTCGTCCAACCCGGGCGGCGGCAGCTGAGCACCCGCGGGCGACGCGGGCTTCGCGGCACAGAGGCGCAGCCCGCCCTGTTTACGCAGCGGGACGCCGGTGTGCGCTGGCGGGCGCCGCAGCGCGGGCAGAAACGTTCACGGGCGCCGATCGGGCTGCTGCAGTTCCAGCAGCGGCGCAGCGCCGGCCTGGAGAAAGGAGATTTCATGAGGTGCGCAATCCTATCGAGGTTCCTGCGGGCGTGGCTGGCGGTGCTAGGGTCGGCCTTGCTGTTCGGCTGCGCGTCGTACAGCGGCAGCTCGCTCGTTGCCGGCAGCTCCACCGAGGCCGACATCCTCGCGCTGATGGGGCCGCCTGACGACAAGGTGAAGCTGGATAGCGGGGAAACCCTGTGGTTTTACCCGCGCTGGATCGGTCGCCAGACCTTCGCCATCACGCTGGGTCCTGACGGTCGCTTCCGCTCCTCGGTGCAGCGGCTGGAACGCACGTATATCGATCAGATCCGGCGCGACAGCTGGACCACCCAGGAGGTCCGGACGCTGCTCGGGCCGCCCTTCCAGGTGACCCGCTTCGAGCGCCAGCAACGCGACGTCTGGACCTACCGCTGGCAGGAGTTTTCCGACCGGCGCCTGCTGCACGTGCAGTTTTCCTACGACGGCGTGGTGCGCGAGGTGCTCGATATGTTGGACCCGGAGTACCTGCCGATGGGACCGGGCGTGTTCATGGGCGTCGGCATCTACCATGCGCACTGGCGCTGACATGGAGCGGTGCCGGACCGGCGGCGCGCTGCAGGCCGTCGCGCTCGTCGCCGCGCTGCTGGCGGGCTGCGCCTCCTATGACGGTAGCGGGCTGATCGCCGGCCAGTCCCGGGCGGCCGACGTCGAGGCGCAGATGGGGCCACCGGACGAAAAGCGCGCCGTGGCCGGCGGTGGCAGCGTGTGGTTCTACACCCGTCCCTCGGGAGGCCACAGCTTCGCGGTGCAGCTCGGCCCCGATGGCGTGCTGCAGGGGATCGAGAATCGGCTGACGAGCGAGAACATCGCCAAGCTGGCGATCGGCACCACGCGGCGCGAGGATGTACGCGCGCTGCTCGGCCCGCCGCATTTCGTGTCGCGCCTGGATCGGCAGCAGCGCGAGGTATGGGAGTACAAGCGCCTCGAGGTCACCGAGCGCCGGGTGCTGTGGGTGCAGTTTTCCGAAGACGGCGTGGTGCGCGAGGTCCTGGACTCGCTCGACTACGACTACGTGCCGGCGAGCGATTCCTTCGCCAAGGACTGAGCGCGCCGCGCGCGCCCGCGACTAGCGGCTCGGCCCGCGCTTGGGCGCTGGCGCCAAGGGTGCCGCGGTTTTGGGCGCCGCGGCGGCGAAGTCGAGGTTGTGAATGCCCTCGAGTTCGTCGCGGATCGAATCACGCACCGCTTTCATTTGGGGTAGCGCCTTCTTGAAGGCTTCGATGAGGGCGGGATCGAACTGCTTGCCCGCCTCCGAGATGATGACCTTGGCCGCTTCGTCGACCGACATCGGCTGGCGACGGCGCTGCGTTGCGGTCATTGCCTCGAAGGTGTCCGCGATGGCGACGATGCGCCCGACCCTGGGAATCGCGTCGCCCGCCAGTCCCTTCGGATAGCCCTTGCCGTCCCAGCGTTCGTGATGGGTGAGCGCGATGGCCCGGGCTGCGGCGAGCAGCGGGTCGCGGTGCTCGCCGATGATCTCGGCGCCGATCTCGCAGTGGCGCCGCATCTCTTCCCAATCCTGCGCAGTGTACTGGTCGGCATTGCGCAGCACGACTTCTGGCACGCCGAGCTTGCCGATGTCGGCGAGCGGGGCTGCCTGCGCGATCAGCTCGCAGGTTTCGGGCCGCCCGCCGGCGGCTTCGCTGATCAGACGCGCGTACTGCGCAACGCGCATCGGCCGGCCGCTGAGGCCGCCCTCGCGGTAGGACAGGGCACGGGCCAGGCGCTCGATGAGTTGCGCACGCGCTTCCCGCAGCTCGCGCGTGCGCTCTTCAACGAGGTGCTCGAGCTCATGGCGCTGGTCGGTCAGCGCGAGCTGCGCGGCGACGCGCGCCAGAACGATCGGCGGGCTGAGCGGTTTGGTGACGTAGTCGACGGCGCCGACGGCGAAGCCCTTGGCCTCGTCCTTGGGGTCGCTGCGGCCGGTGATGAAGATGACCGGAATCGGCGCGGTCGCCGGATCCGTCTTGAGCAGCGCACAGACGTCGTGTCCGCTCTTGCCCGGCATTTCGACGTCGAGCAGGATCAGGTCGGGGTGCGGCAGTTTCGCCGCCGCCAGGATGGCTTCATGGCCGTCGGCGGCGAGACGCACCTCGTAGCGCCGCTTGAGCAGGGTGCCGAGCAGCGCGCGGATGTCGTCGCTGTCGTCCACCACCAGCACCAGCGGGCGCCGGGAGGCGGCGGGGCCCTCCGGCGCCGCCGCGCTGGACGTGGTCGGATCACTGCTCATACGATCGTTTGCGGCTCGAGGTCGAAAAATCGCCGTGCGTTACGGGCGGTCGCCGTGCCGAGCGCTTCGGGCGTTTCGCCCCGGGCGTGCGCCACCGAGCGAAGTATATGCGCAAGAAATGCCGGTTCGTTGCGCCGTGCCCTGGGTTGCGGGCGCAGGTCGCGCGGCGTCAGGTAAGGGGCGTCGGTTTCCAGCATCAGCCGGTCGAGGGGTATCTCGGGCACCAGCTCGCGCAAGTGCAGGCCGCGACGCTCGTCGCAGATCCAGCCGGTGATGCCGATGTACAGGTCGAGGTCCAGATAGGCGCGCAGCTCGTCGCGCTCGCCAGTGAAGCAGTGCGCGACCGCCCGCGGCAGCCGGTCGCGGTGGGCGCGCAGGATCTCCGCAAAGCGCGGGTGCGCGTCGCGCGAGTGCAGGAACAGCGGCTTGCCGAGCCCGCAGGCCAGCTCGAGCTGGGCGATGAAGCAGCGCTCCTGGTCCGGGTGCGGGCTGTAATTGCGGTTGAAGTCCAGCCCGCATTCTCCCAGCGCGACGACATGGGGCTGCGCGGCGAGCGTGCGCAGGGCGGTGATCCTTGCCGCGTTGCAGTCGCCCGCGTGGTGCGGGTGGACGCCAGCGGTCGCACGCAGCATGTCGGGATGGGCTTCGGCCAGCCGCGCCGCCTCCGCGCTTGCCGCGACGCTCGTGCCCGTGACGACGATGGTCGACACGCCTGCGTGGCGGGCGCGCTCGAGCACTTGCGCGAGATCGTGGCGAAACGCGGAATGCGTCAGATTCGCGCCGATGTCGATGAGACCTGGGCGCGTCGGCGTCGGGGCGGACAAGGGGCTCAAAGCTTCTTCAGACGGTAGACGAACTCGAGCGCCTCGCGCGGTGAAAGTTCGTCAGGATTGACCCGCTCGAGGGCATCGCGCAGCGGTTCGGGCGGCGGCGGCTCGGGCGCCGCCGCCCCGGGGGCGGCGAAAAGGTCCGGCTGCCCGCCATGCTCGAGGCTGGCCTGCTCAAGCCGCTCGAGCGTGCGACGTGCCTCGCGCACTACGCCGCGCGGTACGCCGGCAAGCGCTGCCACCTGCAGGCCGTAGCTTTGCGAGGCCGGGCCTTCCTCGACGGCGTGCAGGAAGACGATGCTGTCCTTGTGCTCGACCGCATCGAGATGGACGTTGGCCACCTCGCGGTATTCCTGGGCGAGCTGCGTCAGCTCGAAGTAATGGGTCGCAAACAGCGTGAGCGCGCGGTTACGCTCGACCAGATGGCGGCTGATTGCCCAGGCGAGCGCCAGGCCGTCGAAGGTCGAGGTGCCGCGGCCCACTTCGTCCATCAACACCAGGCTCGACTCGGTCGCGTTGTGCAGGATATTGGCGCTCTCGGTCATCTCGACCATGAAGGTCGAACGACCGCCGGCCAGGTCATCGGCTGCGCCGATGCGCGTGAAGATCTGATCGACCGGTCCGATGTGCGCCCGGCCTGCCGGCACGAATGCGCCGACGTGAACCATCAACACGATCAGCGCGACCTGGCGCATGTAGGTCGATTTGCCGCCCATGTTCGGTCCAGTAATGAGCAGCAGGCGGCGAGACGGCGAGAGCCGCGCATCGTTGGCGATGAACGACGCGATACCGGCCTCGACTACGGGGTGGCGTCCGCCCTCGATCTCGATGCGGGTGTCGTCGCTGAATCCGGGCCGGCAGTAGTTTCGCTCGAGCGCGACTGCGGCGAACGCGGTCAGGACGTCGCTTTGCGCCAGTGCGCGCGCGATGCGCTGCAGGGCCGGCACCGCGGGCAGCAGCGCATCGAGCAGCGCGTCGTAAAGCCTGCGCTCGAGCGCCAGCGCGCGCTCGTTGGCAGAGAGCGCCTTGTCCTCGAAGGCCTTGAGTTCCGGCGTGATGTAACGCTCGGCGTTCTTCAGCGTCTGGCGCCGACGGTAGTCCTCGGGGACGCGCTCCGCGCTGGCACGACCGACCTCGATGTAATAGCCATGAACCTGGTTGTAGGCGACCTTGAGGTTGGCGATGCCGCTGCGTTCGCGCTCGCGTGCCTCCAGCTCGACGAGGAATGCGCCGGCGTTCGACTGCAGGGCGCGCAGCTCGTCGAGCGCGGGTTCGTAGCCGTCGGCGATGACGCCGCCGTCGCGCAGCAGGGCGGCCGGCTCGGGCCGCAGCGCGCGCTCGAGCAGCGCATGGCACTCGGTCGGTCGGGCGAGGTCGCGCGCCAGTTCGGCGAGCAGTCCATCCTGCATCGCGGGCAGCGCAGCACGCAGCGCGTCGAGGCGCGCCAGGCTATCGCGCAGGGCGGACAGATCCCGCGGTCGCGCACTGCGCAGAGCGACGCGCGCCGTGATGCGCTCGACGTCGGCGAAGCCGCGCAGCGCCGCCTGCACCTCGGCGACGCGCTCGCTGAGGCGGTCAACCGCGTCGTGCCGCGCGGCCAGCACCGCGCGGTCGCGCAACGGGTGATGCAGCCAGTGACGCAGCAGCCGGCTGCCCATGCCGGTGGCGCAGCGGTCGAGCAGCGAGAACAGTGTGGGCGTGGTCTCGCCGCGCAGCGTCTCGGTCAACTCGAGATTGCGCCGCGTCGCCGCATCGAGCCGCAGGTACTCGCCGGCGCGCTCCGCGCGCACCGACGTGATATGGGCGAGCGCCTGTCCCTGGGTGCTGCGCGCGTACTCGAGCAGCGCGCCGCAGGCGCCGAGCGCGAGGGACAGGTCCTCGCAGCCGTAGCCGGCCAGCGAGACCGTGCCGAGCGTGTCGCGCAGCTTCTGCGTGCCGCGTTCGACGTCGAAATGCCATGCCGGCAGGCGCGTGAGCGTCGCGTCGCTCAGGTCCTCGGGCGGTGCGCCGCCGTCGGCCAGCAGGATTTCGGCCGGTGCGATGCGGCGCAGTTCGTTGCCGAGCGCCTGGGGTGCGATTTCGGCGACGCGCAGCTCGCCGCTCGCCAACGTAAGCCAGGCGAGGCCGACGCCAGCGTGGTCACTCGCCAGTGCGAGGAGCACGTTGTCCGATTTTTCATCGAGCAGCGCCGAATCGGTCAGCGTGCCCGGCGTGACGATGCGCGTCACCTTGCGCTCGACGGGGCCCTTGGACGTGGCCGGATCGCCGATCTGTTCGCAGATCGCAACCGACTCGCCGAGGCGGACCAGCTTGGCGAGGTACTGTTCGACCGAGTGCACCGGCACGCCTGCCATCTTGACCGGCGCGCCCGCCGAGGCGCCGCGCGCAGTCAGCGTGATGTCGAGCAGGGTGGCGGCGCGCTCGGCGTCTTCGTAGAACAGCTCGTAGAAATCCCCCATCCGGTACAGCACGAGCATGTCCGGATGCTGCGCCTTGATGCGCAGGTACTGCTGCATCATCGGCGTGTGGGCTTCGAGCGGGGCGTTCATGCGTGTCGCGCCGTATTTTATCGACGCGGCGCAGGCGCCAATCCGGCGATGCTGCTCAACGCAGGGCGTCGAGCAGTTCGGGAAATACCTTCGGCGTCGCCGCGGCGATGTCGCCCGAGGCCATGAAGTCCTTGCCGCCCTGCAGGTCGCCGACCAGGCCTCCGGCTTCGCTGATCAGCAGTGCACCGGCCGCCATGTCCCAGGGCGCGAGACCCATTTCCCAGAATGCGTCGAGCCGGCCGCAGGCCACGTAGGCAAGATCGAGCGCCGCCGCGCCGGCGCGACGGATGCCGGCCGAGCCGCGCATGATCGTCTCCAGGTCGCGCAGGTAGCGATCGATGCGCGAGAGCTCCTTGAACGGGAAACCAGTGCCGACCAGCGCCTCGCGCATGTGCGCGCACTTGGTGACGCGGATGCGACGGTCGTTGAGGAACGCGCCGCGACCCTGCGAGGCGGTGAACAGCTCGTTCTTCGTCGGGTCATAGACCACGGCGTGGGCCACGCGGCCGCGCTGCTCCACCGCGATCGAGACGCAGTATTGCGGAAACCCGTGGATGAAGTTGGTGGTGCCGTCGAGCGGGTCGATGATCCAGCGCGTGTCGTCCTGGGCGGCACGCCCCCGGCGCGCTGGGGCTTCCCCCGCCTGCCGCTCGCCCGACTCCTCGGCCAGTATGCGGTGCTCGGGATAAGCCCTGCGGATCACGTCGATCGCGGCGCTTTCCGCG
>JBFFEY010000014.1:0-62152 GCA_041558415.1 Burkholderiales bacterium | reverse complement strand
TCAGTCGAGCGCCTTGTGGACGATCTCGGCAACGTCGCGCGACAGGCCTTCTGCGTCGCGAATGCGCTCGAGCTGCGCCTGCGCCTGTGCGCGCCGCGCGGCGTCGAACTTCTTCCAGCGATCGAAGCCGCGCGCCATGCGCGCCGCGACCTGCGGGTTGAGCGCGTTCAGCGCGATCACCTGGTCGGCGAGGAAGGCGTAGCCGCCGCCATCCGCGGCGTGGAAACGCACGTGGTTGGCGCTGAAGCTGCGGATCAGTGCGTAGACCTTGTTCGGTACCTTGAGGTCGAACGCGGGATGCGCGAGCAGCCCGCGCACCCGCGCCAGCGTGTCGGGCAGGCGCGAGGTGGCCTGCACGGCAAGCCACTTGTCGACCACCAGCGATTCGTCCTTCCAGCGCGCATAGAAGCTGTCGAGTGCCTTGTCGCGCTCGATGCAGTCGCAGCTGGCGAGCATGCCGAGCGCGGCGAAGGACTCGGTCATGTTGTCCGACTGCGCGTACTGCTCGTAGCACAGCGCGCGGATGTCGACCGTGGCCAGCTCCATGAGCAGCGAGAGCGCGGCGTTGCGCAAGGCGCGCCGGCCCGCGGAGGCGGCATCCGGCCGGAAGGGGCCTTCGACCGCGTTGGCGCGGTAGACCTCGAGCAGCCGCTCCTTGAGGCTTTCGGCAATGGCGCGGCGCAGGCGGTTGCGCGCGGCGTGCAGCGCATCCGGATCCACCTCGGCGAGCTGCTCGGCGAGGAAGCTCTCCGCCGGCACGGCAAGCGCCTCGGCCGCAAACGCCGGGTCCTCGGCGCCAGTCGCCAGCACGCGCGCGCTGGCCTCGAGATAGGCCGGCGAGGGCTCGCCGCCGCGCTCCAGAATGATCGTCGTCGCCAGGCGCTGCCCCGCTTCCCAGCGATTGAACGGATCGCGGTCGCGTGCCATCAGGTGTACGAGATCCTGCTCGCTGTAGTCGTACTTCAGGATCACCGGCGCGGAGAAACCGCGCAGCAGCGAAGGCACCGGCTTCGCCGGCACGTCGTCGAAGACAAAGGCGGCTTCCGGCTCGTGCACCGACAGCACGCGCGTGCCCTCCGGCAGCAGCTCTTCGCCGGCGGGCCCGACCAGCCCCACGGCGAGCGGGATGTGAAACGGCGGGTTCATCGACTGGCCTACGCGCAGCGTGAAGCGCTTTGCGGCAGCGTCGTAGGTCCCTGCGCAGTCCAGCACCGGCGTGCCGGCGACGTCGTACCAGCGCTTGAACTGGCCGAGGTCGACGCCGCTCGCATCCTGCATCGCCTGCACGAAGTCGTCGCAGGTCACCGCCTGGCCGTCGTGACGCTCGAAGTAAAGGCGCATGCCGGCCTGAAAGCGTTCCTCGCCCAGCAGCGTGTGCTGCATGCGCACCAGCTCGGCGCCCTTTTCATAGACGGTCAGCGTGTAGAAGTTGCGGATTTCGACATAGGACTGCGGCCGCACCGGGTGCGCCATCGGCCCGGCATCCTCGGGGAACTGCGCCGCGCGCAGCATGCGCACCTCCTGGATGCGGATGACGGCACGCGAATAGCTGTCGGCGCCGTATTCCTGGTCCCGGAACACGGTCAACCCTTCCTTGAGCGAGAGCTGGAACCAGTCGCGGCAGGTGACGCGGTTGCCGGTCCAGTTGTGGAAGTACTCGTGCGCGACGACGCGGTCGATGTTGAAGTAGTCGGTGTCGGTGGCCACGTCCGGCCGGGCGAGGACGAAGCGCGTGTTGAAGATGTTGAGGCCCTTGTTCTCCATCGCGCCGGAATTGAAATCGCCGACGGCGACGATCTTGTAGTGATCGAGGTCGAGCTCGAGGCCGAAGCGCGCCTCGTCCCAGCGCATGGCGCGCTTGAGGCAGTCCATCGCCCAGGTCGCCTGGTCGAGCTTGCCCGGCTCGACGTACACCGCGAGCTCGGCGCGCTTGCCGGCGCGCGTGACAAAGCTGTCCTCGAGCGCATCGAGCTTCGCCGCGACCAGGGCGAAGAGATAGGACGGCTTCGGAAACGGGTCCTCGAACCGCGCCCAGTGGCGCCCGCCCGTCTCGTCGCCCGCGGCCACGCGGTTGCCGTTCGACAGCAGCACCGGGTACTTTGCCTTGTCGGCGTGGATGGTGGTGACGTATCGCGCCATGACATCCGGCCGGTCCGGGAACCAGGTGATCCGGCGGAAGCCCTCGGCCTCGCACTGCGTGACGAAGCCGGTCTTGGTCGCGTAGAGACCCTCGAGCGTCGTGTTCCGCTGCGGCACGATACGCGACACGGTCTCGAGCCGGCAGGCGTCGGGCAGGTGGGCGACCTCGAGAAGCGTGGGCGTCAGGCTGTAGGCGCCGGCGCGCAGCTCCACGCCATCGAGCGCCAGCGACACCAGCTCCAGCGCTTCGCCGTCGAGCACCAGCGGCGCGCGCGGCGTTGCCGCCTGCGGGTTGCGGCGCAGGGTGAGCACGGTGCGCACCACCGCGTCCTCGGCCCGGATGTCGACGTCGAGCTCGATGGCGTCGACCAAAAAGGCGGGCGGCGCGTAGTCTTTCAGGTGGATGCTGTTCGGCTGGGGTTCACGCATACGCGGCGCGGCGGTCGAGCCGCCAGGTGGCGAAAGGCGCCTAGTCTACCGATTCATGTCTGGTCCGGCGCGCGCGGCCGCGCTAGAGTGCCCGCGTCGAGGAAGGGAGACTGGCGATGAGCGTTTCCAGAACGGTGATGTGGGGCGAAATGAAGGGCATGCGCAAGATCGAGACGGTCGAGCAGATGCCGGCGGATTACCGCGACACGCTGCTCAAGATCGTGTACGCATTGGCCTCGACTGAGTTCGCTTCGGTGGAGCAGCACCAGCCCTGGATCAACAAGGGGCCGACGCCGGAGGACCGCTACGCGCAGGCGCAGATCTGCGCCGACGAGGCGCACCAGGGCTTCATCGACTGCCGGCTGCTGCGCAGCTTCGGCGCGGAGGGCGAGGCGATGGCCGATCGCCTGCTGCACCTCAGGCAGGGCGAGCACCTGCTGCACGCCTTTAACGTGCCGTTCGAGAGTTGGGTCGACCTGTGCGGCTTCTGTTTTCTCATGGACCACGTTGCCTGGTACCACCTGCGCGCGTTCGAGGATTCCAGCTTCGCGCCCTTCGCACGCGAGATGACCACCATGGTGCACGAGGAGCGCTTCCACGCGTCCTTTGGCGCGCGCCGCGTCCGCGACCTGGTCAAGGACCTGCGATACCAGGACCTGTGCGGCGCCGGGCCGGCCGAGGCGCAAGCCACGGTCGACAAGTGGTACCCGCATGCGCTCGACACCTTCGGCGCAGCCGATTCCAAGGTCAGCGCGCGTGCCGTGGCGCTGGGGATCCGCCGCTGGGGCAACGAGGAACTGCGGCAACTGTGGAAGGCCGATCTCGACCGGCAGATCGCCGAGGCCGGCCTGCGGGTGCCCGACGCGGCGCAGGCACGCCGGGTGCGCTGAGTCCGCGTCCTCAGGCCCGGCGCGCGTCGAGAAACTCGGCGAGTACCCGTCCGGTGTGGCTGCGGCGCGCGGCGCGCGCGACGTCTTCCGGTGCGCCCTGCGCGACCACGCGTCCGCCGGCGTCGCCGCCTTCCGGGCCGAGGTCGATAATCCAGTCGGCCTCCGCCATCACGTCCAGGTTGTGCTCGATGACGAGCACGGTATTGCCGGCGTCGACCAGGCGGTGCAGCACGCGGACGAGCTTTTCGACGTCGGCCATGTGCAGGCCGACGGTCGGTTCGTCGAGCACGTACAGCGTGCGCGCCGCGCCGCCGCGCCCGCGCGTGCGCCGCGGGCCGGGCCCGCCGGCGTCGCCAGTGTCCACCCGCACCTTCGCCAGTTCGGTCACCAGCTTGATGCGCTGCGCCTCGCCGCCCGACAGGGTGGGGCTCGACTGGCCGAGCGTCAGATAGCCCAGGCCGACGTCCTGCAGCAAACGCAGCGCGTGATGGATCGACGGGTGCGCGGCGAAGAACTCGACCGCCTCGTCGACGCTCAACGCGAGCACTTCGCCGATGGTCTTGTCGCGCCAGCGCACGCTCAGCGTATCGCTGTTGAAGCGCGCGCCGCCGCAGGCCTCGCAGGCCACCTTGACGTCCGGCAGGAAGGACATCTCGATCTTCTGCATGCCCTGGCCGTCGCATGCGCTGCAACGCCCGCCGGCGGTGTTGAAGGAAAAGCGGCTCGCGCTCCAGCCTCGGATGCGCGCGTCGGTGGTGTCGGCGAACAGCCGCCGGATCGCGTCCCAGAAGCCGACGTAGGTCGCGGGACAGGAACGCGGCGTCTTGCCGATCGGCGTTTGGTCCACCTCGAGCACGCGCTCGATCGCCTGCCAGCCCTTCAGCGCGCGGCAACCGGCGGGCGTGGACTCGCGCTTCGTCTTGCGCTGCGCGACGAGCAGGCGCACCAGATTGTCGTGGATCACGTTGCGCGCGAGCGTCGACTTTCCCGAGCCCGAGACACCGGTGACCGCGATCAGCCGCGCGAGCGGCACGCGCGCGTCGCTGCGCTTCAGGTTGTGCAGCGTCGCGCCCTCGACGCGCAGCGAAGCCGCCTGCGCGGTGACCGCGCGGCGCGGCTGCAGCGGATGGCGCAGCGGGGCGGCGAGAAACCGCCCGGTAATCGACTCGGGCGAAGCCGTCAGGTCGGCGGCGCTGCCCTGCGCGATGACCCGCCCGCCCAGCCGCCCGGCGCCCGGGCCGAGGTCGATGACGTGGCTCGCGCGCCGGATGGTCTCCTCGTCGTGCTCGACCACGACCAGCGTATTGCCCTTGGCTTCGAGGCGCTGCAGGACGTCGAGCAGGATGCGGTTGTCGCGCGGGTGCAGGCCGATCGTCGGTTCGTCGAGGATGTAGCACACCCCGCGCAGGTTCGAGCCGAGCTGAGCGGCGAGCCGGATGCGCTGCGCTTCGCCGCCGGACAGCGTCGGTGCCGCCCGGTCGAGGGTGAGGTAGGCGAGGCCGACGTCGGACAGAAAGGCAAGGCGGCTGCGCAGCTCGGCGACCAGGTCGCGCGCGATCTCCTGCTCGCGGCCGTCGAGCTGCAGGCCCTCGAGCAGCGCCGCGAGGCGCGCGATCGGTTGCGCTGAAAGCTGGGCGATCGAGCGCCCGCGCCAGTGCACTGCGAGCGCCTCGGGATTGAGGCGCTGCCCGTCGCAGGCGGTGCAGCGTTCCTCGACCTCGAGCCAGTCGATCCAGGAATCGAGCACGTGGTCCTCGGTGCCGGTGCGCGCGCGATCGTCGCTCCATTCGATGCGCTCGAGCGCGAGCCCGGTGCCGTAGCAGGCCGCGCACCAGCCGTGCTTCGAGTTGTAGGAGAACAGGCGCGGGTCGAGTTCCGGGAAGCTGCGCCCGCAGGACGGACAGGCGCGCAGCGTGGAGAAGGTCTGCTCGTGCAGCGCGAGTTCCACGCGCTCCGCGCCCTGCCGGCGGCCCTGCGCTGCGGCGCGCATCAGCGCATCGAGATCGGACAGCACTTGCACCATACCCTTGCCGAGCTCGAGCGCGCGCGCCAGGCTCTCGCGCAGCGCGCGCTCGTTTGCCGGGGTCACCTTGAGATCGGCCACCGGCAGCTCGATCGTGTGCTCCTTGAAGCGGTCGATGCGCGGGAAGGGCTCGACCGGCAGGAAGGCGCCGTCGACGCGCAGATGCGTATAGCCTTTGCCCGCGGCCCATTTCGCCAGGTCGGTGTACACGCCCTTGCGGTTGACCACCAGCGGCGCCAGCAGGCCGATGCGCTGGCCGCGGAATTCGGTCATCAGCCGCGCCGCGATCGCATCCTCGCTCTGCGGCTCGATCGGCAGCCGGCAGTCCGGGCAGTGCTGTACGCCGAGCTTGACGTACAGCAGGCGCAGGAAGTGGTGCACCTCGGTGAGCGTGCCGACCGTGCTTTTCGAGCCGCCGCGGCTGGTGCGCTGCTCGATCGCCACGGTCGGCGGAATGCCGAAGATGGCGTCGACGTCGGGTCGCGACTGCGGCTGCACGAACTGGCGCGCGTAGGCATTGAGCGATTCCAGGTAGCGTCGCTGGCCTTCGGCGAACAGGATGTCGAAGGCGAGCGTCGACTTGCCCGAACCCGACACGCCGGTGATGACGCTGAAGCGCTCGCGCGGGATCTCGACGTCGATGTTCTTCAAGTTGTGCTCGCGCGCATGATGCACGCGGATGGCGTTGCCCAGGTAGCGGCCGGGCGCTGCCTCCCGCAGCAGGGGAACCGATCCCTCTTTCCACCCCCGGCCGATCGCCGCGAGGTATTCCTTGAGGGCCCGACCGGTGTGCGATGCCGCGTTCGCCATGACCGCCTCCGGCGTGCCGACACAGACCACCGCGCCGCCCGCCTCGCCGCCCTCGGGCCCCAGATCGATGATCCAGTCCGCGCTGCGGATGACGTCGAGGTTGTGCTCGATGACGACGAGCGAATGTCCGGCGGCGAGCAGCTTGCGGAAGGCGCCGAGCAGCTTGGCGACATCGTCGAAGTGCAGGCCGGTGGTCGGCTCGTCGAAGATGAACAACTTGCCCGCGCCGCGCGCGTCACCCCCGCCGCGCGGACGGGCACGGGCAGCGGCCTCTGCGAGATGGCCGGCGAGCTTGAGGCGCTGCGCCTCTCCCCCGGACAGCGTCGGCACCGGCTGGCCGAGACGCAGGTATTCGAGGCCGACGTCGGCGAGCGGCTTGAGCCGGGCGAGCACCTCCTTGTCTTCGGCGAAGAAATCGAGCGCTTCGCGCACCGTCAGCTCCAGGGTCGCGGCCACCGTGCGCTCGGTGCGCCGGCCATCGGCGCCGCGGCCGGCGATCGACACCTCGAGCACCTCGGGCCGGTAGCGCCTGCCGTCGCACTCCGGGCAGCGCAGGTAGACATCGGACAGGAACTGCATCTCGACGTGCTCGAAGCCGTTGCCGCCGCAGGCCGGACAGCGTCCGTTGCCGGCGTTGAAGCTGAAGGTGCCGGCGGTGTAGCCGCGCTCGCGCGCCAGCGCCGCACCTGCGAACAAGGCACGGATCGCATCCCAGGCACCGACGTAGCTCGCCGGGTTCGATCGCGTGGTCTTGCCGATCGGCGACTGGTCGACCAGCACCGCGTCCTCGACCAGGGCCGCGCCGCGCAGCTCGCGGTGCGCGCCGGGGATTTCGGTCGACTTGCCCTTGGCCTTGGCGAGTGCCGGGTAGAGCACTTCCTGCACCAGGGTCGACTTGCCGGAGCCCGATACGCCGGTGACGCACACCAGCCGCGCGAGCGGAAACTCGACGTCGATGGCTTTCAGGTTGTGTTCTGCGGCGCCGTGCAGGCGCAGCTTCGGCGTGGTCTCGGCCACCGGGCGCGGCGGCGTGCCGAGCACGGCCTGCTTGTGGCCGGACAGGTAGTCTGCGGTCAGCGTGCTCGCGCGGCGCAGGGCCTCGGGCGGGCCGAAGAACACGATCTCGCCGCCGCGCTCGCCGGGCCCCGGGCCCATGTCGAGGATGCGGTCGGCTGCGAACATGATCTGCGGGTCGTGCTCGACGACGACTAGCGAGTTGCCTGCGTCGCGCAGCTTTTCCATCACCTGAATGACGCGACCCATGTCGCGCGGGTGCAGGCCGATCGACGGCTCGTCGAGCACGAACAGGGTGTTGACGAGCGAGGTGCCGAGCGCGGTGGTGAGGTTGATGCGCTGCACTTCGCCGCCCGACAGGGTGCGCGACTGGCGATCGAGCGTGAGGTAACCCAGTCCGACCTCGCACAGGTAGCCGAACCGCGTGCGGATCTCGGTCAGCAACAGCGTGGTGGCTTCGTCGAGCGTGCCGCTCGGACGGAAGCCTTCGAAAAAGCTTCGGCACTGGTCGGCCGGCAGCAGCATCAGATCGTGGATCGACGGGCCGTGCGCGCCGCCCAGCCGCCACAGCGTCGCGTCGGGCTTGAGGCGCGTGCCGCTGCAGGCAGTGCAGGGCGTGTAGGCCCTGTACTTCGACAGCAGCACGCGGATATGCATCTTGTAGGCCTTCGACTCGAGCCAGGCGAAGAAACGCCGCACGCCGTACCAGGTCCCGGGCCAGGACTTCTTCCAGCTCACCCATTGCGGTTCGCCCTCTAGCACCCAGCGGCGCTGCGCCTCGTCCATCTCGCGCCAGGGCAGGTCGAGCGGCATGGCGCGCTTGCGCGCGTATTTCTCGAGGTCGTCCTGGCACTCGCGGAAGCTCTTGGTCTGCCAGGGCTTCACCGCGCCCTCGCGCAGCGTCTTCCCTTCGTCGGGGACGACGAGACCGAAGTCGACGCCGATGACGCGGCCGAAGCCGCGGCAGGTCTCGCAGGCGCCGATCGGCGAATTGAACGAGAACGCCGCTGGTGTCGGCTCAGCGTAGTGCAGGTCGCAGTCGGGGCAGTGCAGGTCGGCGGAGTAGCGCCACGGTGAAATGGGGTCTGACCCCTTGGGGTCAGACCCCGATGTCGCCGATGGGGTCTGACCCCGTACGGGGTCTGACCCCGATGTCGCGCTTGCGGAAGCGAGGTAGACGTTGACCCGCCCACGCCCGACCTTTATTGCCGCATCGAGTGCGTCGAAGACGCGGCCGCGATCGACGTTCGACATGCGAAAGCGGTCCTGCACCACCTCGAGCAGCGTCTTCGAGCGCGCATGGATGCGGGTGTATCCCTGGCGCTCGAGCAGCTGCGTAATCTCCGCGTCGCTGAAGTTGGCCGGCACCGGCACCGGAAAGGTGAGGATGAGGCGCGGATCGCCGTGTGCCTGCGCGCGGCGCTCGAGATCGGCGAGGATCGACGCCGGGGTATCGCGCGCCACGACGCAGCCGCAGCCGCGACACACCAGCGTCGCCGCGCGCGCGTAGAGCAGCTTGAGGTGGTCGTTCAGTTCGGTCATCGTGCCGACCGTCGAGCGCGAGGTGCGCACCGGGTTGGTCTGGTCGATGGCGATCGCCGGCGGGATGCCCTCCACGGCATCGACCTGCGGCTTGTCCATGCGGTCGAGGAACTGCCGCGCGTAGGGACTGAAGGTTTCGACGTAGCGCCGCTGCCCTTCGGCGTACAGGGTGTCGAAGACCAGGGAAGACTTGCCGGAACCCGAGACACCCGTGACCACCACCAGCTCGCCGGTCGGGATCTCGAGCGACAGGTTTTTCAAATTGTTCTGACGCGCGCCACGGATGGCAATCGCGGCGCCGGGGGGGCGTTCCTGCTTCACGGGATAAGAGTCTGGGAGGGCGGCCCGTATTTTAAGGGTGTCGCTGCGCGCGACGTGCAATGCGTGACGCGAGGCGAAAGTTGGCTATAGTGTTCGCATGGTGCGGCAGGGATCCCGGAGCGTCGGTGGGGGTATTCGCCGGTTTGCGTGGCTCGCCGCGGCGTGGCTGTGCGCGGCGCTGCCGGCACTCGCGGCGCAAGGTCCGGTCTTCGTCTTGCCGCTCGACGGGGCGATCGGCCCGGCGAGCGCGGATTTCGTCAAAAAGGGGCTCGAACGCGCGGCGCGCGACAAGGCGCAACTCGTCATCCTGCGCATGGACACGCCCGGCGGTCTGGACACCTCGATGCGGGCGATCATCAAGGACATCCTGGCGTCGCCGGTGCCCGTCGCCAGCTTTGTCGCCCCGAATGGCGCGCGCGCGGCAAGCGCCGGCACGTTCATTCTGTACGCGAGCCACATCGCCGCGATGGCGCCGGCGACCAATCTCGGCGCCGCCTCGCCAGTGGCGATCGGCGCGCCTTCGGTGCCCGGCACGCAGCCGGCGAAGAAACCCGACGACGCCAAGAAGGACGGCGACAAGGAGGCCGACAAGGCGCCGGTTCCGGCCGACGCCATGATGCGCAAGGTGACCCATGACGCAGCGGCCTACATCCGCGGCCTGGCGCAGCTGCGCGGACGCAATGCGGACTGGGCTGAGCGCGCGGTGCGCGAAGCGGTGAGCCTGCCGGCGGAGGAAGCCCTCAAGATCAACGTCATCGATGTCGTCGCGGACGACGTGCCGGCGCTGCTCAAGGCGCTCGACGGCCGCACGGTCAAGGTCGGCAGCGAGACGCGGACGCTGCAGACCGCCGGGGTCACCGCGGAGACGATCGAGCCCGACTGGCGTACGCGCGTGCTCAGCGTGCTGACCAACCCGAGCGTGGCGTACATGCTGGTGCTGATCGGCATCTACGCCTTGATCTTCGAGTTCTCCAATCCCGGGCTCATCCTGCCCGGGGTCGTCGGCGCGATCTGCCTGCTCATCGCGATGTATGCCTTCCACATGCTGCCGGTGAATTACGCCGGCCTCGCGCTGATCGTGCTCGGCATCGCCTTCATGGTGGCGGAGGCCTTCACGCCGTCGTTCGGCGCCTTGGGCGTGGGCGGGCTGGTTGCGTTCATCATCGGCTCGGTGATCCTGTTCGACGGCGAGAAGGCACCGGGCTTTTCGATCCCGTACACGCTGATCGGCGGGGTTGCGGCCGCGAGCGCGGGATTCCTGTTCCTCGTCGTCGGCATGTTGGTCCGCGGGCGCAGGCGGCCCGTGGTGAGCGGTCGCGAGGACATGATCGGCGCCCTCGGCGAGGTCCTCGAGGACTTCGAGAGCGAGGGCTGGGCGCGCGTGCATGGCGAGCGCTGGCGGGTGCGCGCCGCGGGCGCGATGCGCGCCGGCGAGGCGGTACGCGTGACCGGCATGCAGGGCCTGGTCCTGACGGTGGAGCCAGGGACCACAAAAACGAGTGGAGGCTGACGATGATCTTCAATTTCGACTTCAATTTCTGGATCGGCGGGTTGGTGCTGGTCATCATCCTGATCGCGGCTTCGATCAAGATCCTGCGCGAGTACGAGCGCGGTGTGGTGTTCCTGCTCGGGCGCTTCCAGCGCGTCAAGGGCCCCGGCATCATCATCGTGATCCCGGGCATCCAGCAGATGGTGCGCGTCGATCTGCGCACCATCGTGCTCGACGTGCCGACGCAGGACGTCATCTCGCGTGACAACGTCTCGGTGAAGGTGAACGCGGTGGTGTATTTCCGCGTTGTCGACCCGCAGCTTTCGATCATCCAGGTCATGAACTTCATGGACGCGACCAGCCAGCTGGCGCAGACCACGCTGCGCTCCGTGCTCGGCAAGCACGAGCTCGACGAGATGCTATCCGAGCGCGACAAGCTGAACACCGACATCCAGTCGGTGCTCGATCAGCAGACGGACGCCTGGGGCATCAAAGTCTCGAACGTCGAGATCAAGCACGTCGACCTGAACGACACGATGGTGCGCGCGATCGCGCAGCAGGCCGAGGCCGAGCGCGCGCGGCGCGCGAAGATCATCCACGCCGAGGGCGAGCAGCAGGCTTCCGAGAAGCTGCTCGAGGCGGCGAACATGCTGTCGCAACGCCCCGAGGCGATGCAGCTCAGATACCTGCAGACGCTGACCCAGATCGCCGGCGACAAGAGCTCGACCATCGTGTTCCCGCTGCCGATGGATGTGCTCGGTCCGATTCTGGATGCGGCGAAGAAGCTGAAGAGCTGAGGCGGTGGCGGTCGGCGCCGCGCGCGACGCGCTTGCGGGGCTCGCGACGCTGAACGAGTGTGGCGGTCGCGCGGGCGAGCCCCGGATCGAGTGCCGCCTGAGCGCTCAGCGCTTCGGGGGCGCGTGAAGGAAAAGCTCGACCGCGGAGTGCGCGAGCTGCTCGAGCGAGGCGCGCCCTCCGGGCCGGTACCACTTCGCGCTCCAGTTGATGGCACCGAGCACGAGCAGGCGGGCGAGGGCGCGATCGCCGCGCAGCAGCCCGGCCGCGGCGAGCGCGTCGACCATGCGCTGCCAGAGTTCGTCATAGCGGTCGCGCAGCGCGATGATGCGCGCGCGATTGGCGGGCGTCACCGAGCGCCAGTCGTAGAGCAGCACCGGTATGAAATCGTTGCCGCGCCCGAAGATGGTGTCGAGGTGCGCGCGGACCATGCGCGCGAATTTCTCGCGGGGCGGCAGGTCGAGCGCCATTACCGCCTCGGTCTTGCGCAGGCCCTCGACCAGCCCCTGTTCCATCACCGCGACCAGCATGGCCTGCTTGTCCTTGAAGTGGTAGAACGGGCTGCCCGAGTGCATGTCGGCGGCCTTCGAGATGTCGCGGATCGTCGTGCCGTCGAAGCCCTTCTCCCGGAACAGGCGGGCGCAGACGCGCAGCAGCGCGTCGCGCCGGTTCGCATCGCCACGCCCGCGCCGAAGGCGCGGCTTCGGTGGGCCCGGGTGCTTGTGCCGCGGGGATTGCCTGCGTCGTGTCGGGGCCGTGCGCGGCATGCGGCGCGAGTCTAGGCGGCGGTGGTGCGGAAAGCAATTGCTTGGTTGGCGCTGCGCTAGAATCGCGCCGCCGTCCAGCGAGGGGAAAGGATGATCCAGTTCGTGCAGATGCTGCTCGCGGGGTCCGCACAGGGCTGCGTGTACGCGCTGGTCGCGCTCGGCTTCGTGCTGATCTACAAGGCGACCGAGACGGTCAATTTCGCGCAGGGCGACCTGATGATGCTCGGCGCGTTCTTTGCGCTGACCGGTGGTACCGTCATCGGCCTGCCGTACTGGGCGGTGATCGTGTTCGCTGCGGCGGTGATGGCGATCGTCGGGATGGTGATCGAGCGCATCGTCATCCGCCCGGTGCTCGGTCATCCCGCCTTCACGGTTGTCATGATCACCATCGGCGTCGGCTACGTGCTGCGCGGGGTGGTCACCATGACGCCGGGCTGGGGCACCGAGACCTATGCGCTGTCGACGCCGTTCGGCCAGAAGGTGCTGAACGTCGGCGGCGCCGTGATCGCCCTGCAGGAGCTCGCGGTGATCGGGATGACGGCCGCGCTTTGCCTCGTGCTGTACCTGTTCTTCCGTTTCTCCAAGCTGGGCGTCGCGATGCAGGCGAGCTCGCAGAACCAGCTCGCCGCGTATTACATGGGCATCCCGGTGCGGCGCATCAACATGCTGATCTGGGGCCTGTCGGCCGCGGTCGCGACCTTCGCCGGCATCCTGCTTGCGCCGATGACCTTCGTGCACTCGAACATGGGCTTCATCGGCCTAAAGGCGTTTCCAGCCGCAGTGCTGGGCGGCTTCGGCAGCGTGCCGGGCGCCATCGTCGGCGGTCTGATCATCGGCGTCGTCGAGGCGCTCGCCGGGCGCTATTTGCCGGAAGGATTCAAGGACGTCGCGGCCTATGTCGTGGTGCTCGTCGTGCTGCTGGTGCGACCGTCGGGCATCTTCGGCGAGACGACGATGAAGAAGGTGTAGTGGCCGATGCGCTTCGTTTTCAAAACCGATTACGCACAGGACGTCCGCATTGCCAAGCATGGCGGGCACCTTTTCTGGTACGGACTGCTGCTCGTCCTGCTGATCGCCGCGCCGGCGTTCGCCGGCGAATACCTGCTGACGCAGCTGCAATTCATCGCCATCTACGCGATCGTCGGCTTCGGCCTGATGCTGCTGGTCGGCTTCACCGGGCAGATTTCGCTCGGCCACGCGGCCTTCCTCGCCGTGGGGGCGTATACCGAAGGCCTGCTGCAGGCCAAGGGCGTGCCGTTTCTCGTATCACTGCCCGCGGCAGCGGTCTTTGCAGGGGCGGTCGGCGTGATCGTCGGGCTGCCGGCGCTGCGCCTGAAGGGCATCTATCTGGCAATTGCCACCCTCGCCTTCAACGTCATCGTCGAGGAGATCATCGCGCGCTGGGAAGGCCTCACCGGCGGCAACGCCGGACTGCTCGTCAAGCCGGCAGTGCTGCTCGGCCAGGAGATCGAATCGCCGGCCGCGTTCTATTACCTCTGCCTGGCGCTGGCGGTGCTGGTGTGCTTCGGCATGATCAACCTGCTGCGCTCGCCGACGGGCCGGGCGTTCGCCGCCATCCGCGACTCCGAGATTTCGGCGAGCTGCATGGGGGTCAATCTGGCCAAGTACAAGACGATGTCCTTCGGGCTGTCGGCGGCGATCACCGGCATTGCCGGTGCACTGTATGCGCACAAAATCGCGTTTCTGTCGCCCGAGCAGTTCGGCCTGTTCCAGTCGATCGAAATGCTGACCATCGTGATTCTCGGCGGCGTCGGCTTTCTGCATGGCGCGGTGCTCGGCGCGGCGTTCATCATCTTCCTGCCGCAGGCCCTCGCCATCGCCAAGGACTGGCTGCCGATGGGTATCGCGGCATCGGGCATGCAGACGGTGGTGTTCGGCCTGGTGCTGATCGGTTTCATCATCTTCGAGCCCATGGGTCTTTACGGCCGCTGGCTGAAGATCCGCACCTACCTCCAGCTGTTTCCCTTCTACCGCCGCGGCATGTTCCGGCGCCAGAAGGCCTACGCCAAATCCGAGCGCCTGCGATGAGTTTTTTTGAAGTCGAGAACCTCGGTATCAGTTTTGGCGGCGTGCGCGCGGTCGACGGCGTCTCCTTCGCCCTCAAGCCGGGCGAGGTGTTCACCATCATCGGACCGAACGGTGCCGGCAAGACGACCATTTTCAACCTCATCGGGCTGATCTATCCCGCGAGCAGCGGGCGCATCCGCCTCGACGGGCGCGATCTCACCGGGTTCGCGCCGCACCGCGTCGCCGAGCTTGGCATCGCGCGCACCTTCCAGAACATCGAGCTGTTCGAGCACGCGACCGTACTGCAGAACCTGCTCATCGGCCGGCACCGCCACCGCCGCAGCACGCTGTGGCAGGAACTGCTGTTCACGCCGGGCGTGCGCCGCGCCGAGCTGGCGCAGCGCGAGGCGGTGGAGAAGGTGATCGATTTCCTCGACCTGGCGCACTACCGCGACAGCCTGGTGGCCGGCCTGCCGTACGGGGTGCGCAAGGTGATCGAGCTGGCGCGCGCGCTCGCCACCGAGCCGCGCCTGCTGCTGCTCGACGAACCGTCTTCCGGGCTGAATCCGGAGGAGACCGATGACATGGCGTTCTGGATCGAGGACATCAGGAACGATCTCGGCATCACGGTGCTGATGGTCGAGCACGACATGAGCCTGGTGGCACGGGTCTCGGACCGCGTGCTGGCGCTGAACGAGGGCCGGCCCATCGCGCAAGGCGCGCCGGCAGAGGTGCAGTCGCACCCGGCGGTGATCGAGGCCTACCTGGGGGGCGAGGACTGAACATGGCGCAACCGGTGCTCGAGCTCGCCAACGTCGAGTCCGCATACGGTCCGGTGCAGGCGCTGCGCGGCGTGAGCCTCGCCGTGCCCGAGGGCCGCATCGTCACCGTGCTTGGCGCCAACGGCGCAGGCAAGTCGACCATCCTGAGGACCATCTCCGGCATCATCGACCCGCAGAAGGGCCAGGTGAAGCTGCGCGGCGAAGAGATCCAGGGGCGCGCGCCGGACTGGGTGGTGCGCGCCGGCGTGGTGCAGGTACCCGAGGGGCGCGAGGTCTTCCCGCTGCTCTCGGTAGAGGACAACCTGCGCATGGGCGCCTACACGCGGCGCGACGCGCAGGGCGTGGCACGCGATCTCGAGACGGTGTTCGGCTACTTTCCGGTGCTGCGCGAGCGCGCGCAGCAGGAGGCCGGCCAGCTCTCCGGCGGCCAGCAGCAGATGCTGGTCATTGCGCGCGCGCTGCTCGCCAAGCCGCAGGTGATGCTGATGGACGAGCCGAGTCTGGGTCTTTCCCCCAAGCTCACGCGCGAGATCTTCGAGATCATCGTACGTATCAACCGCGAGCGCGGCACCACCATCCTGCTGGTGGAGCAGAATGCGCATATGGCGCTCAAGATCGCGGACTGGGGCTACGTGCTGGAAGTCGGTCGGATCGTAATGCAAGACAGTTGCGCCCGGCTCGCCCAAAAGGCGGATATCCGCGAGTTCTATCTCGGCGTAAAGAACGAGGGCGTGAGAGGCAAGCGGCGATGGAAGAAGAAAAAGCAGTGGCGTTGAGCGCGAACCCGTTCCCCATCGGCGCGCAGCCGGCGGACATGGGGCCCGAGATCGACACCGTGCCGAAGTTGTTGCTGCGCGGCGTCGAGCGGCGCGGCGCGCAGGTCATCCTGCGGCAGAAGGAATTCGGCATCTGGCGCAGCGTGACCTGGGACGGACTCGGCCGCATCGTGCGCGAGATCGGCATGGGGCTCGTCGCACTCGGCCACGCGCCGGGCGAGGTCGTGTCGATACTTTCGAACACCAACCGCGAGTGGGTCTACGCGGACCTTGGCACGCTCACCGTGGCGGGCGTGGTGAACGGCATCTACCCGACGGACGCCCCGACGCAGGTCGAGTACCTGCTGGCCGACTCGGGGTCGGTATTGGTGTTCGTCGAGGACGAGGAGCAGCTCGACAAGGTGCTCGAAGTGCGCGCGCGCCTGCCGGCATTGAAAAAGATCATCGTCTGCGACATGGAAGGGCTGCGCAGATTCGACGATCCACAGATCATGAGCCTCGAGGCGCTGCGTGCGCTCGGTGCGCAGCGGGATGCCGCACAGCCCGAGGAGTGGCGGCACCGCATCGGCCTGCGGCGCGCCGAGGATCTTGCGATTCTGGTGTACACCTCGGGAACCACCGGCAAGCCGAAGGGTGCGATGATCTCGCACGCCAACATCATGGCGACGCTCGCGACCTACCAGACGGCGTTTCCGCAGGACGCGCGCGACGAGCGCATGTGTTTCCTGCCGCTCTGTCACATCGTAGAGCGCATCGGCGGCGAGTACCACGCGCTGTACACCGGCTCGGTCATGAACTTTGTCGAAAATCCCGAGACCGTGCCGGAGAACGTGCGCGAGATCGCGCCGACCGTTTTTACCGCGGTGCCGCGCGTGTGGGAGAAGTTCTACTCGGGCGTGCTGATCGCGCTCAAGGAGTCGAGCCGCCTGCAGCAGTGGGCCTACAAGGTTGCGATCGGCATCGGCTACCGGGTCGCGGCGCTGCGCGAGGCGCGCAGACCGGTACCCGCGTGGCTGCGCCTGGCTTTTCGCTTAGCCCGATTGCTGGTGCTAGACAATGTACGTAGAGCGATCGGCGTGCACCGTGCGCGCCTCATGCTGTCAGGCGCGGCGCCGATTTCACCCGATCTGTTGCGCTGGTACATGGCGCTCGGTCTCGAGATGGCCGAAGCCTGGGGGCAGACCGAGTGTTGCGGCGGCGTAACCTGCAATCCGATGGGCGCCGTCAAGCCGGGGACCATCGGAGTCCCGCTGCCACCGAACGAAGTCCGATTGTCGTCGGAAGGTGAACTGCTGGTGCGCGGTCCGGGGGTTTTCATGGGCTACTACAAGCGGCCCGAGCAAACCGCCGAGGCGCTGAAGGATGGCTGGCTGCACACCGGCGACGTCGGCCGGGTCGATGCCGAGGGCTACTTCACCATTGCGGATCGCATGAAGGACATCATCATCACCGCCGGCGGCAAGAACATCACGCCCTCGGAGTGGGAAAACCAGCTCAAGTTCTCGCCCTACATCACCGACGCCGTGGTGGTCGGCGACCGGCGCCCGTACCTTACCGCGCTGATCATGATCGATCACGAGAACGTCGAAAAATATGCGCAGGATCACGCAATCCCGTTTTCCAATTACGCCAGCCTGTGCCGGCGGCCGGAGATCCAGGCGCTCATCCAGGACGAGATCGGAAAGGTGAACCAGCATTTCGCGCGCGTCGAGCAGGTCAAGGCCTTCCGCCTGATCGAGACCAAGCTGAGCGCCGAGGACGAGGAACTCACCCCGACCATGAAGCTCAAGCGCAAGCTGGTGAACGAGAAGTACCGCGACCTGATCGAGTCGATGTATGCGCGCCAGGCGGCCTGAGCGGGCGGCGCTGGCGCGAATCGCGGCGGACCAGTACAGTAGCGGCGCAACGCAAACGAGGAGGGACCGGAGCATGAAAAAGAGCATTATTGCAGCCGCCGTGATCGCGCTGGGCGCGACGCCCGCGGCGTTCGCCACCCAGGGCGTCTCGAAGACCGAAATCGTTCTCGGCACTGCACAAGACCTGTCGGGCCCGATCGTCGCTTTCGGCAAACCGGCGGCGAATGGCATGCGCATGCGGATAGACGAAATCAATGCGCAGGGCGGCATTAACGGCCGCAAGCTGAGACTGGTGGTGGAAGATCACGGCTACGACCCGAAAAAGGCGGTGCTCGCCGCGCAGAAGATGATCCAGCGCGACAAGGTGTTCGCCGTAGTCGGTGCGCTCGGCACGCCGACCGCGATGGCGTCGATGCCGCTGATCCTCGACAAAGGCGTTCCGCATCTGTTTCCGATCACCGCCGCGCGTCAGATGTACGAGCCGCTGCATCCGCTGAAATACTCGTTCGCCGCGCCCTACTACGAGGCGATCCGTTCCGCGGTGAAGCTGCTGCACAAGGAGAAGAAGTTCAGCAAGCCCTGTGCAATCTATCAGGACGACGACTTCGGCAAGGAGGTCTACGAAGGCGGCGTCACCGGGCTCAAGGAGCTCGGCATGCAGTACGTTGAAGTCACCACCTTCAAGCGCGGCGCGACCGACTTCTCCTCCCAGGTGGCGAAGATGAAAGCGGCGGGCTGTGACGTCGTCGTCATGGGCACGATCATCCGCGAGACGATCGGCACCATGGGAACGGCGCGCAAGCTCGGCTTGAACGCCACGTTCGTCGGCAGCACGGCGGTCTATCATCATCTGAACGCGGTGCTCGCCAAGGGGCTGACCGAGGGTCTCTATGGCGCCTGCACGATCAACTATCCGTATCCCGACGACGCGTCCAAGAACGTACGCGACTGGATGGCGCGCTACCAGAAGGCGTTCAACGCGCAGGGCGACATTTCGGCGGTCTACGGCTACAACGCGATCTCGCTGTTTGCGGCCGCCGCGGAGAAGGCCGGACCGAAACTGACGACGCAGAGCTTCGTCAAGGCGCTCGACTCGCTCACCTACCCACGCGACATGTTCGGCGCCGACGCGCAGACCTTCACGCCGACCAAGCACCTCGGCTCTGGCCGTGCCAAACTGTGCCAGATCCAGGGCGGCAAGTGGCGCACGGTGAGCGACTTCATCACGCAGTGAGCGCTGCGGTTCGTCAGTCAGGCACGAGGCGCGAAAAGGAAGGGGCCTGACCCCATGGGGTCAGACCCTTTTTTATTGACGCATTGGGATCGCGGGCCTGTGGATAGCTCACGCGAAGTCAAAGTCTGGGACCCGGTCGTCCGCGTCGGACACTGGTCGCTGGTGGCGCTGTTCGCGATCGCCTACCTGACGGGTGAAATCGAGCTCGAGACGCTGCACGCCTGGGCCGGCTACGCGATCCTCGCGATCGTGCTGTTCCGCGTCCTGTGGGGCTTCGTCGGGTCCGAGCACGCGCGCTTCAGCGATTTCGTCTACGGCTGGCGGGAGACGACGGCGTATGCGCGTTCGCTGCTCACCCTGCGGCCGAAGCATTACCTCGGACACAACCCGCTCGGCGGCTGGATGGTGGTTGGCCTGCTCGCGATGCTGCTGCTGGTCTGCTGGAGCGGGCTCGAGCTTTACGCGGACGAGGGCAAGGGGCCGCTCGCGCGAGCGCCAGTGACGCTCGTTTCCGTGGCAATGGCGAACGGCCAGGACGACGCGCGCGAGGACGACGGCGAAAGCATCTGGGAGGACGTGCATGAGGCGCTCGCGAATCTCGGTCTTCTGATGGTGCTGCTGCATGTCGCCGGCGCGCTGGTCGCGAGCCTGCTGCATCGCGAGAATCTGGTGCGCGCGATGATCACCGGGCGAAAGCGCGTCGCAAACACTCCCGGGGAAGGGACATGAGGCGAACCGCAGGCCTATGGCTGCTGTGCGGCGGCCTCGCGCTGCCGCTGGTCGCCCTCGCACACGGCACCGAGAAGCACGACGCTAGGCCGGCACAGGCCGGTGCGCCGGTGGAGGAACGGACGCTGCCGACTGCGGCCACGCAGGGCACCGAGAAGCACGACGCTAGGCCGGCACAGGCCGGTGCGCCGGTGGAGGAACGGACGCTGCCGACTGCGGCCACGCAGGGCACCGAGAAGCACGACGCTAAGCCGGCACAGGCCGGCGCGCCGGTGGAGGAAAGGGCGCTGCCCACTGCTGCCGCACCCGCGTTGATGTCCATCGAAACGCTGATTCGGGACCTCGACTTCGCGGCGTTTCCGACGCTGCATCCGATGGCGGTGCACGTACCCGTCACGTTTATCCCGCTCGCCTTGCTGTTCGCGCTGATTGCCCTGTTCAGCCAACGGCGCGTGTTCATCGGCCTCGCCTTCGGCTTCACGCTGGGCGGGCTCGCCGGAGGCCTGGTCGCGGCCTTTCCCCTGCATCCGCACACCACCGGCTTGTCGCCGGCGGCGCGCGAGACGTTGGCCAAGCATGACCTGTTCGCTTACGCGACGCTGTGGTTGGCGCTCGTCGCGGCGCTGGTCGGCCTGGTTTGCCTGTGGCGGCCAGGCGCGCTGCGCAGGCTATTGCTCTGTCTGGTGCTGGTGTTCGCGACCGCTTCGGTCTCGATCACCGCCCATTACGGCGGCACGCTCGCCTACGTGCACGGCGTCGGTGTACAGGGACGCTTTCTGATGGAGCACTGAGCCACCGTCGCGTCGCGTCGTCAACCGACCACGTACGCGGCGCTGCCGGTGGCGATCAACTCACCGGCGTCGTTCTCCAGCTGCATGTGCGCGACCGCGATGCGCTTGCCCATGCGTACCACCTGACCGCTTGCCTCGAACCAGGCGCCGCGCCCCGGGCGCAGGAAATCGACGCGCAGGTCGATGGTGCCGATGTTGGGGAACGCCGGCCGCCCGTCCTGCGACAAGAGGTGCGCGCTGTCCTTCTCGAACAGCGCGACATGCACCACCACCCCTGCCATGAGATCGAGCACCGCGGAGATGACGCCGCCGTGCAGGATCTGGCGCTGCGGATTGCCGATCAGCTCCGGGCGCATGTCGAAGCGGATGCGAGGGTTCTTCGGATCGAGCGAGGCGAGCTTGAAGCCGAGCAGGCGGTTGAACGGCACGTGCTCCTCGAAGATCGCGCGCAGCTGATGCGCGAGCTGCTCGCGCTGCATCTTCGTCGTCATCGCCGGGTTTCCGGTGGCGTAGAAAGCGGACGCCTCATGCGGCCTCGAACTCGAGCAACAGCTGTCCGGGCGAGACCTGCATCCCCGCCGAGACATGCACCGCGAGTACCCTGGCGCGGGCACCGAGCGCAAGGCCGTGCTCCATCTTCATCGCCTCAAGAATGATGACCGGGCTGCCCACGTCGGCCGTGGCACCCGCTTGAACGTTGACGGCAACGACACGGCCGTTCATCGGCGCGCTGAGGCGCCCATCGACCGGGCCGCTAGCGCGCCGCACGGGTGGCGCATGGAGAACGTCGTCGAAACGGAAGCTGGCGCCGTCGAACGCGAGGTGAATGACGTTGTCGTGGATCACGAAGTCGACGCGCGTCTCCCGTGCACCGTTCAGCTCGATGCGCGCCTCACCCGAGCCGATGGCGAGCAGGCGTACCCGCACCTCCTGCCGGTCGACGCTCACGCGGTAGAGGCCCTCGGCAAAGGCGTACGCGACTTCGGCGGGGGCTTCGCGGCCGGCGCAGCGCAGCCGCGCGCGCAGGTGGCGTGCCGGCGCGTTCGACCAGGACGTCCATTCGCCGAAGCCAGCCCGCTGCGCACGCGCGGCCGCGGCGAGCACCGTGCCGATCGCGAGCGCCGCGGCATCGGCTGCGGGCGGCGGGGAGATCCTGTGCCGCGCGAGAAAGTCGGTCGTCGCCCCGGTGGCGGCGAATCCGGGATCGCGCAGCAGCGCGGCGAGGAAGGCCTTGTTGGTCTCGACGCCGAGTACCACGCTGCGGTCGAGCCCGGCGGCGAGACGGGTGCGTGCAGCGTCGCGCGTATCGCCATGCGCGATCATCTTGGCGATCATCGAGTCATAGTACGGCGGTACCTCGGCGCCGTCCTCGAGCGCATGGTCGACGCGCAGGCCGTCGTCAGGCCGCCAGCGCAGAATACGGCCGGACTGCGGCAGGAACTCGCGCGCCGTGTCTTCGGCGCATAGCCGCGCCTCGATGGCGTGACCGGAAAAGCAGATCGCGTTCTGCGCGAGCGGCAGCGGCTCGCCGGCGGCGACGCGCAGCTGCCACTCGACGAGATCGAGGCCGGTGCGCAGTTCGGTGACGGGGTGCTCGACCTGCAGGCGCGTGTTCATCTCCATGAACCAGAATTCGCCTTCGGCGTCGAGCAGGAACTCGACCGTGCCGGCACCGACGTACTGCACGGCACGGGTCACCGCGACGGCGGCTGCGCCCATGCGCGCGCGCAGGCGGTCGTCGACGGCGGGCGAGGGCGATTCCTCGAGGAGCTTCTGGTGACGGCGTTGCACCGAACAGTCGCGTTCGCCGAGATGCACGCAGTGCCCGTGCTGGTCGGCGAATACCTGGATCTCGACGTGGCGCGCGGCTTCGAGCGCGCGCTCGAGCAGCAGGCGACCATCGCCGAAAGCATGCTCGGCTTCGGAGCGCGCGCTGCTGAGCGCTGCGCCGAGCCCGGCGGCGCTTTGCACGAGGCGCATGCCACGGCCGCCGCCACCGGCGGCGGCCTTGATCATCAGCGGATAGCCGATCGCGCCCGCCGCGCCCAGCAGTGCCACCTCGGATTGCTCGGCATCGTCGTAACCGGGCAGTACCGGCGCGCCGGCGCTGCGCGCGATGCGCTTGGCTTGTGCCTTGTCGCCCATGGCCCGGATCGCGGCGGGCGGCGGGCCCACCCAGACCAGGCCGGCATCGATCACGGCCTGGGCAAACGCCGCACTCTCGGCGAGGAAGCCGTAGCCAGGGTGTACCGCGTCGGCACCCGTGTGTCGTGCCGCCTGCAGCAGGGCGTCGATGTTGAGGTAGGCGTCGCGTGGCACCGCCGGGTCGATGCACGCCGCCGCGTCCGCTTCGCGCACGTGGCGCGCGTCGCGATCGCCCGCCGAGTACACGGCGATGGTGCGCAGGCCCATGCGTCGCGCGGTGCGCTGTACGCGCAGTGCGATTTCACTGCGGTTGGCAATGAGCAAGGCAGCAAAGCGCGGCATCCAGGTCTCCCGGTTCGCCTAGCGACCGGAGGAGATTCCCATGCGCTTGGCGATGATCGAGAGCATTACCTCGTCCGCGCCGCCGCCGATCGAGGTCAGGCGGCCGTCACGATAGGCACGCGAGACCGGGTTTTCCCAGGTGTAGCCCATGCCGCCCCAATACTGCAGGCAGGCGTCCGGCACCTCGCGCGCCAGACGTCCCGCCTTGAGTTTCGCCATCGAGGCGAGCGTGGTCACATCTTCGCCTTTGACATACAGATCCACTGCGCGGTAGACCAGCGCGCGCAGCGCCTCGACCTCGGTCTGCAGCTCGGCAAGCCGGAACTGCACGGATTGAAAGCCGAGCACCGTGCCGCCGAACATCTTGCGCTCGCGCGCGTAGGCGGCCGTCTCGTCGATGCAGCGCTGCAGTCCGAGCAGCTTTGCCGAGGCAGCCCACAAGCGTTCTTCCTGGAACTGCAGCATCTGGTAGGTAAAGCCCATGCCTTCCTCGCCGATGCGGTAGCGCTGCGGCACGCGCACGTCGTCGAAATGAAGCTGCGCCGTATCCGAGGACATCATGCCGATCTTGCGGATCTTCTGCGCCACGCTCACGCCCTTGGTCTTCATCGGCAGGCAGATGAGCGTCTTGTTCTTGTGCGGGGCGCCTTCCGAGGTATTGGCGAGCAGGCACATCCAGTCGGCCTGTGTGCCGCTGGTGGTCCACAGCTTGCCGCCGTTGATGACGTAGTCGCCGCCGTCCTTGCGCGCGGCGGTCCGGATCGAGGCGACATCCGAACCGGCGCCGGGCTCCGACACGCCGAGGCAGGCAACGTACTCGCCTGCGATCGACGGCGCGAGGAATTCCTTTTTCACCTCGTCGGAACCGAAGCGCGCGAGCGCCGGGGTGGCCATGTCGGTCTGCACGCCGATCGCCATCGGCACGCCGCCGCAGCGGATGTGCCCCAGGGTCTCCGCCATCACCATGGCATAGCTCCAGTCGAGGCCGCTGCCGCCGTAGGCCTCCGGCTTGGTCAGGCCGAGAAAGCCCAGTGCCCCCATCTTCTTGAACAGCGCCTTGGCAGGAAAGATTTCGGCTTCCTCCCATGCGTCGACCTGCGGATTCACTTCGTTGTCGATGAAGCGCTTCAGGTTGCGGCGCAGTTCCTCGTGCTCGTGCGTGAATTCCATCGATAGCTCCGTTCAATGCGGCAATGGGGTCAGACCCCTGTGGATAAGTCGCGACCGCTTTCGCCATACGAGGGTCCGCGTGACTTATCCACAGGGGTCTGACCCCTTCATGGCCTGGCCACGCCGAACTGCATCGGCCGCAGCACGCGGCCGTCGGCTTCCCGGCAGATCGACAGCACCAGACCGAGCACATTGCGCGTGTCGCGCGGGTCGATGACCCCGTCGTCGAGCATCAGCCCGCTGGTGACGAAGGCGCTCGACTGTCGCTCAAAGTTCTCGATGATCTTCGCCCTGGTCGCGTCGATTTTCTCGCGATCAACGGCTTCGCCCTTGCGCTGCATGCCGGCCTCCATCACGATCGCCATGGTGAGGGCGGCCTGCTCGGCACCCATCACCGCGGTCTGCGCGTTGGGCCAGGAAAAGAGGAACCTGGGCTCGTAGGCGCGGCCGCACATGCCGTAGTTGCCAGCGCCAAACGAGGCGCCGCACATGATTGTGACCTGCGGCACGGTGGCGTTGGCCACCGCCTGGATCATCTTCGAGCCGTGCTTGATCATGCCGGCCTCCTCGGATGCCTTGCCGACGATGTAGCCCGTGGTGTTCTGCAGGTAAACGATCGGCAGGCCGGCCTGACAGCAGGCCTGGATGAAGTGGGTCGCCTTGGTCGAGCCGTTCGGGTCGAGCGGACCGTTGTTGCTGACGATGCCGATCGGCAGGCCCTGTACCGCCGCGTGACCGCACACCGTGGCCGGGCCGTAGTCCGCCTTGAAGTCGAGAAAGTCCGAATCGTCGACGATGCGCGCGATCGCCTCGCGCATGTCGACCGGCTTGCGGTAATCGGCCGGCATCACGCCGAGCAGATCCTCGGCAGGATAGCGCGGCGGCCGGCCAGCCGCCGGCGCCGCCGCGCCCCAGCCGAGGTGGGCGAGCAGGTCGCGCGCGATGCGCACGCAATCGGCGTCGTCCTCGGCGAGGTACTCGCCGAGCCCCGAGATCTGGGTGTGCATGACGGCACCGCCGAGCGCTTCGTCGCTCGCGATCTCGCCGGTCGCCGCCTTGAGCAGCGGCGGTCCGGCCAGGAAGGCCTTGGCGCGGCCGCGCACCATGATCACGTAGTCGGACAGCCCTGGCATGTAGGCGCCGCCCGCGGTGGATGAGCCGTGCACGACGGTGATGACCGGCAGGCCGGCAGCCGACAGGCGTGCCAGGTTGCAGAAGATCGCACCGCCGTGAATGAAGCCTTCGACGCGATAGCGCAGCAGGTTTGCGCCAGCCGACTCGACCAGGTGTACGAACGGCAGGCGGTTTCGCAGCGCAATGTCCTGCGCACGCAGCAGCTTCTCGCGTCCCATCGACTGGATCGCGCCGGCGTCAATACCGGAATCACTCGCCACAACCATGCAGCGCACGCCCGAGACGTAGCCGATGCCGGAGATCATGCCGCCGCCGGGGATTGAGCGTTCGAGTTCGGGCCGGTCGTGGCCGTAGCCGGCCAGCGTCGACAGCTCGAGCCAGGGCGCACCCGTGTCGAGCAGCTGCGCGATGCGCTCGCGCGGCAGCAGCTGGCCGCGCGCATCGAAGGTCGGCTTTGCCTTCGCCGAAGCCTCGCGCGTGCGTGCCTCGAGGGCGCGCAGCGTCTCGAGCAGCGCCAGCATGTGCGAGCGGTTTGCCTGGAACGTCTCGCTCGCCGGTAAGAGCTTTGATTCGATCAGCGGCATGTCAGTCCTCGAGCACCTCGGGCCTCTTCGCCAGGTGAAAGCCGTCGAACGCCGTGGTCCGCCCGCGGTCCGCGCACGCGCGTCCGGCCTTGACGTTGGGAACCGCGCCGTCGACGCGCAGGCAGCTGCCGGAAATGAATCCGGCTGCCGGCGAGAGCAGGAACACGATGGCTGCCGCCACCTCGGACTCGGTGCCGAGCCGGCCGACCGGGACGAGGCGGTGCAGGCCGCGGATGTGCTCGCGCATCTCGGCCGGATACCGATCGAGGCCGCTCGAGGCAATCCAGCCCGGCGCCACGGCGTTGACGCGCACCGGCGCCCACTCGAACGCCGCGGTTTCGGTGAAGTTCAGCATGCCGGCACGCGCAGCGCCGGAGTGCCCCATCGTCGGCATGCCGTGCCACATGTCGGCGATGATGTTGACGATCGCGCCACCGTGGTCGCGCATGCACTGCGTATAGCACTCGCGCGCCATGAGAAAGCCGCCGGTGAGATTGGTGCGCACCACGGTATCCCAGCCCTTGGCCGAGATGCCCTCGAGCGGAGAGGCGAACTGCCCGCCGGCATTGTTGAGGAGGAAGTCGATGCGGCCGAAGTCACGCAGTACCGCAGAGACCGTTTCGCGGACCGCGTCCTCCTCGCGGATGTCGCAGGCGTACGCTTGTGCCGCACCGCCGGGCCCGGCGATTTCGGCGCGCACCCGCTCAAGCTTGTCTGCGTTGCGGCCGATCAAGGCGACTCGCGCGCCGAGCGCTGCGAGCTCATGCGCCGCACAGCGTCCAAGCCCGGATCCGCCGCCGGTGACGATCCCCGCCTGACCGTCGAACAGTCCCGCACGAAAGATCGACCTGTAGCGAAGCGATTTCGTCATTTCACCTTCTTGCGTTTGATACAAGAGGGGAAGGGGGTTGCAGGGCGAAGGGAGATCTCCCATCGCCCTGCGTCCGGCCTACAAAGCATTTGCTTTGTAGGCGCCCCAGTTTCCGCCAGCGGCGTATCATTCGTCAATCCGACGGCCTGAACGGTATCGAGGCAGACGCATGATTCCACGCACCCTGTTTTCCTCCGATCACGAGACCTTCCGCGACAGCGTACGCCGCTTCATGGAAACGGAGGTGGCACCGCAGGAGGAGCGCTGGCAGGAGCAGGGCTACGTCGACCGCGAGATCTGGCGCAAGGCCGGCGCCAACGGCTTTCTCTGCCCCAGCATGCCGGAAACCTACGGCGGTGCGGAGGCCGACAAGCTTTACAGCGTGATCCTGATCGAGGAGCAGGCACGCGTGAATTCCTCGTCGCTCGGCTTTGGCCTGCACTCGGAGATCGTCGCACCCTATCTGCTCAACTACGGCAGCGAGCACCTCAAGAAGACCTATCTGCCGAAGATGGCTGGCGGGGAGATGATCGGCGCGATCGCGATGAGCGAGCCGGGTGCAGGCTCGGACCTGCAGGCGGTCAAGACCACGGCGATCAGGAAAGGCGATCACTATATCGTCAGCGGTTCCAAGACCTTCATTACGAACGGCTGGAACGCCGATCTGGTGATCGTGGTGGCGAAGACGGATCCCGAGAGGGGCGCCAAGGGCACCAGCCTGATCGTCGTCGATACCACGATGAAGGGCTTCAGCAAGGGCAAGCGCCTGAAGAAAATGGGCCTCAAGGGGCAAGACACGGCGGAGCTGTTCTTCGACAACGTCGAGGTGCCGGCCGCGAATCTGCTCGGTCAGGAGAACAACGGTTTCGTCTACCTCATGCAGGAGCTGCCCTGGGAGCGCATGCAGATCGCCATTGCGGCGACCGCGAAAGCCGAGGCGGCGATCCAGTGGACTACCGATTACGTGCGTGAGCGCAAAGCCTTCGGCCGGACCGTGGCGAGCTTTCAGAACACCCGCTTCAAGCTCGCCGAGCTGGCGACCGAGGCGCAGATCGCGCGCGTGTTCGTGGATCGCTGTCTCGAGCTGCTGCTCGACAAGAAGCTCGACACCGCCACCGCGTCGATGGCCAAGTACTGGTGTTCCGACATCGAGTGCCGCATCATCGACGAATGCCTGCAGCTGCACGGGGGCTACGGCTACATGTGGGAATACCCCATCGCGCGCGCCTATGTCGATGCGCGCGTGCAGCGAATCTACGGCGGGACCAACGAGATCATGAAAGAAGTGATCTCGCGCTCGCTGGGGCTGGGCGAGCGATAGGCTCGGGGGTCTGAGCCCCCGCGTTCGCTTACTTTTTCTTCGCCCGAGCCTTGCCGCCCTTCGCGGGCGCGAGCGCCTTTTTCGAGAAATACCAATCGACGGTGTCGTAACCGGCGTTCATGCGCGCGCGCGCATCGGCAATGGTGGAAGGCGCCGGCACCACCACCTTGTCGCCGGGACACCAGCCTTCGGGCGTCGCCACCGCGTGCTTGTCGCTCGTTTGCAGACCTTCGAGCAGACGCAGGAATTCGGCGACCGAGCGGCCATTGGTCATCGGGTAGTACACCATGGCGCGGATGCGGCCCTCGGGGTCGATGACGAACGTGGCACGCACGGTCGCCGTGTCGCTCGCACCCGGCTGGATCATGCCGTAATCGGAAGCGACCTTCATCGAAATGTCCTCGATGATCGGGAAGGGGATCTCGACGCCAAAGCGCTCCTCGATGTTGCGTACCCAGGCGAGGTGCGAGTAGTTGCTGTCGACCGACAGGCCGAGCAGCTCGCAGCCCAACGCCTTGAACCTTGGGTAGGCCTGGGCGAAGGCGATGAATTCCGTCGTGCAGACCGGCGTGAAGTCCGCGGGATGCGAGAAAAGGATCAGCCACTTGCCGCGGTAATCGCCGAGTGCGCGCGGGCCGTGCGTGGTGCGCGCGCTGAAGTCGGGGGCCGGCTCGTTGATACGCGGGATCCTGTTTTTCCAGACGTTTTCCATCGCTGTCTCCTTGCCTAGTTCCGGAAGCGCTCGATGATTTCCGGCGGGATGACGCCCGCTTTCATGCCTTCCGGGTTGTTCGGGTCGCGTAGCGCCCAGACCCGCAGCTCGCGACCTTCGACGATGAGGTCGCCCGCGTTGTGCACGCGGTGCTCGACGATGAACAGCTTGCTGCGCCATTCGCCAATCCAGCTCTCGAGGGTGATGGTGTCGCCGAAGCGCGCAGGGCCGAGAAACTTGGCCGAGGCGTCGACGATCGGGAAACCGGCCAGCTGATAGCGTGCCCACAGCTCCGGCCAGGCCATGCCGCGCTCGCGAAACAGCCGCTCGGAGGCGCGGTCGAACCAGTTGAAGTAGTGCGGGTAAAAGACAATGCGCGCCGGGTCGCAATCGGCGAAGTCGACCACGATCTCGAGCCGCGAGGGAACGTCGCGCACGGGCTGTGGCCGCTTCGCCTGGGTCTCGAGCTTGGGTTTCGGGCTTCGCATGCGCTGTCAGTGCCAGGCGCGCACCGTGCCACGGCGCCGGCGAGCGACGATCACACCAGAAGCGGAGAGGAAGAGCAAGCGGGCATCGGTCGTGGCGTCTCAGGTTGCCGCACCGAAAGGCGGCACAGGCGCGAGGTCGTCGAAGCGCGCCGCACGCTTTTCGGCGTTGGCGCGCACCGCTTCGGCGACGTCGCGGCTCTGCCAGACCGCCATTTGCAGGACAGCCATCTGGTTCAAGCTGTCGGCGACCGTGTGCTCGCGGGCGTAGTTGACCGCCTGCTTGCTCGCCCACATCGCGGTCGGCGACTTGGCGGCGATCTCGCGGGCGAGGACGAGGGCGGCCTCCACGGCGGCGGCCTGGTCAGAGAACACTTCGTTGACCAGACCGAGTTCTCTGGCGCGCGCCGCGGGCAGGCGGCGCCCGGAGTAGGCGTACTCGCGCGCCACGGCCTCCGGGATCAGCTTCGGCAGGCGCTGCAGCGTGCCGACGTCGGCCACCAGGCCGATGTTGATTTCCTGCACGCAGAAGAACGCGTCCTGCGCGGCATAGCGGATGTCGCAGGCGGTGACCATGTCGAGCGCGCCGCCGACGCAGGCGCCCTGCACCGCGGCGATCACCGGCATGCGCAGCGCCTCGAGGCGCGTGAAGGTGTGCTGCAGCTGAAGGATCTGCTCGTGCAGCGCCGTGCGCGCAGCGGGATTCCCCTCGGGCAGCGCTTCGCCCTGCTCGAACACCGCAAGGTCCATGCCGGCGGAAAAATGCTTGCCGCTCGAGGAAATCACCAGCGCGCGCGCCGGCGCGTCGCGCTGCAGCTGCGCGAGGATAGCGTCGAGTTCCTGCCAAAACACCCCGTCCAGGGCATTCAGCTTCTCCGGCCGGTTAAGCCTGAGGTGCGCAACCTTGTCGGCGGTTTCGAGCGTGAAGGATCTATAGGTCATGGCTTTCCCCTAGAATCACAGCGCCCGCATGATACCCGCGGGTTCCGCATCCGGTCAGGGAGATCCGCATGGCGTTGCCGCCGATCCTGCAGAACCTTCGCCTGCCAGTCATCGCTGCACCGATGTTCATCGCCGGCAATCCACAACTGGTGATCGAGCAGTGCAAAGCCGGCATCGTCGGCTCGTTTCCCGCACTCAACGCACGGCCGAAAGAGGCGCTCGACGATTGGCTGACGGAAATCGAAACGGCGCTCACGACTGCGCGCAAGGCGCAGCCGGAGGTGCCGCCGGCGCCCTACGCGGTCAACCAAATCGCGCACAAATCGAACGACCGTCTCGAGCACGACCTCGCCGTTTGCGTGCGCCACCAGGTGCCGATCACCATCACCAGCCTACGCGCGCCGCACGAGGTGGTACAGGCGGCGCACGCTTACGGCGGCATCGTGCTGCACGACGTCATCAACGTGCGTCATGCGCAAAAGGCGCTCGAAGCGGGCGTCGACGGCCTGATCCTCGTCTGCACCGGCGCGGGCGGTCACGCCGGGCGGTTGTCGCCGTTCGCGCTGATCGGCGAGGTGCGCCGCTTTTTCGACGGTCCGATCGTGCTGTCGGGCGCGATTGCCACCGGCGACGCGGTGCTCGCGGCGCAGGCCGCCGGCGCCGACCTGGCCTACATCGGCACGCGTTTTCTTGCCACGCCCGAGGCGAGCGTGCCCGAGCGCTACAAGGAGGAGATCCTGAAGGCGAGCGCGAACGACATCATCTACACGGACCTCTTTTCCGGCGTGCACGGCAACTACCTGCGGCACAGCGTGTTGGCGGCCGGCTACGACCCGGAGCACCTTCCGAAATCGGATCCTTCCAAGATGAACTTTGCCAGCGGCAGCGGCGCCGAGAAGAAGGTGTGGCGCGACATCTGGAGCGCCGGACAGGGCGTCGGCCAGATCGACGCCGTAATGCCGGTGGCGCAGGTCGTCGCCAAGCTGGCGCGCGAATACGCTGCGGCGCGCGAGCGGCTCGCGCTTTAGCTCGGGGCGCCGCGCGAGAAAACGGCCGGCGCGGCAGCGCCGCGCCCGGCCGTGGCAGGCAACTCAGGGCTTGATGTAGGTCCAGCCCTGGCTTTGCCGCTCCGAGATCTCGATCACGCCACCCTCAACAACGCGGGTTCCGGCGATGAGATCGTCCTTGCCGACTTTCATCTTCTTCATCGTGTTGCCGCAGGCCACGATGTCGACATTCTGGTCGAGCGCCCCGTTGACGCGGCCGGCGACCTTGGAGTTTGCCTTCAGCATGTTGAGGCCGGGACCATAGGCAACGATTTCGACCTGCACGTTCTCCTTGCCGAGCGCCTGTTGCAGGTTCTGCGCGTTATTCAGCGCCAGGTTCCACTTTTGCGGATCGTTGTCGCTCATCTGGATGACCACCCGGTGCTTGCCTTGCTCGGCCATGCGCGCGCTCTCGCTGGCGCAGCCCGAAAGTCCTCCGATCGCCAGAGCGCCGGCCAGTGCTGCAATTGCGAGCGTGCTTTTCATGATGTCTCCTTGGCGTTTAACACTTTGGAATGCGAAGCGGAACCTTAAGCTTACGACCTAAAACGGCGCGACGCCGCGGTGATATTCCATCGCCGCATAAAACAATCATATGCCCCCAATCTCGTAGACGCGACCCCCCTGAAGGGGCGCTTTACCTATCTTTACCGCGCGGAGAACCGCGCGCAACGCTCCGTTCTTAGAGTGTCTTTCCATGGGCGGCGATGTCCGCCGACCCCAGTTCGAGCAAGGAGACCGTCATGAACGACAACGGCAATCCGAACGGTGCCGACGCCGCGAACGGCGCGCCCGAAACTTCCCGTCGGCGCTGGCTCAAACGCGGCATATTGGGCCTGCTGGGCGCTGGGCTCGCGGGTGGGCTCGGGTTCAGGGCCTTTGCGCACCGCGGCTATGGGCGCGGTCCGCTCGGCCCCGCCGAGGTCGACGCCCGCCTGGAGCGCATGCTCAAGCACCTGTACGTGGAAATCGACGCAACCGAAGCGCAAGAGCAGCAGCTCGCGCCAATCGTCAAGCAGACGGCGACGGACCTGCTGCCGCTGCGCGAGCGCATGCGCGCAGCGCGCAGCGAAGCGATCGCGCTGCTGACCGGCGAGCCCATCGACCGCGCGGCGCTCGAGCGCCTGCGCAGCGAGCAACTGCAGCTCGCCGAGACCGGTTCGAAACGGCTCGTTGAGGCCGTCGCCGACGCCGCCGAGTTGCTCACGCCCGAACAGCGCAGGGTGGTCGGGGAACGCCTGCAGCAGCGCCGCAGACGCTGGCGATAGCGGCTCGGGGGTCACACGCCTATGGATGACTTCTTCGGCCTTTTCGCATGGCATAGTTCGGCGCTGAAGTTATCCACAGGGGTCTGACCCCGAACTTGCCATGGCCGACCGCTACCATCCGCTGCAGGTTCTGCTGCACTGGCTCTCGGCCGCGCTGACGATCGGCGCCTGGGGAATCGGTGCGATCGCGTTCGAACGCATCCCCAGCGGCGAGAGCGCACAGCGGATCCTGGTGCTCGGGATCCACATGGCGGCGGGCCTGTCGGTCGCCTTCATCGTCGCGCTGCGGCTCGCGTTGCGCCTGTCGCTCGCGCAACCCGCGCGCGCGACGAGCGGCAGCGTGTGGCTCGACCGGCTGGCGCGCGTCGTGCATGCAGCGCTTTATGCGGCGGCGCTGGCGATGGCAGCGAGCGGGCTGGCACTCGCGGTACAGGCGGGTCTGCCGCAGGTCGTGTTCGGCGGCTTGGAGGCAGCCTTGCCGGAAGATCTGCGCGCGTACGGCGCACGCGGCGTGCACGCCCTGATCGGAACAATCCTCATATCGCTCGTCGCGCTGCATGCGCTCGCCGCGTTCTATCACCACTTCGTGCGCAGGGACGGGCTGCTGGCGCGCATGTGGTTTGGCGCGCGCGGAGCACCGGAATGACCGAGCGCATCCTGCTGGTCGAGGATGACGCGCGCCTCGCGGCGATGGTCGCCGAGTACCTCGGTGAAGCCGGTCTGCGCGTCACGATCGCGCCGGGCGGCGAGCAGGGGCTCACGCGGCTGGCGCGCGAACCGTTCGATGCGGTCGTTCTGGATCTGATGCTGCCGGACATCGACGGGCTCGAGGTCTGCCGCCGGCTGCGTGCCGCGTCCGACCTGCCCGTGCTGATGCTGACCGCGCGGGGCGACGCGGCCGATCGCATCGTCGGCCTCGAGCTGGGCGCGGACGACTACCTGCCGAAGCCCTTCGAACCCCGCGAGCTGCTCGCGCGCTTGCGCGCGATCCTGCGACGGCGCGGCGCGAATGCCCAGAGCGGCGACGTGCTGCGCTACGGGCGCCTCGAGATCGACCGCGCGGCGCGCGCCATCCGTGTCGACGGGCGGGCGGTCGAGCTGACCGCCTACCAGTACGCGCTGCTGCTGACGCTCGCCGAGCACGCGGGGCGGGTGATGACGCGCGACGCGCTGATGGACCTGATGAAGGGCGAGCCACTGGAAGCGTTTGATCGCTCGATTGATGTGCATATCTCGCGCATTCGCGCCGCAATCGAGGACGATCCGAAGAAGCCGCGGCGCATCCTCACCGTGCGCGGTGCGGGCTATGTGTTCGCCAAGGCGCAGGACTGATGCGCCGGCTCTATCTGCGCATCTACTTCGCGGTGCTGGCCAGCGTGATCGTGCTCGCGCTCGCCGCGGGCTTCCTCTGGCGGCAGATGTCCGAGCGCGGCCCGGCGGGGCGTGCCTTCGAGGTGGCCTCGACGCTGGCACAGAATGCGTTGCCGGCGGCAGACGCGCCGCGCGCGGAACAGCAGGCGGCGCTCGAGCGGCTGGCGGCCAACCTGAAGGCCGACGTCACGCTCTACAGCGCGGAGCGACTGCCGCTGGCGCGGGTGGGGCGGCCGTTGCCACCGCCGTCGCCGGGGCGCGAGGCGGGCGGCTGGGTGCGCGGCGAACGCGGGCGTCCGGCCTGGGCGCTGCGGCTGCCCGACGGGCGCTGGCTGATGGCGCGCACGCCCCGCAACCGGCCGCATCCGGCGCTGGGACTGTTCATCACGCTCGGCTTGCTCGCGCTCGCCGTCGCCATCGGCGCATATCCCGTGGTGCGCCGGCTGACGCGCCGTCTGGAAAATCTGCAGCACGGGGTCGAGTCGCTAGGCGCGGGCGATCTCGGCGCGCGGGTCAAGGTGGAGGGGCGCGACGAGGTCGCACAGCTCGCCGAGAGCTTCAACAAGGCGGCCGCCCGGATCGAGGCGCTGGTCGGTGCGCACAAATCGCTGCTGGCGAACGCGTCGCACGAGCTGCGCACGCCGCTCACCCGCATCCGCATGGCGATCGAGCTGATGAAAGACGATGCGCCGCCTGCCCGGCGCAAGGCGCTCGAGCAGGACATCGGCGAGCTCGACACGTTGATCGACGAGATCCTGCTCGCCAGCCGGCTGGACGCGGTCGAGCGCCTCGATCGGGAGGAGGAGGTTGACCTGCTGGCGCTTGCCGCCGAGGAGTGCGCGCGTTACGAGGAAGCCGAACTCGACGGCCAGCCCGTGAGCGTGCGCGGCGACCCGCGCCTGCTGCGCCGCCTGCTGCGCAACCTGCTGGAAAATGCGCGCCGCCATGGCGCACCGCCGACCGAGCTTCGCATCGCGCGCACACCGACAGGCGCGGAGATCCGGGTCTGCGACCACGGCGCGGGTGTGCCGGCGGCCGAACATGAACGCGTGTTCGAGCCGTTCCGGCGTTTTCCGGGATCGACCGAATCGACGGGGGCGGGTCTCGGCCTCGCGCTGGTGCGCGCGATCGCGCACCGCCACGGCGGCGAGGCGCGGTTCGAGGCGCGGCCGGGCGGCGGCAGCTGCTTCGTCGTCGCCTTGTCGCCACGACCCTAGGCGGGCTGCGCTCGACAGGCTGCGCCGGCTGCGGCGTCGAACGCTGTGGTCGGCATGGCGGTTCTCCCTCGGTCGTTGACTGTGCGCTCGTGTTCCGGCCGCCGCTTCAGGCGTATGCCGGGACGTCGTCCCAGTCGACGGACGTCGCGTCCTCTTCGAAGTCGATTTCCGGCCCGCCGACCTCGTGCTCGGCGAGCACGCCCGAGATGACCGACTCGGGCGAGAGAAAGAGTTCTTCTTCCATGATCGTGTACATCTGCATCTCCTCGGCGTTGGTTACGCAGTTTTCGGAAAACCTCATGGTTCGCAGCTTAGAGAGGCACGGTATTTGGCCGATGTCCTTCCAGTAGCCGTTTTGTTATCGACGTGTAACGCGACGGCGCCTGCCGGCTCGTATAGGCTCGGGGTATCGACGCCCGGGCTTGAGGCTCGGCGTCGGCGAAGCCGTGCGCGAAGAACGTGAACTGACACTGCGATCGCTGGCGACGGGCGTTCTGCTCGGCGCGGCGCTGGCGCCGTGCAACGTCTACTCGGGGCTGAAGATCGGCTGGTCGTTCAACATGTCGATCATCGCGCTGCTCGTTGCGCTGGCGTTCTGGCGGCTGCTGGAACGCACCGCCGGTGTGCCGCACTGGACGCTGAAAGAAAGCAACATCGGGCAGACCGCGGCCTCGTCGGCGGCGTCGATCATTTCGGGCGGCCTGGTCGCGCCGATTCCGGCCTACGCGCTGGTCAGCGGGCAGCAGCTCGCAACGCTGCCGATGATCGCCTGGGTGTTCGCGGTGAGCTTTCTCGGGGTGTGGGTAGCCTGGTACCTGCGGCCGGCGCTGATCGTCGACGCGCCGCTGCGCTTCCCGGCGGGCGTCGCGACGCTCGAGACGATGCGCGATGTCTTCGGGCACGGCCGCGAGGCGCTGCTGCGCATTGCGGTGCTGTTCGGCGCGGGGATCGTCTCGGGCCTGACGAAGCTCTCGGCCAGCATGTTCGGGTCATTTGCACGCTGGGCGCCGTCGCAGAGCCTCGAGCGGCTGACTTTCGGGCTCGAGCCGTCGCTGCTGCTGATCGGCTTCGGTGCGATTATCGGCTTGCGGGTGGGACTTTCGCTCGCCCTCGGTGCGCTGCTGGCCTGGGGGATCGTGGCGCCCGCGCTGCTCGATGCCGGGCTGGTAGACGCACCGGTCGAGGCAGGCAACACGCTGTTCGGCCCGCTCGTCGAATGGCTGCTGTGGCCCGGGGTGAGCCTGATGGCGGCCTCGACCTTCACCGCTTTTGCGGTGCGCTGGGCGCGGAATGGGAAGGGCGCAGGGCGCCGCCTGGGCATCGACCGCGCAGCGCTGCGCGCGCGGGGGCCCGCGTTCGGCTTCGCGCTTGCCGCGTTGCTAGCCGTGATGCTGCAGACGATGCTGTTCGATATCAGCCTGTGGATGGCGCTGCTCGCGATCCCGCTCGCCGTGCTGCTGGCGTCGGTTGCCGCGCGGGTGGTGGGCGAAACCGGCATTCCGCCGATCGGCGCGATCGGCAAGCTGTCGCAGCTCGGTTTCGGCGTCGCCGCACCTGGCCAGATCGTGACCAACCTGATGACGGCGAACGTCGCCGGCGGTGCGGCGGGGCAGTGCGCCGACCTGCTGAACGACTTCAAGGTGGGGCACGCGATCGGCGCGGTCCCCGGACGGCAGACAATTGCGCAATGCTGCGGTGTGGCGGCAGGCAGCGTGGCCGGCGTGCTGGTCTACGTCGCGCTGATTCCAGACCCGGCAGCGATGCTGCTCAGCGAGGCCTGGCCAGCCCCGGCCGTGGCGACCTGGAAGGCGGTGGCGGAGGCGCTCACGCAAGGGTTGGGCTCAGTGCCGCCGTCGGCACGCATCGCGATGCTCGCCGCGGCTGCGCTCGGCGTCGTGCTGGGTTTGCTGGAAACCCGTGCGCAACCGTCCCGCTGGCTGCCGAGTGGCGTTGCGCTCGGGCTGGCGTTCGTCATCCCGGCCTCGATCTCGCTCATGATGTGCCTCGGCGCGCTGATTGCCTGGGCCTGGCTGCGTTGGGACGCACGCCTGGCGAACCGCTTCGCGCTGGCAGCGGCGGCCGGACTGATCGCGGGGGAGAGTATCGTCGGGGTTGTCGCATCGTTCTGGGAAATGGCGAGCCGGTGAAAGCGGCGGCGCTCGCTATACTCGCCCACCGAGCCACGAGGAACACCATGTCCGAGGTCAGCAGTCTGGAGGAGTTGCGTGCGCGGCTTGCGGCATTCGCCGCCGAGCGCGATTGGGAACAGTTCCACAGCCCGAAGAACCTGGCCATGGCGCTGGCCGCCGAAGCCGGCGAGCTGCTCGAGCACTTTCAGTGGCTGACCGAGAAACAAAGCGCCGCGCTGCCCGAGGCGACGCGCGAGGAGGTCGCACTCGAGATCGCCGACGTGCTGCTCTTCCTGCTGCGCCTCGCCGACCGGCTGGGGATCGATCCGCTGCAGGCAGGCGCGCGCAAGCTCGAGCTCAACGCGCGCAAGTATCCGGTGGAAAAGTCGCGCGGCCGGGCCACCAAGTACGACCGGCTTTAGCGCGTGCTCGCCTACCGGCATTACTTTCACGCCGGAAACTTCGCCGACGTCTTCAAGCATGCGCTGCTCGTGCGGCTGCTGCTGGCGCTGGCGAGAAAGGACAAGCCGTTCTGCTACCTCGACACCCACGCCGGCATCGGGCGCTACGACCTCAACCACCGCTGGGCGCAGAAGAACCGGGAGTACGAGGGAGGGATCGCCCGAATCTGGCAGCGCACCGATATCCCCGAACTGCTCGTGCCGTATCTCGAGGTGCTGCGCGCCGAAAACCCCGACGGCGCGCTCCGCACCTACCCCGGCTCGCCTGCGATCGCGCAACGGCTTCTGCGCGACGCAGACCGCATGGTGCTGTGCGAGCTGAACGAGAAGGACAAAGAAGCGCTGCGCCAGGGCTTCGCGCGCGAACGTCGCGCCGGCGTGCACCTGATCGACGGCTTCCAGGCGGTCAAGGCCTTCTTGCCGCCGCGCGAGCGGCGAGGGCTGATGCTCATGGATCCGTCCTTCGACCGCAAGGGCGAGTACGCGCGCGTGGGCGAGGCGCTGCGCGAGGCGCACCAGCGCTTCGCCACCGGCGTGATGGTGTTCTGGTATCCGTTGATGGAGCCCGCGGCAGTGCGCCGCTTCGAAGCCGATGTGCGTGACAGCGGCGTACCGAAAATCCTGCAGCTCGAGCTGTGGCTGCATCCGGCTGACTGGGCGGCGAGTCTGCGGGGCTGCGGCATGCTGGTGGTAAACCCGCCGTTCGGCTTCGAAGACGAGGCGCGGGCGCTGCTGCCGTGGCTGGTCGAGGCGCTGGGGTCGCGCGGCGCGAGCGGTCAGCGCGCACGGGCGCTGGGTTAGTCGCCGTCGAGCCGGTATCCGCGTCGGGGCGATGCGGATGCCGGATGGCACGGCGCTGCGCCGGAATTGCGTCTCAGGCTTTGCGTGCGGTCGTGGCGGTCCCGGCGTAGGCCTGGCGGACGGTCTCGATGTTCGGAATGAAAAAGGTCGAGACCGTGATCTCGGCAATCATGCGATCGATGAACCGCAGCTTGTCGTCCCGGTCGAGTTTCACGTTCCACTCGCTGGCCAGCCGGGACTGCAGCTGCTCGGCATGCTCGACGGTCAGGCCGATGGAAGGCAGCACGTCGGCCTCGGCGAGCAGCACGGCCTCCTGCGCCAGATCGGGCTCGGCGCGCAAGCGCGCGAGCGGCAGCGGCAGCTCCGGATGCAGCGGCACCTGCGCGCCACCGTTCCGGTGAAACGTCCAGCAGGCGCGGGCGAACGGCACGCCGCCGCTCGGATCGGTGGCCAGTACCAGCGCTTCCAGCCGCTGACACTCGTCCTCGTCGACGCCTGCGGACTGCAGGTAAGGTCTTGCCCGGTCTGCCGCGAGGCGCTCGAGGCGAAAAGGCGACGCGGTGCCATGCGAGCCGTCGTGATGGAAATCGTGCATCAGCGCTGCGGTCACGACGCGGGCCGCGCGGCAGGCGTCGAGACACGCGAGTCGGGCGAGGTAAAGCGCGGTGAGCATGACCTCCAGGAAATGCTGGCTGTTGTGGTAGCCCGCAGCAACGCCCGCGCCGACACCCTGGTCGATATCGCGTGCAATGACTCGGCCCGCGCGCACCAGCGGATCGCTTTCCGGCAGCCCGAGGCTTTTCGACGCCAGGCCGTGGGCATGCTCGAGGCGATCGTCGCGCACTCCCAATTTGGCAAAACAGGCCACCAGCTCTGCGCCGACCTGCGATGGATGCAAGGCTTCCAGCACCACGAAGGGCGGCCTGCCGAACGTCGGCATCTCCACTGTCTCCTGTCCGCGAAGTCTCGTCACGAACGCAGTCCCCTGGCGCAACCGTACCACCGTGCGGCTCGGCGCGTAAGAGCGATCGGCCCCGTCCCGGAGCCGAGCCCACGGATAAGTCCTTCTCGGCGCTGAGGGTTATGGTCGCTCTGTACTAGCCCGACACTCACCGCGCAGCATCGTTTCGACCGTTTCCTGAACGGCGAGCGCCTCGGCGAAGCTCGGGAGGCTATGGGGGCGCCCTTCGACAAGTGCTGCCAGCTGATCGAGCTGCGCGCGCTGACCGATTGCGCGGTTTTCCTGCGGCGTGCCAACCGCCTGCCAGTCGCCGTCGCGGTGGCGTCGGCGCAAGCCGAACCAGTCGTGCAGCTCGATGGCGCCTTTGCTGCACTGCAGCGTGAAACGATTGTAATCGGCCGGTTCACCACCGACGCGTCCGCTGACCGTCACCGGCACATCGCCCGCCGTGAGACGCGCCCGCACAGCGGTCTCCGCGCCCCTGCCGTCCGGCGGATAGACCGGTTTCGTTTCCTCGACATGCGCCTTGCCGAGCGCGCGCTGCAGCACGAAGATGAAATGCGAGATTACCTCGCGCGTAAAGCCCCCTTCGACGCGCTCTGCGAGCCAGACACCCGCGGCCGACTGCCAGGCGCGCGGCCATTGTGCGAAGGCCACCTCGATCTCGACGCGTTGCGGGGTGCCGATCGAACCGTCCTGCAGGCCGTCGCAGATTGCCGCCAGTCCGGGCGACGAAGCCAGGGAGAAGTTGACCGCCGCGCTGCGGGCTTCACGCGCGATGCGCTCGATGGCGGCCTGTCCCGCAGCAAAGTCGACGGTGAGCGGCTTTTCGCAGAACACGGCCAGATTCGCGTCGAAGCCGGCGTGCGCATGCGCCAGATGCACTTCGGGCGGCGAGGCGATGTACAGGCAACGCAAACCGGGCATTGCGATGACCGAGGCGGCGTCGCGGCAGATATTCACGCCCGGATGCAGCCTGCGTGTCTCGGCAACCGCCGTAGCCGAGGGATCCCAGGCCGCAGCCGCCTCGAGGCGTGAATGCTCGCCCAGCCGCGCGAGCATGCGCTGGCCCATGACGCCGAGGCCGATGAGCCCGACGGGGAGAAAGGGGTCAGACCCCTGTGGATAAGTCATATGGGCTCCAAGATCGCGACCATGCGCGCGCCTTATCGCGAGGGGCTCGAGGCCAAAATCGCCGCCGCCGCATCCGCCAACACCTGACAGCCGAGCACGATGTCCTCGCGCCGGCTGTCCTCGGCGAAGTCGTGGCTGATGCCGCCGATCGACGGAATGAACAGCATCGCCGCAGGCAGTGATGCGGAGACGATGCCGGCGTCGTGAAAGGCGCCACTCGGCATCTCGACCCATTGTCCGGGGGCGTGGCGTTCGGCGGCGGCAGCGAGATGGCGGCGCAATGCGACGTCCATCTGCGTGGCCGGAATCGACGCGCGCGCAGGCTGCAGCTCGACCTGCACGCCGCCGCGCGCGTTCGCCTCCGCGGCGAGCCGCTCGGCAAGCGCTTCGAAGCGATCGAGCACCGCGTCGTCAGCGTCACGAAATTGCAGGTCGAGGTCGGCGTAGCCCGGCACGATCGACGTGGCATTCGGTTCGACCCGCAGGCGGCCCATGGTCCAGACGCTGCGCGCGGCCGCAACTTTCGGAAACTCGCTGTTCACGGCGCTGGCGAATTCGAACAGCGCCGCAGCGGCGTCGCGGCGGCGGGACATCATCGTGGTGCCGGCATGGTTTTGTTGGCCGCGAAAGACGACGCGCAGCCCGCGCACGCCGACGATCGTGGTCACGACGCCGATGCGCTTGGCGCCGTCCTCGAGCTGCGGTCCCTGTTCGATGTGGGCTTCGAGAAAGCCGACGTAGCGATCCGGATCGGCGCGCAAGCGAGGCGCGGCGGCGAGGCCAGCGGCGGCGAGCGCATCGGCGAGCGTGACGCCGTCGCGGTCGAGCGCGCCGGATTCTTGCGCCTGCGACAGGCGACCGACGAACGATCGGCTTCCGAGACAGCCGACGAAACGCGACTCCTCGTCCTGGAACGAAATGGCGTCGACGGCGAGACCTGCCGCGGCCGGGTCTTCCGCCAGCGCGCGCACGACCTCGAGCGCGTATACGACGCCCAGCGCACCATCCAGCCAGCCGCCGGTGGGCTGGGTGTCAGAGTGCGAGCCCAGGAGCAGGGCCTTACCGCCCTTGCGCGAGCGCCCAAACACGTTGCCGACGCCATCGATCGTCGTCTCGAGCCCCGCGTCGGCGAACTTGCGCGCGAGCCAGCGCCGCGCCTCCATATCCTTGGCACTGAATGCGGGCCGCACGACGCCTTTGGCCTGCGCGCCGATAGCGCGCAGCGCGTCGAGGTCCGCGAGCAATCGATCAGCGTTGACCTTCGGCATGGCTGTCTCCATTGATGCTAAACCTTGCGCTGTTGGGCATGCCAGTGCCGCTCGAGATTGGCGATCAGCGCCGGGCTGAGGTGGCAGTGGGCCTGCTCGCGGGCGTAGACCGCGAAGTAGCGGCGGAAGGCATCAAGCGGCTCCTGCGCGATGCGCAGCGCGCGGCGGTTGCCGGCGGCGCTGACGATGCCCGAGCCCGTAAAGGCGGTGATCGCACGCGCGAGGGCTGCGTCCACCTCGCCGGCGGCGACGATCTCGTCGCAAATGAGGCGCCCTTCCGGGCTGTCGCAGTCGAGGCGGCGTTCAAGCAGGATCGCCTGTCGCGCGATGCGGTCGCCGACGAAGCGCGGCAGGCGCATGTTGGCCGCTCCGGGAATAATGCCCTCCTTGCGCGCCGGCAGCGTCATGTAGGCGTCGCGGCCCGCGATCACGTAGTCCATCACCAGCAGGTACTGACAGTGGCCGCCGATGGCGAAACTGTCGACCGTCGCAATCCAGGGCTTTTCGAGGGTTCGGCCGTCGGTTTCCTCGGGCGGCCGCTCGGGGACGGCGAGGCCGCGGTAGATCTTGTTGACCACGCCGAGGTCGCGCAGCAGGTAGAAAAGATAGGGGATGCGTCCCAGATAGAGATGGGTCAGATTGATGCCGGCGCCGAATACGCGTCGCCCGGCGTACTTTGGATGCGCCACCGTGCTGCCGCGCAGCACGCAGATTTCGGTCGCCGGGTCGAGTAACGCCAGGTCGACCGCAGTCTCGGCCGCCTCGAGCGTCGTTTCGTCTTCGGCGTTGAGGAAGCGCGGATGGCTCAGCGTGACGATCGAGGCACGGCCCTCGCGCTGCACGCGGGCCGCCCCGAGATCGACGTGCCCCGCGCGTTCCAGTTCGGGCAGTCGCGCAGTGCTCGCCTCGAACGGCAGCAGCATGGCGTGGCACAGATGCAGGCCGGCGACCGGATCGGCGAGCACATGCGACAGCAGCAAGCCCTGATCAATCTCGTGACCTTCCTTGGCGCGCAGCGGCTGGCGTGACTCCAGCTCCAGGGTGTGGCGGTGCGGTACCAGGCCGGGGAAGGCCTGCGCGGCGTGCGCGCACAGTGCGTCGGCGCGCAGAAAACGGCTGCGGTTTGCGGTCAGGGCGTCGTACACGCCGCGCGCATGCCGCCGCAGGAAGTCCTCGCGTGCGGCACGGGCTGCACCGAGGAGCGGCGCCGCGGCCGCTGCCTGCGCGGGGTCGCGCGACGGCCGCTGAGGCAAACGCGCGAGAAGTTGCGCGGTCGTGTGCCAGAACGCGGCGAAGCGCTCGCCGTCGGCGGCAAGATCGCCGTCTGCCGCAGGCCGGGCTTGCGCCCAGGCTCGAATCTCGGCCACTGCGAATCCGGCCTGCGTCAGCGCGGCGCGGGCTTCTTGCAGGTGAGGGTCGCTGGGCGCCATGGTGCGGGCAGGATTAAACCCCCTTGGCGCCCGCGTTGGCAAAACGGATTCAGCGCGCGCCGGCGGATCGATTACCCTACGCGAACCAAGGATTTATCGAACGGAAGATGACGTCGGAAACGATCCGCATCGGCTGTGCGGCAGGGTTCTGGGGGGACTCGAGCGTCGCTGCGCCGCAGCTCGTGCGTCTCGGTCGCATCGATTATCTGGTGTTCGACTATCTCGCCGAGCTCACGATGTCGATCCTGGCGCGCGCCAAGCAGAAGGACGCGGCCCTCGGTTATGCCACGGACTTCCCGGCGATCGTGATGCGCAACGTCGTCCGCGAGGTCGCCGCGCAGGGCATCCGGGTGATCAGCAACGCCGGCGGTCTCAATCCGGCGGCCTGCGCGGCCGCTGTGGCGCGGGTTGCGCAGGCCGCGGGCGTGAAGCTCTCCATCGCCGTCGTCGAGGGTGACGACCTGATGCCGCAGATCGATGGGCTGCGCGCGCGCGGCGTGCGCGACCTGTGGAGCGACGCGCCGCTGCCGCCGCGCGTGGTGAGCGCGAATGCTTATCTGGGCGCATTCCCCATCGCGCAGGCACTGGACAGCGGTGCCCACGTGGTGATCACGGGTCGCTGCGTCGACAGCGCGGTCGCGCTCGGCCCCCTGATTCATGCCTTCGGCTGGAAACCGTCCGACTACGACCGGCTCGCGGCAGGAAGCCTCGCCGGCCACCTGCTGGAGTGCGGCGCCCAGGCGACCGGCGGGCTGCATACCGACTGGGCGCAGGTGCCTGACTGGGCGAACATCGGCTATCCGATCGCCGAATGTCGCGCCGACGGCAGCTTCGTCATCACCAAACCGGAGGGCACGGGCGGCCTGGTGACGCCGGCGACGGTCGGCGAGCAGATGCTCTACGAAGTGCACGACCCGGGCCACTACGTGCTGCCCGACGTGGTGTGCGACTTCAGCGATGTGCGCATGACGCAGGTCGGCGAGCAACGCGTGGCGGTGCAGGGCGCGCGCGGCGCGGCGCCAACCGACCGCTACAAGGTGGCCGCCACCTATGCCGACGGCTGGCGACTTTCGGCTCAGCTCACCATCATCGGCATCGATGCGGCGCGCAAGGCGCAGCGCACCGGCGAGGCGATCCTCGAGCGTACACGCGCGATCTTCCGGGCGCGCGGCATCGCCGACTATCGCCGGACGCGCATCGAAGCGCTCGGCGCGGAGAGCGCCTACGGGCCGCACAGCCGCGTCCAGCGGACGCGCGAAGTGGTGATGCGGCTGGTCGCCGAGCACGAGGCACGCGAGGCGCTCGACATTCTGGCGCGCGAGATTGCGCCTGCCGGCACGTCCTGGTCGCCGGGTACCACTGGCTCGGGACTCGGTCGGCAGACGCCGGTACCGGTGATCAAGCTGTTTTCCTGTCTGGTGCCGAAGGGCGAGGTCAGCGTCAGCGTGCGCGTCGACCAGCGCAGCGCGTCGTGGACGCCGTCGCCTGCCACAGCCGGGATCGCAGCGCAGACTGCACCACGGCGCTATGCGGCATTCGCGCCGCTCGAAGGTGCGCGCGTCGCAGTGCCCCTCGTCCGGCTCGCCTGGGCACGCAGCGGCGACAAAGGTAATACCGAGAATATCGGCGTGCTCGCACGCCACGCCGATTTCTTGCCGGTGATCGCGCAGGAGCTGACGGCGGCGCGCGTCGCGGAATACTTCGCCTACTGCGTCGAGGGGCCGGTGAGGCGCTACGACGTGCCGGGCCTGCAGGCGTTCAACTTCGTGCTGGAGAACGCGCTCGACGGCGGCGGCATCGCCTCGATGCGCGCCGATCCGCTCGGCAAGGGCTTCGCGCAGATGCTGCTCGACATCCCGCTCGCCGTGCCGCGGGTGATTGCCGAACGCCATCGCCTGCTCGCGCCATGAGCACGACAGTCACGCCATGACCGCGCGCGGGATTCCGCTGCCGGAGGACGAGAGCACGACCGCCTGGATCCGGCGTGCCTTGGTCCTGTTCACCTGCACATCGGTCACCTTCCTCTACGCAATGACGGTCACCATCGCGAACGTTTCGCTGCCGCAGATGCAGGGGGCGCTATCGGCGACGCAGGACCAGATCGCCTGGGTGGTGACCTCGAACATCGTGGCCACGGCAGTGATCACCCCGCTATCGGGCTGGCTGGTGTCGCGCCTCGGCTGGCGTCGCGTCTGCATCGGCTGCGTGGTCGGTTTCGGGCTGTCGTCGCTCGCCTGCGGACTCGCGGATTCGCTCGGCAGCCTGGTGCTGTTCCGCACGCTGCAGGGCGGCTTCGGCGCGCCGCTGGTGCCGGTGTCGCAGGCGATCGTGCTGGCGACCTACCCGAAGCGCCTGCACGGCACGGTGATCGCGATCTTCGGCGTCGGCTCGGTGGTCGGCCCGATCGTCGGCCCGGTGGTCGGCGGCTACCTGAGCGAAGCCTATAACTGGCGCTGGGTGTTCTACATGATCGTGCCGTTCAGCCTGCTTGCGCTGCTCGGCACCTGGCTGTTCATTCATGACCGCGAAGGGCAGCGCGCCCGCGTGCGCCTTGACTGGACTGGCTTTCTCGCGCTGTCGGTATCGGTGGCCTGCCTGCAGCTGATGCTCGACCGGGGCGAGCGCGCCGACTGGTTCAGCGCGGCCGAAATTATCAGCTACGCCGCCCTGACTGGACTGGCGCTCTACATCTTCATTGCGCACACGCTGACCGCCGAACGCCCCTTTCTCAGCCCGCTGCTGCTGCGCGATCGCAACTTCGTCATCGGCATCGTGCTGGTCACGGTATTCGGCATGCTCAACTTCACGCCGATGACGCTGCTGCCGCCATTGTTGCAGGGGGTGAGCGGCTACCCCGATTCGGTCATCGGTTTCGTGCTCGGCGCGCGCGGCTCCGGCACCTTCGTCGCCTTTGCGCTCATGATCTGGGCGAGCCGCTTCGATCCGCGATTCATGATCGGTCTCGGCTTCCTGCTGCAGGCGCTCGCCGGCTGGCAGCTCGCCCAGCTCGACGTCAATCTGAGCACTGCCGACGTGTTCTGGCCGATGGCGCTGCAGGGCTTCGGCGTGGGCCTGATGTGGGTGGCCATCACGGTGGTGACGTTCTCCACGCTGAAGCCCGAGTTCGTCGGCGAAGGCTCGGCGATCTTCCACATGGTGCGCAACATCGGCTCGAGCGTGCACATCTCGCTCAGTATCACGCTGGCGCTGCGCATGTCGCGCGCCAACTACGCGGAGATGAGCGCGCTGATCTCGCCGTACAACGAAGCGCTGCGCCTGCCCTGGGTGATGGGCAAATGGAGCGTCGACACGACGCCCGGGCTCGCTGCCCTCAGCAGGGAGATCGCGCGGCAGTCGGCGATGATCGGCTACATCGACGCCTTTTACTTTTTCATTCTCACGTCGCTCGCCGTGCTGCCGCTGCTGCTGTTCGTGCGCTGGAAGAAATGAGGCGCAGGCCGCCGGCGCGGCGCAGCAGGGTAACGACGATGGCGATGTTGATGAGGTTCCAGCCGAGGCCGTTGACGAAAGCCGCATCGTAGCTGCCGGTCAGATCGAAGATCGCACCCGATAGCCAGCCACCGAGCGCCATGCCGAACAGCGTCGCCATCAATACGGTGCCGACGCGGCGCCCGGCCTCCAGCGGCGTGAAATACTCGCGCACGATGATCGCGTAGGAGGGCACGATGCCGCCCTGGAACAGGCCGAACAGCGCGGAAATCAGGTACAGCGAGGCGAGGCCGTCGAAGGGCAGGAACAGCAGCAGCGCGACGGCCTGCAGGCTCGAGCCGAGCAGCAGCGTCCTCAGGCCCCCGATGCGATCGGAAATCCAGCCCGAGGCAAGCCGACTGACGATGCCGAAGCCGAGCATGAGCGAGAGCATTTCGGCACCACGCGCCGCGGCAAAGCCGAGGTCGCCGCAATAGGCGACGATGTGCACCTGCGGCATCGACATCGCCACGCAACAGGCCACGCCGGCGACGCACAGCCAGAACTGCAGCATGCCCGGCGCCATGCCGAGCGGTTGCGACGAGCCCTGCCGCGCGGCGGCGCCGGCCGCCGCGGCGTCGAGCATCGGAGCAGGACGACGCAGGACGAGCGCCAGCGGCAGCATGGCCAGCAGACAGAACAGGCCGACGCCGGTAAAAGTGGCGCGCCAGCCGACGCTGTCGAAGAAGCTCTGCAGTACCGGCGGCCATAGCGCACCGGCCAGGTAGTTGCCGCTGATGCAGATGGCGACCGCAATGCCACGCCGGCGCGTGAACCAGAACGAGATGTCCGCGACCAGGGGCGCGAAGGTCGCCGAACTGCCGAGAAAGCCGATCACCACGCCTTGCAGCAGGGCGAATACCAGGATTCCGGGTGCCGCGCCCGCGGCGATAAAGCCGACCCCCAGGCTCGCGGCGCCGACCAGCACCGGCACGACGACGCCGTAGCGGTCGGACAGGCGTCCCATGAGGATGCCGCCGAGGCCAAAGCCGACCATCGTCAGCGTATAGGGCAACGAGGCCACCGAGCGTGCGACCGAGAACTCCGCCTGTACCAGCGGCAGCACGACGACGACGGCGTACATGCCGCTGCCGCCGATGGTCATCAGTGCAAGCGAAGTAAACAGCCGCAGCCAGGCGTAGCGAGATTCGACCTCTGACGGCGGATGTGCGCGCCTTGCGCTCATGCGTAGACCATTCGGCACGGAGAGCGCGCAAGCATATCAAGTGTGAGCCGTATACTGCCGGCGTTTCGCGACTTCTCGGCGAGAACGATCATGTTTTGTCTCCATCTAAGGCCGAGTTGGCTGACCTTGGCAGCCGGCCTTCTGTTCGGTATCGCAGCGGCCACTCCCATCTCGGCACAGGTCGCAGAGACAAAAGTGGAGCGACCGCGCATCGCGCTCGCGCTGGGCGGTGGTGGCGCAATGGGCGCCGCGCACATTGGCGTCATCAAGGTGCTGGAGGAGCTGCGCGTGCCGGTCGATTGCATCGCCGGAACCTCGATGGGTGCGGTGGTCGGCGCCGCCTACGCCACTGGGCTCGACGCTGCGGCGCTCGATCGCATCATGACCTCGGTGAGCTGGAAGGACACCTTCCGCAGCGCGCCGCGCGAGGACATTCCAGTGCGGCGCAAGCAGCTGGACTTCATTTTCACGCTCGGCCTGGAGCTCGGCATCAAGGACGGCGAGGTGCTGGTGCCAAAGGGCCTGGTGCCGTCACAGCAGATCGAGAACCTGTTCAAGCGCATCGTCGCCGGTGCGCGGCAGACCAACCGCTTTACCGACCTGCCCATCCCGTTCAAGGCCGTGGCGACGGACATCGAATCGGGTGAGATGGTGGTGATCGAGCGTGGCGATCTGACGCAGGCCATGCGCGCCAGCATGGCCGTGCCAGGGGCCTTCGCGCCGGTGGAAATCGACGACCGGCTGCTCATCGACGGCATGTTCGTGCGCAACCTGCCGGTCGACGTGGCGCGCAAGGCCTGCGGCGATGTCGTGATCGCCGTGACGGTCGGCAATCCGCCGCCCACGCGCGGCGACTTGAAGGACGCGCTATCGGTGCTCGGCCGCGCCGCCTCGCTCGGCACCGAACTGAACGAACGCGCCCAGCTCGCGACGCTCGGCAAGCAGGATGTTGCGGTGAAGGTGGTGCTCGACGGCATCGGGGCGACGAGCTTCGACCGCATTCCCGAAGCGATTCCGATCGGAGAGGCGGCTGCGCGCAAGCTGGCGGCGCGGCTGGGGCGCTACAGCCTTTCGCGCGCGCAGTACGCCGCCTGGCGCGCCGGTCTCGGGGACGTATCGGTGGCCAGAGTCGAACGCATCGACGAGGTGCGCATCGAGGGCACCGAAGACGTGAATCCGGAGGTGCTGCGCCATTTCATCGCCATGAAGCCGGGCGATGCGTTCGACCCGGAAAAGGCGTCCGCCGACACCACGCGACTCGTCGGTCGGGGTGACTTCGAGAACGTGGATTTCCACATGCAGCGCGAAGACGGTCGCAACGTGCTCACCTACACGGTGCGCGAGAAAAACCTCGGCACGAACCAGCTGCTGTTCGACCTCAATATGCAGACCGATTTCCAGGGCGACACGCGCTGGGGCATCCGCGTTGATCACCGTCGCAGCTGGGTCAACCGGCTGGGTGGCGAGTGGCGCAACACGCTGCAGGTCGGCCAGCCGGCGCTGCTGGCCTCCGAGTTCTACCAGCCGATCGACGAGGCGCAACGCTTCTTCGTTGCGCCACGCGTGTACTTCTCGAGCTCCTTCGAGGATCTGTTCCTTGACGAGCAGCGGGTCGCACGACTCGAGGTGGAACGATACGGCATTGCGGCCGACGTCGGCATCGCGTTCGACACCTGGGGCGAGTGGCGCTTCGGCCTTGATCGGGGCCGCGCCGACATCGACGTCGACATCGGCAATCCGCTTGCCGTCAGCGGCCAGCGCATCGCGATCGGCCAATGGCAAACGCGCTTGGAATACGATCAGCTCGACAACGCGGTGTTCCCGACGCGCGGCGGCCGCGGGCTGATCAGGTACTACGAGTCGCGCAAAAGCCTTGGTGCCGACGACGAGTACCGCAAGGGTCGGCTCTACTGGCGCTCGGTCGTTTCCTACGGGCGCAACGTCGTCGAATTCGCCGTGCGCGGCGGCACGGACTTCGGCAGCGCGACTCCGGTCTACGATCAATTTGCGCTCGGCGGTCTGAACAATTTCTCCGGCTATCAGATCGGCGCATTGCGTGGTCGCGAGTACCTGCTCGGCACTGCGGGCTTCAGGCGGCGCATCTTCGATCTGACCGGAACGCTGGGCACCGGGGTGTATCTCGGTGGCGGTGTGGAAGCGGGGAACGTGTTCAAGCGCCTCGACCGCACACCCGCGTCCGGCGTGATCTGGTCAGGGTCGGCCTACCTGATCATCGACAGCACGCTCGGCCCGCTTTACGCAGGCGCCGGCTACTCGGAGGGCGGACGGCTCGCAGGCTATCTTTACGTCGGCTCGTCGTTTGATGTGTTTGCGCGCTGAGCCGTCGGTGTGGCGGGCGCCGCCTGCGGCAGGGCCTCGTCCACCCAGGCCTCGGTGAGGCGGTAGGTCACCGCGAGTACCACCGGTCCGACGAACAGGCCAAGCAGACCCATCGCCAGCAGCCCGCCGATCACGCCGGCGAAGATCAAGAGCAACGGCAGGTCAGCGCCACGCCGGATGAGGATCGGGCGCAGGAAGTTGTCCATCAGCACCACGCCGACCGACCACACCAGCAGGAAGGTCGCCCAGCCGTGCACGCCCTGCCAGTACATCCACGCTACGGCGGGGAACAGGACGAAGCCCGGGCCGAGCTGCGCGATGCAGAACATGAACATGAGCGCCGCGAGCATGCCGACGTGCGGCACGCCGGCGACGAGCAGGCCGATGCCGCCGACCACGGATTGGATGAGGGCCGTGACCACGATGCCGATAGCAACGGCGCGGATCGCCTGTCCGGCGAGCACGACGGAAGCCTCGCCGGCCTTGCCGGCGAGGCGCGTGGCGAAGCGGTGTGCCATGCGCGCCGCCGCTTCGCCGTTTACGTAGAGGATCGCCGAAATCACCGCGGTGAGCAGCAGGTGGACCGCAACCAGGCCGAGGCCGCCCGCGCGCGCGGCTATCCACTTGGCGACCTCACCCAGATAGGGCGCAATGCGTTTCCACAGGTCGGCAAGGCCGAGCTCGAGCACTGCGCGCCAGGCCTTGGCGAGATACTCGCCGACGAGCGGCAACGTTTCCACGCTGCGCGGCGGCGGCGGCAGGCCTTCCTGCGCAATGCGCTTGCCGAAGGCCACCGCCGCGTCGGCGTTCTGCACCAGCGCCCCGATGGCGAGCGACAAGGGGACGAACAGCACTAGCAGGATGGCGAGCGTCATCACCGTCACCGCCAGGCCGCGCCGCCCCCAGAGGCGCGCCTCGAGCGCGAGGAACAGCGGCCAGGTGGCGACGACGATCATCGTCGCCCAGACGATCGAGGCGAGGAACGGACTTAGGATCCACAGCGACGCGACGACGAGCGCCGCAATGACGAGCACTTCGAGTATCGTGCGGACGAGGTCGCGCTGCATGGACGTCCTGGGTCAGCCAAAGGCCAACATGATGCCACGCGCACGACCGCTGCCGCGCGCAGGGCTCGGCTGTACGTGTCTGGATACGCTTAGTCTCGTCGGCGTGCCGCAGGTGATGCCAACGCAGCTGCGCCGCGCGAAATCGTATGCGGGGGCCACGGCCCACATCGTGGCGCCGTCATCGATCGTGCCGGTGCGGAAGCCCTTCAGCTGGTAGCGGCCCCGGAAACCCGAACCACGCGCCCCGACGGGTGCCGGATCGGGCCCTTGTCAAGGCTCGCTGCCGGCTCCGGCCGTCCGCTGCACGATGCCCATCAGCTTGTAGGCGAGCAGCGCGGCGGCGAAGTCATAGGCATGGAAGCCCGCGATCGGTGCGAACTCGAGGATGTCGAAGCCGACGATGCGGCGCTGGCGCGCCACCGACTCGAACAGTCCGAGCGTCTGGTACCAGCTCAGCCCGCCAGGCACCGGCGTGCCGGTGGCCGGCAGCACCGCGGGATCGATGCCGTCGACGTCCAGCGTAAAGAAAACCTGCGGCGGAAAATCGGCAGGCAGGGTGATGCTGTGGATGCCCTGCGGTACCAGCTGGTCGGCGTCGATGGCGTGCACCTTGTATTGCCTGCGTGCCTCGCGCTCCTCCTCGCAGTAGGCGCGGTTGCCGAGCTGAAACAGCGGCACGCCGGCCTCGACCACGCGGCGCATGACGCTCGCGTGGCTCAGCGGGTCGCCTTCGTAGGCGTCGCGCAGGTCGGCGTGGGCGTCGATCTGCACCACGCCGAAATCGCGCACACCGGCATCCAGATAGCCGCGGATCACGCCGCCGGTCACCGTGTGCTCGCCGCCCAGCACCACCGGTGTTTTGCCGAGCGCGAGAATCTTCGCCACTGCGGCGGCGATTGCCTCGATGACCTGCGGCGCCGGGCGGCTGCAGTCGATCGCCGGCCAGGTGTAGATGCCCTCTGCGCCGGGGTCGCTGGCGCCGTCCCAGCGCTCGAGTTGGCTCGAGGCGGCAATGATCGCCGCCGGCCCCTTGGCCGTGCCGCCGCCGTAGGACACGGTCTTTTCGTAGGGCACCGGCAGGACGTGAAAGCGCGCGAGCTCAGGCGCGAGCGCCGGCAGTTCGCTTTCGAGGAAACGGGTGGCAGGCGCGTCCGGCCCGCTCACGACAGGCGCCCCTTGAAATCCTCGTAGCCGAAAGTGCGCACCACGCGCAGTGCGTCGCTCTGCGAATTCCAGATGGCGATCGAAGGCAGGTTGATGCCGTTGAAGGTCGTCGCCTTCACCATCGTGTAGTAGGCCATGTCCTCGAACACCAGCCGTTGCCCGATCTGCAGCGGTTCGGCAAAGGCATAGTCGCCGATCACGTCGCCGGCGAGGCAGGTCTGGCCGCCGAGGCGGTAGGTATGCGGCCGGCTGCTCGGCTCGCCTGCGTCGAGAATGTTCGGCCGGTAGGGCATCTCGATCACGTCCGGCATGTGGCAGGTCGCCGAGGTATCGAGGATGGCGAGCGGCATGCCGTTCACCGGCAGGTCGAGCACTTCCGCGACCAGCACGCCGGCGTGATAGGCCACTGCCTCGCCCGGCTCGAGGTACAGCGCGACGCCGTGTCGCGCGCGAAAGTCTTTCAGCAGCGCGATCAGCGCGTCGACCTGGTAGTCGAAGCGCGTGATGTGATGACCGCCGCCGAAATTGATCCATTCCATGCGCGGGATGAACGCGCCGAATTTCTCCTCGAAGGCGGCCACGGTGCGCTCGAGCGGCGGAAAGTCCTGCTCGCACAGGGTGTGAAAGTGCAGGCCGCTGATGCCCTCGAGCTGGTCGGCGCGGAACTCGGCGCGCGGAATGCCGAGGCGCGAGCAAGGCGCGCAGGGGTCGTAGAGCGGCACCGCGCCTTCGCTGCGCTCTGGGTTGACGCGCAGGCCGAAGCGCAGACCCGGGCGTGTCTGCTGCGCCGCGTGAGCGAGTGTGCGAAAGCGCGCCCACTGCGCCTGCGAATTGAACACCACGTGGTCGGAGAGCTGCAGCACGTCGCGCAGCTCATGCTCGGTAAAGGCGGCACAGAAGGTATGCACCTCGCCGCCGTATTCCTCGCGCCCGAGGCGTGCCTCGTGCAGGCCGCTGGCGCAGATGCCCGACAGGTGGCGCGCGACCAGCGGCCCCAAGCTCCACATCGAGAACGCCTTCAGCGCAGCGAGCACCTTGGCGCCGCTCGCCTGCTGCACATGCGCCAGCAGGCGGCAGTTTTCCTCGATCGCCACTTCGTCGACGACGAAGCAGGGCGAGGGCAGGCGCTTCAGGTCGAGCCGGCGGAAGCGCTCAAGGCGCGTGCGCGCCTCAGTCCATGGGCGCATCGAGCGTCGCCAGCGTCCACGGCAGGCCGTAGCGATTCAGATCCTCCATGAACGGATCCGGGTCGAGCTGCTCCATGTTGAACACGCCCTTGCCGCGCCACTTTCCGGTCAGCATCATCTTCGCGCCGATCATCGCCGGCACGCCAGTGGTGTAGGAAATGGCCTGCGACTGCACTTCGCGGTAGCAGGCTTCGTGATCGCAGATGTTGTAGAGGAAGGCGACCTTGGGCTTGCCCTTCTGCGTGCCCTGCACCAGGCAGCCGATGCAGGTCCGTCCCTTGGTCAGCGGGCCGAGGCTCGCCGGATCCGGCAGCAGCGCCTTGAGGAACTTGATCGGCACGATCTCGCGACCCTCGTACTGCACCGGGTCGATGCGCGTCATGCCGACGTTCTCCAGCACGCGCAGGTGCGTCAGGTAATTGTCGGAGAACGTCATCCAGAAGCGCGCGCGCTTGAGCTTCGGAAAATGCTTGACCAGCGATTCCAGCTCCTCGTGATAAAGGAGGTAGATCTTCTTCGGCCCGATGCCCTCGGGGAAGTCGTACATGCGGCTCACCGACAGCGGATCGGTGCTCTGCCAGCGGCCGTTTTCCCAGTAGCGGCCGCGCGCGGTGACTTCGCGGATGTTGATCTCCGGGTTGAAGTTGGTCGCAAAGGCCTGGCCGTGCTCGCCGGCGTTGCAGTCGATGATGTCGAGCGTGTCGATGCTGTCGAACGCGTGCTTGTGCAGCCAGGCAGTGAACACGTTGGTGACACCCGGGTCGAAGCCGCTGCCGAGCAGCGCCATCAGACCCTTGTCGCGAAAGCGGTCTTGGTAGGCCCATTGCCACTTGTACTCAAACTTCGCCTCGTCGGGCGGCTCGTAGTTCGCGGTGTCGAGGTAGTTCACACCGGCCGCCAGGCAGGCGTCCATGATCGACAGGTCCTGGTAGGGCAGCGCGACGTTGATCACGATGTCGGGCTTTTCGCGCACGAGCAGTGCGGTCATCTGCGCGACGTCGTCGGCGTCGACCTGCGCGGTGGTGATCGGTCGCTTGATCTGTGCGGCGATACGCCGGCACTTTTCCTCGGTGCGGCTCGCGAGGACGATGTTCTCGAACACCTCGGGCACCTGAGCGCACTTGTGGGCCACGACCTGGCCCACGCCGCCGGCGCCGACGATCAGCACCTTCGCCATCGTGTCGGCCTTCTTTCGCTCAATGCTCGTAGTAGGTGTAGCCGCGCAGGCTCGCCGCGAACGACTCCATCACGGTCTGGCGCTGCGCGAGGGTAATGCGGCCGTCGCGCACCGCCTGCTCGGCAGTGCGCCGGAACTGCTCCATCAGCTGCTGCGGCTGATACTCGACGTAGGACAGCACGTCGGCGATGCTGTCGCCGCCGATTTCCCGGATCACGTCGAAGGTGCCGTCGTCATTAATGCGCACGCTGGCGACGTTGGTATCGCCCATCAGATTGTGCAGGTCGCCGAGCGTCTCCTGGTAGGCGCCAACGAGGAACACGCCGAAATAGTACGGCTCGCCGTCGATGCAGGCATGCACCGGCAGCGTCTTGCGGATGCCGCTCGCCTCGATGAAGTTGTCGATCTTGCCGTCCGAGTCGCAGGTAATGTCGGCGAGGATGGCGCGGCGGCCCGGGCGCTCGTCGTGACGGTGTACCGGCATGACCGGAAACACCTGCTCGATGGCCCAGACATCGGGCAGCGACTGGAAGACCGAGAAGTTGCCGTAATAAATGTCGGCCAGCGACTCCTCGAGATCGTCGAAGCCGGCCGGTACGCGACGCGCGTTCTGGATGACGGTCTGGATGCCTCGCAGGATGTGCAGGTAGATGTTCTCGGCGAGCGAAAGAGAGCGCAGCCGGATCTGGCCGCGCCGGAACAAGTCGCGGATCTCCTCGCGGTAATACTGCGCGTCGTTGTGGCACTCCTTGAAGGTCTTCGGGCCGATGCTGTTGAGCACCTCGCGCAGGTTCTTGACCAGTTCGTGCTCGTCCTGGGGCACGTCGGGCGGCAGTTCGCCCGGCTCGAAGCGCGTGACGTCGAGAATGTTGAACAGCAGGATCGAGGCGTAGGCCACCGTGGCACGCCCAGATTCGGTCACGATCACCGGGTGCTCAATGCCCGCGGCGTCGAGCGTGCTCATGATGGTCTCGATGATGTCGCTGCAGTACTCGTCGAGCGAGTAGTTCTTGCTGTACTGATAATTGGTCTGCGAGCCGTCGTAGTCGACCGCCAGGCCGCCGCCGAGGTCCAGATAGCCCATCGCCGCACCCTCGCGCTTGAGGTCGACGTAATAACGGCAGGCCTCCAACACCGCGCCGCGGATGTCGCGGATGTTGGGAATCTGCGAACCGAGGTGGTAGTGCAGCAGCTGCAGGCAGTCGAGCATCTCGCTCTCGCGCAGGGCGTCGATCAGCTCGACGATTTGCGCGGTGGTCAGGCCGAAGATGCTGCGGTCGCCGCTCGATTCGTTCCAGTGGCCCTCGACGCGGGCAGCGAGCTTGACGCGCGCGCCGAGCATCGGCCGGATGCCGAGCCGGCGGCTGCACTCGAGGATGATCGGCAGCTCGGCCGGCGTTTCGAGCACGAAGAAGCACGTGTAGCCGAGCTGCAGTGCCTGCAGGCCGAGGTCAATGAATTCTTCGTCCTTGTAGCCGTTGCAGATGATGTAGCCCGAGCCGGGTTCGAGATGGGCGAGCGCGATCAGCAGTTCGGCCTTGCTGCCAGCTTCCAACCCGTGGCCGTAACGCGCGCCGAAGTGCGCGATCTCCTCGATCACCTGGCACTGTTGATTGACCTTGATCGGGAACACGCCGCGGTACTGCGCCGTGTAGCCGAGCGCATCGATCGCCCGGCGAAAGCTTTCGTTGAGTAGCGTGATCTGTGCGTCGAGCAGGTTTTCAATGCGCAACAGCACCGGCATCTGCAGGCCGCGTTGCTGCAGGCCGGCGATGAGATCCATCAGGCTGACCGAGACGCGGCCGCCGGCGGAGGACACGCAGACCGTGACCTCGCCGTTGTCGGCGATGTCGAAGTAGCCAGCACCCCAGTTACGGATGCCGTACAGTTCGGCCGACTCGGTCGGCGTCCATTCGGCAGGGCTCGATACGGCTTTCAGCTTCTTCGCGGTCTTGTGCATTTCGGTGCCAAGCGATTGAAATTGCGTGAGTATCGCCCTTGTCCACTCACAGTGCAAGCGCGATGCGCATGACAGGCGCGTGACACCGTCGCGCGACCTGCGCCGACGGGCCTGCGCCTACTCGCTCACGACGCGGAAGCGCTCGAGGAACAGCTTCTCGGCCGCAGTCACCAGGCTGCTCTTGGGGTTGGCTGCGCAAAAGCTGTCCATCCACTTCCACACGGCCTCGTTGTCGATCTCGTTCTGGCCCTTCACGCCCCAGAAGTTCACGTCGGTGCCCATCGCCAGGCCGGAGAAATAGCCCGACAGCCACGCCTTTTCGTACTGCGCACGCTGCTGGGCGCGTTCCTGGGTCCAGATCGCACAGGTGGAGGCGCCGCGCAACGTCACGTTCGCGGCCTGAGCGGAGAGTGAATGCAGCGCACTGCTCGCGGTGAGAACCAGCACGCAGGCCAACATCGGTCTAAGCATGATCCTGAGCCTCTTCGAAGGTGATGCATGCGAAATGCCGTGCGCACCGGGCTGTGGCGCGACGCGAAATGGCGCACTATAGCGTAGGGCGATCACGCCGAGCGGGGCCTCCCGATTTAATCGACAAGACAAGGGGGATGCATGGAATTCGAAGGGCGCATGGCAGTGGTGAGCGGCGCTGGCTCCGGCATCGGCCGGGCGACGGCCAGCATGCTCGCGGCGCGCGGTGCGGCGGTGGCGGCCATCGACATCGACGAAGCCGCCGCCAAGGAGACAGCGCGCGCAATCAGCGAGGCCGGTGGCCTGGCCACGGGCTATGGCGCCGATGTGGCCGATGCCAAGGCCGTCGACCGCGCGGTCAGCGCGGCGATCCGCGATCTCGGCGCGCTGGAGATGATGTTCAACAACGCCGGCATCCTCGACGGCTACTTCAGTGTCGACGAAATCGACGAGGCGGCCTGGCGCCGCGTTATCGACATCGACTTGACCGGCGTTTTCCTCGCCTGCAAACGGGCGCTCGCGGAGATGCTGCCCGCAGGCCGCGGCCGCATCGTCAATATGGCCTCGGTCGCCGGCATTGGCGGCACCGGTGGCGGTGCCGCGTACATTGCCGCCAAGCACGGCGTGGTGGGTCTCACGCGTCAAATGGCTGTGGCCTACGCCGCGCGCGGGCTGCGGGTGAACTGCATCTGCCCGGGCGCGATCCCGACCGGGCTACGCGTGCATTCACAGTCGATCCTGGGTCCGGGCGTGCCCGACATGAGCGGGCGCGGCGTCGCGGTGAACGACGATCAGGTCCGTGCCTTGGTCCCGGCCGGCGCACGAGGCACCGTCGAGGACATCGCCGAGGCGGTCTGCTGGCTGCTGTCGGACGCGGCGGCCTACGTGAACGGCCACGCGCTGGTGGTCGACGGCGGCTGGCGCGCGAAATAGGCGCGCCGCCTAGGCGCGCAGGAATTCGAGCAGCCGCCGCGTGACCGGTTCCGGCTGCTCCTGCTGCACCCAGTGCCCTGCGCCCTCGATCAGGTGGCAGCCGTGGAACTCGGTACAGACGCGCTCCGGCAAACGTTCGAGGTCCCGCGGTTTCTGGTAGATGCCCCAATCACTCGCGCCCGCGATGAAGCAGGCGGGGACGTCGATGGTGCGACCCGAGAACAGCTTGAATTCCGCGGTGTAGCGGCTGGCCGTGGTGCAGCGATACCACTGCAGGCCGCCCTGAAATCCGGTGCGCTCGAATTCGCTGCTGTACACGCGCAGGACGTCGTCCGGCAACCAGCGGCAGGCCGCGATGGCGTCCGCCGAGGGCATTTCCGGCGCGACCGTCTGCGCCATGTTCTTCTCCAGATCCATGACGTAGTAGGTCGGCAATTTCGCCAGATCCTCGGCGCTCCAGGCCTGCAGCGGAAACGGGCGGTTCTGCTTCCAGTCCGCACTCTTCATGTGGAAGTAGGCGCGCAGGAAATCGTGTACCCCCTGCGGCGCGTGCAGCATGTCGTTGTTTGCCTCGCGCATGGCGTAGTACCACTGGTAGTGCTTGCGCGGGCGGGGCAGCGCGGCCAGATCGGCGTGCACGTCGCGCGGCGGCGGCTCGGCGGGATCGGCGGTCAGCGTGCGTAGCGGCGGCGGGCCGCCGAACGGCGCGCTCATCATAACCACCGAGCGGAACACGTCGGGCCGGATCAGCGCGCACCAGCCCGCCGCTGGCGAACCGAAATCGTGCCCGATGACTGCCCGCACCTCGCGGTAGCCGAGCGCGATGACAAGCGCGAGCGCGTCGCGCACGATGTTGAACAGGTGGAAGGAATTCAGGTCGCCGTCGTACTCGGGGTCCCAGCCCGTGGTACGGCCGTAGCCGCGCTGATCGGGCGCCACCACGTGGAACCCGGCCTCGGCGAGCGGCTGCATCTGCTGACGCCAGCTGTAGGCCAGTTCGGGAAAGCCGTGCAGCAGCAATACGCAGGGCCGGTCCGGTGTTTCGAAACCGGCCTCGAGCACGTGCATGTCAAGGCCGTTCACACCGGGAATGATTCGCGCCCGCACACCGCGGGGCAGAACCGATGCGTCCAAGGGAGCCAGTGCGCGCATGGGGTAATAGTGGCAGGAAAACTCGCGCGGCGCGCGAGGGCTGGATAGTATCGCGACTATTGCCTGCGGGGCATCTCCCGTAGGGCGCTCAACTGCGGAGAACCCGCCATGTCCGTCCACCCTCTGAAGCGTGCAGGCATCGCCGACCCGGTGCGCGAAGCGAAGGTCCATCTTGCGGCAGCACACCGCTTGGCAGTGCTGCACGATCTCGAAGAAGGCATCGATAACCATTTCACCGTGACCCTACCCGGTCACGAGGACCGCTATCTCGTGCTGCCGTTCGGCCTGCACTGGTCCGAAGCGCGCGCCAGCGACCTGATCGTGTTTGACGAGGCAGGCAATACGCTCGAGGGCGAAGGCGAGGTCGAGCTCTCGGCGCAGTGCATTCACGGCCCGATTCACCGTCTGACCGGCGCGCGTGTGGTGCTGCACACGCACCAGACCTGGGCGCTCGCGCTGAACATGCTGGATGACAACCGGCTCGTGCCGGCGAGCCAGTCGGCCGTCTTCTTTCATGGCCGTGTCGCCTACGACGACCACTACGCAGGTACTGCCGACGAGCCCGCGGAGGGCGAGCGGCTCGCAGGCCTGATCGGCGAAAAGCACACGGTGTTCATGAAGAATCACGGCGTGCTGGTGGTGGGCGAGAGCATGGCGCAGGCCTACCGCCGCCTGTACATGCTGGAGCGCGTCTGCCGCAGCCAGCTGCTGGCGATGGCGAGCGGCCGGCCACTGGCGCCGCTCTCGGACGAGATCATTGCCCAGGTGCAGGCGCCCGCGCCGCAGGACCGCCATCCGCGTCGCGAGCGTGAACGTTTGTTCTTCGCGGCGATGATGCGGGTGCTAGACCGCGAGCTGCCCGGCTACGCCGACTAGACGCAGCGGGGCGGGCGCTGACGGCGCATTGACCCTCGTCAAGCAGACGAGCGGACTGCGGTGGACAATGCACCGAGGATGCCCGCACAGGAACCGCCTGCTCGCGCAGACGCCGCTTTCTGGGAACACTACGCGCACGGCGCGGACATCGGCGTACGCGGCTGCGCTGCGAGCAAGGCCGAGGCGTTCGCCGAGGCGGCGCTGGCGCTGACCGCGGTGATCACCGATCCAGCGGCGGTGTCGCCCCGTGAGCGCGTGGCGATCGCCTGCGAGGCGCCCGATGACGAGCTGCTCTTCGCCGAGTGGCTGAACGCGGTGATCTACGAGATGGCGACGCGCAAGATGCTGTTCGGACGCTTTGCGGTGCAGCTCGAAGGCGGTCGCCTGTCCGGTGAGGCCTGGGGCGAGCCGGTGGACGCGTCTCGCCATCACCCGGCGGTCGAGGTCAAGGGTGCGACCTACACCACCCTGCGCGTGGCGCAGGTCGGGCAGCGATGGGTTGCGCAAACCGTAGTGGATGTCTGACATGGACCTCAGTCTTCTCAAGCAGCGCTCGCCGACGGCGTGGGAGATACCGCCCAAGGGGCAGATGCGCGTGCCGGCGGTGATCTATGCCAGCGAAGCGCTGGTGCGCGACATGGATCACAAGGTGTACGAGCAGGCGGTGAACGTCGCTGCGCTACCCGGTATCGTGACGGCGTCGTACGCCATGCCCGACGCGCACTGGGGCTACGGCTTTCCGATCGGTGGCGTGGCGGCCTTCGATGCGGAGGCCGACGGCGTCGTGTCCGCCGGCGGTGTCGGCTTCGACATTTCCTGCGGTGTCCGCTGTCTGCACACCGGCCTTCGGCGCGCGGAAATTATGGCGGTGCAGAACGCGCTTGCCGAGGCGCTCTACTACCGCATTCCTGCGGGCGTCGGCAGCACCGGGTCGATCCATTTGGACGACCGCGAGATGGACGCGATGCTCGCGGGCGGCGCGCGCTGGGCAGTCGAGCGCGGCTGGGGTCTGCCCGAGGATCTCGAACGGGTCGAGGAGCACGGGCAGATGAGCGGCGCGAAGCCCGAGCAGGTGTCGAAGCAGGCGAAAAAGCGCCAGCGCGACGAGATGGGCACGCTCGGCAGCGGCAACCATTACCTCGAGGTGCAGGAGGTGACCGCGGTGTACGACCGTGGCATCGCGGCTGCCTTCGGCCTCGCGCAGGGCGACGTCGTGGTGATGATTCATTGCGGCTCGCGCGGCCTGGGGCACCAGATCGGTACCGAGTTCCTCAAGCGCATGGCGATCGCCGCAGCGCAGCACGGCATCGTGCTCGCCGACCGCGAGCTTGCCTGCGCCCCGATCCGCTCGCCGGTCGGCCAGCACTACTTGGGCGCGATGCGCGCGGCGATCAATTGCGCGCTCGCCAACCGCCAAATCCTTACCGACCTGGTGCGCAAGGTGTTCCGCGATGTGCTGCCGCAGGCGCAGCTGCCGCTGCTCTACGACGTTTCGCACAACACCTGCAAGGTCGAAACGCACCGCGTCGACGGTGGAACGCGGCGGCTGTACGTGCATCGCAAGGGCGCGACCCGCGCGTTTGGACCGGGACATCCCGATCTGCCCGAGGCGCTGCGCGAGGCCGGCCAACCCGTGCTGATCGGCGGCTCGATGGGCACGGGCTCCTATGTGCTTGCCGGCACGCGCGAGTCCGAGGCGCGCGCGTTCAGCTCGGCCTGCCATGGCGCGGGCCGGGCGATGAGCCGCCACCAGGCGCTACGCACCTGGAGGGGGCGCAAGGTGGTGGACGACCTCGCCGCGCGCGGCATCCTGGTGAAGAGCCCGTCGATGCGCGGCATTGCCGAGGAGGCGCCCGACGCCTACAAGGACGTCCGCGCGGTGGTCGACGTCGCGGATGCGGCCGGACTGGCGCGCAAGGTCGCGCGGCTCGAGCCGCTGGTGT
>JBFFEY010000013.1:0-66081 GCA_041558415.1 Burkholderiales bacterium | reverse complement strand
GCTAGGGCGCCTGCGCGCGCGCTTCGCGGGCATTCCGCGTCCGGCCCCCTGGGACGCCGACTTCATCGGCCTGTTTAAGCTGCGCGACTGGCTGCAACTGCTCGGACTCGAGCTCAACGGCGGGCGCTTCGGTTGCTATGCGCCAGCGTTTCAAAACGCGCGCTGGATCGAACGCTGCCGCTTCCTGGAAGCGATGGGCGACCGCTGGTGGCCGATCGTCGGCGCGGTCTACGTGGTGCGCGCCGTGAAGCGCGTGCACGGCATGCGCCTGGTGACACCGGCCGGGCGGCGCGAGCGCGCGCGGCGCCGTGCGCTCGCGCCGGTCCCGCAAGGCAACGGCCAGACGACGCGCGCATTCGCCGATCGATACCCGTCCTCCGATGGCGGACAGTGAGGTCGAGCTGTACGCCGACGGCGCCTGCCGCGGCAATCCCGGCCCGGGCGGCTGGGGCGTGCTGCTGCGCGCCAGCGGGCGCGAGCGCACGCTGCACGGCGGCGAGGCATCGACGACGAACAACCGCATGGAGCTGACTGCGGTGATCCGCGGCCTCGAAGCGCTCAAGCGGCCCTGCCGCGTGCAGCTCTACACCGACTCGCAATACGTGCAGAAGGGCATCACCCAGTGGATTCACGATTGGAAGCGCCGCGGCTGGCGTACCGCGGACAAGAAGCCGGTGAAGAACGTCGAACTGTGGCAGCAGCTCGACGCGGTGGCGGGCCGGCACTCGGTGTCCTGGCACTGGGTGAAGGGGCACGCCGGGCATGACGGCAACGAACGTGCCGATGCGCTCGCCAACCGCGGCATCGACGAGCTGAAGGTGGCCTGAATGGCGGCGCGCCAGATCGTGCTCGACACGGAGACCACGGGCCTGAACGCCAAGCTCGGGGACCGGGTCATCGAGATCGGCTGCATCGAGCTGCGCAACCGGCGGGTCACGGACCGGCATTTCCACGTCTATCTCAATCCCGAGCGTGACATCGAGGAGGGTGCAGCCAAGGTGCACGGCCTGACGCGCGAGTTCCTCTCCGACAAGCCGCGCTTCGGCGATGTGGCGAAGGACTTCCTCGACTACCTGCGCGGCGCCGAGCTGGTGATCCACAACGCCGAATTCGACGTCGAGTTCCTCGATCGCGAGCTGGCGCTCGCCAAGCTCGCGCCGCTCGCCGAGCATGTCGCGGGGGTGGTCGACACGCTCGCGCTGGCGCGCGACCTGCACCCGGGCAGGCGCAACTCGCTGGATGCGCTGTGCGAGCGCTACGCGATCGACAACGCGCACCGCCGCCTGCATGGCGCCCTGCTGGACGCTGAGCTGCTAGCCGAGGTCTACCTCGCGATGACGCGCGGCCAGGAAAGCCTGATGATGGAGCTCGATGCGCCCGAGGCGCGCGACGAGACGGCGGCGCGCTTCGACGCAGCGGCGCTGCAGGTGCTGCGCGCCAGCGCGGAAGAGGCGGCGGCGCACGAAGAGTACCTCGACGGGCTCGAGCAGGAGACGAAAGACGGCGCCCTCTGGCGCCGGCTCAATCCGTAAGGAAGAAAGTACGAAAGTGCTGGCAGGCGTCGGGGGCGAGCAGCGCCTCGACGCCCACTGCCTCGCCCTGCGGCGTCGTGCAGCGCCGGTAGCCGCGCAGCGCATCGGCCAGGCGGCGCATGGCCGCGGCGCGCGCCGCGCTTTCCAGGTAGGGCGCGTGCGTCGAGAGCAGCAACGGCGGGCGTTGCGACGCGAGGTAGTCGGACATCGCCGGCAGCAGCTCGAACTCCCCGCCTTCGATGTCGATCTTGAGAAAGTCGATGCGCGGCGGCTGCGCGATCTCGAGCCAGCGCGTCCAGCTGAGGCCGATCACCTCCGTTGCAGCACCGGCCTCGGCCGTCGCCAGCAGGCTGCTCCGGCTGTCGCCGGGCTCGCCGCCGAAGCTCGCCAGCCTGCGCGTGCCGTCGCGTGCCGTCAGCGCCAGGTTGAACGGCGTGACGTTGCGCGCGGCGTTTAGCTGCAGGTTGCGCAGCAGCTCGGCGTAGGCGGCGGTGTCCGGTTCGAAACAATAGACGTGGCGGCAGCGCTGCGCCGCGAACAGCACGGTCGGGCCGATCCACGCGCCGATGTCGCAGACCGTCATCTGCGGCGACAGCTGCTGTTCGAGCAGCGCGAGCGTGTCCGGCTCCCACAGCCCACGCGCCGCCTTGCGCCAGAAACGCCAGTGGTTCGGGTCGACGCGCAGCGGCGCGCCGCGCAGCCGCGTCGGGTAGTAGCCGAGCGCGCGGAACAGGGCGCCGGGAAGCTTCTTGAAGGGTCTCATCGCCGAATCCGCCGAGGCTATACTACCGACTGATTGCAGGCGACGGACAGCACGAGCGCGGGACATGACGCGATCCACCAATCCCTACGAGCAGGACCTCGAGCAGAACCCGGCGAACTATGCGCCGCTCACGCCGCTGTCGTTCATCGAGCGCGCGGCGCGCGTCTATCCCGATCAGGTTGCGGTGATTCATGGTGACGCCCGCTATACCTGGCGCGAGACCGATACGCGCGCGCGGCGCCTCGGCGCAGCGCTCGCCAAGCGCGGCATCGGCGTAGGCGACACGGTTGCGGCGATGCTGCCCAACGTGCCGCCCATGGTCGAGGCGCACTTCGGCGTGCCGATGACCGGCGCCGTGCTCAACACCCTCAACACGCGGCTGGACGCGGAGGCCATCGCCTTCATGCTGGATCACGGCGGCGCCAAGATGCTGCTCACCGATCGCGAGTTTGCGCCGACCATCGAGGCGGTGCTCGCCAAGCTCGGGCGCGCCATTGAAGTCATCGACGTCGACGATGCGGTGTACGACGGTCCGGGCAAGCGCCTCGGCCGGCAGAGCTACGAGGCGCTGCTCGCGGAAGGCGATCCCGATTGGGCATGGTCGTGGCCGGCGGACGAATGGCAGGCCATCTCGCTCAATTACACCTCGGGCACCACCGGCAACCCCAAGGGCGTCGTCTATCACCACCGTGGCGCCTACCTGAACGGCGTCGGCAACATTCTGGTCTGGGGCATGCCGCATCACGCCGTGTACCTCTGGACGCTGCCGATGTTTCATTGCAATGGCTGGTGCTTTCCGTGGACCATGGCGGCGAATGCCGGTACCAACGTCTGCCTGCGCAAGGTCGACGCCGGCGAGATCTTCCGGCTGATCAAGAGGCACCGCGTCACGCATTACTGCGGCGCGCCGATCGTGCACCAGACGCTGATCAACGCGCCCGCGGAAATGAAGCGGGGCCTCGACCACAGAGTGAGCTGCCTGGTGGCCGGTGCCGCACCGCCCGCGGCGATCATCGAGGGCATGGAAAAGATGGGCTTTTCGCTGACGCATGTCTACGGCCTGACCGAGACCTACGGGCCGGCGACCGTCTGCGCCAAGCAGCCCGGCTGGGCGGCGCTGCCGCTCGACGAGCAGGTTGCCCTGAACGGCCGCCAGGGCGTGCGCTACACCGTGGAGGAGGGGCTCGAGGTCATGGACCCGGAGACCATGACCCCGGTGCCGGCCGACGGCGAGACCATGGGCGAGATCATGTTTCGCGGCAACATCACCATGAAGGGCTACCTCAAGAATCCGAAGGCGACGCAGGAGGCTTTCCGCGGCGGCTGGTTCCACTCGGGCGACCTTGCGGTGAAGCAGCTCGACGGCTACGTCAAGATCAAGGACCGTTCCAAGGACATCATCATTTCCGGCGGCGAGAACATCAGCTCGATCGAGGTCGAAGACCAGCTCTACCGCCACCCGGCGGTGATGGCCGCCGCGGTCGTCGCCATGCCCGATGCCAAGTGGGGCGAAACGCCCTGCGCTTTCGTCGAACTGAAGGCCGGTGCCTCGGCCACCGAGCAGGAGATCATCGCGTTCTGCCGCGCCAGCATGGCGCGTTTCAAGGTGCCGCGCGCGGTGGTGTTCGGCGAACTGCCGAAGACCTCGACCGGCAAGATCCAGAAATTCGTGTTGCGCGAAAAGGCGAAATCGGCGGCTGCGATCGACACCTGAGGCGACGATGGTTTTGAACGATTGTCTGCATTTGCGGGGTCCGGTCTTTGGGGCCCCGCGAATGCAGGACACAAAGCTGCATCGATTGAGGTGGCACGACCGAGCCCTGCGAAGCGAAAGGTGAACCCATGAACGCCGTCCCCGAAGCCGAAGGACCCGTTCTGATCCGCCAGGACCACGACGCGATCTGCACGTTGACGATGAACCGTCCGAAGCAGATGAACCTGCTGACGAGCGAGATGATTGCCGCGATCCAGGATGCGCTGGACAACGTTGCCCAGGACGACGGCATCCGCGTGGTCGTGCTGGCGGCCAACGGTAAGGGCTTTTGCGCAGGACACGACTTGAAGGAAATCCGCACGCTGGGTGACAAACACAAGGTCGAAGCGCTGTTTCGACGCTGTGCGCGCATGATGCTGTCGATCCAGCAGCTGCCGCAGCCCGTCGTCGCGCGCGTCCAGGGCGCCGCCGCCGCCGCGGGCTGCCAGCTGGTCGCGCAGTGCGACCTGGCGCTCGCATCGGAAGCGGCGAAATTCACCACGCCCGGCGTGACCTGGGGCTTTTTCTGCTCGACGCCGGGTGTTGCCGTGGGGCGCAACATTCATCGCAAGCATGCGATGGAGATGTTGCTCACGGGTGAGCTGGTCGACGCCAAGCGCGCGATGGAATGGGGACTGGTGAATCGCGTGGTTCCCGCGGAGGCGCTGGACGCAGTGGTCAGCGAACTCGCGGGCAAGCTCGCCGGCAAGCCGCGGGCCACGCTCTCCGAAGGCAAGCGTGCCTTCTACGAGCAGATGGATCTGAGCATCGAGCGTGCCTACGAGATGGCGAGTCGCGTCATTACGGCCAGCTTCGTGCACGAGGAAGGCCGCGAAGGGATGGACGCCTTCATCGAGAAGCGCGACCCGAGGTGGAAGAAGTAGTGCGCACCGCCTGACCGATGCTCGACGGTGCCGCAGGGCGCCGTTGTTGTTGGCCCGGCCACCGCCATCGTCAATGCCGATCGCCGACGTCGTTCTGATCATTACCGGCATGCTCGCGGTCGCGGTGGCGGCGGCGGGGCTCGGACGTCGGCTGCCCGTGCCGTACACGGTGTTGCTCGTCCTGCTCGGCATGGCGCTCGGTGCGCTCGCGCGCCGGGTCGATGCGCTCGAGCCGCTGCTCGCGTTTCAGCTGACGCCCGATTTGGTGCTGTACATCTTTCTGCCGGTGCTGATCTTCGAATCGGCGTTCAATCTCAACGCCCGCCAGCTGATCAAGGATGCGGCGCCGATCCTGATGCTCGCCGTGCCGGCGCTGCTCGTCTCGACGGCGGTGATCGGCGCCGGCCTGTGGGCCATCACGGGACTCGCGTTGCTGCCGGCGCTGCTGTTCGGTGCGCTGATTTCCGCGACCGATCCGGTGGCGGTGGTTGCCCTGTTTCGCGAGCTTGGCGTGGCACAGCGCCTCACCGTACTGGTGGAAGGCGAATCGCTGCTGAACGATGCGACCGCACTGGTGCTGTTCAAGATCCTGCTGGCGATGGCCCTCGGCGGCGCGCTGGGATGGTCGCAGGTGACCGAGGGCCTGGTCGACTTCCCACTCGTTTTTCTCGGCGGCGCGCTGACCGGCATCGCGGTCGGCGTCGCCGCGATCGAAATCGTGCACCGCAGCCGGGCCGACGAGACCGCGGCCCTGGTGATGACCTTCGTCGCGGCCTACGCCGCCTTTGCAATCGCCGAGACGCTGCACGCCTCGGGTGTCGTGGCCGTCACCGGCGCCGCGCTGTCCTTCGCCGCGATCGCGGTGGCGCGCGCGTCGCAGGCGGCACTGGAGGCCGTCCGCCAGGTGTGGGAGGTCGCGGCGATGGTCTGCAATTCGCTGCTGTTCCTGCTCATGGGACTGTCGCTGCATCTGCCGTCGCTGGCTGCGAATGCGGGCCTGATCGCGGTAGCGCTTGCGCTGATGCTGATCGCGCGGGCGATTCCGGTTTACCTGCTGCTCCCGGTCACGCTGCGCCGTTTCAGGCTGCCACGCATCAGCCGCGGCGAGCAGCACCTGCTGTGGTGGGGCGGGCTGCGCGGTGGGCTGGCAATCGCCATTGCGTTGTCGATCCCCGAGACCCTGCCCGAGCGCGAGCTGATTCAGGCGCTGACGCTCGGCGTGGTGCTGTTCACGCTCCTGGTCAACGCGCCGAGCGTGCGCCCGGTGATCCACCGGCTCGGAATCGACCGCATGACCGACGAGGAGCAGGCCGAGCTGCGCGACGGGCTGGCGGAGGGTGAGCGCGCCGCCGAAGGCGTGCTCGAGCGGTTTCGCCGACTCGACCTGATGTCGCGCCGCGTGCAGCGGCGCGTGCGCCGCCGGTTGCGCGAGGTGCTGGCGCGCGACCTGCCGGTGCTGCCGGAGCAGCAGTTGCTGCGCCATGGCCACCGCCGTGCCGTGCACGCGGAATTCGAGGCCCTGGGGTCGCTGCATGAGAAGGGCATCATCGGGCCTTACGTGTTTCTCGACATGCGCAACACGCTGCTGCGCGACCGCGAGTCGCCCGTGTACGACGGCGGCACCGCCTCGGCGCCGCGCAGCCCGTTCGCGCGGCTCGAACTGGCGCTGATCGGCCGGCTGCGCGAGCAGGACTGGGCTGCGGGGATGCTGGCGCGCTATCAGGACCTGCGCCTCGGTCAGCGGCTGCAGCGCGACATCGCCGGCGTGCTGACTGCGCAGGCGGCGCTCGAGGGCCTGCGCGCCGACGACGCGCTGTCGCAAGACGAACGCGAGCAACTCGCCGCCGTGTACCGGCAGCGGCTGCAGCGACGCAGCGAACGCATCGAATCCGTGCGGCGCGAATTCCCGGAATACTTCCGCGCTTACGAAACGCGGCTCTGGCAGCGTGTTGCGCTGCTGAGTGCGCGGGCGCGCGCGGACGCGGCGCACCAGCACGGTGCGCTCGGCGCCAAGGCGTATGCGCGCATCGTGAAACGCATCGAGGACGCGCTGACTGCTCTGCCGTCGATCGCGCGCGCCCAGCCGGCGCCGAATGCGCATGACCTGGTTTCCGCAGTGCCGCTGTTTGCCGGCTTGCGCGAGGCGACACTCGAGCGACTCGCGCAACGCGCCGACACCGTCAACTTTCTCGCCAACGACACGGTCATCGCCGAAGGGCAGAAGGGTGACGCACTGTACATCGTGCTGCACGGGCGTCTGCGCGCGGAACGCCGGAACGCGCAGGGCGAGGCCGTGCTGCTCGGTCGCCTGGGGGAAGACGATTTCTTCGGCGAGACCGCGCTGCTCGGCGATCACGTGCGCCAGGGTACCGTGATCGCGGAGACGCCCTGCACCTTGTTGCGTCTGACGCGCGCTGACGTGCTCGCGCTCGGCGAAAGAGAGCCCGAGGTGCTGCGCCGCCTCGAGGCTTCGCACGCCGAGCGTGTGGCGCTCGCGGCGCGCGCCGGGACCGTGGCCGACAAATGAGCGAGGCCGCCGGCTTCCCACGCGGAATGACGCGCATCCTGGTCATCGTCAATCCGGCGGCGGGCCGCGGTCGCGCGCGAAAGCGGTGGCCGTTCGTGGCGCGCGCGCTGCGCGCGGCCGGCGTCGATTTCGATGCGGTGACGACGGCGCGCGGCGGCGAGGCGATCGGGCACGCCGAGCGGGCCGCGGGCGAATACGCGGCCGTAGTCGCGGCCGGAGGTGACGGCACGGTGCACGAAGTGGTCAACGGCCTGCTGCGTGCCGCGGGTGACGGCCGCGTCGCGGCGCTCGGCGTGCTGCCGCTGGGCAGCGGCGACGACTTCGCCAAGCTGATCGCGCCATCGATCGCGATCGGCGGACGGGCGCCGGACTGGCCGACGGCGGTGGCGACGATCGCAGGTGGCCAGACGCGCCGCTTCGACGCCGGCTGCATCGAGGTTGAGGCGCCACCGGGCGCAGTGCAGCGCCGCTATTTCGCCAACGGCATGGACGTAGGCTTCGGCGCGCAGGGCGCCGCCAACGCCGCCGCCATGCCGGCGTGGCTGAGGGGACGCGCCGCCTATTTCGGTGCGCTCGCCAAAACCCTAGTTGCCTACCCGCGCTTGCGCCTGACGCTGCAGCTCGACGACGCGCCGCCCGAAAGCTGCGAGGCGACGATCGCGGCAGTGATGAACGGGCGCTGCTTCGGCAGCAGCTTCTGGGTGTGTCCGGATGCGCGCGCCGACGACGGCCTGCTCGACGTGATGCTGGCCGGCGCGCTCGGTCGCGTCGCCATTCTCGGCCTGGTGCCGCGCGTGATGCGCGGGCGGCATACCGACCACCCGCGCGTGCGTATGCAGCGTGCGCGGCGTATCGGTTTCGAATCCGAGACGCCGATGGCGATCGAGGCGGACGGCGAGCTGCCGTTCCCCGCGACACGGCGCGTTTCGGTCAGCGTGCTGCCCGCCGCGCTCTCGGTGCTGGTTCCGGCGCTCGCGCCGCTCAGCGCTTCGGGCGATCGAACTGCTTGAGACGCACCTTGCCGTTGACGAACTGCACGCTGATCACGGCGTCTTCGGTGCGCCATACCGCTGATGTGCCGGACACGCCGAGGGCGCTCACGCTGCTGGTCTCGGAGGGCTGACCCAGCAGATCGATAACCTGCTGTTCGGTCATCTCGTCCTGAATGCGCGCGAAATTCTCTTCGTTGACCTTCGAGCCGCAGCCGGCGACGGTGAGCGTCAGTGTGAGTGTGGCGGCCGCCAAGAGCCGCCGCCAGTGATTCGTCGTCATGCGCGTACTATAAACGAGCTTGCTACGGTGTGGGCGGCCGGCCCTTGCTATGCGCCTTGACCTCGCCGCGCTGCACGCGGGCGACATCCTCGAGCTTGCGTCCGGCCGCGTTGAACGCGTCGCGCACCGCGACATAGACATCCTCGTGGTGGTCGCGATTGATCGCAATCTCGTGCTGCGGAATGCGCAGCTCGATACGCACGCGGAACTCCTTGCCCTGGTGCTTGTGCCGGTCGCGCGATTCGACGGTGACGCGGCAACTGACGATCCCTGTGTGGAACGACTCCAGCTTCTCGGCCTTTTCGCGAATGCGCGCCTCGAGGGCGTCGGATTGCGGAACGTCGCGGAAGGTGATCTGGAGTGGGGTTTGCATGGCGTCTCTCTGCTCGTTCGTTCTCTGAGTGCCCGGAATCAACATAGGCGCTTGCGGATGCCGGTTTTTTGACTACCATCAATCGCACATGCCGCGCGTCTGGATCGGTACCAGCGGGTGGGCTTACGACGAGTGGGGCCCGACATTTTATGCGCAGCTGCCGCGTGCGCGCTGGCTGGGACGGTATGCGCGGCAGTTCGACGCAGTCGAGGTCAATGCGACTTTTTATCATCTTCTGCCGCGTTCGGCCTACGCACACTGGCACGCGCAGACACCAGCGAATTTCCGCTTTGCAATCAAGGCGAGCCGCTACCTGACGCACGTGCGCCGGCTCGACTTTCCGCTCACCGCGCTGGCGCGCCAGCGCGAGCCGGCACGCGGCCTCGGCCGCAAGCTGGCTGTCGTGCTGTGGCAGCTGCCAGCCAATCTGCGGGCCGACGGCGCGTTGCTCGAGCGCTTCCTGGCGCGGCTGCGGCGCTGGGATGGCGTGCGCCACGCAGTCGAATTCCGCCATCCGAGCTGGTTCGACGAGGCGGTGCGCGCGCGACTGCAGCGCGCCCGCGTCGCGGTGGTGCAGTCCGATGCCGCCGACTGGCCGATCTGGCGCGCGGTGTCGACCGATCTCGTCTACCTGCGGCTGCACGGCCACCGCGAGACCTATGTCTCGCCCTACGCGGCGGCGACGCTGGCGCGCTGGGCGGCGCGTTGCGGCGAATGGCGTGACGAAGGCCGTCAGGTGCACGTCTATTTCGACAATACGGCCGGGGGCCACGCGCTGCGCGACGCCATGCGGCTGCGCGCGCGCGTGATACGCGACACCGGCCGTTGATCCACGTCAACGCGCGGCGCCGGATCCGCGCGAGCCTGTACGTACAGAGGCAAGTGGTTTGGCAGAAGGAGAGGCCACTCATGACGGACAAGACATGGATCGTCGTTGCGAACTCGAGCCGTGCGCGTCTGTTCGAGCGCCATGCTGCGGGCGGTGAACTGGCGCTGGTGCGCGAGTTCGAGCATCCGGAAAGCCGCGCCAAGGGCGGCGACCTGGTATCGGATCGGCCCGGACACACCGCGACCGACCAGGGCCGGCGCACGGCACTGGACCCGGACACCGAGCCGAAGCGCGTGGCGCAGGAGCAGTTTGCGCGCGAGCTCGGGCATACGCTCGAGCAGGGACGCGTGCAGAACCGTTACGGCGGCCTGGTGCTCGTCGCCTCGGCGCCGTTCCTCGGCATCCTGCGCGGGCAGCTGTCCGCGGGCGTGAAGACGCAGCTGCGCGAAGCGATCGACAAGGATTACACCGCGCTTGCCGAGCGGGAGCTCGCCGCGCAGCTGGGCACGGCCTTGGCGCGCTAGCCGCGCTAGAAGGAGCGCGGCAGGCCGAGCACGTGCTCGGCGAGATAGGACAGGATGAGGTTAGTCGAAATCGGCGCCACGAGGTAAAGGCGCGTCTCGCGGAACTTGCGCTCGACATCGTACTCGGCGGCGAAGCCGAAGCCGCCGTGCGTCTGCAGGCAGACGTTGCCCGCCTCCCAGGAGGCCTTCGCCGCGAGGTGCTTGGCCATGTTGGCTTCCGCGCCGCAGTGCTGCTTCTCGTCGAACAGCGCGGCAGCCTTGTAGCGCATCAGGTTGGCGGCCTCGAGCTCCATGTAGGCTTCGGCAATGGGGAACTGGATGCCCTGGTTCTGCCCGATCGGCCGGCCGAACACGACACGGTCCTTGGCGTAGTTCGTCGCCCGCTCGATGAACCAGTAGCCGTCGCCGATGCACTCGGCGGCGATCAGGATGCGTTCCGCGTTTAGCCCGTCGAGAATGTAGCGAAAGCCCTTGCCTTCCTCGCCGATCAGGTTTTCGGCGGGGATTTCGAGGTTGTCGAAGAACACCTCGTTGGTCTCGTGGTTCACCATGTTGCGGATCGGCCGCATCGTCAGCCCCTGGCCGAGCGCCTCGCGCTTGTCGACGATGAACACCGACATGCCTTCGGACTTGCGCTTCACCTCGGCAAGCGGGGTGGTGCGTGCGAGCAGCAGCATGAGCTCCGAGTGCTGCAGGCGGGAAGTCCACACCTTCTGGCCGTTCACCACGTAGCGGTCGCCCTTTTTGACCGCCGTGGTCTTGATCGTCGTCGTATCGGTGCCCGCGGTCGGCTCGGTGACGCCCATCGCCTGCAGGCGCAGCTCGCCGGTCGCGATCTTCGGCATGTACTTCTGCTTCTGCGCCTCGGAGCCGTTCCTGAGCAGCGTGTTCATGTTGTACATCTGACCGTGGCAGCAGCCGGCGTTACCGCCGGAGCGCGTGATCTCTTCCATGATGACCGTCGCCTCGGTGAGCGACAGGCCCGAGCCGCCGTATTCCTCCGGAATCAGCGCCGACATCCAGCCGGCCTGCGTCAGCGCGTCGACGAAGGCTTCGGGATAAGCGCGTTCTTCATCGACCTGCTGCCAGTAGGCGGAGTCGTACTGGTTGCACAGCGCGCGCACGGCGTCGCGCAGGTCCTGGTGGGTCTGGGGTCCGAGGTTCATGCGGGGCTTTCGCTTACTTGGGTTTGAGATGTTCGGAGGCTTCGTCATCGGTGCGATGCCAGAGTTCCGGCGCGATCGGTGCGCGTGCTTCCTCGAGCAGGTGGCCGACCAGGCCGACCGCGCGCGCCATCACGCCGATGCCGCGGCACACGCGCCAGTCGAAGCCCATCTCGCAGGCCAGTGCGCCGAGCGCACCGGTCGCGTTTAGCGGCAGCGGCTTGCCGGCGGCGTGCTCGGCGGCCTGCTGCACGCGCTCGACCAGCTGGCAGTAAGTGCCATAAAAACCGCAGTCGCGGGCGATTTCGAACAGGCGCGGCACGCGCGGGTCGACCGGCTTGTGGATCGGATGGCCGATGCCCGGCACGATGGCCTTGCGCGCACGGTGCGCCGCGACGATCTGCTGGGCGAGCGCGTCGAGGTCGACCTCCGCCTTGGGATCCGGCAGCGCCTCGGCCAGCATGCGCGCACAGGCCTCGGTCGAGCCGACGAATACGCTGCCGAGGCCGCACAGGCCGGCAGCGACCGCGGCCTGCATCGCCTCCGGGGCGCCGAAGTAGGTCATGCGTGCCGCGATCGCGGAGGGCGTGAGGCCGTGTTCCACCAGCGTCACCACCATGGCGTTGAACAGGGTCGACTCCTGCGCGTTCGGCGCGCGCCCGGTGAGCTCGAGGAACGCCATGTCGCCCAGATTGAAGCGGCCGAGGATCTCGCTCGGCAGATCCTTGCCGCGCACCACGATGCGGTCGGCCGTGCTCCACGCCATTTCCGATCGGATCGGTCTACGGGTTTTCGCCATGTGTCGACTCAGGCTGTGCCGCAGGACCGTCGGCGCGCCGTCGCGCGCAGTGCGCCTCCCAGGCCTGCGGGTTGATGAGATTGGCGGGGCGCTCGCCGGCGAGCATGGCGAGCGTGAGCTGCGCGGCGGCGATGCCCATGCGCGCACGCGACTCGCGCGTGATGCCCGCCAGATGCGGCGTGAGCACCGCGTTGTCGAGCGCGTACAAGGGGTGACCGGGCGCGAGCCGGTAATGCTCGAACACGTCTAGCATGGCGCCGCGGATGCGCCGTGCGCGCAGCGCCGCGACCAGCGCCTGCTCGTCGATCACCGCGCCGCGCCCGACGTTGATCAGCCAGGCACCGGGCTTCATGCGTGCGATGCGCTCGGCGTTGAAGAGATGCTGCGTGGCGGGGGTGAGCGGCGCCGTGATGACGACGAAATCGGACTCGGTGAGCAGCCGGTCCATGGTCACCGGCTCGATCTCCGGCGGCAGCCGGTTGAGACGCCGCTGGTGACCGAGCACGCGCATGCCGAAACCGCGCCGCAGGATATTGGCGACGCGGCCGCCGATCGCGCCGACGCCGACGATGCCGCAGGTCATGCCGGCGATTTCGTGCGCCTCGGCGCTGCGCGCGCGCGCCGCATCCCATGGCTCGCTGCGCATTGCCGCGGTGATGGCGGCGATATTGCGCGCCAGCATGAGCATCGCCATCACGCAGTACTCGGCGCAGGACTGCGCGTTCTCGCCCGGCAGGTTGGCGACGATGACGCCGTGCGCGTCCGCCGCTTCGAGCGGCACCAGGTCGCTGCCCGTGCCGTGGATGGTCACGGCGCGCAGGCGCGGCGCGACCTCGAAGATGTCGTCCGGCAGGCGGCTACGGATGATGGCGGCGTCGCAGACCTGCGCCAGGCGCCGCACCGCCGCGACGTCGCCGTCGCGCGTTTCGATGACCTCGACGGCCTGCGCCAGCAGCTCGGCGCCCGAGGGGTCGATCGGATCAACGAGCAGCACGCGGTCAGTCACCGGGGTTTCGACGGTCACGTCCAAGCTGGGAGACTGCTAGGATAGCAACATGGCTCCGGGGTTCGATGCGGCGCGTGACCATCGTTTCGCTGCGACGCGCTGGTTCGAGGATTTCGCCCTTGGCGAGCGCTTCTACATCCCGTCGCGTACCCAGACCGATGCGCTGTTCGCTGCCTTTCAGCTCGCCTCGGGTGACAACGACCCGATCCATTACGACGTCGAGTACTGTCGGCGCCGCGGTCATCCGGGCATGCTGGCGCACGGCCTGCAGGTCATGATCCAGACGGCCGCGGGGGCGGGGGTTTTCCCGCGGCTGGTCGCCGATTCGCTGGTGGCGATGCTCGAATGCTCGGCGAAGATGCTCGCCCCGGTGTACAGCGGCGACACCCTGTACCCGCTGCTCGAGGTTGCGGAGCTGATCCCGCAGCGCTCGACCGGCGTGATGGTGCTGCGCGCGACGGTGCACAACCAGCAGAACGTCCTCGTGCTGGAGGGCAATCACCGTTATCTGCTGCGCAAGCGGCCCAGGGACTGAAGGGAATGCAGGTCGAGTCGCTGCTCAACAAGGCGCGGGTGCTGCCCGCCGACGCGGCGCAGGCGGTGCTGGTCGGGCGCGCCTGGCTGGCCGGCGATCCGGGCGGGCCGAGCCCGGTGCTGCTGCGCGGCGACGAGGTGCTCGACCTGTCTTCGCTCGCGCCGACCGTGGCGCAGCTGCTCGAGCACTACGATCTCGCCGCGCAGCTCGCCACGCTCGACGGCTTGCCGTCGATCGGCCGCGTCGATGCGCTGCTGGTGGCGAGCGCCGCCGGTCCGGAAAGCGCGGCGCGCACGCGCTTTCTCGCGCCGCTGGATCTGCAGGTGGTGAAGGCGAGCGGCGTGACCTTCGTGACCAGCCTGCTCGAGCGCGTGATCGAGGAGCAGGCGCGCGGCGACCCGTCGAAGGCGCAGGCGATCCGCGCGAAGATCGACGCGCTGGTCGGCGGCGACCTCGCCGCGATCCGCCCCGGATCGGAGGCGGCGATGGCGCTGAAGAAAACGCTCATCGAGCAGGGCGCCTGGTCGCAGTATCTCGAGGTCGGCATCGGGCCGGACGCCGAGATTTTCACCAAGTGCGCGCCGCTGGCATCGGTGGGCGTCGGCGCCGACATCGGCATCCTGCGCACTTCGACCTGGAACAATCCCGAGCCCGAGGTGGTGCTGGTCGCGAACGCGCGCGGCGAGGTGGTCGGCGCGACGCTCGGCAACGACGTCAACCTGCGTGACGTCGAGGGCCGCAGCGCGCTGCTGCTCGGCCGCGCCAAGGACAACAACGCTTCGAGTGCGATCGGGCCGTTCATCCGCCTGTTCGACGGCCGCTTTACGATCGACCAGGTGCGCGCGGCGGACGTCGCGCTCAAGGTGGAAGGCGACGACGGCTTCGCCCTGGAGGGCGTAAGCTCGCTCTCGAAGATCAGCCGTGACCCGCTCGAGATCGTGCGCCAGGCGATGAACGAGAACCACCAGTACCCCGACGGGCTCGCGCTTTACCTCGGCACGATGTTCGCGCCGATCCAGGATCGCGACGCGCCCGGCCAGGGTTTCACCCACAAGCCGGGCGACCGGGTGACGATTGCCACCCCGTCGCTCGGCGCGCTGGTGAACCGCGTGCGCTATTGCGACGAGATCGAACCCTGGACTTTCGGCGCCGGCGCGCTGATGCGCAACCTCGCGCAGCGCGGCCTGTTGAAGCACTGAGTACACACGGAGGAGAAGCAGATGAGCAACCTGCACGCAAATCTGATCGGCGGCCAGTGGCTGCCGGGCGCCGGCGTTAACCTGAACAAGAACCCGTCGGATCTCGCCGACGTCGTCGGCGAGTACGCGCAGGCGGACGCGGCGCAGGCCCAGGCGGCGATCGCGGCGGCGAAGGCGGCGTTTCCGAAGTGGGGCTGGTCGAGCATCCAGGAGCGTGCCGACATTCTCGACCGCGCGGGCAGCGCGATCCTCGCGCGCAAGGAGGAACTCGGCAAGCTGCTGGCGCGCGAGGAGGGTAAGACGCTGCCCGAGGCGATCGGCGAGGCGGCGCGCGCCGGCTACATCTTCAAGTTCTTCGCCGGCGAGGTGGTGCGGATCGAGGGCGAGAAACTGACGTCGGTACGCCCCGGCGTCGACGTCGAGATCACGCGCGAGCCGCTCGGCGTGGTCGGCATCATCACGCCCTGGAATTTCCCGATCGCCATCCCAGCCTGGAAGATCGCGCCGGCGCTGGCCTACGGCAACTGCGTGGTGTTCAAGTCTGCGGACTTGGTGCCGGGCTGTGCCTGGGCGCTCGCCAAGATCCTCGAGGAGGCGGGCGTGCCGGCCGGCGCCTTCAACCTGGTCATGGGGCGTGGCGCGGTGGTCGGCGAAGCGATCGTCGCCTCGCCGGACGTTGCGGCGATCTCGTTCACCGGCTCGGTCGAGACCGGACGCGGCATCGCGCAGCGCGCGGTCGCGCAGGGCAAGAAGATCCAGCTCGAGATGGGCGGCAAGAACCCGATGGTGGTGCTCGACGACGCGGATCTCGCGGTCGCCGTCGGCGCCTGCGTGAACGGCGCCTTTTTCTCCACGGGGCAGCGCTGCACCGCCTCGAGCCGACTGATCGTCACGCAGGGCATGCACGACAAATTCGTTGCTGCGATGCGCGAGAAGATGCAGGCGCTCAAGGTCGACAACGCGCTCAAGCCCGGCGTCGACATCGGCCCGGTGGTCGACCAGTCGCAGCTCAACCAGGACCTGTCCTACCTCGACGTCGGCCGCAACGAGGGTGCCAAGGTGTTCGGTGGCGACATCCTCGGGCGCGAGACCGAAGGCTATTTCCTGCAGCCGGCGCTGTTCACCGACACCCACAACGGCATGCGCATCAACCGCGAGGAGATCTTCGGCCCGATCGCGAGCGTGATCCGGGTCAAGGATTACGACGAGGCGCTGGCGGTGGCCAACGACACGAGTTTCGGCCTGTCGGCGGGCATCTGCACGACCTCGCTCAAGTACGCCTCCCATTTCAAGCGCAATGCGCAGGCGGGCATGGTGATGGTCAATCTGCCGACCGCGGGCGTCGACTACCACGTGCCGTTTGGCGGGCGCAAGGGCTCGAGCTACGGGCCGCGCGAGCAGGGCCGCTATGCGGCCGAGTTCTACACCACGGTGAAGACGGCCTACACGCTCGCCTGACAAGCCGCTCAAGCCGCTAAAACCGCTAAAACCGCTACAATCCGCGCCCCATGCTACCCGTCACGTTGCGGCTGCCGGTGACCATGCTCGCCCAGCCGGACGGGACGAGCTGCGGCCCGACCTGCCTGCATGCCATCTACCGCTACTGGGGCAGGCGCGAGGCGCTGCGCACGATCATCGCGCGCGCGCGACGCCTCGAGCACGGCGGCACCTACGCGGTGTTTCTCGCCTGCGACGCGCTGCGCAAGGGCTTCGAGGCGACGATCTACACCTACAACCTGACGGTGTTCGATCCGACCTGGTTTCGCCCCGGCGTCGATATCGCGGACCGGCTGCGGCGCCAGCGCGACAAGAAGCACCGCGACCCGCACCTGGTCCACGCGACCGACGGTTACCTCGAGTTTCTCGCGCTTGGCGGGCGCCTGCGCCTGGCTGACCTGTCGCGCTCGCTGGTGCGCGCCGTCCTGCGCCGCCGGCTGCCGATCCTTACGGGCCTTTCCTCGACCTTCCTCTACCGCAGCGCGCGCGAGTACGGCCCGCATGACGTTCCCGATGACGTCCGCGGCGGCCCGGCGGGCCATTTCGTCGTGCTCGCGGGCTACGACCGGCGCGCGCGCAGCGTGCTGGTGGTCGATCCCTACGGACCGCACCCCTACGGATCGAGCCGGCGCTACTGGATCAACATCGACCGCGTGCTGAACGCGGTTCTGCTCGGCATCGTGACGCATGACGCCAATCTGCTGGTCATCAACCCAAGCGGACGGATCCGCAGGCGATGAGCATCCTGATCGTCGTCGACGAGCCGCGCCAGTGGCCGCTGCAGATTGCGGGCGTCACGCTGGTGTCGGCGCGCGCCTACCTGACCGACCCGGCCTATAACGAGGCCCATAGCGGCAAGGTCTTCAACCTGTGCCGCTCGTACCGCTACCAGAGCCTCGGCTACTACGTCTCGCTGCTGGCCGAGGCGCGCGGCCACAAGCCGCTGCCCCGGGTCAGCACGATCGAGGACCTGCAGTCACGCAACCTGGTGCGGCTGCTGATCGAGGGACTCGAAGACCAGATCCAGCGCTCGCTCGCGCCGATCAAGTCCGACGAGTTCGAGCTGAGCATCTACTTCGGGCGCAACGTCGCGGCGCGCTACGACTCGCTGTGCCAGCACCTGTTCCACCTGGTGCCGGCGCCGCTGTTGCGCGCGACCTTCCGGCGCCGGCGCGGAGAGTGGCGCGTGCAAGCGATCCGCCCGATCGCGGCGAGCGACATCCCGGAAGCACACAAGCCGTTCGTCATCCAGGCGGCGACGGACTATTTCGGGGGGCGCTACCGGCGCGCACGGCGCCGCGCCGAGCCGCGCTTCGATCTCGCCATCCTGCACGATCCGGAAAACCCCGAGCCGCCGTCGAACGCCAGGGCGCTGGCGAAGTTCGAGCGCGCCGCGGAGGCGGTGGGCATGGCCTGCGAGCTGATCCAACGGGACGACATCGGCCGGCTAGCCGAATTCGACGCCCTGTTCATCCGCGACACCACCTTCGTCAATCACTACACCTACCGCTTCGCGCGCCGAGCGGCGGCGGAGGGCCTGGTCGTGATCGATGATCCGGAATCGATCCTGCGCTGCAGCAACAAGGTCTACCTCGCCGAGCTGTTCGACCGCTATGACGTGCCGGTGCCGAAGACGCTGCTGGTACACAAAGGCAACACGGACCAGATCATCTCGGCGCTCGCGCTGCCCTGCGTGCTGAAACGGCCGGACGGGGCGTTCTCGCTCGGCGTGAAGAAGGTCGAGACGCAGGATCAGCTCAAGCAGGAAGTCAACGCCATGCTGGACGACTCGGAGCTAGTGGTGGCGCAGGAATGGCTGCCGACCGACTTCGACTGGCGTGTCGGCATCCTCGATCGCCGCGTGCTCTATGTCTGCAAGTACTACATGGCGCGCGGCCATTGGCAGGTGGTGCGGCGCGAAGGCGAGGGCAAGCCGGTCGAGGGGCGCTCGGTGACGCTGTCGGTGGGCGAGGCGCCGGCCGAGCTGCTCAAGATCGCCCTCAAGGCCGCCAACCTGATCGGCGACGGCTTCTACGGCGTCGACCTGAAGCAGGTCGGCGAGCGCTATTACGTGGTCGAGGTGAACGACAATCCGAGCGTCGACGCCGGCGTGGAGGATGAGGTCCTGAAGGACGCCTTGTACCGCGAGATCATGGGCACCATCGTGCGGCGCATCGAAGAGCGCAAGCGCAGCCGCTGAAATGGCACCGAAAGCCCTGCATGCCTTCGCCGGCGCCGGCATCGAGCTGGAGTACGTGCTGGTGGACCGCGAGACGCTCGCGGTGCGGCCGATCGCCGACCAGTTGTTGCGCGACGCCTCGGGCGCGGTGGTCAACGCGCTGAACCACGGCCGCTTCGGCTGGTCGAACGAGCTGGTGCTGCACCTTCTGGAACTGAAAAGCGAGCGCCCGGAGGCGGGGCTCGAGTCGCTCGCCGAGGGCTTTCAGGACGAGGTGCGCGCGATGAACGCGCGCCTTGCGCCACTCGGCGCGCGCCTCATGCCGACCGGCATGCACCCCTGGATGAATCCGCGCAGCGAGACGCGCCTCTGGCCGCACGAATATGCCGAGATTTACGCCACCTACGACCGCGTGTTCGACTGCCGGCGCCATGGCTGGGCCAACGTGCAGAGCATGCACGTCAACCTGCCGTTCGCCGGCGACGCCGAGCTGGCGCGGCTGCTCGCAGCGGCGCGCCGCGTGCTGCCGATCCTGCCGGCGCTCGCGGCGAGTTCGCCGGTCGCCGACGGTGCGCGCCAGACGGTGCTCGACTACCGCATGCAGTGCTACCTGACGCACGCGGCGCGCGTGCCCGCGATGCTCGGCGATATCGTGCCCGAGCCGGTGCGCAGCGAAGCGGCCTACCGCGCCGAGATCCTCGCGCCCATGTACGCCGAGATGGCGCCCTTCGATGCCGACGGCGTGATGCAGGACGAGTGGCTCAACGCGCGCGGTGCGATCGTGCGCTTCGATCGCAGCGCGCTCGAGCTGCGCGTCATCGACACGCAGGAGTGCCCGGCAATGGATCTTGCGGTGGCCGCCGCCGCGATCGGCGCGCTGCGCGCCTGCTACGAGGGGCGCCTCGCCAACGAGGATCCGCTGGCACCGTTTCCGACCGCACGCCTGGTGAACATTCTGCACGCCTGCATCGCGGACGCGGACGCCGCGATCATCGACGACGCCGAGTATCTCACCGGGCTCGGCCTGCGCGCGCGGCGCGCCACTGCCGGCGAGCTGTGGCGCCACCTCATCGAGACGACGCTGTCACTGGTCGGCAGCGACGAGGAGCGCACGCTGTGGAACGAGCGCCTCGAGCTGATCCTCTCCGAAGGACCGCTCGCGCGCCGTATCCTGCAGGCGGCGGGCAGCGAGCTGCCGCGCGAACGCCTGCAGGCGGTATACGCCGAGCTGTGTGACTGCCTGGAGGCCGGTCGGCCGTTCAGCGCCGAAGCCTGAGGGCCGTGAGCGACGCGATGCGCTACCGCCACGCGGTCGTGGTGAGCTGCGAGCATGCCAGCAACGCCGTGCCGGCGCGCTACCGGCCGCTGTTTGTCCCGCATCGCGCGCTGCTCGACAGCCACCGTGCCTACGACCGCGGTGCGCTGGCGATGGCGCGCGCCCTCGCGGCGGCGTTCGGCGCGCCGCTCGCGGCGGCAACGGCGACGCGCCTGCTGGTCGATCTGAACCGCTCGCACGGCCATCCGCAGCTCTACTCGTTTGTCACGCGCGAGGCCGACCGGTTGCAGCGCCGCGAAATCTTCGAGCGTCATTACCTGCCACACCGTCGGCGCGTCGAGGCGCTGGTCGGCGGCGCGATCCGCAGCGGCCGGCCGACGCTGCACCTGTCCTGCCACAGCTTCGCGGCGTCGCTCGAGGGCGTCGCACGCACCGCCGACGTCGGGCTGCTGTACGACCCGGCGCGCGCGGAAGAGGCCGCGCTGTGCGCCGCCTGGCAGCGCGAGCTGAAAATCGTCGCCCCCGACTTGCGCGTGCGGCGCAACTATCCGTATCTTGGCAAGAGCGACGGCTTCACGACCTGGTGGCGGCGGCGCCACCCCGAAACGGTGTACCTCGGCATCGAACTCGAACTGAACCAGGCGACCATGGTGCACGCGCGGGCGCGCACGCGGCGCGCGCAGGTGATCGAGGCGCTGGCGCGCGTGCTCGCGGCGCGATGAGGTCGCGTCTCCTCGCACCGTTCCTGGCGCTCGTGTTCGCCGCGGGCTGCGCGGTCAAGCCGCCTGAGCGCGTGCCGCGCCTCACGCCGTCGGATGACATCCTGCCGAACTTCGTCGTGCCCGACGCGCGCGCCCGCATGGTGTTCCTCGCGCGCCAGGAATGGACGCTGTTCGGCCGTCCGGTGGTGATCGACAACGGCGCCGAATCGTTTCTCGAGTTTCCACCCGGCGTCGAGGCGACGCACGAGGTGCAGGGGCCGATGCTGTCGCGCGTGCTGACCTACTGGTACGCGGTGAGCAGCCAGCCGATCGTCGGCCTGCAGGGCGAACTGCGGCCCTGGTCCGCGGCCTTCATCAGCTGGCTGGCGACGAGCGCCGGGTTGTCGCGCGACGCTTTCCCCCCGACGGTGCTGCACTGGGACTACATCGCGCATGCGTTGAATGGCGACAGCCGCCGCTTCGTCGCGCGCGACGCGCGCGCCTACGCGCCTCGGATCGGCGACCTCATTTGCGCGCCGCGCGGCGAGGCCTTCGTCGCGGAGGTGCGCGAATTCGCCGATCTGCGCCGCGGTGCCTATCACTGCGACCTGGTCGTCGAGCAGCGTGCGGGCGAGCTCGACGCGATCGGCGGCAATGTGAGCGATGCGGTATCCCTTACACGCGTTGCCCTGGATGCCGAGGGTCGCGCGGTGCCGACTGCGGCGCGGCCCTGGGTGGTGGTGCTCGAGCAACGCTGAGCGCATGCGAAATCGCGTCGCAGGCGCCGTCCTGTTGCTCGCGCTGTGCGCGGCCGCGCAGGCGAATCCGGTGCCGCCCTGCGACTCGGCAGGTGCCGAGGTGCATCCGGCTTACGGGCCGGTGAACGGTGCGCCGGCGGTCGCCGCCTGGCGCGACGCCGACCTTTCGCGTGCGCCTGCCTGCCTTGGCGCGCTGCGCGAGCGCATGGCGGTGGTCGTCGCGCTGGCGGGGCGCTTCGGTTCGCCGCTGTCGGTCGAGGACATGGCGCGGCGCATCGGCGCCATCTCGAAGACCAAGGGCCTGCGCTACTGGTCGGTGACCGACCAGGACTGGCGCACGCTGCTGGACGAGGCGTTTGCGCTCAGCGGGCCGGATCCGGAGCGGCGCCGCAGCGATTTCGTCGCAGAGGAAGTGCTGAGCGGCCGCACGCTGTACACCGCACAGCGCGATACGCGCTCGACCGGCCTGAACCAGTATCGACTGGTCTGCCGACGCATCGGGAAGAATCGCCTCGTCATCGAGAGTGAAAATGCGTCGGCGCTCCGCTTCCTGCTCTTCACGCTGTACGCCCCCGAGGCAATGCGTGTGATCCATTTTCTCGATCGCGTCGAGCCGGGCATCTGGGCGGTCTACACGCTGTCCGCCGTGCGCAGCGGCACGCTCGAACAGGATCCCAGAGCGCTCATCAACCGCGCGGCCGCGTATCACCGGTTCCTTGCGGGCGTGCCCGCCGACCGCGACCCGCCGCTCGCGCCCTGAGCGGGTCTCAGAGAAACGTCGTGTCGGCCTCGAGGCCGAGCAGGTACTGCCCCACGGTCTCGAAGTGCGCCGCGCGCCCCTGCAGCTGCTGGGCGATGGCGTGCAGGTCGCGGAAGCGGCGTTCGAAAGGATTGGCGGCGAACACGGCGGTCGCGCCCGCCGCCTCGTAGACGAAATCGCCGGCCTCGCGCGCAGCATGGATCGCGTGCGTCGAGGCGAGGCGGATACGCATGCGCTGTGCCAGCGTCACCTCGCGCGTCGCCTGCACGGCGTCGCAGATCTCCGCCACGGAGTGCAGCAGGTAGGCCTCCGAGGACTCAAGCTTGGCACGCGCGCGCGCTACGCCGCCCTGCACCACCGCGTTGTCGCGCAGCGTGCTGCGCATGCCGCGCGGCACTTTGTGCGCCGCCAGGTCGATGAGGGCTTCGAGCATTGCCTGTGCCACACCAAGCGCGATGCTGGCGAAACCGCAGGAAAAGAGGTTGTGGATCGAAAAGCAGTACAGCCAGCCCGGCTCGCGGTTCTCCACCGGGCTCTCGCGGTGAACGCTGTGGGCCTCGGGCACGAACAGGTCCTCGACCGCGAAGGCGTCGCTCGCGGTGCCGCGTAACCCGATCACGTCCCAGACGTCTTCCACGCGCGCGACCGATGCAGGGATGAGAAAGACGCGCTTGCGCATGCGTTCCTCGCCCGTACGCCGCGGACTGCCGTCGGCCTCGAACACCGGGCATTGCGGCCCGAGCCAGGTGGCCTGGCGCATGCCGCTCGCGAACGCCCAGCGGCCGGTGACACGATAACCGCCTTCGCAGGCGACCGCACGCACCGGGCCCTGTGCCGGTCCCCAGGCGAGCACCGCGCGCGGGTCGCCAAAGATCTCCTGCGCCACCTGCGGCTCGAGGTAGGCGGCAACGATGGCGCACACCGCGTTCTGGCCGATGTTCCAGGCCGTGCTGGCATCGGCGCGCGCGATCGCCTGAGCCGTGCGCATGAAGGTGAGCGGGTGGACTTCGCCGCCGCCGTAGCGGCGCGGGATGAACATGCGATACAGCCCCGCCGCGTGCAGCGCGCCGAGCAGCTCGTCGGGAATGCGGCGCGTGCCTTCGATTTCCTGTGCCGCGTCGAGGATGCGCGGCGCAATCGCGCGTGCGCGCGCGAGATACGTCTCGGTTTCGACGTCGAGCGGGATCGTCTCGGAGAGGGTTTCGCGTTGCATCGCCTCAGGGTGTTACAGGTTTTCGATCCACAGCCGGGCGCCGGTGATGCGGCTTTTGGCGCGCATGCGCGAGCGCGGCACCAGAGGCTCCTCAAGCCACGGCCAGGCGCCATTGTATTGCCTGGAGCGTTACTATCGGCTCTCCGCATGGCAGACACGAATTTCGGGCGGATGCGCGGGACTGAACTGAGGCAGCGGCTGGCGGCGATCCTGGCGGCGGACGTCGCTGGCTATTCGCGCCTGATGTCGCTGGATGAGCGCGCGACCGTGGCGGCGCTCGACGCCGCACGCGCGGTGTTCCGGACGAAGATCGAGGCGCAGCAGGGCCGTGTGATCGATATGGCCGGGGACTCGGTGCTCGCGGTGTTCGAGCTGGCAACCGGCGCGGTGGCCGCCGGACTCGCGATCCAGCAGGCGCTCGAGGCCGGCGGCGCTGAGGTTCCCGAAGAGCGCCGCATGCGCTTCCGCATCGGGATCCATCTCGGAGAGATCATCGAAAAAGCCGACGGCACGGTCTACGGCGACGGGGTGAACATCGCCGCGCGCCTGGAAGGCCTGGCGCCGCCCGGGGGCATCGCGGTATCCGAGTCGGTGCGCAGCGCGGTGCGCGGCAAGGTCGACGCCGGATTCGAGGACCAGGGCGAGCAGCAGGTGAAAAACATCGCCGAGCCGGTGCGTGCGTACCGGCTGCGGCCCGGCGAGCGCGGCACCCGCCCGGCGCCGTCGGCCGCGGGCGGGCTTGGCCATCTTCTGCTTGCGGCAAAGCCATCGATCGCGGTGCTGCCATTCGCCAACATGAGCGGCGATCCGGAGCAGGATTACTTCGCCGACGGCATCACCGAGGACATCATTACCGAGCTCGCCCGCTTTCAGGCGATTACCGTCGTCGCACGCAACTCGGTGTTCGTCTACAAGGGCAAGGCGGCGCGCGTGCAGGACGTCGCGCGCGACCTCGGCGTGCGCTATGTCGTCGAAGGCAGCGTGCGTAGGGGCGGCGCGCGGGTGCGCGTCAACGTGCAGCTGATCGAAGCAGAAAGCGGCAAGAACGTCTGGGCCGAGCGCTTCGACCGGGAGCTGGTGGACATATTCGAGCTGCAGGACGAGCTGACACGGCACATCGTTGCGGCTCTGCCGAGCCGCGTCGAGGACGCGCAGCTCGAGCTCGTCAAGCGCAAGAAGCCGGCCGACATGAGCGTCTACGACCGGGTGCTGCGCGCCAAGCTCTGTCACCACAGCGGCACCGCCGAGGACAACGCGCTCGGCCTGCAGCTGCTCGAGCAGGCGATTCAGATCGATCCGAACTACGCGGCCGCCTACGGCTGGCACGGATGCACGCTGACGCAGGCGATGGCACGAGGCTACAAGCGGTACTCAGCCGAGACAGAGCAAGAGGTGCTGCGCAGCGTCGAGCACGGCCTGTCGATCGATGATAACGATCTCGAGTGCCTGCGCATCATCTGCGAATTCCGCATCATGCAGAGACGGCTCGACGAGGCGCTGCTGATGAGCGACAAGCTGCTGGGCCTCAATCCGAGCGATCCGCGCCTGCTCGCGCAGCGTGGCGAGATTCTGACCTGGCTCGGCCGCGCCGAGGAGGGCATCGATTGGATCGAGCGCGCGATGCGGCTCGATCCGCACGAGGCGCACATCTGGGCGCACCTGCTCGGGCGCGCGCTGTTCGGCGCGGGGCGTTACGCCGAGGCCGTGCAGGCGTTCTGGCGCCTGCCGGCGATGCGCTACGGCCATCACGCCTACGTCGCGGCCTGTCAGGCGCAGCTCGATGACGCAGCGGGCGCGCAGGCGTCGCGCGCGGAAGTCCTGCGCCTCAAGCCCGACTTTCGCGCAGCGGAGTTCTGTCGCACGCTGTTTTTCGCCGATCGGCAGCATTGCGGGCAGGTGCAGCAGGCGCTGGTGAAGGCGGGGCTGCCCGAGTGATCCGCATTGTCGATCGGTCGAGGGGGTAACATCCAGACTCCTCAAGACAGCGGGTCGAGACGGGCGCGCATGAGCGGCAGTGGTCTCCGGCAAAGACTCACGGTGATTCTCGCCGCGGACGTCGTCGGCTACTCGCGCCTGATGGCCGCGGACGAGCCGGGCACGGTCGCAGCGCTGGACGCCGCGCGCGCGGTGTTCCGCGCGCGAATCACGGCGCATGGCGGTCGTGTGGTCGACATGGCCGGCGACTCGGTGCTTGCGGTGTTCGATACCGCGGTCGGCGCCGTCAATGCGGCACTGGAGATTCAGGCGGCGTTGGGGGCGCCTGCGCCGGTGCCGCCGGAAGAGCAGCGCATGCGCTTTCGCATCGGGGTGCATCTCGGCGACGTGATCGAGAAAGACGATGGCACGGTGTATGGCGACGGGGTGAACGTCGCCGCGCGGTTGGAGGGCCTCGCCGAGCCGGGCGGTATCACGGTATCGGAGGCCGTCGAGGCGGCGCTGCGCAATCGCGTCGCTGTCGAATTCGAGGACCGCGGCGCGCATGCGGTCAAAAACATTCCGCACCCGGTGCGCGTTTTCACGCTGCGCACGGAGGGATCAATTGGGGTCGCGGGTGCCGCGCCCGCGGCGTCGATCGCCACCGGCAAGCCGACGATTGCGGTGCTCGCCTTCGAAAACATGAGCGGCGATCCGGAGCAGGAATACTTCTGCGATGGCATCGCGGAGGACATCATCACCGACCTGTCGAAGATCAGCGGGTTGGCGGTGGTCGGCCGGCAGTCGTCGTTCGTTTACAAGGGCAGGCGAACGGACTTGCGCCAGGTAGGACGCGAACTCGGCGTGCGCTACGTCCTCGAAGGCAGCGTCCGTCGCTCGGGCGCGCGCGTGCGGGTGAGCACCCAGCTGATCGAGGCCGACGCGGGAACGCATGTCTGGGCCAATCGCTACGATCGTGACGCGGGCGACGCGTTTCTCATGGGCGATGAGATCGCCGAGGACATCGTTACCGCTTTGGACGTGAAGCTCGCTCGCGGCGAGGACGCGCGCGTCTGGCGCAAGGCGGTCAAGTCCCCCGCGGCGCGCGAGGCGTTTTTTCGCGGGCAGGAGGCATACTTCCAGCCCTCGCCGGCGAACGTGCGCCGTGCGCGCGAGCATTTTCTTGAGGCGATCCGGCTCGAGCCGGAGTCGGCGCAAGCGCATGCGAGCGCGGCAGGCACCTACATTCAGGAAGTCATGTTCGGATGGAGTCGCGATGCGCGTGCGTCGCTCGCCGAGGCGGGGCGCCTGGCGGATCGCGCACTGGAGCTCGACGCGGCAGTGGCAGGCGGGCATTACGTGAAGGGATTTGTTTCCCTCTTCAACGGTCTGCACCAGGAAGCGCTGAACGAGGGTCAGCAGGCGCTGGATATTCGGCCGATGTGCTCCGGCCCGCGCGCGGGGCTCGCCTACATGGAGGTCTACAGCGGCAAGTTCGGTTCGGCGATCAAGCACGCCCAGGAGGCGATCACGCTGAACCCGGTGTTTCCGGGCTGGTACCTCTATGTGACGGCCGTCGCGGAGTACTTCGGCGGGCGCACGCAGCAGTCACTTGCGACGCTCGAGCGTGTGCTTGAAGCGTCACCCGATCTGGTGCTGGCGAAGGTGTTGCGTGCCGCCGTGCAGCAGAGTCTGGGCCGCGTCGCAGAGGCACAGGCGACGGCGCGGGAGATTCGCGCCGAGGAGCCGGAGCTGTCGTACGAGCGGCTCGCGGCGACGCAACCCTTCCTCGACGCGGCGCAGCGTGATCACTACTTTGGCGTGCTGCGCGACGCCGGTCTGTTCCCGCGCTAGGCGGCCAATGCGCAGAAGCGCAGGCGTGATTCGGTAGAATCGCGCGCCGCATGATCCGCATCTCGAATCTCACGCTGATCCGCGGCACCCAGCCGCTGCTCGAAGGCGCCGACCTCGCCCTCCAGACCGGCGAGCACGTCGGCCTGATCGGCGCCAACGGCTCGGGCAAGTCGAGCCTGTTTGCACTGCTGCGTGGCGAGCTGCACGCCGACAAAGGCGATGCCGAAGTTCCGGCGCAATGGCGCCTCGCGCACGTCGCGCAGGAGATGCCAGCAGTCGAGTGCAGCGCCGTGAACTACGTCATGGACGGTGACGCGGGACTGCGCCGGCTGCAGGCGGAGCTGACGCAGGCCGAGGCGCAGAACGACGGTACGCGCATCGCCGAGCTGCATGCCGCGCTCGGCGACGCCGACGCCTACACGGCGCAGGCGCGCGCCGAGCAGCTGCTGATGGGACTCGGCTTCAAGGTCGAGGAGCTGGCCTGGCCGGTGGCGCGCTTCTCGGGCGGCTGGCGCATGCGACTCAATCTGGCGCAGGCGCTGATGTGCCCCTCCGAGCTGCTGCTGCTCGACGAGCCGACCAACCATCTCGACCTGGATGCCATCATCTGGCTGGAGGACTGGCTGCGGCGCTATCGCGGCACGCTGCTCGTCGTCTCGCACGATCGCGACTTCCTCGATGCGGTGGTGAACGTCATCGTGCACATCGACCAAAGGAAGCTGCGCCGCTACGGCGGCGACTACTCGAGCTTCGAGCGCCAGCGTGCGCAGGCGCTGGTGCTCGCCGCCGCGCAGCAGGCCAAGCAGGCGCGCGAGCGCGCACACCTGCAGTCGTTCATCGACCGCTTCCGCGCCAAGGCGACCAAGGCGCGGCAGGCGCAGAGCCGCATGAAGATGCTGGAAAAGATGGAAGACCTCGCGCCGCTGCACGTCTCGGCGCCGTTCGCCTTCGAATTCTTCGAGCCGCGGCGCGCGCCCAACCCGCTGCTGGTGCTGGAAGACGTCGACGCCGGCTACCGCAACGCCGAGGCCGGCGGCACCGACAGGCGGGTGCTGCGCGGGGTGCGCTTTTCGCTGCAGGCCGGGGAGCGCTACGGACTGCTCGGCGTCAACGGCGCCGGCAAGTCGACGCTCATCAAGACCATCGCCGGCGAGCTCGCGCCGCTCGCGGGCAGCGCGGTCTACGGCAAGGGCCTCGCCATCGGCTACTTCGCGCAGCAGCAGGTCGAGATGCTGCGCGACGACCAATCGCCGCTGTGGCACCTGCGGCGCGCGTCGCCCGACGCGCGCGAGCAGGCGCTGCGCGACTACCTGGGCGGCTTCAACTTCCCCGGCGAGATGGCGACCGGCCCGATCACGCATTTCTCCGGCGGCGAAAAGGCGCGGCTCGCGCTCGCCCTGATCGTCTGGCAGCGGCCCAACCTGCTGCTGCTCGACGAGCCCACCAACCATCTCGACCTCGAGACGCGCGAGGCGCTCACCGTGGCGCTCGCGCAGTTCGAGGGCACGCTGGTGCTGGTGTCGCACGATCGGCACCTGCTGCGCGCGACGACCGAGCAGCTGCTCATCGTGCGCGACGGCGGCCTGCAGGCCTTCGACGGCGACCTCGACGACTACCGCGACTGGCTGCTCGGGCGCGGCGCGCCTGCAAAACCGCAGACCGCGGCCGCGGCGATGCTGCGTGCGGACGACGGCGCCACGCGGCGGGTCGAGCGTCGCGAGGCCGCCGAGTCGCGTCAGCGCCTATCAGCGGTGCGCAAGCCGATCGAGTCGCGTCTCAAGCGCCTGGAAGCGCAGCTCGACAAGATCGGTGCGCGCAAGACCGAGATTGACGCGCGCCTGGCCGACCCCAGCCTGTACCAGGACGAGGGCAAGGAAGAGCTGAAACAGCTGCTGCTCGACCAGGCCTATGTTGCGCGCGAGCTCGCCCAGCTCGAAGCCGAGTGGCTCGAGAATCAGGCCCGCCTCGAGAAGATTTAGACTGGGGGTCGACCCCTGTGGATAACTCTGGAAGAAGCTAACGTATGACCGAGCGACGGCGCAGCGGCGTCAAGGCCTACCGCAACCGGGCTTTCCTCAACAGCAAGCATGCGCGCCCCCTGCGCATCCTCGCCGAGTACCTCGAGCCGAAGAGCCGCTTCGAGGCCGAGAAGGTCGACGACACGATCGTCTTCATGGGCTCGGCGCGCATCAAGCCGCGCGACGAGGCGGAGGCGGCATTGCGCCAGGCGCAGCTCGAAGAGGGCGATCCCGAGCGCGCGCAGCGCGACCTGCGCATGTCGGTGTACTACGAGGCCGCGCGCGAGCTCGCGTTCCGGCTCACGCAGTGGTCAAAGGCGCTCGACCACAAGGAGCGCCGCTTCGTGGTCTGCACCGGCGGCGGGCCGGGCATCATGGAGGCGGCGAGCCGCGGCGCGGCCGAGGCGCGCGGCATGAACGTCGGCTTGACGATCTCGATCCCGATCGAGGAGTTCGACAACCCCTACGTCACGCGCGAGCTCGCCTTCCATTTCCACTACTTCTTCATGCGCAAGTTCTGGTTCGCCTACCTGGCGAAGGCGGTGATCGTCTTTCCGGGCGGCTTCGGCACGATGGACGAGCTGTTCGAGCTGCTCACCTTGGTGCAGACCCGGAAGATGTCCAAGCCGATGCCGATCGTGCTGTTCGGCACCGAGTACTGGCGCGAAGTGATCAATTTCGACGCCCTGGTGCGGCATGGCGCGATCAACGCCGAGGACCTCGAGCTGATGTATCGCACCGATTCGGTGGACGCGGCCTATGACTGGTTGGTGGCGCAGCTGAGCGAATACGCGCTCGACCAGCCGGGGGCGATGCTCTAGCGGGATCGCGCCCGCTTCGCTACAGTTCTGGGCTTTGCCGCCGACCGGCGAAGGAGCTGCGCATGGCGACCAACGATTGGTACGTGGAGGGCGTTTCGTTCGGCAACTGCAATTGCGCCTACGGCTGCCCCTGTCAGTTCGAGGCGTTGCCGACGCACGGCAGCTGCCGCGGCTTCGAGGTGCTGCGCATCGACAAGGGCCACTACGGCGGGCTCGAGCTGAACGGACTCAAGGTGGCGGTGCTGTACGCCTGGCCGGGGCCGATCTTCGAAGGCAAGGGCGAGCTGCAGGCGGTGATCGACGAACGTGCCGACGGGCGGCAGCGCGCGGCACTGGAGCGCATGCTGCACGGCGAAGACACCGAGGAGGCGGCGACGCACTGGTGGGTGTTCCGCGCCATGTCCGACACCGTGCACGCGACGCTTTACAAACCGATCGACTACGAGGTCGACCTCGAAGCGCGCGTCGCGCGGGCCGTGATCCCGGGCGTGCTCGAGTCCACGGGGCGGCCGATCAAGCCGCCGCACAGCGACAGCGAGCATCGCGTGCAGATCCACATTCCGAACGGCATCGAGTTCGAGACCGCGGAGATCGGCAGCGCCACGAGCTCAACCGGCCCCGAGTGCGCGATTCGCCTCGAGCTCGCCGACAGCTACGGCCAGTTCAACGTGCTGCGCCATTCAGGGCGCGGCGTCGTCAAGTCCTGAGCGAGGGCGGTGAGGCGAGCAGCGCCGCAGCGAGCCCGGCAAAGCCGAGCGCGGCGAAGGTGACGAGCGAGGTATCGTAGCTGCCGGTGGCATCGCGCAGCACGCCGGAGAGCACCGGCCCCGCGGCCTGCGCGCCGACCTGCACCGTGAGCGCGACGCCGCGGATTGCGCCGAAGCTGCGCCGGCCGAAATAGTCTGCCCAGGCGATCGGCAGCGTGGTGATCAGGCCGCCGACGCCGACACCGAACAAGCCGGCCGCGGCGTAGGCGGTGGGCGCGTCCTTCACCGTGAGCATCAGCGCGCAACTGGCGCCGAAGGCGAGCCCCACGAGTGCCAGCGCGGCGCGCAGCCCGAGGCGGCGCGGCCAGAAGCCGAAGGCGAAGCCGGCGATGCCGGAGAGCAGCGCGAAGGTGCTCACCGCGGCCGCGGCCACGGTCGGGTCGAGGCCGCGCTCGATGAGGAACGGCGCCTGGTGCAGGCTGATGCCGGATTGCACCGGGTAGACGAGCAGTGTGAACAGCGACAGCAGCCAGAACGCCGGCGTGGCGACCGCTTGGCGGCGGCTGAAGGCAGGCTCGGCCGTCGCGCTCGGCATGCCGGCCGACGTTGCGGTCGCACGCGGCTGCGGGCGATCGCCGTCGGGCCGCTGGCCGATGTCCTCGGGCCGACGCACGTGCAGCAGCCAGGTCGGCAGGAAGCCGATGACCAGCACCGTGGCGCCCACCGCCAGCCAGGCGCTGCGCCAGTCAGTCGCCTGCATCACCAGATGGGCGATCATCGGCATCGCCACCAGGCCCGACATGAGCGCGACGGTCGAGATCGAGGTGACGAAGGTCCGGCGGCGCACGAACCAGTTGACGATCGAGCCGTAGATGCCGAGGTCGTAGGGGCCGGCGAAGTTCATGCGCGCGACGCAGTAGAGCAGGTAAAAAACGAGCAGCGACTCGGTGAACGACAGCAGCAGCAGCGGGATCGCCGTGAACAGCACCGCGAAGCACAGCACGGCGCGCGCCCCGTTGCGGTCGAGGAAGGGCCCGAGCAGCGGCGAGACGAGCGCGCCGAGGATGCCGCCGATCGACACCGCGCCCGAGATCTCGGTGCGCGACCAGCCGAATTCCGCGGTCATCGGCTCGATGAAGATTGACAGCGTCGCGACCGCCGGGCCCTGGCGCGAGAAGCCGGCCGCGCAGACGCAGCCGATGATCACCCAGCCGTAGAAAAACGGCAGTCGTGCGGCGAGGCTCTCGACCAGGCGCTGGCGCATGTCCGCTCGGCTTCGGAAGAAAGGCGTTCGGGCAGGACCGGACGCGCGGATTCTAGGCGAGAGCGCCGCGGCCGCCCCGGCGCGCCGCGAACGAAGGCGCGCGCAGGCCGCGGTTCAGCCGAGCCAGATGGTGGCCGCGTTCTCCAGCACCAGCCAGGCCGCCAGCAATCCGGTGCCGAGGACCAGCCGCCGGCGGTGACGCACGTATTCCGCCTTGCCCTCGGGCGAGGCCCAGTGATCGGCGAGCTGCGGCGAGCGGTACAGATAGAGGAACAGCAGCAGCGCACCCACCGTGGTGACGTAGACCCCGGCGGTGTCGAGCACCCACTCGAGGAGGCTCATTTCTTCTTCTCCCAGGCCATCGCTTTTGACGCGGTCGCATCCAGCTTTCGGGGCGCCAAATCGCTCAGGCAACGCCCTGAAAAGGCTGCCTTATCAAGGCACCACGGTGCAAACCGCATGCCGCACGCTACCTGCGACGGACGCCGAGGTCAACGATTAAAGATTGTCAGAACCGCGGCCTGCCACGCCGCTTTCCGCGCGCCGCGCGCAGCCCTTGCCGCGCTGCGCAAATTACGCTGCAGGCACACCGCGCGCCGGCTCAGGGTTCAGCCGGGAGCGCAATGCGCGCCACCGGATCGCGAGCGAAGGCGCCGGACTGGTAATCGGCGAGCGCCTGCTCGATTTCCTCGCGGCTGTTCATGACGAAGGGCCCGTACTGCACCACCGGTTCGCCGAGCGGAAGGCCGGCGAGCAGCAGCACGCGGGCGCCGGCCGCGGCGGCCTCGACGCGCACGGCGTCGCCGTCGGACAGCAGGCCTGCGGCGCGATGGCCGAGCGCGGCACGCGCCTCGCCGACCAGCGCCTCGCCTTCGTAGGCATAGAGAAACACGTTGTGGCTCGCGGGCAATGCAGCTTCAAACACGGCGCGCGGCGCCAGGCGGATGTCGAAAAAGCGCGGCTCGGTCGACGAACCGCGGATCGGGCCCTGCGCCGCACCGAGCGCGCCGGCGATCACCTTGACCTCGACGCCCGGCGCGAACTGCGTCACCGGAATGCGCGCCGACGGAATGTCGCAATAGGCGGCCGGCTTCATCTTCTCGCGCGCCGGCAGGTTGAGCCAGAGCTGAAAGCCGCGCAGGCGCCCCTGCGTCTGCTGCGGCATCTCGGAGTGCACGATGCCGCGCGCCGCGGTCATCCACTGCACGTCGCCCGGGCCGAGGTCGCCGGTGTTGCCGCCGCTGTCCTTGTGCTGCATGCGGCCGTCGAGCATGTAGGTGACGGTCTCGAAACCGCGGTGCGGATGCGGCGGGAAGCCCGCGATGTAGTCGTTCGGATCGTCCGAGGTGAACTCGTCGAGCATGAGGAAGGGGTCGTGCCGCAGGAACGGACTGGCACCGATACTGCGACGCAGCTTGACCCCGGCGCCGTCCGAGGTGGCGACCGACGCGATGCCGCGGCGCAGGGAACGGATCTTCACGACGCGCGTTCGCGGTGCGTCAGGCGCGCTGCGCCGGGTCGCTCGCCCAGGTCTCGGAGGGGCGCTGCGTGCGCTCGATCCACTTGTCGAGCGCGGCGACGTGCTCCTCCTCCTCGGCGGCGAACTCGGCCGCCAGGCGCTGCACTTCCGCGTCGGATGCGTCCTCGGCGACCGCCCGGTAGTACTGCATCGCGCGGGTCTCGTTGTCGCGCGCGTAGCCGAGCGCGTGGTAGGCATCGAGCATGTAGTCGAAAGCGTCCTCGTCGCCCATTTCCGGCGGCGTGCGCCAGCGGTATTCCGAGGACTTGAGGCGCGGCAGCTCGATCGCGCCGACCCGCTCGCGGATCGCGTCGCGATGCATCAGCGAGAAGCGGTGCATGTCGCGAAACAGCGCCGAGACCTCGTCATTGCGGTGCGCTTCCATCATGTCGGCGAGCTCGAGATAGCGCTCGGCGGCTTCCGCCTCCATGGCCACGGCATGGGCGAGAAATTCGGGCAAGGTGTAGCGCATCGATCGATTCCCGTGTGGCGACGAGGGCCTCAGCCTAACATGCAGGACCGGCCGCATCGCCGGGCGGCTAATCGCCGCCGTGCCTGCGCCGATTGCGCAAACTCCGGTCGAACCAGATGCCGAAACCCACGAGGACGATGGCGCCGAGCACTCGAGCTCGATGCGTCGGATGTCGCCGAGCAGCGCGTCCGGCATGGGCTCGGCGACCGCGCCGCCGCCGGCGGTGCGGTGGCCATCAGAACCATCGCTTGCGCTTGAAATAGACCAGCAGGCCGACCATGGTGGCGAGCATCACGGCCCACAGCGCGGGGTAGCCGTAGGCCCAGCCCAGCTCCGGCATGTTCCAGGCGCTTGCGCCGCGGTCGAAGTTCATGCCGTAGACACTGGCGAAAAAGGTCGGCGGGATGAAAATGGTCGCGATCACGGTGAGTACCCGCATGGTTTCGTTCAGCCGGTTGCTGACGCTCGACAGGTAAACGTCGAGCAGGCTCGCGGCCATGTCGCGGTAGGTTTCGATCAGATCCATGATCTGAATGGTGTGGTCGTAGCAGTCGCGCAGGTAAATCTTGGTCGGCGCGCTCACCAGCGTGCGGCCTTCGGCCATCAGCCGGTTGAGCACCTCGCGCTGCGGCCACAGCATGCGCCGCAGCGTGAGCAGGTTGCGTTTCAATCGATGCAGCGTGTTCAGGCTGTGAGGTCCGCTGCTGCGCAGGATTTCGGCTTCCAGGATCTCGATTTGTTCGCCAAGCTGCTCGAGCACGGGAAAGCCGTGGTCGATGACCAGGTCGAGCAGCGCGTAGAGCAGTGCGTCCGCCTTGCGGCCGCGCAGCCAGCTGCCGTGCTCGCGCAGTCGCTGGCGGACCGGCTCGATCACCTCGACCGCGCTCTCGTGAAAACTCACCACCAGGTTGTCGGCGAGAAAGACGCTGAATTGTTCAGTCCGGACGGAACGCTCCTTCGCCACGGGCAGGCTCACGATCACGAACAACTGGTCGTCGAACCACTCGGTTTTCGGCCGCTGTCCCGTATTGAACACGTCCTCGAGTGCGAGCGGATGCAGGCCGAGCAGCTGCCCCAGCTCGCGCAACTGCTCGACTTCGGGATGGCCGGAGACGTGAATCCAGGTCGTCGACGGCAGGCCGCGATAGCGTGCGCATTGCGCGGGCGTGGCGTCGTCGAACTCTTCGAGACGGCTCTCGTCGTAACTGACCAGCGCGATGCGCGTCGCTGTGGGCTTGCGGCGCTCGCGCCGCGTCAAGGTGCCCGGCGGCGTGCCGGGCGGATGGTAGCGCTTTATCAAATCGGCCATCACGGCCTCCATCGGGCAAGTAGATTCAACGGCTCGGCCGCCGCCAGTCGGCGCGCGCCGCGCCTCAAAACTGTAGCGGTTTCGCGGCGGCAGTGACAATCGCATGCGGTGTGCGCAAAAGGTTCGTACACTTCGCGTCTGCGCGGCATTCAGTCGCCGATTTTTGTTGCTGCCCGCAAAGGAGAAGAGCGCCTCATGATAGCTGCACGTCTGTCGCGTTTCGGCAAGCCGGCCGAAGTCATCGAACTCGCGGAAGTGCCCGAGCCCGGAGCCCCGGGACGGGACCAGGTGGCGATCGACGTCATCGCCTGCCCGATCAATCCGGCCGACCTGCTGGTGCTCGAGGGGCGCTACGGCGCGAGCCAGCCCACGTTGCCGCTCACGCCGGGCGCCGAGGGACTTGGTCGCATCGCGCAGGTCGGCGCCGGGGTCAAGCACGTCAAACCCGGCGATCTGGTTTTGGCGCCCGGGCCCGGCACCTGGCGCGAGCGCATGCTTGCGCCGGCTGCGGCGGTGTGGGCGCTGCAGTCCGACGCCGACCCGTATCAGCTCGCCATGCTGCGCGTCAATCCGGCGACCGCGTACCTGTTGCTGCACGACTTCGTGCCGCCGAAGGCGGGCAGCTGGGTGATCCAGAACGCCGCCAACTCCGGCGTCGGCCACTGTCTGATCCGCCTGGCAAAGAAGATCGGCGTGAAGACGATCAACGTCGTGCGGCGCGAGTCGCTCGTCGCGCCGCTCAAGGCCTGGGGCGCCGACGTGGTGCTGGTCGACGGCCCGGATCTCGATGCGCGGGCGCGCGCGGCCACCGACGGGGCGCCGCTGCCGCTGGCGCTCGATGCGATCTGCGGCACGGCGACGCAGCGCCTGGCGCGCTGTGTCGACGAAAACGGCGTGGTGGTGAACTACGGGGCGCTCTCCGGCGAGCCCTGCATGATCGATCCGCGCGACGCCTTCTTCCGCGGCGTCAGCCTGCGCGGCTTCTGGCTGCGACGCTGGTTCACCGAGACGCCCTCGGCCGACATCCACAAGCTCTACACGCAGCTCGCCGCGCTGGTCGAGGACTGCTCGCTCAAGGTCGACATCGAGAAGGTCTATCCGCTTGCGCAGCTCAAGGATGCCGTCGCGCATGCGGCGCGCGAGGCGCGCGCGGGCAAGATCCTCATCGAGATGGCTGCGCGCTGAGCGGAAGGCGCAGACGCCTCAGCGCGTCTCGGCCGGCAAGCCTTTTAGCGCCATCGCGATCTCAGCCGAGATCTTCGCCAGCGCGCGGCTGTAGGCGGCGACGAGCGCGTCGTATCCCGGTTCGCCGCGCGCCTGCGCGCGCGCGCGGCCGCTGCGCAAGACCTCGCCGTTCGGTTTGCGCAGGCTCCATAACGCGTCGAGCACGACCTCACCATCCGGGCGTCCGGCAAGGCGCTGGAAGTCGACCAGCACGCGGTACTCGGCGTTCAGGCTCGCGTTCTGCGGGTAGGCGGCGATGCGCGGGTTGCCGGTGATGCGCGACAGGTTCTCGGCGATCACGCGTCCCAGCTCGCTCTTGAGAGGCTCGGCCCAGCGGTGCTGCTCGACGATGAGCACTTCGTTCGCGTTCACGGCGACGACGAGCTGCGGCCGGTCGACCACATCCGGCACCGTGACCGCGGCGACGGAAACCGACGGCCCCGCGGCGTAGGGCGCGGATTCGATCTGCGCGCTCAGGGTGTAAAAGCGCGGCGTCGGGGCACTGGCGCATCCGGCCAGCAGCATTGCGGCGGCAGCGACTGCGGTCCACTTCATGGTGTTTCCTCCGGTTTGCCGCGCAGCAGCGCCTCGGGATGCTGCTCAAGGTACTCCACCAGCACGCGCAGCGCGGCGGCGCTGCGCGCCACCTCGCGCAGCGCGGCGCGCGCATCCTGCTGCAACGGCGCGTCTTCGGCGAGTACCCGGTCGACTTCGGCGAGCGAGCGGCGCAGCGCCACCAGCGACTCGCGCAGCTCCGGCGCCAGCTCGCTGCCGACCTGCTGCGCCAGCCGGTCGACGCTCGTCAGCGTGCGGTTAAGCGTTTCGAGCGCGCGGCGCAGATCCTGGCCGATGTCGTCGAACGGCACCGCGGCGAGCTTCTTGGTGATCTGCGCGATGTTCTCCTCGATGCCGGTGAAGGTGCCGGTCACCGTGGGAAAACGCGGCGGACTCTCGCTCCAGAGCACCGGATCGGCCTTCGCGTCCTTGAAGAAATCGAGCGCGACGTAGAGCTGCCCCGTGATGAGGTTGCCGGTGCGCAGCTGCGCGCGCATGCCGGACTCGACCAGCACGTCGAAGCCCTGTTCGCGCGAGAGTCCTTGTCTCGCGCGTACCGACTCGCCGATCTGGCGGCTCGCGGTGCGCTCCGGGTAGACGTTTGCGAAGGCCACCATGTAGACCTCGCCGTCTTCGTACTGCGGCCGGATGTCGGTGACTTCGCCGACGATGATGCCGCGGAAGTCGACCGGCGCGCCCACGGTCAGCCCGCGCAGCGACTCCTTGAAACGGAAAGTGAACGGCATGACGACGAGGTCGCGGTAGGCGAGCGCCGTGTCGCGGTTGCGGAACAGGCGGAATTCGGCATTTTCGGCCGCCGGCGCCGAGGTGGCGCCGTCGCCGCGCGTCTGAAAGGCGATGCCGCCGATGACGATGCTTGCCAGCGACTCGGTCTCCAGGCGAACGCCGCTCGCGTCGAGCTTGAGATCGATGCCGCTCGCTTCCCAGAAGCGGGTTTCGCGGTTGACGTACTGGTCGTGCGGTGCGCGCACGAAGATGCGGATCGACACGCCCTTGCCGTCGGCATCGAGTGCGTAGGATTCGACCTCGCCGACCACGATTTTGCGGAAATAGACCGGCGCGCCGACGCTGAACGACCCGAGCGTCGGGCTTTTGAGAACGAAGTGCCGGCCGGGCACATCGGCGGTGACGATCGGCTGCTCTTCCAGGCCGGTGAAGTCGCGCTTGCTTTCTTCACTCTTGCCGACGTCCATGCCGATATAGGCGCCGGAGAGCAGGGTGCCGAGACCCTGCACCGAAGTGCCCGTGATGCGGGGTCGCACGACCCAGAAGCGGCTGTCCTCGGCCAGGTAGTCCTCGGCATACTTCTCCATGCGCGCGTGCACCAGCACCGTGCTGCGGTCGCGCGTCAGCTCGATCGACTCGACGATGCCGACGTCGACCGATTTGTACTTGATCTTGGTCTTGCCGGCTTCCAGGCCTTCGGCGGTCTTGAAGCGGATGACGAAGGCGGGGCCCTGTTCACTCACTGCCGTCCACGCCAGCCAGCCGCCGATCAGCACCGCGACCAGCGGCACGATCCAGACCAGCGAGAGCCTTGAGCGGCGCGGGCTGGCGATTTGCGCCTGCGGCAGTTCGGCGCTGTCCAGCTCGGGGGTCGGTTCAGCCATCGCTTTCTCCGGCGGGATCCCAGATCAGGCGCGGGTCGAAGCTCATCGAGGCGAACATGGTGAGTACCACCACGGCGCCGAACCACATCGCGCCGGGACCGGCCTCGATGTTCGCCAGCGCGCCCACCTTGACCAGCGCCACCAGCACCATGACGACGAACACATCGAGCATCGACCAGCGGCCAATGTACTCCAGCAGCCGGTACAGACGGGTCTTCTGCCGGTGACGCAGCCGCGAGCGGCGCTGCGTCGAGGCGGCCAGATAGCCGAGCGCCAGCAGCTTCAGCAGCGGCACCAATACGCTGGCGACGAACACCAGCACGGCGAGTGGCCAGGAGCCGCTATTCCAGAGATACGCCACGCCGCTCAGGATGGTGTCGCGTTGCACACCGAAGATCGAGCGCGTGATCATCACTGGCTCGAGGTTGGCGGGCAGGTAGAGTATCGCCGCCGCGATCAGCAGCGCACAGCTGCGCGCGATGGCATGCGGCTTGCGCGAGTGCAGCCGCGCCCCGCAGCGCGGGCAGGCGCAGGTCGCGGCGGACGCGGACGGGCGTGAGACCAGCTCGCAGACGTGGCAGGCCAGCAGGCCGAGGCGCGCGGCGGTCGGGGCGCTCATGGCGTGGGCTCCGGCAGCGCGAGCTCGAGCCGTGCCCACACCTCGTGCGGGTTTAGGGTGCTGCTCGCCCAGGCGAGCAGCACGATGAGGCCGAAGAAGGCCCACATGCCGACGCCGGGAACGACGCTCGCCATGTGCGCGAGCTTCACCAGCGACACCAGCACGCCGAGCATGAAAACTTCGACCATGCTCCAGGGCTTGCTTTGTTCGACGACGCGGAACATCGGCACCAGATAGCGCGGCGTCAGACCGAGGCGCAGCGGCAGGAGGATGGCGAGCAGACCGGCGATCTGCAGCAGCGGAAACACGAACGCGGTGAGGAACACTATCACGCCGACCAGCGTCTCGCCCTCTCGATGCAGCCGCCAGGCGCCCTGCCACACCAGCGCTTCGGTGCGCTGGCCCTGGATTTCCAAGCTGACGACGGGAAACGCGTTGCCGATGACGAACAGCAGCGCGGCGCCGAGCATCAGCGCCAGCGTGCGGTCGATCGAATCGGTCGAGTGCGTGTACAGCGTGGCGCTGCAGCGCGGGCAGATCGCCTTGCCGCCGGGCGGCAGAGCCACCTCACGCTGCAGCAGGTCGCACTCGTGGCAGGCGATGAGGTTGGAATGCTTCACCGCGGCCGATTATGGCAAAAGGCCGGCGCCCCCGCTTCCCCGGGGCGCCGTCACGATACGACGGCTACTTTTTCTTTTGGCCGTCCTTCACGCCCTGCTCGTAGGCCTCGCGCTGGCGGCGCTCGTCGGCCTTTTTGTTCTGGTCGTACAGATAGCCGCCGATCGCGCCGATCGCCGCGCCACCGGCTGCCCAGCCCCATTCGCCGGTGATGGCGCCTGCGGCCGCACCGCCGATCGCGGCACCGGTGGCGGTGCGCCGTTCGGTATCGCTCATGCTGGCGCAGCCGCCAAGCAGCAGCGTGCCGGCCAGCGCACAAGAAACAATCAGTTTGCCGTTCATCGCTTGATCTCCTCGTTCGATGTGCGTCGATCCGCTACTTCTTGCAGGGCCAGACGCCGGTCAGGTAGACGAACAGCGCATCCACCGCGGGCTGCTTCATGACGTCCGCGCGGGTCTTTACCCAGGCGACGAAGTCGTTGATCACTGCGGCGCGCGTCGGCACCGGATTCGGCGGGCAGACGAAGCGGTCGGGCGCCGCCGTCGAGACGTGGTAATAGTGATAGGCGCCGACACCGAAGCCGTGGCAGAAGGCGATCGCGCTGACGTAGTTGGCGTCGTCGGCGGAGGTGGTGCACAGCTTGACGTAGTCCGCCGCGTCACGGACCTGGAATTGCGGTGGGCCCGCGGCAATTGCGGGGCCGGCAAGCGCGAGCACTGCGGCAAGAGCCAGAAAGCGCATGGGAGATCTCCTACTAGACGGTTTAAGCGGACGGCTTAAATCACTCTAGCGCTCCACCACTTCGGGATCTTGACGCAGATCAGGCTTCAACCGCGCGTTCAGCGTTCAGCGATTCGCCTCCCGAATCCGCCAGAACGGCCTGCGCACTTCCTCGAGGGCCCGTCCCGGGTCGCCGGGTTCCAGGCCGTAACGAATCAGCGACACGAGGTCGGCGCTCACCGCCGGGTTGGAGTGAAAGTAGCTGTGACCGAACGGATCGGTGCTGCCGTAGACATCGATGAGATCGAGGTTTCGCAGATCGGCGATGCGCGCGTAGGCTTGTTCGTCGAACGCCGACGCGTCCAATCGTCCGAGGCGGCGCAGGCTGCCGAACAGGCGTTCCGCGACGCTCAGCGCGAGATCGTCCGGAGACGCATAGAGCGTCAATTGCAGGCCGCCGGAGGACAGACGCGCATCGGGCGCGGCGTGTGCGCCGCGCAACAGGTCCGGGTCGGAGCTGACGCTGAACAGCAGGGTTCCCGCCACCTGCGCGTCGATGTCCGGTGCGAGCAGGACGACGTTTCGCAGCTTCATCCGTTCGAGCGGCTGCAGGCCGGCGGCGTAGTGCTCGATCGAGAGCTGCTGCAGTGCCGAGACCAGCACGCTGGTGCCGCGGCTGTGCGCCAGCAGATGCAGGCGCTCGAGCCCGGGGGTCGCGGCGACGATGCGCAGCGCCTGCTTGAGGTGCAGCACGGCAAACTCGCTCGACTCGCGATCGACGTTGTAGCCCATGAGAATGCCGCGGCTGCCGCCCGCCGGCCAGCTGAACACGGCGCAAGCGAACTCGCGGCCGAAAAAATGGCACAGCTCGCCCATCGTGAACGCCGCGTCCTGGAAGGTGTTGGCGTAGCCGTGCACGAACAGCACCAGCTCCTTGCGCGGTGCCGCGGCAAGCTGCCGCGCCAGGAGGGCCTGCAGCCCGTCGGCGGCGCTGCGGTGCTGCGCGAGCACGGCCGGGTCGCGATGGAAAGAGCCGTCCGGCGCGGATTTGAGCGGGTAGCGCAGCGGCGGGAAGCGCCCGAGCTCGCGCGTGGTGCCGAGTCGCAGATCGAGATCGACGCCGCGCTCGGCCGCGACGCTCTGCGCCGCGAGCGTGTCCCAGTCGACCGCTTCGCCGAAGCCGACGCTGACCGTGCCGTAGGCCATCGAGGCCGCGCGTTCCGCGCTGTACGGCAGCGTCGCCTCGGGATCGGCGTTCTGCGCCGTGGCCTGCGCAGCGCGCGGCGCGCGGTCGGTGATGTAGACCAGTTCGATGTCCGGCGTGCGCCGCGCACCGAGCGCGGCGGTGAACAGAGGCTTCGAGGCCGGCGGCGTGTACACGGTCGGCGCCGGCATCAATGGCGTCTTGCTCGCGCAGCCGGCAAGCAGCGAAACGCCGACCAACAACGCGAAACCGCCGCTGCGGAGGGGTTCGACGAACGCGCGCACAGCCATTATTCTACGCACTCGATGGACGGCGGCCGGCCACGGCCGTGCACCTTGATCAAGGGGACATGCGCATGACGAAGCTCTCTCGGTTCGGCCTTTTGCTCGGCTTGCTGCTCGCGCTCGCGGGGCAGCCGTCGCTCGCGGCGGAAGAGGGCAAGACGGCCTCCGCGCAAAAGCTGGCGCGCGATGCGCGGGCTACGCTCGAGAAGCTGTACGGGCGCGTGCCCTTCGCGAAGACGATCGGGCCGAAGGCGCACGCCATTCTCGTGTTTCCCGAGGTGCTGAAGGCGGGACTGATCGTCGGCGGCCAGTACGGTGAGGGCGCCCTGCTGCGAAACGGCAAGGCGGTCGCCTTCTACAGCACTGCGGGTGCTTCCTACGGCCTGCAGGCAGGGGGACAGAAATACGGCTACGCGATGTTCTTCATGAACGCCAAGGCGCTCAACCAGATCAACAAGGCCGAGGGTTTCGAGGTCGGGGTCGGGCCGAGCGTAGTGGTGGTCGACGAGGGCATGGCGAAGCAGACCACGACGACGACGCTGAAGGACGACATCTACGCCTTTGTTTTCGCGCAAAAAGGTCTGATGGCGGGTCTCGGCATACAGGGCAACAAGATCACCAAGATCAACCCGAAGTAAGTTGAATCACGGGAGTACCCGCAGAACCCGGAGATGCGCGCCGTCACGGCCTGTCACGGGTATGCGATACACTTAGGACTCTGATCGATACGACAGGCAGAGGCGCGCGGTGACACCCCAGGAACACATCGGCAACGTCGTCCGCGATCACGCGGAAATCGCCGACCTCGTTGCGCGCCTGCGCAGCGCGGTCGACCGCGGCGACCATGGCGGCATGCGGTCTTTGCTGATGGCGCTGCAGCTGGCCGAAGCGCGCCATTACGAGACGGAAGACGCGCTGATGCGCGCGGTGGCCTACGACGGCGCCGAGGCGCATCATGCCGAGCATGCCGAGATGCTCGAGACCCTGAAACGCATCAACGAAACGCTGGTCTGGGAAAACGTCGGCACGATCAGCCCCCAGGTCGTCGCGCACCTCGAAACGGCGCTCGCCCACATGCGGGACGCGGACCAGGCGCTCAGCCGTTTCGTCGCCGAGAACGCAGGCCTGGAGAATATTTAGCCTGCGGGCAGGGGCGGGGGCGGTTGCACCCGTTCCGGATGCCCGGACCATTCCCAGGCGAGCGTCCGGCGCGAGATGCCGAGCAGCAGGCCGTGAAGGCTTTTCGGGTGCACCCAGCAGCCGTCGCGTTCGGTCTCGATCGACGGACCGCGCGGGATCAGCAGGGCGCCCTCTTCAAGCAGCCGCCGCTGCAGCGCATCGTAAGCGTCGGTCTCGAGGTAGCACATGTAGAGCGCATCGCCGCCGTGCTTCTCGACGAAGCGGCGCATTGCGCCCGGCCGCTTGGCGAAGGTTTGCGACAGCTCGATGCGGTCTAGCCGTGCCGGCGGATCGAACAGCGTGAGCGTGCCTTCGTAGCCGAAGCGTGCGCTCGCGATGGGCGCGAATTTCGCCGGGTCGAGCTGAAAAAGGCGGGTGTACAGATCGGCGACCGTTTTCCAGTCGGAATCGAGCGCGTTGGTCGCTTCGTAAAAGAAGCTCACCGGGCCGACGCGCGCGCGCGGCGTCGCCGCGCGCGGGGAGATGACCATCGGAAAGCCGGCAGTGGTGGTGCCCGGCAGGTAGAGCTGGTCGCCCTCCCTGACGTACGGCGCAGTCATGGCATCGAGGTGCGCGGCGAGCGCGTCGATGCTCGCCGCGGCGTAACCGGCGCAGAGCAGACCCTCGCCCCAACGCTCGAGAAAATCCCGCACGATGCCCGGGCCGCGCGCCTCGCAGAGCTCGAGCTCGCTCTCGCCGATGGAGAGAATCGTGCGCCAGGCGTTTAGGTGGGCGCTCTCGTCGAGCCGCGCGCGCTCGGCGCCGAACAGGCGCGCGAAGGTCTGTTCCGCCGCGGCGCGATCGTTTACCGCGAGCTGCATGCGATCGACGCGTTCGATGAGCGCCACGCTCAGCGTCCCTTGAATACCGGTTGGCGCTTCTCGAGGAAGGCCTGCGCCGCCTCGGTGTTGTCCTCGGTCGTGCCGCAGTGCGAGTGGCGCTCGGCTTCGCGATCGAGTGCCTCGGCGAACGACAGTCGCAGCGCGTCGTTCAGGTTGCGCTTGATCTCGCGCAACGCGATGGGCGCCGACGCGGCGAGCCTGCGCGCGACGCCGCGCACGTGCCCCATCAGCTCGCCGTCGGGCAGGGCCTTCGATACCAGGCCGATGCGCGCCGCCTCCGCGGCGTCGAAGCGCTCGGCGAGCAGGTAGAGTTCGCGCGCCTTTGCCGTGCCGACGATGTGGGTGAGGCTGTAGGTGCCGCCGAAGTCGCCCGAAAGTCCGGCGTTTAGAAACGCGCTGCTGAACTTTGCCGACGCCGCGGCGTAGCGCAGGTCGCAGGCCAGCGCCCAGGAAAAGCCGGCCCCGGCGCAGGCGCCGTTGATCGCAGCGATGGTGATCATGTCGGACTCGCGCAGCAGTTGCGAGGTGCGCATGTTGCGGCGCAGCTCGGCGATGCGCTGCTCGATCGGCTGCGGCTGCTTGAATTCGCCGCCCGCGAAGCCGGCCAGGTCGCCCCCGGCGCAGAAGCCCTTGCCGGCGCCGGTGAGGATGAGGACGCGAATCGCCGGGTCGCTCGCCGCCCTTTCGAAAACCTCGACCGCCGCCGCCATCAGCTCGCGGTTCATCGCATTGAGCCGCTCCGGTCGGTTTAGCGTGACGGTCGCGACCGGGCCGTCGGTCTGGTACATAACGGTTTCACTCATTTGCCTTTCTCCTCTTGCCTGACGAGCAGCACCACCTTGCCGACCGAGCGGCGCTCGAGCACCGCGTCCTGTGCCTCGGCAAAGCGTTCCAGCGGATAGACCTGCGACACCAGCGGCCTGAGGAGGCCTTCGCCGTGCCAGGCGAAGATTTGCTCGAAGGCCGCGCGAATCTCTGGCTCGTATCGGGCGCGCTCGTCGTTTACCGACCAGCCGTACCACATGCCGATGTTGAAGCCGAGTACCGCGATGTTCTTCACCAGCAGGATATTGGCAGGAATGTTCGGAATCGAGCCGCCGGCGAAGCCGATGACGACGTGTCGCCCGCCGGGCACCAGGCTGCGCAGCGCAGCGTCGAAGCTCGCACCGCCGACCGGGTCGAAGACGACGTCGATGCCACGTCCCTGCGTGGCGCGCCGGATCTCGGCGCGCAGGTCGCCTTCGCGGTAGTCGATCGCGGCCTGTGCGCCATGCTCGCGCGCCACCGCGCATTTCTCGGCACCGCCGGCCGCGGCAACGACGTTCGCACCAAGTACACGGCCGACCTCGACCGCAGCCAGCCCGACGCCGCCGGCCGCAGCGAGCACCAGCAGCGTTTCATCGCGCGCGAGCCGCGCGCGCCAGACGAGCGCGCCGTAGGCGGTGGCATAGGAAGTCGCCAGATGCAGGGCGGCGCCGGCGTCGATGCCGACCGGCAGCGGGTACACGGTGTGCTCGCTGACCACCGCCTGTTCCGCGTAACCGCCCCAGCCCGAGACGGCGAGGACGCGATCGCCCTGCCTGAAGCGGCGCACATCGGGCGCGCACTCGAGCACCGTGCCGACGAATTCGCTGCCGGGCACGAACGGCAGCGGGGGCTTGTGCTGGTACTTGCCCGCGACCCAGAGGCTGGTCGCGAAGCTGATGCTCGCCGCCTCGACTGCGATGCGCACCCCGCGCGCCACCATCGGTGGTGGCGCGGTCTCCTCGACCTTCAGGTCATGAAAATCGCCGAAGGCGTGGCAGACAATCGCCTTCACTTCGTGCCTTAGACGATGCCCGCCGTGCGCAGGCGCTCGAGCTCCGCTTCGCTCTTGCCGAGCAGATCGCAATACACCTCGGCGTTGTGCTGGCCGAGCAGCGGCGGCGCGATGCGGTATTCGACCGGCGTTGCGGAGAGCCGCATCGGGCTCGCCACCACCGGCGCGACGCCGCCGAGCGGATGCGGCATGTCGATGCGCAGTCCGCGGTGGCGCACCTGCGGGTCCTCGAACACCTCCTGCATGTTGTTGATCGGGCCGCAGGGCACGTTGGCCGCCTCGAGCGCCTCGATCCACTCGTGCTTGCCGCGCGTGCGCATCACCTCGGCGACGATCGGGATCAGTTCGGCGCGATGCAGGATGCGCTGCGAGTTGGTGGCGAAGCGCGCTTCCTCGGCGAGCTCGGGGCAGCCGGCCACCGCGCAGAAGCGCCGGAACTGACCGTCGTTGCCGACCGCGAGGATGATATGTCCGTCGGAGGTCGCGAAGACTTCATAGGGTACGACCTGCGGATGCGCGTTTCCCCAGCGCTGCGGCAGACGCCCCGAGCTGAGGAAGCCGACGATCTGGTTGGCGTTGAACGCGACGATCGTGTCGAGCAGCGCGAGGTCCACGTACTGGCCTTCGCCCGTACGCTCGCGGTGGGCGATCGCGGCGGCGATGGCGAGGCTCGCGTACATGCCGGTCAGCACGTCGGTGATGGCGATGCCGACGCGCATGGGCCCGGCGCCGGGCTGGCCATCCCGTTCCCCCGTGATCGACATCAACCCGCCCATCCCCTGGAAGATGAAGTCGTAGCCGGGACGCTGCGCGTGCGGACCGTCCTGGCCGAAGCCGGTGACCGAGCAGTAGACGATGCGCGGGTTGACCGCCTTGAGGTCGTCATAGGCAAGGCCGTAGCGGGCAAGCGTCCCGACCTTGTAGTTCTCGACCACCACGTCGCAGCGCGCGGCGAGCTCGCGCACGATCGCCTGCCCCTCTGGCTTCGACAAGTCGAGCGTCACCGACTTCTTGTTGCGGTTGACCGAGGCGTAATACGCCGATTCCTTGGTATCCCGGCCCTCGGCGTCGTGCAGCCAGGGCGGCCCCCAGCCGCGCGTGTCGTCGCCGCTCGCCGGGCGCTCGACCTTGATCACCTCGGCGCCGAGGTCGGCGAGGTTCTGTGCCGCCCACGGCCCGGCGAGTACGCGCGACAGATCGAGCACGCGGATGTGGGAAAGCGGGCCGGGCATGTTCAGCGCGCGCCGCCGGCGAGCAAGCTCTGGACGGCCTGCGGCGCGACCGGGGTCTCCGGCAGCAGCAGGTCGGCAAACGCCGCTTCGCGCGCCGCGTCGCCCGGCGCGAAGGGGTCGCGCGGGCGCAGCCGATGCACGTCGACCAGCGCCGCGAGCAGCAGCCGGCGCGCGTCGCCCCGTTCGGCGAGCCGCGTGCCCTCGTGCGCCAGCACCGTCGCCGCGAACGCGTAATACAGCCCGCTGGCCGCCTGGCGCGCGTGCAGGGCGTCGTTGCTGCCGGCGACGCGCGCGGCGAAGGCGCAGGCCCGCTCGAGCGCACGTCGCAGCGCTGCACCCAGCGATCCCTGCGGCAGCATTCCCTCAAGCGCCGGGCGCAGTGCGGCGAGCGCATCCTCGCGCCGGATGGCGCGCATGGCGTCGAGGGCGACGATGTTCGAGGTGCCCTCCCAGATCGAGCCGAGATGCGCGTCGCGCAGCAGCCGCGCGTCCGACCATTCCTCGATGTAGCCGATGCCGCCGCGCACTTCCATGGCGTCGCCGGTCGCGCGTCGCGCGTCGCGGCAGGCGCGGAACTTGAGGAGCGGGGTGAGAAGCCGGACGCGGCGGCGCGCAGCTTGGTCGCCGGCGTCGGCTTTCTCCAGCTCGCCTGCGGTGTAGAGCATCATCGAGCGCGCGACCTCTGCCGGCAGCATCAGCTTGAGCAGCTGTCTTCGCATCAGCGGCAGCGCGATGAGCGGCCGGCCGAAGGCGATGCGCCGGCCTGCGACGAACAGCGCCTCGGTGAGCGCGCGGCGCATCATGCCGGCGGCGCGCATGCCGTTCGACAGGCGCGAGTTGTTGATCATGTCGGTCATCTGCGCGAAGCCGCGGTCCGGTTCGCCGACCAGCCAGGCGAGCGCGCCCTCGAGCTTGATCTCGCCGCTCGCCATGCCGCGCGTGCCGAGCTTGTCCTTGAGGCGCACGATGCGGTAGGCGTTGGGCGCGCCGTCCTCGAGCGTGCGCGGCAAGAGAAACAGCGCGAGCCCCTTGGTGCCGGGCGCGGCGCCCTCGGGCCGCGCCAGCACCATCGCCAGCGCGGCATCGGCGTTCGAGCAGAACCACTTCTCGCCGGTCAGCCGCCAGCGCCTGCCGTCGAAGCGCGCGCGCGTTTCCGTCGCGCCGACGTCCGAGCCGGCGCCCTGCTCGGTCATGAACATGGCGCCCTGCGCCAGCGCGTCCATGTCCTGCGAGGTGAGCGCGGGCAGCAGGCGCTCGATGAGGGCCGGGTCGCCGAATTTCGACAGCGTGCGGGTCAGCGAGTCGGTCATCGACAGCGGGCAGCACACGCCGAATTCGGCCTGCACGTAGAGATAGGTGAGCGCGTATTTCACCGCCGGCGGCATGCGTTCCGGCCAGCCGAGCACGCCCGGGCGGTGCGACATCGCCGCGAGGCCATACTCGGAGAAGGCCACGGTCTCGAGTCTGCGGTAGGCCGGGTGCTTGTCGATCCACTGGCGGTCCTCGCCGCTGCGCGTGCGGTGCTGCAGCAGCGGCGGGTTTCGGTCCGCGGTTTGCGCCAGCGCGTCGAGCTCGCCGCCGGCCAGCAGGCCGAGGCGCTCGAAGTGCGGCTGCAGGTGCGCGTGCAAATCGGCCGGCAGGTAGAGCGCGAGCAGCGCGCGGTAGCTCGGGTCCGCGTGGTACAGGTTCAGCCCGCGGCTGTCGGGCAGCGTGCGCGGCGCGGCCTGCGTCGCCAGCGGCTCGCGCTTCATGCGACCTCCGCGACGCCGTGCGACAGCACCACGACGTCGCGCTCCAGGACCCGCGCGCGATACTGAACGCGCTCGCCGCTGCGCCAGATTTCGGTGCGGATCGTCTCGCCCGGGTAGACCGGTGCGGAAAAGCGCACCGACAGATACTTCAGCCGTGCGGCGTCGTAGTCGCAGCAGCTCTTGAGGATCGCATGGCCGGCCACGCCGTAAGTCGCCAGCCCGTGCAGGATCGGGCGCGGGAACTTCGCCGCCGTCGCCACGGCCGGCTCGGCATGCAGCGGGTTGTAGTCGCCCGACAGCCGGTAGATCAGCGCCGCCTGCGGCAGCGTCGGCAGGTCGCAGACGATGTCGGGCGGCGTATCCGGAGTCGCCGGCGGTGTCGGCGGCGCAGGATCGCCGCCCTTCGGGCCGTTGCCTTCGACCTCGCTGAAGCCGCCGTCGCCGCGCCCGAAGCTGAGCGAGTCGACGGTGGCGAGCAACGTGCCGCTCTTCCTGTCGAACACCTCGCGCTCCTGCAGCAGCAGCGCACCACGGTCCTTGCCCTTGTCGACGATCGCCTTGAGGCGCAGCTTGCCGACCACCGTGCCGGCGACCGGCAGGGGCTTGTGGATGCGAATCGACTGCTCGCCGTGCAGCACCCGCACCCAGTCGATGCCGGTGTCGGGCGCCTTGACCCAGAAGCCCGGGTAGCCGAGCACCGCGGCCATCGTCGGCAGCGCGCGCAGGTTCTTCTCGTAGACGTACTGCAGCTGCCGCTCGTCCATCGGGTCGTGGCCGAACCCGATGCCGAGCGCATACAACATCGTGTCGCGCTCGACGTAGGTTTGCACGATGTCGGGGAAGTGGCGGTTCTTGAGGGCCTGGTAGTTGATCATCGTTCGTCGTGCGCCAGGGATCGATCCGGCGCAATATACCTTGGGACGGCTGCCGCCTTCGCGGCCGTTCCGCAGGCGATGGTTGCGCCCGCATTGCCCGCCGTCGGGGCCGCGGGCACAATCCGCGCGGCTGCGCTGTGGCCCATGAAGACGCGTTCCTCGATCCCGATCGTCGAACACCTCCATGTCCGACTGGAGCCGGAGGACCTCGATCGCATCGACCGCCTGGCGCAAGCGCTGCTGGCCGACGAGCCGGCGCTCGCCTCGGGCGCGGCCTTCGGCAGCGATGTGACGGCTGGCCTGGATGACGGCCCGGCGTTGCTGTTCGAGGACCACGCCGAAATCACGCTGTTCGAGCGCCGCGGTGACGCCAGCCTGCAGTACCGCGCATTGCTGCTCGCCGGCGAAGGCGATTTCGTCCTGATCGGCGGTGAACGCAGTCCGGTGTTCGAGGCGTATTGCCGCGATACGCTCGGGCTCGGCGCGGCGCAGGTCATCGGCGTCGCGGGCGCGGCGCGCGGGGCGCGCACCGGCTCGCTCGCGCAACGCTGCGCGCAGGACGCGCAGGCCTTCGCCACTATCGTCGACGCCGCGCGCCGGCACGGGCGGCTGACGCTGGTGCCCTACATCGGTGCCGGGCAGGCCTGGACGCTCGCCGCAAAGGTCGCCGCGCAAAGCGGTGCGCGGGTCAGCGTCGCCGCACCGCCGCCGCGCCTCACGCGCCGCGTCAACGACAAGCTGTGGTTCGCGGGCTGCGTGCAGCAGCTGCTCGGCGACACGGCGCTGCCGCCCAGCTACCACGCCTTCGAACCGGCGGCGCTCACCGGCCGCGTCGCCGCGCTCGCCCGGCGCCATGCGCGGGTGGTGATCAAGGTGCCCGACAGCGCCGGCTCGGCCGGCAACCTGGTGCTCGACGCCGAGCGCGTGCGCGGCCTGCGGCTGGGGGGGCTGCGCCGCCGGCTGCTGCGCCTGCTCGGCAACCTGGGCTGGGACGCGGGCTTTCCCCTCATGGTCGGCGTGTGGGATTGCGCCGTGCTTGGCAGCCCCTCGGTGCAGCTGTGGATTCCGCGCCGCGAGGCGGGTCTGCCGCAGGTCGAAGGCGTGTTCGACCAGGTGGTGGAGGGCAGCGGCGGCGAGTTCGTCGGCGCGGTGCCGAGCAGCGTGCCCGCGGCGTGGCGCCAGCGCCTGGCCGACGAGGCGCTGCAGCTCGGCGTGCTGTTCCAGCGCCTGGGCTACTTCGGCCGCTGCAGCTTCGACGCGGTGATCGCGGGCGAAGCCTTCGAGGGCGCGGCGCTGCACTGGATCGAGTGCAACGGGCGCTGGGGCGGAACGTCGATCCCGATGACCCTCGCCAACCGGCTGCTCGGCGACTGGGGGCGACGCGCGTTCATGATCATGCAGCGCACCAGCCTGTCGAACCCGCCGCGCGATCTGTCGCAGGCGCTGCGCGGCCTGCGCGGCCTGCTGTACCGGCGCGGCAGCACCGATACGGGCGTCGTGCTGCTCACGCCCGGCGGCCTGGAGCAGGGCACCGGCCTGCATTTTCTCCTGCTCGCGCGCAACATCGATGAGCTGAACGAGCAGGCGGCAGCGCTGCAGCGCCTGCTCGGCGACGAGCGCGCTACGCCCTCAGCACCTCGCGATTGACGACGACGTCGGGGTCGAGCCGGCCGTCGAACCGGTCGAGCACGTTCTGCGCGGTCTGCGTCGACATGCGGATCGTCGATTCGACCGTGACACCCGCGATGTGCGGCGAGACGATCAGGTTCTCGAGCGTGAAAAGCGGATTGCTCGCCGGGCTCGGTTCCTCTTCGAACACGTCGATGCCGGCGCCGCGGATCTTTTTCGCCTTGAGCGCCGCATGGAGCGCCGCTTCGTCGATGATGCCGCCGCGCGCGCAGTTGACGATCACCGCATGCGAGGGCATGGCGGCGAACTCGGCAGCGGAAAACATATGCCGCGTCTCGTCGCTGAGCGGCGTGTTGACGCTCACCGCGTCCATCTGCGGCAGCGCGGCGCGGAAGTCGGCGACCGGCGTGCAGCCGGCGGCGCGGATGAGGTCCTCGTCGATGTAGGGGTCGCAGGCATGGACCTGCATGTCGAAGGCCCGCGCCCGCTGCGCGACGCGCGAACCGGTACGGCCGAAGCCGATCACCAGCAGCTTCTTGCCGGCGAGGTCGAAGCCGCGGATGTTCCAGCGCTCGCGCCAATCGCCGCTGCGCGTCATGGCGTCGTAGTACGGCGCTTCCTTGGCCAGGGTGAGCAGCATGAACATGACGTGCTCGGCGACCGAGACCATGTTCGACTGCGGCGCGATCGCCAGCGGGATGCCGCGCGCGGTGAGCGCCGGCACGTCGACCGCGTCGTAGCCGACGCCGTGGCGCGCGACGATGCTCAGGTTCGGCGCGGCCTCGATCACCGCGCGCGTGATGCGCGCGGTGCGCACCGTGATTGCCTCGACCTCGCGCGCCGCTGCGATGATCTGCTGCTCGTCGTTCGAGTTGAGCACCACCGGCACGACGTCGTCGCGCCCTTCGAGCAGGCGCAGCCCCTCGGGGTGCAGGCCCTGGATGACGAGAACCTTGCGTTTCATCAGTGGATCTCCGCCGAGTCGGCGATCGCCTTTTTCAGCACTTCGATGTTGAAACCGGGCGCGCGCGTGGCCTTGAGGATCACCGCTTCGCGCCGCGTCAGCAGGTCGATCACGGCCGGCAGGCGCTTCACGCAGTCTGCCGGTACCACCACCGCGCCGTGCCGGTCGGCGTGCACGATGTCGTTCGGCTTCACCGCCATGCCGAACACGTTCACCGCGCAGGCGATGTCGACCAGCTGCACCCAGGCATGGCTCGGGCCGACCTTGCCGCCGAGGATCTGGAAGCCTTTGGCACAGGCGTCGAGGTCGCGGAACGAGCCGTTGGTGACCGCCCCGAGACAGCCCAGCCCCTTGTGAACCGTGGTCTGGACCTCGCCCCAGAACGCGCCGAAGCCCGGCTCGGTGTCGAGGTCCTGCAGCACCGCGATCGACGGCAGCGGCTGCTCGGCGACCTGCGCGTAGTAGTGGGCGCGCATTTCACGCACCGCTTCCGCGTCGCCGGCGGGCGGCAGCGTGGCCTGGATCGTCGCCGTGCGCGCGTAGCCGACGATCGGCTTGAGCGCGGGGTCGAGGCAGACCATGTGCTGCGTGGTGAAGCCGGTGCTGCGGTGCTTGGCGTCGAGCAGCTCGAGGCCGTTGCAGATCGTGGGCGTGTCCCACTGGGCGAGCGCTTCGAGGTCGGCGCGGGTGAGGGCGGTCATGTCGCTTCGGTCCTTTGCGGCGGATTGCACGCTGTCGGGAGAAAGACGCATCGCGTCGCGCCGATCTTAGCTGTTCCGCGTCGCCGACGCGTATCGGCGGTGCGTCCAGGCGTGCCGATCGCAACCGCTAAGATGGCGTCCGTGCGCACCGATCCTCGGGAAATCACCCTGTTGCGCGGGCTGCTGGTCGCGTTTCTGCTGTCCTTCGGCCCGGCGGTGTCGAACGCGTTTGCGCGCTTCGCCTACGCCCTCATCCTCCCCGCGATGCGCAGCGATCTGCACTGGAGCTATTCGCAGGCGGGCGCGATCAACACCGTCAATGCCTTTGGCTACCTGCTCGGTGCGCTGCTGACACGCGCGCTGGTCGCGCGCCTGGGCAACCGCGCGCTCTATGGCTGGGGAATGCTGGTCACGTCGGTGGCGATCGCCGCGACCGGCTGGGTGCGCGAGTTCGAGGCGCTGATGGCGGTCCGCGTGCTGGCGGGTGTCGGCGGGGCGGCCGTATTCATCTGTGGCGGTGCGCTTTCCGGCAACATCTTTGCGCGGCGCCCACAGCTCGCCACCACGACGATCGCGATCTACTTCGCAGGCGGCGGCATCGGCCTGATGCTCTCGGGGGTCGCCGTGCCGCTGTTGCTGGAAGCACAGGGCAGCGCCTCATGGCCGCTCGCCTGGCGCGGCATGGGCTACGCGAGCCTGTTGATGAGCGTGGCGGCGGCCTGGTCCGCATGGGGCATCGCCGAGCCCGGGAAGATGGCGGGCGAGGCGCGCTGGACGCTGCGGCCGTTCGCCGCCGAGCTCGCGTCCTACATGCTGTTCGCGCTCGGCTACATCGGCTACATGACCTTCGTCATCGCGTGGATGCGCCTGAATGGCGCCAGCACCGCGACCGTGATCGCGGTGTGGTTCGCGCTCGGGCTCGCGACCCTGCTTGCGCCGCTCGTGTGGCGCAAGCCGGCCGAGCACTGGCCCGGCGGCCGCCCGCTCGCCGCGGTGATGATCGTGCTCGCGGCCGGCGCCGCGTTGCCGCTCGCCTCGACGCACGCGGCGGCAATGCTGCTGTCCGCGGCGCTGTTCGGCATCGCAATGTTCAGCGCGCCGTCTTCGATCGGCAGCTTCATCAAGCGCGCGCTGCCCAGACCCGCCTGGGGATCGGCGATCGCCACCTTCACCGTCGTGTTCGCGGCCGGGCAGATCGCGGGTCCGGTGGCGATCGGCTGGCTCGCCGACCGCTCGGGCTCGCTGCAGATCGGGCTCGCGGGTTCCGCCGGTCTGCTTGCCCTCGGCGCCGTGGTGGCGCTCGCGCAGCGCGATCTGCGGCATCCGCAGTAGGCGTTGCGGGCCGTGTCGCGGGCGCGGCCGACGGCAGTCTGCCGTCAAATCAGGCGCCACTGAGCGTCTGCTTTTGGGGCAGGGGAGATGGCGCCTATCGACCCGAAGCAGTCAGCCGTACGACGAGTGATTTTGGCCTCGCTGAAGACGGTCGTTTGCTTCGGATTGCCCCGGGCGAACGCAAGTCCTGATCTGGATCAAGATCGTCTGATCCGACAGGTGTAAAGAAGTCGGGAAATTAAGGCCTCGCGCCACCAAGGTGCGGCCGCAGCAACTGCCGAAATCGCCCGTCGTCCAAGTTGGTTCGCAATTTCGGCCTCGGCCCTGCGCAGGGACCGTTCTCGAGGTACAGCTGTGTACCGCCTGCGGTGCGGTAGGCGGGCCGCTCGCGACATCCCGGTGTTGTTTCCAAACCGCAGCGTCCGCGGTGCCGCTTGGTTCCTTTGCGTTCCAAGGAGGTCAAGATGAAATCCGAAAATGTTCTAAAAGGGCATTTCGGCGCCGCCTTGCTCCTCGCATTTGCGGCGTTCTCGCTATGCGCGCCAGTGACTGCGGAGACGCTCGACGCGAAAGCGCTCAGTGGCCTGGTATCGGGGCATACGTGGCAAGAACAGAATGTCGTGTCAGGAGGGTACCTTTACTGGGAATGGAAATCGGATGGATCGGTGTGTATGCGGCAAGAGGCGAGCGGCTCTTGTATGGATACCGGGCGCTGGAAGCTCGACCGCGACAGCGTGTGCTACGAGCTATCGTGGTGGGGCAAGAGCGGCGGCTACAACGCGCGGTGCTATCGCGTCGCCGGCAAAGGCCCTGGTCGCTACGAGATGGTCCCTGTCGACGGCGTGACAACATTCCCATTCACAATCCTCAAGTAGTGTCCGGCTTTCGCCCACCTGCTCTTGCGGACGATCGAGGCAATCGAGCGACCGATTCTGCGCGCCAGAGGTCCGCGACCGCGGCTATGGACGCGGTTCGGATTTCTTCCGCAGGCCGTTGCAAAGCGCCAACCGCTTAAGGAGGACAGCTATGAAAAGGAACGTTCTGATAGTCCTGGCTTGTTTCACGGTATCGCCCATTGCGTTGGGACAAGACAGTGGAGATGCGGAGGTCGGGAAGAAGCTGGCCGACAAGTGGGGTTGCCTGCTGTGTCACGGGCCGGACGGAAACGGGAACAAAACCAATAAATTTGGGTACACGCCGCGTATTTCCGCCCAACCGCAGCCGTACTTCATCAAGAGTATGCGCGACTACAAGACCGGCAAGCGGTCGAACGACGCCCACGAGGTGATCGGGGAGCAAATATCCGATGCGGATGTGCGCAACCTTGCGGCGTGGTACGGATCGCAAACACCGCGGGCCGAGGCCACTTACGACTACGACCCGAACCGCTGACGCGAAAGGCTCGCCCGAACTCGACACGCTTCGGGCCCCATGAACGTGCTGGCGCGTAGGGAAGCGGTTGGGGCGCGCGCCTCGCTAGTTATTGCGAAGGCCCTTGCCCTGCGCGAAATTGGGTTTCCGCCTTACGGGCAGCAATTCGACGCACATCAGCTCGCCAGGCGGAGCGTCTCCGGCCCTTGTGGCCGTGCGTGCATTTCTTACCAATGCAAATTGATTCCTCTACATTAAAAGGAGGGGAATATGTATCGCTCACTCTTCTTTGTGATGGCCTTACTGCTAGTAGTTGATCCTGTCTCCGCCGATTCAGGCAAGAAGCTCACGAACGCGGAACTGAAACAACTTACGTCGAACATGCTTTTCTCCGCTGGGTATTCGACAGGATTCAACGTCTCATACCTCGTGACTTGGTACCGGAACGGCACCCGAGAGGTCTACTGGAGCAACGGCGTATCAGGACACGTTGTCAAGGGTAAGTGGTGGCTCAAAGGCGACACCGTTTGCGTCAAGAACGAAGACTGGGCTCTAGAAAGGTGCGACGAGTGGCGCAAGAATGGCGACCGAATTGAGACCTGGGGCTTGGTCGCGAAGAGTGGGTATTTCTATATTCTGCCGTAGCGCATTGAGCTCAAAGTAAAGACAAGTCCCTTAGTCGTCTATACCGAGGCTAGTCGGGTGAGCCGGGATGATTTGTGCCGCGATTCTATCTGTGCGCTGATGGCGTGGCCGAAAAATGGATTCGTGAACGTCTGCTAATGGCCGGTAGGGGCCCGGCCATACCAGGTCTTTCCGATCTATAGCAGACATTGAGATCGCCGGGGACGTGGATACCGAGGGCTTGTTTCGGGCGGTATTCCGGTGCCGTTAAGGATTTGCGATTTACCGCAAACGAAGTTTCGTGGTCTCGTCGAGATGGCGTTTTGCGGTCACGCGGGAACCGCAAATTCCGTGAGAACGGCAATGAAGGTCGCCAACGTGCCGAAGCTGCAGGAGGTGAGGCCGACCGGATCGCGATCGTTGACCTCACGGCGATGCCGAGCGCGAAATCGCTCTTTCGTCATTTGCCGTTGACGCAGGTCAAGTTGACCCGGTAGGTCGGCGCGACAATCGTTCGTAGATTGCCCTCTCGGCTCGGGAGCTCAAGGCATGCGGGTCGCGCTTCTCCGCCCGCCGCGATTTGTCTGGCCGTTTAACAGCGAGACATCCGCATTCTGGCAGCCGCTCGGCTTGCTGTGCCTCGCCGCAGCGGCGCGCGCCCAGATGCCGGAGATCGAGGTCGAGGTCATCGACGCGCCGGCGCGTAAGTGCGGTTGGCGGACGCTGCAACGCATGCTCGCTGCGCGCCGCATCGACGTGCTCGGGATCGGTGAAGAGACGGTCTCCGCGCACGAGGGATTTCGCGCGGCCGCGCTGGTCAAGGCGCTCCACCCCGAATGCCTGGTCGTGGCGGGCGGGCCCTATTACGCGCACGCGCTGGAAGCCGCACTCGCTGATTCGAACGTCGATGTCGTAGTGCGAGGCGAAGGCGAAGCGACCTTCGTCGAACTCCTGCGCAACGCCGGCAATCGAAGCGCGTGGTCGAAGATCGAGGGGATCGCGTTCCGCGACGGTGACGGCGGCGTGCATGTGACGCCGCCACGAAGGCTGATCGAGGATCTCGACACGCTGCCGTTCCCGGCGTACGACCTGCTCGACATGCAGAGCTACGGGCGCGGCTCGCGCAATCATCCGGCGCTGGTCAGCATCGAGCACTCGAGGGGCTGCATCGATCGCTGCGCGTTCTGCATCCTGTGGAAGCAGATGGGCCAGCCGCAGGGCCGCTCGGGAGAAGTGCGCCCGTGCTATCGCACGCAGTCACCCGAGCGCAGCTACGCCAACGTGCTGCGCCTCAACCGGGAGTTCGGCCGGCGGACCTTCGGCTGGGTGGACCCGACCTTCAATGTCTCCCCGCGCTGGTCGGACCGTTGGGCGGATCTGATGTTGCGCTCCAAGCTGATGGACGCGCGGGGTCGGCCCCGGACGCTGCACACGGCCTGGATGCGCGCGGATTGCGTGGTGCGCGATCAGAAGCTCGGCGTCCTCGAAAAGATGGTTCGCGCCGGCCTGCGGCAGGTCATGATCGGCGTGGAACGCGACGATGCGCCCGGACTCGCCGCGTTGAACAAGCATCACAACGACGCGGAAATCTGTCGCGCGGCGTTCGCCATCTTTCGCGAGCGGTATCCGGAAGTCTTCACCATCGGCACCACCATTTACGGGCTGCCCGGCGACACGGAGGACGACCTCGAGCACCTTGCCGCCCTCGACTACGACATGCAGATGGATTACTGCTTCCTGGCGCCGCTGACTCCGAACCCCGGGACGCGGGCGGCCGAGGAGGCAAAGCGCGCGGGACGCGTGGCCGGCACGAGCCTGGCCACGTACAACTTCCACACCCCTGTGTGCGAGACCGAAGCGCTAAATCTCAGGCGCCAGGAGTCGATCTACTGGCGGATGATGTTCAGGCTCGATCGCCGCCGCCTGGTGCGCGCATGGCAATTCCTTTTCCGGCAGCCCGATCGGCGCAAGCGGCGCGTCTATTGGGCGCTCTGGCTCCATGGGACCCGCGTTGCCCTGAAGACCTTGTCGCGGGCGCTGCTTCACCCGCTCAACCCCTCGCCCGCGCTCCACTCGAGGAGGCCGCGATGGTACGAACAGTGACCCAAAGATCGAAGCTTGGATGGAAGGCGGTCGGCGCCGTGGTCTTGGCCAGCGCCGTGGTGCTGTGGCACATCCTCGCCTGCGTGGAGAGCCCGATGAGCTTTTCACCGACCGGAGACCTCGCCTTCACGGTCATGGATCCATATGACCTAAAAAATCTCTCAAGGGGAGAAAAGACTTATCGACTGCTGGTGCTGGGCAAGGACGGCGAGCTGCGCGAGCTCGAGCGCACTTCGACGCACATGCTGACCGGCCCTGGTTACAGCCGCGATGGTGCGCGGCTCGCCTATCTGCGAATCGCATTGCCGACCAAGGCGGATCTGGACCGCGCCGCGGCGTTCATGCGTCTCGTCGCCTTGGAGCGAGAGCGGAAACGCGAGCCCGGCGGACAGGGCATGCCCGCAGACAAGGACCAGCTGAAAATCGACACGCAGTGGATGTTCCTTGCACCGCACGACACAATCGACCGCGCGCCACGCCCGGTGCATGAAAGCGCGATCGCTGTGGACCTGTCGCCCGAAGGAAAGAAGGCGATCGAAAAACTCGGGCGGCGCGGCGTCGTCATTCCGGCGGAAGTCATCGTGCGCGACGCGGCGAGCGGAGCTGTCATGACGAAGGTGACCGTCGATTCGGCTGTCGAAAAGGATGCCGATGTAAGCTACGTCTATACGTATTTGCTTTCCCGACCGGAGTTTTTGCCGGATGGCAGGCAGATCTTTGCCTACGTGTTCCCGTTTGGGATCGTCGCGAGCGTCCCCGAAGACAAGCTGCAACTGTTCTCGTACGGATGGCCTGGCCCTCTGTCGCCTGACGGCCGCCAGCTTGCATCGCTCTCGGTAGATGACCCGCAATCGGTAAAGCTCTCGGCAACGGACGGCAGCCAGGCAATCCAAGTGCCATTGCCGGGGAAGGCTTCCCCGAGCGGGCTCGCATGGATCGACAACCAGACGCTCGCCGTGCTCGAGAAGATCGAGTCCGGGGACAAAGGACCACGCCTGTGGACTTATTCTGCCGACGATGCGCTGCTCGAGAGTCGCACGCTCGCACCCGTCGGCAAGCATCACGGAGACAATTTGGGTGAGCTGGCCGCATCGCCCGACGGACGTTACCTGGTGGTCTCGGCAGGCAATATCGTGCAATTCACGGACAGGTCGGGGCGACTGCTCGCGACCTGGCAGAGCGATCAAAACTTTCTCGTGCAGCCGACGTTCACGCCTGACTCGAAACGGGTTGCATTCAAGCTCGTGTCAAGTAAAGCGAAACGAGCCGTCGCGATCGTCTTTTTCTCGATGGACGGCCGGCAGCTGTCCCGCGTGCCCATCCCCCTGATCGAGGCGAGCCCTGTGGGTGAGACGAAGACGGCGTCGCCACGCAAGTGATCATGGAATCCATCGACTACCTGTTTTCGCTCATCTGCGGCCGCGAGCATGTGTTCGTGGTGGACGGCACGCCGCTGCCCCTCTGTCAGCGCTGCCTGGGGCTCTATCTCGGGTCGTTGTTGACGGGACTGTGGCTCGCCGCAAGCGGAATCTGGCGCCGCGGCCTGCCCGATTGGAGCGTTTTTATCGTCAACACGGTCGTCCTGTTGGCCGCGGGAATCGGCGGGCTGCATATCGTCGATGGGGGGTCGACGTGGCGCGTGACCGCCGGTCTGTGGACCGGCTACGTGCTCACGCTCTGGCTTGCCGGCGCGATCGTCTATCTTGCGCCCGCGTCGTGGCTGAGCCGACCGGTCGCGGAATCGTGGCGCAGCTCGGAGAAGCTGCAAGCGGTTGCGCTCGCCGCACTCATACCGGTCATTGCTGGGCTCGTGCCGGCGCTGCTGTGGCTGGGCGTAGCGTTCTGGAGCGGTGTTGCGCTAATCGGCGCGACGCTTCTCGCCGTCCTCATCCTCGCGGGACTGGCGCTGTCCGTGCGCTTCGGCCTCGTGAATCTGGTATTTCGGGCTCCAAACGAGCTGAAAGAATAAATCAGGCGATCGGTTGCGCGCGTCTTGGCGTGCAAGTCGCGGATGACGTGCCGCGCTGTGCGTTGCCGCGCCGAGATTGGGCGCCCATAACATTTGGGACGCCAACTGGGGATTCGCGGATCCCGTCCAGATGGGGTGCCGCGAGGTGCATAACTACGATAGGCCGAAGCACAAGAGAGCAGCCGAATTGCACCAGATCGCAACAGGGTCTCGAGCACGAGACCCCGACGACCCTCACCTAGCTGAACAAGGGCACCGGATTGTGAACGCGTTTAGGGGGCCTTTTATCGTCTCGCTTGGATTTGGCGAGTCCGACGCTGTTCGTCTGCTTTTGCGGATGGCTAGGCAATGGTTTCTGCCACGATGGGTCACGCGCATGCCTTCAGGCACGCCGGACAAAAGTGGCTTTACGGCAAGTATCGCGCCGAGCGACGCGCACGTTGCGTACACCGAGAACGACAAGCGCCGCCCGGGGTGCGCTCAGGCGAGGCCTGACAACGATGGCGCCTGGCCGTTAGAAGCCTGCGCCAACCGGCCCGAACCGACCCAAAGCGGTCGTCCAGGAGTTGGCGAAAAAACGCTAAATTCGGAAGCTAAAGCTACTGTCGAAGCTACCGAAGCGCGTCCGCTTTGCTGGGGTCCTCGAGACCGGCAGCGATACGAAGGAACATCTTGTTGCGTCGGCGAAATTCCGTTCCCCCGTCAAGGAGCTTGCGTGGGTCGTGCGGCTCCGTCCTGGTACGGGTTTCTACCATGTGCTGGACGGACTCGGGAGCGAGCGAGCGTGCCCGCTCCAGTGCGGACTTGGCTTTTTCGATGTCGCCAAGGCCAACATACAGCGCCGCCGAATGCACGAACGCGTCGACGTTATCCGGAGCCGTGCCGATGGCTCGCCGTGCCCATTCAAGCCCCTTGGCGTAGTCGCGGGCCGCCAGGTGCGCGCTCGCGAGGTTGCTGTACGTGATGAACGCGTATGGATCGCGCGGGTTGATGCGTAGCGCGCGCTCCAGCAAACGGATGCCTTCGATCGGATCTCCCGAATTAGCCAAGACCCAACCGCATGCACTCAAGGCTAGCGAATCCTGCGGATTGATCTGCCAAGCCAACCGCGCCTCGGCACGCGCTTCGTCCCATCCGCCGCCATTGGGAGCAAACGCCAGTAGCAACGCTTTCTGGCCGTGCAAGGTACTGGACGGCTCGATGGCGATTCCCCTCATCAATGCGTCCATGCTCTCGCGCCAAGCGGCATGTCTATCCGCGGCGGTGCGCCAGGCAACGTGCAGCCATTGCGCCCACGCGATGGCCGCCAGAGCCTGCACCGACTCCGGGTCGAGGGTCAGCGCTTCGCGCCCCAGCCGCAGGGCCTCGTTGCGCGCGGCCACGTCCGACTTTTGTTGGCTTTCTTTGGCGAGCGCAAGAGCGCGTACCCCAAGTTCATAGCCCGTCAAGCTACCCGGCCGGCGCCGTGCGCGCAGCGCCTCAGCGGCATTCACCTGCGGCGCAATCGCTCCAACGATGCATTCGGTGACTTCTTCCTGCACCGCGAAAATATCCTCGAGCACGCGGTCGTACTTCTCGGCCCAAATGTGGCTGCCGGTCAGCGTGTCGATCAGCTGCGCCGTCACCCGAATGCGGTTCGCGGCCTTGCGAATGCTGCCCTCCAGGACGTAGCGCACGCCGAGTTCCCTGCCGACCTGCTTGATGTCGACCGCCTTGCCTTTGTAGGTGAACGACGAATTGCGCGCGATGACGAAGAGCGACGGGAAGCGCGACAGTTCGGTGATGATGTCTTCGCTGATGCCGTCGGTGAAATACTCCTGCTCGGGATCGCCGCTCATGTTGGTGAAGGGCAGAACGGCGATCGAGGGCTTGTCGGGCAGCGACAGGTCGATCTCTGCGCCAGCGGGAGAGGACTTGGACACGGTACCTTCCTCGGCGCCGACCCGATAGGCACGCACCGGTTCGGCGATGTTCTTTACCGTCTGTTCTCCAAGGTCATCGAAAGTTGCGCCCACCTTGCCCTTCACCGCGTTGCGGACCGAATCCGACACTGTAATTCCGCCCGGCTCCGCCAGACTTTCGAGACGTGCGGCGATATTGACCCCATCCCCATACACAGTGCCGTCGGCCTTCTCAATGATCTCGCCGAGGTGAACACCAACCCGGAAGCGCATGCGCCTGTCCTCCGGTACATCCTTCGTGGCCGCCGCGAGGTCGTGCTGAATCGCGAGCGCCGCAGTCACCGCGCCCGTCGCCAGTTCGAACACTGAAAGCACGGAATCACCGGCCATGTCGATGACACGACCCTGGTTCGCTTTGATCTGATTTCCGAATACCCCTCGGGCAACATCGAGCGCCGCCACGGTCGCGGCCTCGTCGGCCGCCATCAGACGCGAGTAGCCGGCCGCGTCGGCGGCCAGAATCGCAACTAATCGTCGTCTTTGGTCCGTTCTGCTCACCTACGCGAACCCCTCGTCAAGCCGGGCGGTTCGCGGATATTACTCCGGCATGATCAGGCGGCGGGCTATGACCGCTTCTGGCCGGTTCCCGCCGCTCGTGACCCCGTTTCGCCCATCCGCAGCGGTCGATTGCCTCAGCAGCGAAGCGCCGCGGCCGCGTGCACCTGCCGCAGCGCAGAACTTGCTGCGGCGCATCAGCGAACGTGAATATTCCACATCGACGAGGCGGCATGCTTCGCTGACCCGAAGCGGCCTCGGGGGCTATCGTGCAGTCATAGCCGCATCGAACCGGAGGGAGCCATGGAAGCCATACAAGACATTCAAACCGCGCTGATCATGGCCGTACCGACGGTGGTTGTTGCCCTCGCCGCGCTGATCTCCATCGCCTAGGCTGCCTGCAAAGCCGGGCACTCACCGACCTTCGCCTGTTCAGTATTCGAGAAGACTGCGAGTCGGCTCGGCCTGAACGACCGAACGGGCCGAGAAAACCGCTTCGCCCTTCAATCGCCCTGGCCGAGGACGACCGCATTGCGCCCGGCGATACGCCCGAACACGAGGGCCCTGAGCATGGCGACCGCGTTCGGCGCGGTGCCGTAGAAATGTCCGGTGATTTCTCCGGCTGCATAGAGTCCCTGTAGCGGGCCCTGGTTGCCTATGACGCGCGCTTCGGGGTCGGTCGCTAGGCCGCCGAAGGTGTAGGCGATGGCGCCGACCAGCGGCCAGGCGAGGAACGGCGCGCGGGTGAGCGGGCGCGCCCAGTTGGACTTGGGCGGCGCGAGCCCGGGCGCGGTCGCCAGGCCGTCGGCGCGCGTCGCGTCAAAGCGGCGCGCGTCCCCGACACAGGCGGCGTTGTAGGCCGCGACCGTGTCGGCCAGCGCCGTGCCCGGGATGCCGAGCTGCGCGGCGAGCTCGGCGATCGAGGGCGCCCTGAGCGGGGGGCGCTCGGAGCGGATGGCGCGGTCGTAGCCGGGAATCTCGAGCAGCGCGGCGTCGAGGATCGCGTAGGCGACGCGCCCCGGAAGCGCGAAGTGCAGCGCGCGGGCGAAGGTCTCCCAGGTCTCGTGCACCAGGCCGGCGCCCTCGTCGAAGAAGCGCCGTCCGTCGCGGTCGATGACGATGCCATAGGGATACACCAGCACCACCGGCGCGGAGGCCTGGCTGCGCGCGTCGACCGGCTCGATGTGCATGCCGTTCCAGTCGCCCGCGCGCCGCGCCCCGGCTTCGAGCGCGGCGCGGATGCCGGCGCCGTCGTTGTACGCGCTGCCCGGCGAGATCGGCGGCAGCGATTCCCCGCCCGGCCCGAAGTGCTCGCGCAGCATCTCGGCGTTGCCCTCGAAGCCGCCGCTTGCGAGCACCACCGCGTCTGCGCGCAGCGTCTCGCCGCCGGGTCCGACCTCGACGCCGGCGACGCGGCCGGCTTCGAGCCGCAGCCGGCGCAGCGCGCAGGCGTAGCGGAACTCGACGCCCGCGGATTGCGCCGCGCGCCACAGCGCGTGGAACATCGCGCCGATCGGGCCGACCGGCTGGATGCGCGCCGGGCCCTTGGCGAGGTAATAGGGCGGGCTGTGAAACTCGACGCCCTTGTCCTGCAGCCAGCGCGCGGTGGCCGGCGCCTCCAAGGCGAGGCGCTCGAAGTAGGCGCGCTCGGCCCGGCCGCCGGACTGCGCCAGGATGGCGTCGACGAAGCCGTCCTCCATCGCCTGCGGCGCGCGCATGCGGATATTGCTCGGGCTCCAGCGGCTGCCGCCGCCGCAGTCCGCTTGCGGCGCGCGCTCGATGAGCGTGACGTGGACCTCGAGCCTGCGCGCGCGCGCGGTTTCGAGCGCTGACAGCGCGGCGCACAGGCCGGCGGCGCCGTGGCCGACGACAACGATTTTGCGGCCAGAAGTGCTGTTCACGACAAAAGGTCCTTAGATGACCGTTGCCTCTCGCGAGCGGAAATCAATCTCGGTCGTTTGCGAAGGCTCGCCACCCCGCGCCTTAGCGTACTGCAAGGCGAGCCGAGCAAACGGCCGAGAAAGAGTGCCTCTGTTCCGGCTTAATCGCTTGATCGGAGTCCGGCTTTTTCTCCGCACGCTGCAACGCGGCCAACAGCGGCCGCATTGCAGCATGCGGAGATTGATTGTCCGCTATCGGGCGTCGGCGAAGAAGCTTGTACCGCAGGTTGTCGTCAACCTCACGCACTACGGGGTTTTGACGGAGTACGATTACGCCCGCCATGAACGCACCCGTCGAGACCCGCTATTCGGTCTGCCCGCACGACTGCCCGTCGACCTGCGCGCTCGAGGTCGAGCGGCTCGACGCGCACACCATCGGCCGCGTGCACGGCGCGCGCGACAACAGCTACACCGCCGGCGTGATCTGCGCCAAGGTGGCGCGCTACGCGGAGCGTGCGCACCACCCCGATCGCCTCACGCAGCCGCTGCGCCGCAAAGGCGGCAAGGGCTCGGGCGAATTCGAACCGATCTCCTGGGACGCCGCGCTCGACGAGACGGCCGAGGCGCTGCTGCGCGCCGAGCAGCGCCACGGCGCGGAAGCGGTCTGGCCGTACTACTACGCCGGCACCATGGGCCTGGTGATGCGCGACGGCATCAACCGGCTGCGCCACGTGAAGAAGTATTCCGGCCAGTACAGCACGATCTGCGTCACCGCCGCCTGGAACGGCTTCATCGCCGGCACCGGACGCCTGGCGGGCGCGGATCCGCGCGAGATGGAGAAGGCCGACTGCGTGGTGATCTGGGGCACGAACCCGGCGCACACCCAGGTCAACGTCATGAAGCACGCGGTGCGGGCGCGCAAGGCGCGTGGCGCGAAGATCGTGCACGTCGACATCTACCGCAATGCCACCTCGGAGGCCGCCGACCTGGCGATCATCCTGCGGCCCGGCACCGACGGCGCGCTCGCCTGCGCGGTGATGCATCTGCTGTTTCGCGACGGGCTGGCCGACCGCGACT
>JBFFEY010000012.1:0-71738 GCA_041558415.1 Burkholderiales bacterium | reverse complement strand
GCTGGAGTCGGACAAGGCGACGATGGAGATCCCGTCGCCCGAGGCGGGGGTGGTGAAGGCGCTGAAGCTGCAGCTGGGCGACAAGGTGTCGCAGGGTGCACTGATCCTGCTGCTGGAGGCGGGTGCGGGCGAGGCGAAGGCGGAAGCGCCGCAGGCGGCGGCGCCAGCGCCCGCCGCTGCGGCAGCGCCAAAGCCGGCGCCGGCCGCGGGCGGCGCCCGCATGGCGGCGCAGCACGAATGCGACGTGGTGGTGCTCGGGGCGGGCCCCGGCGGCTATTCGGCGGCCTTCCGCGCTGCGGACCTCGGCCTGAAAGTCGTGCTCGTCGAGCGCTACGCGACGCTCGGCGGCGTGTGCCTCAACGTCGGCTGCATTCCTTCGAAAGCGCTGCTGCACACGGCGGCGGTGATGGACGCGGCGCGCGCGCTCGCCGCGCACGGCATCGAGTTCGGCGCGCCGAAGATCGATCTCGCCAAGCTGCGTGCGTTCAAGGACAAGGTGGTGGGCAAGCTGACCGGTGGGCTTGCCGCGATGGCGCGGGCGCGCAAGGTCACGGTGCTGCAGGGCGTGGGCCGCTTTGCCGATGGGCATCACCTCGCAGTCGAAACCAAGGACGGCCGGCAGCTCGTCAAATTCGCCTCGGCGATCGTCGCCGCCGGCTCGCAGGCGGCCAAGCTGCCGTTCCTGCCCGAAGACCCGCGCATCGTCGATTCGACCGGCGCGCTCGAGCTGCGCAGCCAGCCGAAGCGGCTGCTCGTCATCGGCGGCGGCATCATCGGCCTCGAGATGGGCACGGTGTATTCCACGCTGGGTGCACGGCTCGAGGTGGTCGAGATGCTCGACGGGCTGATGCTCGGCGCCGACCGGGATCTGGTTTCCGTCTGGCAGAAATTCAACAAGGCGCGCTTCGACAACGTGATGCTGAAGACGCGCACCAGCAAGGCGGAGGCGACGAAAGACGGCATCCGCGTCTGGTTCGAGGGCGAACAGGCACCGAGCGGCCCGCAGACCTACGACCTGGTGCTGGCGTCGGTCGGCCGCACGCCGAACGGCAAGAGCATCGGCGCGGAGAACGCGGGGCTCGCGGTGACCGAGCGCGGTTTCATCGAGGTCGATTCGCAGATGCGCAGCAACGTGCCGCACATCCACGCCATCGGCGACATTGCCGGCAACCCGATGCTGGCGCACAAGGCGGTGCACGAAGGACATGTCGCCGCCGAGGCGATCGCCGGCATGAAGTCGCACTTCGACGCGCGCGTCGTGCCGTCGGTGGCCTACACCGACCCGGAAGTGGCCTGGGTCGGGCTGACCGAGGACGAGGCGAAGACGCGCGGCACCAAGGTCGGCGTCGGCAGGTTTCCCTGGGCGGCCTCGGGCCGCGCCATCGCCAACGCGCGCGAGGAAGGGTTCACCAAGCTGATCTTCGATGCCGAGACGCATCGCATCGTCGGCGGCGGCATCGTCGGCACGGGCGCGGGCGACCTGATCAGCGAGCTCGCACTGGCGATCGAGATGGGCGCCGACGCGACGGACATCGGCAAGACCATTCACCCCCACCCGACGCTCGGCGAGTCGGTCGGCATGGCGGCCGAGGCCTTCGAGGGCCTGTGCACCGACCTGCCGCCGGCGCGGAAGGCGAAATGACGCAGGGCGCGCTGAAACAGAAAGTCGCGCTGGAAGCGCTCAAGCACGTGGTCGAAGATGCCGTGGTCGGCGTCGGCTCGGGCTCGACGGTGAATTTCTTCATCGATGCGCTCGCCGGCATCAAGGGGCGCATCGACGGCGCCGTGGCGGCCTCCGAGGCGAGCGCCGAACGCCTGCGCAAGCACGGCATCCGCGTCTTCGACCTCAACAGCGTGAGCGAGCTGCCGGTCTACATCGACGGTGCCGACGAGATCACCGAGCACCTGGCGATGATCAAGGGCGGCGGCGGCGCGCTGACGCGCGAGAAGATCGTTGCGGCAGTGGCGAAAACCTTCGTCTGCATCTGCGACGCCTCGAAGCTGGTCGGCGTGCTCGGCAAGTTTCCGCTGCCGGTCGAGGTGATACCGATGGCGCGCAGCTACGTCGGGCGCGAGCTGCTCAAGCTCGGCGCTCAGCCGGTGCTGCGCGAGAACTTCAAGACCGACAACGGCAACCTGATCCTCGACTGCCATGGACTGACGATCGTCGATCCGCCGGCTCTGGAGGCGCGCCTGAACCAGATTGTCGGTGTCGTCACCAACGGCATCTTCGCGCAGCGTCCGGCCGACGTGCTGCTGCTCGCCGAGGCGGGCGGCGTGCGCACGCTGCGCGCCGAGGGCCGCTAGGCGTCGTCGCGCCGTCATGGCCTTGTGCTAAGCTAAGTCGCTCATTTCACGGCGGTTCAGGCGCTCTCCCGATGTCCGAGCACATCTCCAAGCAGTTCGACGCGGAACTCGAAAGCGTGCGCTCGCGCGTGCTGCAGATGGGCGGCCTGGTCGAGGAGCAGATCCTGCGCGCGGTCGAGGCGCTCGGCACGGGCGACATGGAGCGCATCGAGAAGACCATCGCCGACGACCATCGCGTCAACGCGCTCGAAGTGGGGCTCGACGAGGCCTGCGTGCACATCATCGCGCGCCGCCAGCCGGCTGCCGGCGACCTGCGGCTGCTGATTACGGTGATCAAGACGATCACGGACCTCGAGCGGATCGGCGACGAGGCGGAAAAGATCGCGCGCATGTCGAAGCTGATTCACGCGGCCGAACGGCAGCACATGCCGCGCATCGAAATCCAGCACGTCGCGCAGCGTGCAGTGACCATGCTGCGCCAGTCGCTCGACGCCTTCGCGCGGCTCGATGTTGCCGAGGCGATGCGCGTGGTGAAGCAGGACAGCGCGGTAGACGACGAGTTCCGCGCGATCATGCGCCAGCTGATCACCTTCATGATGGAGGATCCGCGCACCATCACGCGCGCGCTCGAGATCCTGTTCATCGCCAAGGCGATCGAGCGCATCGGCGATCACGCCAAGAACATGTCCGAGTACGTCATCTATCTGGTCAAGGGCCGCGACGTGCGCCACGTCTCGCTCGACGAGATGGAGCGGCTGCTCGACTGATCGGCACGCGTACGCGGCCGCCCCCGCTGCCGCGGCATCCGAAGCAAAAGTCCGCTCGATGACGATGCAAAGCCCGCCCCGGCCGCTGCGTCAGGCCGACCCGGCCGAAGAGGCCGCGATGCTCGACGCGATCCGCAAATGGCTCGAGCGCGACGTGCGTCCGCACGCCGCGCGCCTGGAGCGCGAGGACTTGTGGCCGGCCGAGATGGTCGAGCGCATGAAGGCTTTCGGCCTGTTCGGTGCGGTGATCGATCCGCAGTGGGGCGGCCTCGGCCTGGCGGCCTCCACCTACGCCAAGATCGTGCAGTCGATCTCGGAAGTCTGGATGTCGCTCACCGGCATCTTCAACTCGCACCTGATGATGGCACTGCTGGTCGAGCGCTACGGCAGCGAGGCGCAGAAGGCGCGCTGGCTGCCGCGCATGTGCGCGGGCGAATTGCGCGGCGGCCTGGCGCTGACCGAGCCGGACGCCGGCACCGACCTGCAGGGCATCCGCACGCGGGCGGTGAAGAAGGGCGAGCGTTACGTCGTCAACGGCACCAAGACCTGGATCTCGAACGGCATCGAGGGTGCCGCATTCGCCGTGCTGGTGAAGACCGACCCTGCGGCGACGCCGCCGCGCAAGGGCATGTCGATGTTCATCTTCGAGAAAGGGCCGGGCTTCGGCGTGTCGCGCCGGCTCGAGAAGCTCGGCTACAAGGGCATCGATTCGGCCGAGCTCGTGTTCGAGGACCTCGAGGTGCCGGCCGACAACCTGCTGGCGGGGGAAGGCCAGGGCTTCTACCTGGCGGTGAGCGGGCTCGAGCTCGGGCGCATCAACGTCGCCGCGCGGGGCGTCGGCGTCGCCAAGGCGGCGCTCGACGAAGCGGTGCGCTACGCGCAGACGCGCAAGACCTTCGGCAAGCCGATCTGCGAGCACCAGGCCATCCAGCTCAAGTTGGGCGAGATGGCGACGCGCACCGAGGCGGCCCGGCTGCTGGTCGAGCAGGCCGCGCTCGCCTACGACCGGGGCCAGCGCTGCGACATGGAGGCCGGCATGGCCAAATACTTCGCTTCGGAGGCGGCCGTCGAGAACGCACTCGAGGCGATGCGCATCTTCGGCGGCTACGGCTATTCGAAGGAATATCCGATCGAGCGGCTCTACCGCGACGCGCCGCTGATGTGCATCGGTGAAGGCACCAACGAAATGCAGCGCATCATCATCGCGCGGCAGCTGATCGAGCGGAACCGGGTCTAGGGGCACCCGGATGAAGCTGGAAGGCGTCAAGGTCATCGACCTGTCGATGTTCCTCCCCGGTCCGCACCTCACCATGATGATGGCCGACCACGGCGCCGAGGTGATCCGCATCGAAGCGCCGGGCGGCGGCGAACCGGCACGCCACGCGCCCTATCGCAAGAACGGGCACAGCGTCTGGTTCCGCAACACGCACCGCGGCAAGAAGAGCCTGCGCCTCAATCTGAAGGACGAGCGCGGGCGCGAGATCCTGTTCAAGCTCGCCGCGGCGAGCGACGTGCTGGTCGAGGGCTTCCGCCCCGGGGTCATGCAGCGCCTCGGCCTCGGCTATGCGGCGCTCGCGGCGCGCGCGCCTCAGCTCATCGTCTGCTCGATCTCGGCCTTCGGCCAGACCGGGGGCTACCGCGACAAACCGGCGCACGACCCCGCGATCCAGGCCATGGCGGGGCTGGTGAGCGTCAACCTGGGGCGCGACGGCAGGCCGACCCTGGCCGGCGTGTCGTCGGCCGACATGGCCGGGTCGCTCATGGCGCTCGCCGGCATCCTGATGGCACTGCTGCGGCAACGCCAGACGGGGCAGGGCGACTACCTCGACATCGCCATGAACGACGCGCTCATGGCCTGGACGCCGCATCAGACCGGCCCGGTGTTCGCCGAGCAGCGCGATCCGGTGCCGGGCGACGAGCGCTCCTGGGGCGGCGCGGCGTTCAACAACATCTACGACACGAAGGATGGCCGCGCCATCGAGTTCGGTGGCGTCGAGCATAAATTCGGCGAGAACGTGCTGCGCAAGGCGGGCCGCGAGGATCTCGTCCCCTGCCTGCACCAGCCCTACGGTGGGCCGCAGGCGCCGGTGCGCGACTTTCTGCGCGAATTCTTCGGGCGCATGACGCTCGCCGAGGCGCTGGCCTGGCTGGAGGGCGTCGAATGCGCCTACGCCCCGGTGCGCACGCTCAGCGAGGCGTTCTTCGATCCCGCGACTGCCGAGCGCGGCATGCTGTTGCGCGACGCCGAGGGCAGCGAGCACATCGGCGTGCCGATCAAGTTCGCACGCGAGCCGGCGCGGCCCGAGTTTCGATTGCCGGAGTACGGCGAGCACGGCAGCGAGATTCTCGCCGCACTGGGCTACGCGGCGAACGAGATCGAGACGCTGACGCGCGACGGCGTGATCTGATGACCCCCGACGGAACGACCGGCGACGCGCCGCTCGACGGCTTGCGCGTGCTGGCGGTCGAGCAGTACGGCGCCGGGCCCTGGGGATCGCTCTACCTCGCCGACCTCGGCGCCGAGGTCATCAAGATCGAGAATCCGGCGGACGGCGGCGACGTCAGCCGCCGCGTCGGGCCGCATTTCTTCGCGCCCGGCGACAGCCAGTTCTTTCACACCTTCAACCGCAACAAGAAGAGCATCGCACTCGACCTCAAGCATCCCGAGGGCGCCGCGGTGCTGCGCGATCTCGCCGCGAGCGCCGATGCACTGCTCGACAACCTGCGCGGCGACGTGCCGCAGAAGATCGGCCTGACGTACGCGCAGCTGAAATCGGCCAATCCCCGCATCGTCTGCGCGCACCTTTCCGCTTACGGCCGCGAGGGCTCGCGCGCGGGCTGGCCGGGCTACGACTTCCTGATGCAGGCCGAAGCCGGCTATCTCACGCTTACCGGCGAACCGGGCACGCCGCCGGCCAAGTTCGGCCTGTCGATGATCGACCTCGCCGCCGGACTGACCTGCGCACTCGGCCTGCTCGCGGCGGTGATGAAGGCGCGCGCCAGCGGCCGCGGCTGCGATCTCGACACCAGCCTGTACGACGTCGCGCTGCACCACCTCAACTACCCGGCGACCTGGTACCTGAACGCGGGTGCGGTCACCGGGCGCCAGCCGCGCTCGGCGCATCCTTCGATGGTGCCGAGCCAGCTCTACACCACGCGCGACGGCTGGATCTTCGTCATGTGCAACAAGGAGAAGTTCTGGGGCGTACTCGCCGGCGAACTCGGCCATCCGGAGTGGTGCGCGGATCCGCGACTGACCGACTTTGCCGCGCGACTGGAAAACCGGGGCTACGTGCAGGAACTGCTGGATGCGGCGTTCGCGGAACAGCCGACGGCCGTCTGGCTCGAGCGACTCTCGGGCAAGGTGCCGGTGGCGCCGGTGCGCGATGTCGGCGAGGCGCTCGACAACGCCTTCGTGCGCGAGCGTGGCGACGTTGCCGACTATCGGCGCGACGACGGGCCGCCGGTGCGCATGGTCGTCAATCCGCTGCGCTCGCCGGGCGTCGCACTGCCGATGCGCGCCGCGCCGGCGCTCGGCGCGCACACCGACGAACTGCTCGGGGCGCTCGGCTACGATGCCGCGCGCATCAGCGCCTTGCGCGCCTGCGGCGCGCTCGGCTGAGCGGCGGAAGCCGGACTACTTCTCTTCCGCCGGCGGCACGTAGCCTTCCGCGATGTCGGCGCCGCTGCCGAAGAAATGCGCCTCGGTCTGCTCTGCGAGGTACTTGCGGGCGCGCGGATCGGCAAGATTGAGCCGGTTCTCGTTCACCAGCATGGTCTGGTGGCGCAGCCACTGCTGCCACGCTTCCTTGGAAACGTTCTCCCAGATGCGTTTGCCGAGCTCGCCCGGGTAGGGCGGAAAGTCGAGCCCTTCCGCTTCGCGGCCGAGCTTGATGCACTTCACCATGCGTGCCATGGGGACAGTCTCCATTGCTGATCGCTGAATTATAGGTGCTCGCGGCGTGCACAGCGCCCCGGCGGCTACAGCTTCTTGACGAACACCTTCGAGCCGCGTTTCCAGTTATAGAGCGCCTGGCGCTGTACGGGAAGCGCGGTGATCGGCGCCTCGACGAAGCCCTGGTCGAGGAACCAGTGCGCGGTGCGCGTCGTCAGCGCGAAGAGCCGCTTGATGCGCCGTTCGCGCGCGCGTTCCTCGCAGGCCGCGAGCAGGCGCTCGCCGTAACCCGCGTCGCGCCGTTCGGCGGCGACCGCCAGGCAGGCGAACTCGGCGCTCTTTGCGTCCGGGTAGGGATGCAGCGCCGCACAGCCGAGGATCACGCCGTCGTGTTCGAGCACGAGGAAGTTCGGGATCTCCGCTTCGATCAGCTCGCGGTTGCGCTTCACCAGCGTGCCGTCGGCCTCGAGGGGTTCGAGCAGCGCGATCACGCCGCCGATGTCCTCGATCGTCGCTTCGCGCAGCCGCTCGACCGGATCCGCGGTGAGCATGGTGCCGACGCCCCAGTGCGTGAAAAGCTCGAGCAGGGTGGCGCCCCAGGTGCGGCGCGAAACGAGATGCGCGCGCCCGACGCCTCCATTGAGCGCCCGCAGCGCATGTTCGATCGCGCGCGTGGTCGCCGTGCCGAGGTCGCTTTTCTTCAGCAGGATGCCCGCCTCGCGCGCCGTCAGCTCGCCGCGCACCTCGCCCTTGCGGTTGGTCGGCAGCCGGTCGGTGACGAGCAGCAGCTTGTCGGCCTTGAGGGCGACGGCGACGCTCTCGGCCACGTCCTCCCAGGCCAGGTTGAAGACCTCGCCAGTGGGCGAGTAGCCGATGTGCGGAACGAGCACCACCTCGCCGGCGTCGAGCCGGGCGGCGATGGCCTGCGCATCGACCCGGCGCACCAGCCCGGTGTACTGGAAATCGGTGCCGTTGACGACGCCGAGCGGTCGCGCGGTGATGTAATTGCCCGACGCGACGCGGATGCGTGCGCCCGCCATGGGCGAATTCGGCAGGCCCTGCGACAGCAGCGCCTCGATCTCGACGCGCAACACGCCGGCGGCGTGTTTCACGGCGGTGAGCGCTGCGCTGTCGGTGACGCGCAGGCCCTTGGCGAAACGCGCGCGCAGGCGCTTGACCTTCAGCTCGGCATCGATCTGCGGCCGCGCGCCGTGCACCAGGACCAGGCGGATGCCGAGCGCGGCGAGCAGGTTGATGTCGTGCACCAGGTGAACGAAGCGCGAGCGCTCGGCCACCACCTCGCCGCCGAAGGCGATGACAAATGTCCTGCCGCGGAACGCGTGCACGTAGGGCGCCACCTGGCGCAGCCAGCGCACGAAGGCTTCGGGATGGGACTGCGTGACCATGAGATTGTTGTTGTCCGTTCGTGCCGGCGTTCTCGCGATGCGGAAATTCTAAGCGAGTTCAGGCGCTTGGCGCGAGGCGGGCGGACAAAGGTCACGTGCGCCCGAACCCGGTTGGGGGTAAGGTAGAGGCATTTACGAGGTGGTCGCGGAGGCTGCCATGAAGATATTCAGCATCCTGTTTGCGGCAATGCTGGCCTGGGCGCCGACCGGCGCGCTCGGCTTCGGCTCGGCCGACGACGAGGACCGCAGTTTCGCCCACATGCTTGCCCTCATGCAGTCGGTGGTCAGCATCGCGGCGCATTCCGAGGATCCGAAGGCCGTCGAGCGACACATGGACGATGTCTTCGCCGGGCGCAATCCGGAGGCGAACCGCGCCGCGGAGGCGCTGCTCGATGACATGACGCGCGACATGAGCGAAGCCGAGCGCGCGAGCTTCCTCGCGCTGGCGCGCGACCTGATGATCCTGGCGCGGCGCGAACACGCGCGCTCGATGGCCGAGCCGCGGCCGCTGGCGACGTTCGACACGGCGCGTGCCCTGGCCGCGCGCAAGGAACTGAACGCCATGGGTCTGCGCTATTACGACATCGAGCAGTTTCTCGATGCCGTGAAGCGCGACGACGCGCTGGCGGTGGCGCTCTACGTCGAGGGGCGCGGCGTCAACCTCGCCGCGCGCGACAGCGACGGGCGCACGGCGCTGGAGATCGCGCGAGCGAAGGGCAACCGGCAGATCGCCGGCATGCTGAGCGGGGCGCAGTAACTTTGTTTGCGGGCGCCTCTAGCTTCAATTGAGGCTCCGGCCGCATTAGGGTTTAAACGGTCTCCCGACTTTGTGGTGTCAGGCGGCACGGCGCGTAACTGGGCGCCTGAGTTGAACGCCTGACACCACAAAGTCGGGAGATGGATTTCCTCCATCAAGCGGCGGCGCCGGTTCCAGGCGCGCACGTCGTACTATCCATCCCCCGCGATCGCATTGAGCACCGCCAGCGCCGCCAGCGCCGCGGTCTCCGTGCGAAGGATGCGCGGCCCCAGCCGCACCGGCGCGTAGCCCGCTTCCAGCAGCGCACGCGATTCTAATTCGGAGAATCCGGCCTCCGGCCCCGCCGCGATCAGCAAGCCGCTGCCGAGCCCGCGCGCCGCCTCGCGCAGTCGCGTTGGCGCCTCGGGAGAGAGCAGCCACTTCGGACCCCGCGTCTGCACCGCGCACAGCGCTGCGACCGACAGCGGCGGCCGAACCTCGGGCAGCCGGTTGCGCCCGCACTGCTCGCAGGCGGAGATGACGATGCGCCGCCAGTGCACCAGCCGAGAGGCGGCGCGTCGTGCATCGAGTCGCACCACCGACTTCTCGCAGTCGAGCGGCTGGATCGCCGCGACGCCGAGCTCGACCGCCTTTTGCACCGTCAGGTCCATGCGCTCGGCGCTCGAGATACCCTGCGCCAGCACGATGCCGAGCGGCGATTCGCGCTCCACCTCGTGCCAGGCGCCGATCTGCACCGAGACGCCGTCGCGCGTGCGCGCGACGAGCGTCGCCGCGTATTCGCCGCCGCGTCCGTCGAACAGCGTGAGCCGGTCGCCGACACGCAGCCGCAGCACGCGCGTGGCGTGGTGCGCGGCGCGCTCGGGCAGGGCGACCTGCGCGCCGGCCTCGAGCGGGGGGTCGACGAAAAAACGCGCGACGCGCATGCTAGGATTCTCCCATGGTCGCGACGGAAACCAAGGTCTGCAATTTCGGCTGGCAAGCGGTCGATTTCGACCTGCCGGGCGTCGACGGCAAGCGCTACAGCCTGGCGAGCGCGCGCGGCCCGAACGGACTGCTGGTGATGTTCATCTGCAACCACTGCCCGTACGTGAAGGCGGTGCTCGATCGCATCGTGCGCGACTGCAGCGAGCTTGCGACGCAGGGCATCGGCTCGATCGCCATCATGTCGAACGACCCCGCGGCCTATGCCGAGGACTCCTTCGACAACATGCAGCGCGTGGCGCGGGAGAAGAAATTCCCCTTCCCCTACGTGTTCGACGAGACGCAGGCGGTGGCGAAAGCCTACGATGCGCAGTGCACGCCGGAGTTCTTCGGCTTCAATGCCAAGCTCGAGCTGCAGTATCGCGGCCGGCTCGATGCCTCGCGCACCAGCCCGGTGCCGAATGCGCGCCGCGACCTCTACGAGGCGATGCTCCAGGTCGCGCGCTCCGGCGAGGGGCCGAAAGATCAGGTCGCCTCGATCGGCTGCTCGATCAAATGGAAATCCTGACGGGCGCGAAGCCGTCGCAATGAAAGGCCGCTGGCACGTCAGCGCGCGCGCGGCGGCTGCGCTGCCGCTGCCCGAGGGTCGGCGCTCGGCCGAAGTGCTGCGCTATGGCAGCCTCGAAGTGCGCTATTACGCGCCGCAGGGAGGCGATCCGCAGACGCCGCACGATCGCGACGAGGTCTACATCGTCGCCCGCGGACGCGGCTTTTTCGTGCGCGGCACCGAGCGCGTCGCCTTCGAGCCGGGCGACATGCTGTTCGTGCCGGCGCAGATGGCGCACCGTTTCGAGGACTTCAGCCCGGACTTTGCCACCTGGGCGATGTTCTACGGGCCGGCGGGCGGGGAGCGCGAGAACCCGTTCGTCTGAGAGCGGCGGCGCACCGCGCGCCACAGCCAGCGCGCAGCAAACGCCGCAGCGACGAAAAACAGCACGACGAGCCCGATCAGCACGAGCGGCTTGGCGAACGCGAGCCACAGTGCGAGGGGCACGGCGAGATCCTCGGACAGCGACAGCGCCCAGTTGCTGAACGGCTCGGGCGAAACGTTGACCGCGGCGCGCGAGGCGGCTTTGGTGAAATGCGCGCCGGCGGCCACCGTGCCGCCGAGGATCGCTGCGGCGAGCGCGACCGCCGCACCCGAGTCTTCGAACACCGCGGCGGCGAGCGCCGCGCCGGCCGGCACGCGGATGAAGGTGTGCACGGCATCCCACACGGTATCGAGCCAGGGCAGCTTGTCGGCGAAAAACTCGACGCAGGTCATGAAGCCACTCGCGGCGAGCACCAGCGGGTGCTCGAGCAGCGCCAGGTGTGCGGGCAGTTCAATCCAGTCGAGCGATCCGGCGAGCCCGAGGGCGAACAGCACGGCGTAGACGCGCACGCCGCTGCCCCAGGCGAGCGCCAGCGCGATCGCCAGCTCCGGCAGCTGTTCCAGCAGGGCGTCCACGCCTTCAGTGTCTTACGGCGTGCAGGCCCAGGCAACGATGCGGCAGGCTTCGCCGCCGCACTTGCGCAGTGCCTTGGTCTCGGCCTCGGCGCGCGTCGCCCCGCGGGCCGTCGCCGGGCGCTTGGGGCCATCGGCGAGCGCGCCGCAGCCGTTGCGGATGTCGATCACCACTTCGCAGCGACGTTCGCCGCAGCGCTCGAGCGCGCCGACCTTGGCTTCGCGCGCGGTCCGGGCCGCGTGGCTCGTGCCCCAGCGTTGCGAGTCGCGGTGGTAGGCGATCGCGCCGTAGGACGAGGGGGTCTTCGGCTTGGCCGCGTGGGCCTGCGCGGCGAGCAGGGCGGCGCAGGCCGCGAAGACGAGTGCTTTCATGGAACGCTCCGTCGGGTGGACGTCTCGTTCCCTTAACGCACTACATCGTCGCGCCGATGACCCAGGGTGCGAACTCGTCCTCGCCGAAGCCGAGCAGCTCGGATTTGCTGCGCTTGCCCGAGGCGGTTTCGAGGATGAGGCGGAAGATGCGCTCGCCCACGGCAGCGACGGTCTCGGTGCCATCGATAATGGTGCCGCAGTTCACGTCCATGTCCTCTTCCATGTGTCCGAACATGCGTGAATTGGTGGCGAGCTTGAGTGAGGGCGTGGGCTTGCAGCCGAACACCGAGCCGCGCCCGGTGGTGAAGCACACCACGTTCGCGCCGCCGGCGACGTGGCCGGTGACCGACACCGGGTCGTAGCCGGGCGTGTCCATGAACACGAACCCCTTCGCCGTCACCTTCTCGGCGAACTCGTAGACATCCGCGAGGTTGAGGGTGCCGCCCTTGGCCGCAGCGCCAAGCGATTTCTCGAGGATGGTGGTCAGCCCGCCGGCCTTGTTGCCCGGCGAGGGGTTGTTGTTCATCTCGTTGCCGTTGCGCCTGGTGTAGTCCTCCCACCAGCGGATGCGCGCCAGCAGCTTTTCGCCCACTTCGCGCGACACCGCGCGCCGCGTGAGCAGGTGCTCGGCGCCGTAGATCTCGGGCGTTTCGGAAAGGATCGCGGTGCCGCCGTGTCGCACCAGCAGGTCGACCGCGGCGCCGAGCGCCGGGTTGGCGCTGATGCCCGAGTAGCCGTCGGAGCCGCCGCACTCCAGCCCGAGGATCAGGTGGCTCGCGGCTACGGGCTTGCGCTTCACCTTGTTTGCCTCGGGCAGTAGTTCCTGCACTCGCGCGATGCCGTCCTTCACCGATTTGGTCGTGCCGCCCTTTTCCTGGATGGTGAAGGTCTGTAGCGCCTTCGAACTCTTGAGCTTGGCGGCGTCCATCCATACGCGGATCTGGTTCGCCTCGCAGCCGAGGCCGATGCCGAGCACGGCGTGGAAGTTCGGGTGCTGCGCGTACCCGGTCATGGTGCGCCGGAGCAGCTCCATGGCTTCGCCTTCGCTCGCCATGCCGCAGCCGGTCTTGTGGGTGAGCGCGACCACGCCATCGACATTCGGAAAGTCCTGCAGGCGATTGCGGAAATGGTCCGCCACCATGCGTGCGACGGTCGCCGAGCAGTTCACGCTGGTGAGGATGCCGATGTAATTGCGCGTGGCGACGCGCCCATCGGGGCGCACGATGCCCTGAAAGGTCGCGGGCTCGGCCGCATAGTCGATCGGCTTCACATCGCTGCCGAAGGCGTAGTCCTTCTCGAACTCTCCCATGGTGAGGTTGTGAACGTGGACGTGCTCGCCGGGCGCGATCGGCCGGGTGGCGAAGCCGATGATCTGGTCGTACCGTTTGACCGGTCTGCCCGCTTCGATCGAGCGCACCGCGATCTTGTGGCCCGCCGGGATCCTGTCGGTGATTCGCACGTTACCCTCGCGCGTCAGCACGGTATCGGCCGGAATCTCGTTGCGCGCGATGACGACGTCGTCGTTGGCGTGAAGCCGGATGGTGAGATCAGCCGCCTGCAGCATGGCGTCCTCCGTTAGTGGTTATCGCGAGGAACAAAAGATCCGCTCTTGCCGACCAGGAAATCCAGGTCGGCACCTTCGTTCGCCTGCACGACGTGGTCGAAGTACAGCTTCCAGTAGCCGCGCTCGAGCGGTGGCGCGGGCGGCTTCCAGCGCGCGCGGCGCCGCGCGAGCTCGGCCTCGTCGACCAGCAGCTCGAGCCGCCGCTTGGCGACGTTGAGCTCGATCTCGTCGCCTTCGCGCACCAGCGCCAGGGTGCCGCCGGCCGCCGCCTCGGGCGCGACGTGCAGGATGACGGTGCCGTAGGCCGTACCGCTCATGCGCGCATCCGAGATGCGCACCATGTCGGTGATGCCTTTCCTGAGGAGCCGCGGCGGCAGCGGCATGTTGCCGACCTCGGCCATGCCCGGGTAGCCCTTAGGGCCGCAGTTCTGCAGCACCATCACCGAGTTCTCGTCGATCTTCAGCTTCGGATCGTCGATGCGGCGATGGAATTCCTCGATGCTCTTGAACACCCCCGCGCGCCCGCGGTGCTTCATCAGCCGCGGCGTCGCCGCGGAAGGCTTGATGATGGCGCCGTCCGGGCACAGGTTGCCGCGCAGCACGGCGATACCGGTGTTCTTCTTGAACGGCTTGTCGAAGCTGTGAATGACGTCGCGGTTCCAGCACGGCGCATCGCGGTTGTTTTCCCAGATCGTCTTGCCGTTGACCGTCAGCGCGTCCTTGTAGAGCTTGCCCGCACGGCCGAGCTCGCGCAGCACCGCCGGCAGGCCGCCCGCGTAGTAGAAATCCTCCATCAGGTACTTGCCCGAGGGCATGAGGTTGACGAGGGTGTGCACGCCGCGCCCGTAACGGTCCCAGTCCTCCAGCGTCAGCTTGACGCCGAGGCGTCGCGCTACCGCGATCAGGTGGATCACCGCGTTGGTCGAGCCGCCGATCGCGGCGTTGCTGCGGATCGCGTTTAGGAAGTTCTGCCGCGTGAGCACCTTCGACATGACGAGTTGTTCCTTCACCATGTCGACGATGCGCCGTCCCGCCATGCGCGCCAGCACGTTGCGGCGCGCGTCCACTGCCGGAATCGCCGCGTTGCCCGGCATGCCGATGCCGAGCGACTCGACCATCGAGGCCATCGTCGAGGCCGTGCCCATGGTCATGCAATGGCCGTGCGAGCGGTGCATGCAGGACTCGGCCTCGTGGAAATCCTCGAGCGTGATGCGCCCGGCGCGCAGGTCCTCCGACATCGACCAGGTGTTGGTGCCCGAGCCGATGTCCTTGCCGCGGTACTTGCCCGACAGCATCGGCCCGCCGGAGACGGCGATCGTCGGCAGGTCGACGCTCGCCGCGCCCATCAGCAGCGCGGGCGTGGTCTTGTCGCAGCCGACCAGCAGGATGACGCCGTCGAGCGGGTTGGCGCGAATCGATTCCTCGACGTCCATGCTGGCGAGATTGCGATACAGCATCGCGGTCGGCCGCAGCAGCGTTTCCCCGAGCGACATCACCGGAAACTCGACCGGGAAGCCGCCCGCTTCGAGCACGCCCGCACGCACATGCTCGGCGATGGTGCGGAAGTGCGAGTTGCACGGCACCAGCTCCGAGTAGGTGTTGCAGATACCGATCACCGGGCGGCCGTCGAACTGGTCCTGCGGCACGCCGCGGTTCTTCACCCAGGAGCGGTAAAGAAAGCCGTAAATGTCCTGGCGGCCGAACCATTGAACGGAGCGCTGTTGGGTCTTCTTGGGTTTCTTTGCCATATCGGCCTCAGTAGGTGGCTCTGCCGCCCGAAATGTCGAACACGCCGCCGGTGGAAAACGCGCAGTCCGCCGAAGCCAGCCAGCAGACCAGCGATGCGACCTCGTCGACGGTCACGAAGCGGCTCATGGGGATCTTCGACAGCATGTAGTTGATGTGCGTCTCGGTCATCTGGTCGAAGATCGCGGTCTTCGCCGCCGCGGGCGTGACGCAGTTGACCAGCACGCCGCTTTGCGCGAGCTCCTTGCCGAGCGACTTGGTGAGCGCGATCACACCGGCCTTCGAGGCACTGTAGGCGGCCGCGTTCGGGTTGCCTTCCTTGCCCGCAATCGAGGCGATGTTGACGATGCGGCCATAGCCCGCCTTCACCATCTGCGGCGCGACCGCGCGGCAGCAGAGGAACTGGCTGGTGAGGTTGACGCGCAGCACGCGCTCCCACTCGTCGATCGGATAGTCGACCGTAGGCTTGTTGAGCCCGGCGATGCCGGCATTGTTGACCAGCACGTCGATCTTGCCCAGCGCCTCGAGTGCGGACTTCACCCCGCGCTCGACGGCCGCCGCATCGGTCACGTCGAGCGCGTCGCCGCTCGCCTGGCCGCCCAGCGCGCCGACGCTCCTGGCGAGCAATTGGTCGTCGCGGTCCCAGATGCGCACCCTGGCGCCGGAGGCAGCGAGGCGCTGCGCGATGGCAAGGCCGATGCCCTGCGCGCCGCCGGTCACGATCGCCGCGCGGCCGTTGAAATCGAGCTGGTTCAAACCCCGTCCTCCTCCCGGTGGCGCCTGCGCGACGGTCGCGCGCAAGACAGGCGGACGAGTCTAAAGGAAGAACTCGCGGCGCGGCAATCGACGCACGCGATCCTAGGCGGCCTTCAGCTTTTCCAGCGCCCGCTCGCGCATGCGGAACTTCTGCAGCTTGCCGGTGACGGTCATCGGAAACTCGTCCACGAACCAGACGTGCTGCGGAATCTTGAAGTGCGCGATCTTGCCCTTGCAGTAGTCGCGAATTTCCTGCTCGGTCGCCTGCGCGCCGGCGTGCAGCTGCACCCAGGCCATGACCGCCTCACCGTAGCGCTCGTCGGGGATGCCGAATACCCCCACCTGCGCGATCTTGGGGTGGGTGAACAGAAACTCCTCGATCTCTGCCGGGTAAATGTTCTCTCCGCCGCGGATGATCATCTCCTTCAGCCGGCCGGTGATACGTACGTAGCCGTCTGCGTCCATCGTGCCGAGATCGCCGCTGTGCAGCCAGCCGGCGGCGTCCACCGTCTTGCCGGTGGCCTCCGGGTCGCCGTAGTAGCCCTGCATGACGTGATAGCCGCGGAAGCACACTTCCCCCACCTCGCCGCAGGGCAGCGTCGCGCCGCTCTTCGCGTCGACCACCTTGACCTCCTGGTGCGGCAGGTTGCTGCCCACGGTCTCGGTGCGCCGCTCGAGGCTGTCGTCGTGCAAGGTGAGGTGGGTGAGCGGCGAGGCCTCGGTCTGGCCGTAGCCGATCAGGATCTCGCGGCAGTGCATCTCCTGCATGACGCGCTTCATCAGCGGCGGCGGGCAGGGGGCGCCCGCCATGATGCCCGTGCGCAGGCTGCTGACGTCGAACTGCGCGAACTGCGCGTGCTCCAGCTGCGCGATGAACATGGTGGGCACGCCGTGGATCGCGGTGCAGCGCTCGCTCTGCACCGCGCGCAGGCAGGCCTCGGGATCGAAGTGCTCGTTCGGCACGACCGCGCAGGCGCCGACCGAGAGGCAGGCCAGGTTGGCGAGCACCATGCCAAAGCAGTGATAGAACGGCACCGGGATGCAGAGCCGGTCTTCCTCGGTGAAGCGCATCGCGCGCGCGGTGAAGTAGGCGTTGTTGAGGATGTTGTGATGCGTGAGCACCACCGCCTTTGGAAAGCCGGTGGTGCCCGAGGTGTACTGGATGTTGATCGGGTCGTCGCGATCGAGTGCGGCGCTGAGAGCCTCGAGCTGCCGCGGCGATACCGCGCTCGCCGCGGCGATGACGTCCTGCCAGAGGACAAAGCCCTGTTCCGGGCGCTGTGTCTCGAGCGGCGCCGCCGGGTCGTAGAGCACGACCTTGCGCAGCTGCGGAAAATCCCGGCTCTCGAGTTGCCCTCCCGGCTTACGCAGCTCGGGAACCAGCTCGCGCACCATGGCGACGTAATCGCTCGAGCGAAAGCGCGGGATGAGGAACAGCCCCTGCACCTCGGCGCGCTTGAGCGCGTAGCCGAGTTCGCGCGTGCGGTTGGCCGGGTTGATGTTCACCAGCACGGCCCCAATGCGTGCGGTTGCCATCTGCAGCAGCAGCCACTCGACGTTGTTCGTCGACCACACGCCGATGCGCTCACCGCGCGCAAAGCCGAGCGCGGTGATGCCGCGCGCCAGTTCGTCGACCGCCTCGCACAACGCGCGGTAGGTCAGCCGCCGCTGCTGCGGCAGGGCGACGACCGCCTCGCGCTCGGCGAAGCGCTCGACGATCGTGGCGAAGTGCTCCGGAATGGTGGCACCGAGCAGAGGCGCCTCGCCGCCGCGATGCCGGTAGCTCTGGACGGCGACCATCGGCCTACTCGACGTCGGCCCAGTAGGCGTCGATCCCTGCCTGGATCTGGGCGAGCAGCGCGTCGTCGCGCTGTGGTGCGAACAGGTGCCGGAAGCGCCCCTGGGTTTTGAGGTATTCCTCGACCGGTTGGCGCGGATGCGGAATGCGGGTGTGGACGACTTCGCCGTCGATGTACTCCTTGAGCGGCCAGACGCCCGTGCGCACGGCAAGGCGCCCGATGTCGACGCTCTGCTGCGGATCGAAATCCCAGCCGGTCGGACAGGGCGCCAGCGCCAGCACCAAGCGCGGGCCCTTCAGGCTCTTCGCCTTCTCGATTTTCTTTGCCAGATCGAGCGGCTCGGCGCCGATCACCGTGGCGGCGTACGCCGGCCGGTGCGCGGTCCAGATCGAGAACAGGTCCTTTTTCTCCCCGCGGTAGCCGTGCGCGCCGACGCTGGTCGCAGTGCGCGCCGCATGCGGCGTGGCACCCGAGAACTGCTGCCCGGTGTTGCCGTAGCCCTCGTTGTCGTAGCAGATGTACAGAAAGTCCAGGCCGCGCTCGATCGCCCCCGAGGTCGCCGACAGTCCCATGCCGTAGGCCGCGCCATCGCCGGTCAGCACCACCGCCGCCAGGTCTTCCTCGGCCGGGATGCGCTGCTGCTCGAGCAGGATGTCGAGGGCGTCGCGCACGCCCTGCGCGCCGGCGGGTGCCGAGGCCATCGCGGTGTAGAGCCAGGAGCCGCGGAACGGCGTGAACGGATAGACCGATAGCAACGTCATGCAACCGGCCGCATTCACGAACACGGTGCGCGCGCCGAGGATGTCGTAGATCTCGTGCAGCGCGCCGAGGCCACCGCAGCCGGCGCACATCGGCGTGCCTGCGCCGAGCAGGTGGGTCGAGGGCAGGTCCTTCATGCGCTGGATGACGGTTTCGCTCATTGCGGTCCTCCGCTCGCCAGGCGTTCCACGGCCGCCACTGCCTGCAGCTTGCGCATCTCGCGCAACTCGTTAGCGGTGTAGAGCAGGCGTGGCGCAGGCGGAACGCCGCTGTCCGCGGCGCGCCGCGCGACCGCGGCCATCTCGTAGAACTCCTCGGCGCCGATGTCGCGCCCGCCGAGCCCGCCGACGAAGCTGGCGAGCAGCGGCGCCTGGCGCATGCCGTACAGCGCCGAGGCGAGCTCGGCATGCAGCACGCCGCCCTTGCCGTTCGACAGGTTCTGGTCGACGACGGCGATACCGCGCTTGCCCGCGACGAGCGAGCGCAGCAGCGCCTCGGGGAACGGGCGCAGCAGCCGCAGGCGCAGCAGGCCTACGCGTTCGCCCGCCTCGCGCAGCCGGTCGACCGCGGCCTTGGCCTTGGTGGCGAAGGCGCCCATCATGAAGAACACGACGTCGGCGTCGTCGGCACGGTACGCCTCGACCGCCGGATGCTCGCGGCCAAAGGTTTGCGCGAAGGCGTTGGCAACCTCGTCGTACACCGGCAGCGCATCGAGCGCGGCAAGATGGGTTTCGTAGCGGAAATACGAGTACGGCGTGCCGCCCAGCACCGCCACCGCCTGGCTGCTTGGCTGCGACGCGCGGAAGCGGATGCCCTGTGGATCGAACGCGGGCAGGAAGGGGGCCACGCGTTTCTCGTCGGGCAGCTCGACCGGCTCGCGCGTGAACGAGAGCGTAAAGCCGTCGAGGTTGACGATCACCGGCAGGCGCACGCGCGCATCCTCGCCGAGCCGGTAGGCGAGCAGCACCGAGTCGAGCACCTCCTGGCAGGTTGCGCAGACGATGGCGAGAAAGCCCGAGTCACGTGCCGCGAGGACGTCGTTGTGGTCGGATTCGAGCGTGATCGGGCTCGCCAGTCCGCGCGACACGTTGACGAGGACGAAGGGCACGCGCCAGCCCGCGATGGTGTAGATCATCTCCATGCCGTAGAGCAGGCCCTGGCTGGAGGTGGCGCTGAAGACGCGCACGCCGGTCGCCGCAGCGGCCCCGGCGGCAGTGATCATCGAGTGTTCGGACTCGAGCAGCGTGAGGCGACCGCGCATCTCGCCGCCGTCGTACCAGCGCGCCAGCGTCTCGATGATTTCGGTCTGCGGCGTGATCGGAAACGCGGGGACGTAGTCCACGCCAGCGAGCCGTGCGCCCCAGGCGGCGGCACCGTTGCCGGTGAGCAGCACGCGCCTCATGCGATCGCCTCCCGGGCCGGCTGGGCGTCCTTCTCGGGGATGGCGCGGATGGCATGCGGCGGACAGACGGCGACGCAGACCAGGCAGCCCTTGCAGTGGTCGTAGTCGATGCTCGGTGCGCCCTGCGCGTCGACCCGGATCGCGCTGTCCGGGCACAGCGTGCTGCACACCCAGCTGCAGCGCTTGCAGTGTTCGTGGTCGATCACCGGACGCAGCGTGCGCCACAGGCCGGTGCGCACCTCGACGCTGGTTGCCGCGGCGTGGATGTCGGGCGCCGCGCGGGCCGCGGGTTCGGCCGCGAGCTCGATCCAGTCCGGCGCGGCGTAGTCGCGCGCATCCTGTTCCTCGCCTTCGCTGACGCAGCCTTCTGCGAAGTCGAGCGCGTCATAGGCCGCGAGTGCGCGCGCGCGGCTCTTCTCGGCCGCCTCTCCACCCAACGCTGCGATTTCGTCGTCGATCGCGCGCGCGAGGGTTTCGCGCGAAATTCTTCCGACGAGGCGTGCGGCGGCGCCCGCGCAGCTTGCGCCGATGGTCGCGGTCTCCGCGCGCTCGCGCAGCTCGCCGCCGCCGGGCAGGCGGATGATGTGCCCGGGATAGTTGAGGCGCGTTTTCCATTCGTCTTCGGGCTGCGCACTGTTGATGAGCAGAACGCTGCGCGCCGAGACGCCGGCGAGCACACCGGCGGCCGGTATCGGCGCGAGCGTCTCGTCGGCGACTACGACAAGGTCGGGTTGCGCGATGGCGCCGCGCTCGTGGATCGGCTGCCGTGCGGCGCGCACGTAGGCGAAGATCGGCGCACCGCGCCGCTCGGCGCCGTAACGCGGCGCGTCCTGCACCTCGAAGCCCTCGCGGAAGAACGCGCTGCCGAGGATGCGTGAGGCGGTCTTCATGCCCTGACCGCCGCGACCATGAAAGCGGATGCGGTACATGGCGTCCGCTCAGCGATACAGCGACCAGCGCCGCAGCTGCATCGCGCGCTGCACGCGCTCGACGGCGAGCGCCATCGCCGCCTCGCGCGGCGGCTTGCCGTCACGCTGGGCGCGCTCGAGCACGGCCTTGGTGTTTTCGCGCAGCTTGTCGGCAATGATCGCGAGGGCCTCGGATTCGCTGGCGCCGCGGTATTCGGTGGCGGCGCAGATCACGCCGCCCGCATTGGCGATGAAATCCGGCACGCAGAGCACACCCTTCTCGTGCAGCCGGCGCTCGGCGTCCGGCGTGATGGGGATGTTGGCGCCTTCGAGAATCAGCCTGGTGCGCAGCCGATCGACGTTGCCTTCGTGCACCACGTCGGGTCGCGCGGCCGGGATCCAGATGTCGCAGTCGACCGCGATCACGGCTTCACGGTCGAGCTTCTCGCCACGCGGGTGCGCGCAGACCGACCGGCCTGACGCCTTGAGCTGCGCCAGCGCCTCGATGTCGAGGCCGTCGGCGGAATGCAGCGTGCCGCCCGAGTCGGCCGCGGCGACGAGGACCGCGCCCTGGGCGGCGAGGAAACGCGCCGCGTGCCGGCCGACCGCACCGAAACCCTGCACGGCGACGCGCGCGCCCTTGAGTGCGAAGTCGCAGTGCTTGATCGCCACTTCGGCAGCGTGGCGGATGCCCCAGCCGGTGGCGCCGATCTCGTCGAGCGGGATGCCGCCAACCTCGCGCGGCAGGCCGACCGAGCGGCCGATCTCGTCGCGCACCCAGGCCATGCAGGTCTCGTCGGTGCCCATGTCGGGCCCGAAGATGTAGTCGTCGATGCCGCGCAGCGCACAGGCGAAGGCGCGCACCAGGCGTTCCTTCTCGCCGGGCGGCATCTTCGGATCGCCCCAGATCACCGACTTGCCGCCGCCGTGCGGCAGGCCCGCCGCCGCGTTCTTCAGCGTCATGGCGCGCGCCAGGCGGGCACATTCCTCGGTGCTCACGTCGGGCGCCATGCGCAGCCCGCCGATCGACGGGCCGGTGGCGACGTTGTCGACCACCAGCACGCCCTCGAGCCCGGCCGCAGGGTTGTGCACGTGAATCACCTTCGCAGGACCCATTGCGTCCGCAAACGCGAAGACAGCTTTCACGGCTTGCTCCGTCTCGCGGCGCGATCTGCGCACCGCTACGAACTATGGAACCGCCGCCGTCCTTCCGGCGTATTGACGCAGGTCAATCGCTTCAGGGCCTTGTCTGCTGTCTTGCGCCTTCGACACAGCCGAGAGCGGTCGCTATAATCGCGCGCCTCACCAGGGGAGGAATGCGGCGATGGCGGGTCGGCTGGCAGGCAAGGTTGCGTTCGTTACCGCGGCCGGACAGGGCATCGGGCGTGGTGCGGCGCTCGCCTTCGCACGCGAAGGCGCGACGGTCTGGGCCACCGACCTGAACGCGAATACGGTCGCCGCGCTCGACGGTGAGGACGACATCCGCGCGCGCACGCTCGATGCCACCGACGAGCAAGCGATTGCGCGGGTCGCCGCCGAAGTCGGCGATATCGACGTGCTGTTCAACTGCGCGGGCTTCGTGCACCACGGCACGATCCTCGACTGCACGCCGAAGGACTGGGACTTCAGCTTCAACATAAACGTGCGCTCGATGTACCTGGTGACGCGCGCCTTCCTGCCCGGCATGCTGAAAAAGGGCGGCGGGTCGATCATCAACATGGCATCGGTGGCCTCGTCGCTAAAAGGCCTGCCGAACCGCTTCGTCTACGGTGCCAGCAAGGCGGCGGTGATCGGCCTGACCAAGGCGATCGCCGCCGACTACGTGCGCCAGGGCGTCCGCTGCAATGCGATCTGTCCGGGCACCGTCGACACGCCTTCGCTGGGCGAGCGCATCAATGCGTTCGCCGATCCGGTGCAGGCACGCAAGAACTTCATCGCACGCCAGCCGATGGGCAAGCTCGGCTCGGTGGAGGACATCACGGGCATTCTGGTTTTTCTGGCGAGCGACGAATCGCTGTTCGCCACGGGCAACGCGTACGCCATTGACGGAGGTATGACGATATGAAGCTCTGCCGCTACGGAAAAAACGGCTTTGAAAAACCCGGCATGATCGACGCCGAAGGGCAGCTGCGCGACCTTTCCAGGGTCGTGCCGCAGATCGGCCCGGACGAGATCTCGCCGCGCGGCCTGAAGCGCCTCGCCAAGCTCAGGCCGGAGTCGCTGCCGCTGGTCAAGGGCAACCCCCGGCTCGGCGTGCCCTACGTCGGCATCGGCAAGTTCGTCGCCATCGGCATGAACTACTCGGACCACGCGGCGGAGACCGGCGCGCCGGTTCCGTCCGAGCCGATCGTCTTCATGAAGGCGACCACCAGCATCAGCGGTCCGAACGACGAGGTCATTCAGCCGAAGCATGCGACGCAGCTCGACTGGGAAGTCGAGCTGGCGTTCGTCATCGGCACGACGGCGCAGTACGTCAGGAAGGAGGACGCGCTCAAGCACATCGCCGGCTACTGCATCGTCAACGACGTCTCGGAGCGCGCGTTCCAGTTCGCCACCAACCAGTGGGACAAGGGCAAGGGCTTCGATACCGCCGGGCCGATCGGTCCCTGGCTGGTCACGGCCGACGAGATCCCGGATCCGCAGGTGCTGGACATGTGGCTCGACGTCAACGGCAAGCGCATGCAGACCGGCAACACGCGCACCATGATCTTCGACGTCGCGACCTTGCTCTCGCACCTGAGCGAGTACATGACGCTGCTGCCGGGCGACATCGTCACCACCGGCACGCCGCCGGGCGTCGGCCTCGGTATCAAGCCGAATCCCGTCTATCTCAAGCCGGGCGACGTGATGACGCTCGGCATCCAGGGTCTCGGCGAGCAGCGCCAGAAGGTCGTCGCCTGGCACGGTTGAGCGCCCTCGCGGGCGCGGCGCTGCTCGGTGCCGCGCTCGTGGCGGCGGCGGCGGACACGGCGCCGCCGACCGATCCGCTCGACGCAAACGTCAGCTTCCTGCCGACGCCAGCGGCGGTGGTCGAGGGCATGCTCGATCTCGCCGGTCTGGGCCCCGGCGACGTGCTCTACGACCTCGGCGCGGGCGACGGCCGCATCGCCATCGCAGCCGCGCGGCGCTTCGGCATTCGCGCGGTCGGCATCGAGATCAACCCGCGCATGGTCGAGCTCGCGCGCGCCAACGTGCGGCGCGCCGGCGTCGAGCGCCTGGTGGAGATCCGCCAGGGCGATGCGCTCGAGGTCGACCTGCGTGAGGCAAGCGTTGTCACGCTGTTCCTGTTTCGCGAGCTGAATCTCGAGCTGCGGCCGCGCCTTCAGCGCCAGCTGCGGCCCGGCGCCCGCATCGTCTCGCATCGCTTCGACATGGGCGACTGGACGCCCGACGCGCAGATCACCGTCAACGGCAATCCGCTCTACCTCTGGAAGATCCGCGCCCGCTAGAGGGCGGGCGCCCGCTCATGCCAGTCGCTCGCGCCCTGGTAGGCGTGGCCAACGGCGAAAAGCGTCGCCTCGTCGAACGGCCGACCAATCAACTGCATCGCCGTCGGCAGGCCGTTGCTCAGAAATCCGACCGGCACCGCCAGCGCGGGCAGGCCGAGGAAGCTGACCGGCCGCGTCAGGCGCGTGATGCGGCCGAGCACCGCCATCATCTCCGGACTGCCGCCGACTTCCGATTCCGCGATCGTCGGCGTTGCGAAGCCGACGACCGGCGCATGCAGCACGTCGCACTTCGAGAACACCGCATCGCAGAAGGCCTGCAATGCCGGGCCGCGCATGCGCAGCGCGTTTAGGTAGGCGTGCGCCGGAATGGCGAGGCCCTGCGCGAGGCGCGTGCGAATCTGATCGGAGTAGTCCTGCGGCCGTTCGCGCAGCCACTGCGCGTGCAGCGCCGCCGCTTCCGATGCGGCGACCATCGACCATGCGGCGGCTGCGGCCGCGAGGCCGGGCGGCTCGACATCGACCACGGTCGCGCCGAGGCCGCGCAGGACCTCGAGCGAAGCCTCCATGCGGGACACGACGTCGGCGTCGGCCTCGTCGTTGAAGTACTGCGTCGGCCGCCCGATGCGCAGTCCCTTGACCGGCCGACCGAGCGCCGCCACGAAGTCGGGCACCGCGCGCCGCTCGCAGGTCGGGTCATCCGCGTCCTCGCCCGCGAGAACCGCGAGCAGCTGTGCCGCATCCTCCACGCTGCGCGTCAGCGGACCGACGCGATCCAAAGAATGGGAAAGCGGCATCGCTCCGGCGCGCGAGACACGGCCGACGGTCGCCATGATGCCGACCGTGCCGCAAAAGCTCGCCGGCAGGCGGATCGAGCCGCCCGTGTCCGAGCCGAGGGCGGCAAAGTTCGCGCGCGCCGCCACGCTGGTCCCGGACCCCGAGGACGACCCGCCGGTGATGTAATCGGCGTGCCAGGCGTTGCGGCAATGACCGAAATGCCAGTTGTGGCCGGTCGGATTGAAGGCGAACTCCGACATATTGAGCGTCGCGAACTGGATGGCGCCCGCGGCGTCGAGCCGGGCAAGAGCGTTCGCGGTGCGCGTGGCTGTGCGATCGCGCAGGATCTTCGAGCCGCAGGTCGAAATCTCGCCGGCGCGGTAGTACATGTCCTTGTGCGCCATCGGCACGCCGTGCAGCGGCCCGCGCCAGCGCCCAGCCGCGGCGTCCCGGTCCGCGGCGTGCGCGGCCGACAGCGCGCGCTCCGCGTCGACGCGGATGAAACTGTTCAGGCGGGTCTGGACCTCACTGGCACGGGCGAGGGTGGCCTCCATCGCCTGCACACAGCGCAGCTCACCGGCGCGGATCCGCGCGGCGAGCGCGGTGGCCGAAAGCGCGAGCAGTTCGCTCTCGGTCACTGCGCCTGCCTGTCGAGCGTGAGCACGAAGCCCGCGGGTTCGTCCTCGAAGGCGAGCGCGTCGAACGCAGGCTGCACGCCCTGCAACTGCGTCACGAGCCAGGCTGCGGCGGCGTCGGGCCGGGCGGATTGCGGCGCGACGCCGGCGATTTCCAGCAGGGCAGTGACCAGTTCGGGTCGCGCGTTCGCAGCCATCGGCAGGGCCTCCTCGCCCCCGGAGTCGTGGCGCCGTGTCGCGGCGCACGGGTTTCGCAGCCGGCGGGCTGCCGTCGCGAACACCTTGGAGTAAGCTTACAACGACCTGCCCGGACCATGGCTACCCCACGCGTCAACCGCGAGCGCCTGTGGCGCTCCCTGATGGACCTTGCGCGCATCGGCGCAACGCCGAAGGGCGGCGTACGCCGTCTGACGCTGACCGAGACCGATCGCGAGGGCCGCGACCTGTTCGCACGCTGGGCCGGCGAAGCCGGCCTGTCGGTGAGCGTCGACGCGATCGGCAACATGTACGCCCGCCGTGCGGGCGCGGATGCCGCGGCGCCGGCCGTGGCGATGGGCAGCCACCTGGATTCGCAGCCCTCGGGCGGGAAGTTTGATGGCGCCTACGGCGTCATGGCGGGACTCGAGGTCGTGCGCGCGCTGAACGACGCCGGCGTCGCGACACGCGCACCGCTCGAGGTGATCGCCTGGACCAACGAGGAAGGCTCGCGCTTCGTGCCGACCATGATGGGCTCGGGCGTATTCGCCGGCGTGCACGCGCTCGACTATGCGCTGGCGCAGACCGACGCGGCGGGTGTCAGCGTGCGCGAAGCGCTCGATGCCATCGGTTACGCGGGTCGCGCGCAGCCGCAGCCGCTGGGGGCGTACTTCGAAGCGCACATCGAGCAGGGCCCGGTGCTCGAGCAGACCGGCACGACGATTGGCGTCGTCCTCGGGGCGCTCGGGCAGCGCTGGTTCGATTTGACGATCACGGGCCAGGACGCGCACGCCGGGCCGACGCCCATGGAGATCCGCCGCGACGCGCTGCTTGCCGCGAGCCGCGTCGTGCTCGAGGTCAACCGCCTCGCCACGACGTTTCCCGATTACGCGCGCGGCACCGTCGGCCAGATGAACGTGCTGCCGAACTCGCGCAACGTCGTTCCGGGCGAGGTTCGCCTGACGATCGACCTGCGTAACGCCAAGCAGACCACGCTGGACGCGATGGTCGATGCATTGAATCGAGCACTGTCGGCGGTCGAGTCCGAGTGCCGCGTGTCCTGCGTGCTGAGCGAGGTGGTCAGTTTCCCGCCGTCGGAATTCGCACCGGCACTGGTCGACAGCGTGCGTGCCGCCGCCGCCCAGCTGGGCTACTCGCACCGCGACATCGTTTCGGGCGCGGCGCACGACGCGGTCTACGTCTCGCGCGTCGCGCCGGCGGCGATGGTGTTCGTGCCCTGCGAGGGCGGCATCAGTCACAACGAAATCGAGAACGCGACGCCCGAGGATGTTGCGGCGGGTGCCAACGTGCTGCTGCACGCGGTGCTGGCGCGCGCGGGTGTGGTTCGAGAAAAGGCCGGGGCCGCCTGAGCCGGCCTCATCACGAGCGCTTACACAGATTCCCCGAGGAGCCACCATGAACGAACGCGCACGCCCCGAAACCGTCGGTCAGTCACTCGAGAATTCGGCCTTATTCATGCCGTTCAGCATGAACCGGCAGTTCAAGAAGACGCCGCGCCTGGTGTCGCGGGCCGAGGGCATCCACTACTACACGCCCGAGGGCCGGCAGATCATCGACGGCACGTCGGGGCTGTGGTGCGTGAACGCGGGGCACTGCCGGCCGAAGATCGTCGAGGGCGTGGCCAAAGGCGTGGCGGCACTCGATTTCGCGCCGCCGTTCCAGCTCGGCCATCCGCTGGCCTTCGAATTCGCCGACAAGGTCGCCGCGCTCGCGCCGCAGGGTCTGTCCAAGGTGTTCTTCACCAATTCCGGCTCGGAGTCCGTGGACACCGCGCTCAAGCTGGCACTCGCCTACCACCGCGTACGCGGCGAGGGCCATCGCACGCGCCTGATCGGCCGCGAGCGCGGCTATCACGGTGTCAACTTCGGCGGCACGGCGGTCGGCGGCATCGTCGGCAACCGCAAGATCTTCGGCGCCCTGCTGGCCGGCGTCGACCACATGCGGCACACGCACGATCTGGCGCGCAACGCGTTTTCCAAAGGCGAGCCGCCGCACGGCGCAGAGCTCGCCGACGACCTCGAGCGGCTGTGCCAGCTGCACGATCCTTCGACGATTGCCGCGGTGATCGTCGAGCCGGTCGCCTGCTCGACGGGCGTGCTGGTGCCGCCGGTCGGCTACCTGAAGCGGCTGCGCGAGATCTGCGACCGGCACGGCATCCTGCTCATCTTCGACGAGGTCATCACCGCCTGGGGGCGGCTGGGCGAGCCCTTCGCCGCGCTGCGCTTCAAGGTCACGCCCGACCTGATCACCACGGCGAAAGGCATCACCAACGGCACGGTGCCGATGGGCGCGGTATTCATGAAGGAGGCGCTCTACGAAGCGTTCCTTACCGGCTCAGACACGGCGATCGAGATGCCGCACGGCTACACCTATTCGGCGCACCCGGTGGCCTGCGCGGCGGGGCTCGCGACGCTCAAGGTGTACGAGGAGGAAGGCTTGCTCACGCGCGTCAAGGACCTCGAGCCGTACTGGCAGGAGCAGGCGCACGCGCTAAAAGGCCTGCCGAACGTCATCGATATCCGCAACATCGGCCTGATCGCGGCGATCGAGCTCGCGCCGCGCGACGGCGCAGTCGGCGCACGCGGTTTCGAGGCGCATCTCAAGGCCTGGGAGCGCGGCGCCTATATGCGTGTCACCGGCGACATCATCGCCCTGGCGCCGCCGCTCATCATCGAGAAGCCGCAGATCGACCAGCTGTTCGAGGTCGTACGCGGGGTGCTGAAGGAAATCCGCTAGCGGCCGGGCGCCGCAGGCGCGCGGCAGGCTACTTCGAGGCCGCGCGCACGACGTTCAGCCGGCGCCCGCGCGTCGACAGCTTGAGGCGCGGCGGCGCGACCAGGTCGCGCAGGAAGTTCGGCAGGGCAAACACGCCCTCGTGGGTCTCGCCGTTGTAGAAGCGCAGGTCCTGCAGGCGACGCGTCTCGATGCGCCGGTCGATCTCGTCCGCGGTGTAGGCCTTGGGATCGAGCTTGTCCGAGCACACCGCCATCGCCCACTGCGCACCGTAAAGCGGCGCATACACGGTGTACGGCCGCACGATGCGGAACACGCCGTTCAGGCGCTGCGCGAGCTCTCCGACGCGTTCGGCCTGCGCGGTCGGCGCGCCCAGGTGGAGCACCAGCGCGCCGCCCGGCGCGAGCGCCTGGCGCATGCGCTGCAGCGCCTCGGTCGCGAACAGCCCCTGTGCCGGCCCATCGGGGTCGTACAGGTCGAGCGCGATGAAGTCGTACTTATCTTTCGACTCGCGCAGGAATTGCAGGCCGTCATGAATGCGCACCTTCAGCTTCGGGTGCTCGAATACGCCGCGATGCACGCTTTCGAGATGATCCTTTGCGACGCGCAGCACGGCGTCGTCCGATTCCACCAGCGTGATCTGCTCGACGCTCGGGTGCTTGAGCACTTCCTCGGCCGCGCCGCCGTCACCGCCGCCGAGGATCAGCACATTGCGCGGCGCGTTGTGCGCGGTCAGCGTCGGGTGCACCAGATTCTCGTGGTAGACGAACTCCTCGCGCTCGGAGACCGTGTTGCTGTCGTCCAGTCGGAAAACCTTGCCGAACGCGGGTGTGTCGTAGACCGCGACACGCCGGTCGCGTGTGCGCCATTCGCCGAGCTGGCGGTCCGCGCGGATGTAGAAACCGGTGGTGTCGTTGAGCGGTTCCATCAGCAGGTGCTCGCCGCGCGCGATCGCGCCGCGCGCGGTCTCGGCCGGGGCGAAATGCGCGACGAGCGCGTCGAACAGGCGCTGCGCGCGCTCGACATTGGCGGGCTCGGCGCGTGCAACGAAGATATCGAGGGTGACGCCGGCCTGGTCAGGCCAGGTATGCACGGCGACGTGCGACTCGCTCAGCAGCACCACGCCGGTGAAGCCGCCACCGTCGAACTGATGGAACCGCGAGCCGACGACATGCAGGCCGACGCCGCGCACCAAATCGGTGCACTTGCCTTCGAAGCCGGACCCGCCGCGCAATGCCTCGGGGGCGCATTGGCATCCGGTCAGGTCGCCGACGAGATGCATCCCCTTCATGCTGGCTCCCCTTAAAAGCACGAAGGCGCAACCTGGGGTTCCTGGTTACGCCTCTCGCTAACCTACTGCTTTAACTACGAAAATCGCCAGCCTGCTGCTCCGTGACGATCTTCCCCGCGGTGCTCTTAGCCGCCGCTACCGTGCGCCCGCCGCATCTCCCCCGTCACGGTGTCGATCAGGGCGCGCGCGATCGAAATTCTACTTGGAAGCTTGGGTAATTGGAACACGTCGAACCAGGCGGCATCCTCGATTTCGGCCGGATCCGGCCGAATTTCGCCCCCTGTCCAGTCGCAGACGAAGGCGATCATGAGGGAGTGGGGAAACGGCCAGGGCTGGCTGGCGAAGTACCGGATGTTGCCGACCGAAACGTTGACCTCTTCGGCCACTTCCCGCACCAGGCACTGCTCGAGCGACTCGCCCGGCCCGGCGAATCCGGCCAGTGCGCTGTACATGCCGCGCGGGAAATGCGGGCCCCGGCCGAGCAGCACTTCGCGCCCCCGGCAGATGAGCGCCATGATCGCCGGCGCCACGCGCGGGTAGGCCGACAGGCGGCAGGCCGGGCAGCTGCGCACGCGCTCGTCGGCCTTGGCGACGGTCGGCGTGCCGCAGCGCCCGCAGAACTGGTGCGTGCGGTCCCAGTCGACGAGCTGCAGCGCCCGACCGGCGATGCCGAAGTGCGCATCGTCGAGCACCGAAAACAGCGTCCTCAAGTTTTCCCAGCTCATGCCCGAGGGCGCCGGCGTATCGGCCGGGAACTCCGCGGCGTAGCACTGCGCCTGACCGAGGCGCCCGAGGTAAAGCGTGCGCAGCGCCGCAGCGTCGAGACCCGCCGACGCGCCGAACGGCAGCCGCGCCCACTGCGGCCGGCTCGGCACACGCAGGTCCTCGCTCGGCGCCGCGCTCGGTGGACCGATCTCGACCAGCAGGCGATCGCCGCTGAAAGCAAACCAGAGGCCGGCCTCGTTCGGCGCGGGCGAGGCGACGAGGTACTCGAAGGCCTCGGGGCTGTGAAAGGGCAGGGTGATCATGACCTCGGGCGCCTGCGGGTCGCACGGCGCCCGCCCGGCGGGCCACCGCTCCAGTCTTTCAGAAAACGGGCGGCGTGCTCGAGCAGAAACGCCTTCGCCGCCAGCGCGATCGGAGACATGCGTTTGGCGGCGAGATGGATGACGTACCAGCTGCGCTCGATCGGCGTTCCCTGAACGTCGAGCAGCACCAGCCGACGGCTTGCGACCTCGAGATCCAGGGTGTGCCGCGAAAGGAATCCGATGCCCATTTCCGCCATGACGGCCTGCTTCACCGACTCGTTGCTCGCCATCTCCATGCTGACCTTGAGCGTCAGCGCGTGCTCGGCGAACAGGCGCTCGAGCAGGCCGCGCGTGCCGGAGCCCGGTTCGCGCAGCACGAACGTCTCGTCCGCGAGGCGCTTGAGCGGGATGTGCCGCGCGCGTGCCAACGGGTGCCCGGGCGCGGCGAACACGACGTGCGGATTGACCGCGATCGGTTCCGCGGCGATGTCGAGATGCTCGGGAGGGCGACCGGTGATCGCGAAATCCACCTCGTTCGCTTCCAGCAGCCGCATCACGGTTTCGCGGTTGTCGACCTCGAGCTTGAGCGTCACGTCGGGATGGGCCTTGAGGAACTTCGACAGCAGCGCGGGCGCGAAGTACTTGGCGGTCGACACCAGAGCAATGTGCAGCCGTCCCTGGGTTAGTCCGCGCAGCGCGTTCAACGCCTCCTGCGTTGCGCGCAGTTCCTCGGCGATCGCCCGGCTGCAGCGTGACAGCTCGGCGCCCGCGGCAGTCAGATAGATGCGTTTTCCGACCTGCTCGAACAGCGCGAGCCCTGCCTCGTTTTCGAGGGCCTTGACCTGCATCGATACCGCGGGCTGGCTGAGATGCAGTTCCTCGGCGGCGCGTGAAAACGACAGGTGGCGCGCGACCGCGTCGAATACGCGCAGCTGGCGCAAGGTCGCGTGCTTCATGCGGCGGCCCAAAAAAAGCTTATGCAATCGATCAGAAACACTGACTGTTACTTATACAGCGGCCGCCCTATTCTCAACTATCCGCAGCCGTCGCGAAAAGGAGCGCCGTGTTGACCAAAGTGAAGAAGTACCAGGCCGGGGTTAAGGACTACCGCGAAAGCTACTGGGAGCCGAGCTACGCCCCCAAGGAGAGCGATGTCCTTGCCTGCTTCAAGATCGTGCCGCAGCCCGGCGTCGATCGCGAGGAGGCGGCCGCGGCGGTGGCCGCGGAGTCCTCGACCGCCACATGGACGACCGTGTGGACCGATTTGCTGACCGATCTCCACTACTACAAGGGGCGCGCCTACGCGATCGAGGACGTCCCCGGTGACGACGAGGCGTTCTACGCGTTCATCGCCTATCCGATGGGGCTGTTCGAGGAGGGGTCGGTGGTCAACATGTTCACCTCACTCGTCGGCAACGTGTTCGGCTTCAAGGCCGTGCGCGCGCTGCGCCTCGAGGACGTGCGCATGCCGCTCTGGTTCGTCACGACCTGTCCCGGACCGCCCCACGGCATCCGCGTCGAGCGTGACAAGCTCGACAAGTACGGCCGCCCGCTGCTCGGCTGCACGATCAAGCCCAAGCTCGGCCTGTCGGCGAAGAACTACGGGCGCGCGGTCTACGAGTGCCTGCGCGGCGGGCTCGATTTCACCAAGGACGACGAAAACATCAACTCGCAGCCGTTCATGCGCTGGCGTGATCGCTTCCTCTTCTGCCAGGAGGCGATCGAAAAGGCGGAAGCGGAAACCGGCGAACGCAAGGGGCACTACCTGAACGTCACCGCGCCGACGATGGAGGAAATCTACAAGCGCGCCGAATTCGCCAAGGAGATCGGCAGCCCGATCATCATGAGCGACTACCTCACGGTCGGCTGGGCGGCGCATACGAGCCTGTCGAAATGGTGTCGCGACAACGGGCTGCTGCTGCACGTGCACCGCGCGATGCACGCGGTGATCGACCGCAACCCGCGTCACGGGATCAATTTCCGCGTGCTCGCCAAGATCCTGCGCCTGATGGGCGGCGATCACCTGCATTCCGGGACCGTGGTCGGCAAGCTCGAAGGCGACCGCGAGGCGACGCTCGGCTGGATCGACCTGCTGCGCGATCGCCATGTCAAAGCCGACCGCAAACGGGGCATCTTCTTCGATCAGGACTGGGGTCAGATGCCGGGCGTACTTCCGGTGGCCTCGGGCGGGATCCATGTCTGGCACATGCCGGCCCTGGTCGCCATCTTCGGCGACGACGCCGTGCTCCAGTTCGGCGGCGGCACCTTGGGACACCCCTGGGGCAACGCCGCAGGTGCCGCGGCGAACCGCGTCGCCCTCGAGGCCTGCGTGCAGGCGCGCAACGAAGGCCGAGCCCTGGAGAAAGAGGGCAAGGAGATTCTGACCAAGGCGGCCGAATCGAGCCCGGAGCTGAGCATCGCCATGCAGACCTGGAAAGAGGTCAAGTTCGAGTTCGAAACCGTGGACAAGCTGGACGTCGAGCACCGTTGAGACATTTGCGCTTCCGAGAGGATCCGACATGAGCGAAGTACAGGACTACCCATCGCGGCTCGCCGATCCGGCGAGCCGCAAGTACGGCACGTTCTCCTACCTGCCGCCGATGACCGCCGAGCAGCTGCGCAAGCAGGTCGAGTACATCGTGGCCAAGGGCTGGAATCCCGCGATCGAGCACACCGAGCCGCAGAACGCGCGCAGCAACTACTGGTACATGTGGAAGCTGCCCCTGTTCGGCGAAACGGACGTGGATCGGATCATCGCGGAGTGCGAGGCCTGCCACAAGGCGAATCCCGGGAACCATGTGCGCCTGATCGGCTACGACAACGCGACGCAGAGCCAGGGCGCCTCGATGGTGATCTACCGCGGCGAGCCGGTCTGAGGCGGCACGGACCGGCGGTTGTCGCGATGATCGAGAGCGACGCTCAGATGCTGAGCCGGCGAGACGAAGCGGCCGTGGCGGGCGAAACCGAGTCGATTGCGCAGTACCGGGTCGGGCAGGAGCCGTACTACCGGCCGTTGGCCGACGAGATCGAGCTGTTCGAAGCGGCGTACGCGGTGCGCATGCCGATGATGCTCAAGGGACCGACCGGCTGCGGCAAGACGCGTTTCATCGAGTACATGGCTTGGCGGCTGGGCCGGCCGCTTGTCACCGTCGCCTGCCACGAGGACATGACAGCCTCCGACCTGGTCGGGCGCTTCCTGCTCGAGGCGGGGCGTACCCGATGGCAGGACGGACCGCTCGCGCTTGCCGCGCGGCACGGCGCGATCGTGTATCTCGACGAGGTGGTCGAGGCGCGCCAGGACACCACGGTTGTCATTCATCCGCTGACCGATGCACGGCGCGTGCTGCCGCTGGAGAAAAAGGGCGAGCTGCTGCAGGCGCATCCCGATTTCCATCTGGTGGTGTCCTACAACCCCGGCTATCAGAGCCTGATGAAGGACCTCAAGCAATCGACCAAGCAGCGTTTCGGCGCGCTCGATTTCGATTATCCGCAACGTGCCATCGAGGTGGAAATCGTCGCCCATGAAGCGGGCATTCCGTCAAACACCGCCGAAAAGCTGGTCTCGATCGCGGAGCGCGCCCGCAACCTGAAGGGCCATGGGCTCGACGAGGGCGTTTCGACGCGCATGCTCGTGCACGCGGGCCACCTCGTCGCCAAGGGCGTCGCACCGCGCAACGCCTGCCGTGTCGCCCTGGTTCGTCCGATCACCGACGATCCGGACATGCGAGACGCGCTCGACGCGGCAGTGACGACCTTCTTCTGAGCCTTTGCGGCCGCGACTCGCGCAGCCGGCCATGACCGTTCGACTGGACGATTACGCGCGCCTGCTCGGCGAAGTTCCCGAGGACGTACAGGAGGTGCTGCGTCGCGAGTGGCCGCAGGCGGCACGTGCATTTTCATCTCCGGGTCTGGAGCGCTACATCAACGGTGCCATCGCATTTACACGGCTCGGCCGTGGCATGGAGCTTGTCAAGACCTACCTGGAGGAGGCGCCCGCCGTGGCGCTGGAAATCGGCGAAGACGCGGTCGGCGAACTCGTGAGCGCCACGATGGCGATGGCTTCGCGGACTTCCGGCGCCGTGCTGCTTCAGGTGATCGCTGCCGCACCGCGCGCCGCGCAGCGTCTTGGCGACGCCGAACTGTTCCACGGCTTCCTGCAGCTGATCGCCCATCTGCTCGCGCATGCGCCGCGCGGCGTCAGGCCAATGCTCGAGAAGCTGGAGGTGCTTCTCGCGCAGCTGACGCTCGGCGGTCTGAAGCGCTGGGCGCAGCGTGGCGTGCACATGACGCGCAGCGATCCCGCGGCGCAGGCGCACTATTTCGGACTGCAATCCAGGGATGCGCAGGCGGTGCTTCAGGCAGAGCGGCGCGGCGTGCTGTTCGTGGACGTGCAGCGGCGGATCCGCCTGTACCTGCGCGCGCTCTGGGGCCACGACTTCCCGATGCGACCGACCTCGGGGGAGCTCGAGACCCCTGGAGGCTGCCGGCCCTTTGTCGCGGAGCACTTCATTCACCTGCCCGATGCCTATGACGCGCTGGGCGAGGCGACGGGACTCGACCTGTATCGCGCGGCGGCCGCGCATTGCGCGGCGCACGTGATGTACACCCGTGCGCCGATCGATGCGACGGGACTCGGCCCGCTCGAGCGCACGTCGGCTGCACTGATCGAGGATGCGCGCATCGAGGCCCTCGCGATCGATGCGTTTCCGGGCCTGGCGCTGCTGTGGTCACGGCTGCATGCCTGCGACCGGCCGGGGGCCAGCGTGATCGGCGCGCGCCTCGACCGTGTGGCGCGCGCGCTGATCGATGATGCGTTCGCCGATCCGGCGCCCTTCGTGGCAGGGGCGCGCGCGCGATTCCATGCCGCGCGTGCGGCGGGGCGCCTGCGCGACCCGATGCTGGCACGCGAGCTCGGAATCCCGCTCGCGCGCGATCTCGCGCAGGCAGGCGACGAGGTCTTCAGCGCGCGCGCGGACCTTCCCTCGGCGCCCTACCGCGACGACAACCGCATCGCCTGGGAGATCGAGCCGATGGATCTCGCTGCGGCGCAGGCGGCGTCGCTCGCGTCGTCGAAGCAGTCTCGGCGCCACGTAAGTCTGATGCAGCTCGTCAACGCCGTGGACGTGGAGGGCGCGGGCGACGACGCCCAGGAGATCTGGGTGCTCGGCTCGGAGCTCTATGACGACGATGGCCGCAGCTACAACGCCCGCGAGGGCAAGCCGCCGGTGGCCGAGCCGGTCCATTACCCGGAATGGGACTACCAGATCCAGCTCGAGCGCCCGCTATGGACCACCGTGGTCGAACGCAGGCCCGCGATCGGATCTCTGGAGCTGATCGCGCGCATCGCCCACGAGCACCGGCAGGTGACCGCGCGCCTCAGGCATTTGCTGGATGCCCTGCAGCCGCAGGGCGTGCAGCGCATCCGGCGGCTGGAAGACGGCGACGAGATTGATCTGAATGCCGCGATCGACGCCCTGACCGACCTTCACCTCGGCAACGCGCCTGACCCGCGCGTCATGATGCGCTCGGTGCTGAGGCGGCGCGACATCGCAGTGCTGGTGCTGCTCGACCTGTCCCAGTCGGCGAATGATCGGGTCGCAGGACGGGAATACAGCGTGCTCGACCTGACGCGCGCGGCGACGGTGTTGCTCGGCGAGGCCATTCACCGCGTCGGAGACGCCTTCGCGCTACACGGGTTCTGCTCGAACGGACGGCACGACGTCAGCTATCTGCGCTACAAGGATTTCGCACAGGGCTACGACGACCTGGTCAAGGCGCGGCTCGCGGCGATGAGTGCGCAGGGCTCGACGCGCATGGGCGCGGCGATCCGGCACGCGGCGGCGCAACTGAAGCGGACGACGGCCGCCAAGAAGCTGCTGCTGGTGCTCACCGACGGCGAGCCGGCCGACGTCGACGTGCGCGACCCCCAGTACCTGCGCTTCGACAGCAAGAAGGCCGTCGAGGACGCCGCGCGCGCCGGCATCCACAGCTTTTGCATCAGCCTCGACCCGCGCGCCGATCCCTATGTCTCGCGCATCTTCAGTGCACGCGGCTACACGATCATCGATCACGTCGAGCGCCTGCCGGAGAAGCTGCCCATGCTCTACGCCGGCCTGACGCGCTAGGGAAGACAGCATAAGAACGGACTTATGAGGAAGATCAGAATTTCTGAATGTTCATTATGGAATACCCTGCTTATAGTCAGCTGCTCCGGCGCCCGGCCGGGGCAGGAGGGGGATAGTTGAGGCTCAAGGCGCTGATCTTCGACGTCGACGGAACGCTGGCGGACACCGAGAGCGCGCATCGCGAGGCGTTCAACGCCGCGTTCGCCGCGGCAGGGCTGACCTGGCACTGGGACGCGTCGCGCTATGGCGACCTGCTGCGCGTCACCGGCGGCAAGGAACGGGTCGCGCACTTCATCGACACGCTGCCGCTCGAAGAAGCCGAAAAGGCGCGCCTTCGCGCGCGCGTGCCGGCGCTGCACGCCGACAAGACGCGGCGCTACGCGCAGCGCGTCGCCGCGGGCCAGGTGATGCTGCGACCGGGGATCGCGCGCCTCATCAGCGAGGCAAGCGCGGCCGGCGTGCGGCTGGCACTGGCGACGACGACCTCGCCGCAGAATGTGGAAGCGCTGATCGCAGCGACGCTCGGCGCAGGGGCGCTCGACTGGTTTGCCAGCCGCGTGTGCGGCGACGCAGTCGCCGCGAAGAAGCCCGCGCCGGATGCCTACCTCCGCGCGCTGGCCGAATTGGGGCTGCAGGCCGGCGAGTGCGTCGCGCTGGAGGATTCCGCGAACGGCCTGCGCGCGGCACGCGCCGCCGGGTTGTGCACGATCGTGACGCCGACGGGCTGGAGTGCGGGCGAGGATTTCTCGGACGCCGCGCTGGTCCTGCCGCAGCTGGGCGACCGCGCGCATCCGCTCGAGGCCTCGGACGCGGCGCGCACGGGCGGCCCATGGCTCGCACTTGCGGCGATCGAGCGCCTGCGGGCGGCGCATTGCGAAAAGACGGAGGCGACGGCATGAGTCTGCAGGCGCTGATTTTCGACATGGACGGCACGCTCATCGACACCGAAGAGCTGCATCGCCAGGCCTTCAATGCGGCGTTCATCGAGCTGGGACTGTTCTGGGACTGGGGGCCGCATCTGTACGCGGACCTGCTCAAGATCTCGGGCGGCGTGGAACGGCTGCGCCATTACATTGCCTCGCTGCCGATCGAGGCGGCCGAGCGCGACCGGCTGTTCGAGCAGGTGCCGGCGATCCACCGCACCAAGACGGCGATTTATCGCGACCTGATCGCAGCCGGGCGGCTGCCGCTGCGGCCGGGCATGGTGCGCCTGATCGGCGAGGCGCGCGCGGCGTCGCTGCGCCTCGCGATCGCGGCCACCTCGTCTAGCGAAAACGTGTCGGCACTGCTGTCGGCGTCGCTCGGCGCGGCGGCGCCGACCTGGTTCGAGGCCGTGGTGTCGGCCGACATGGTGCCGCAACCGAAACCGGCGCCGGATCTGTATCAGCGCGTGCTCGGCGCACTGCACCTGCCCGCGGCGGCCTGCGTCGTGCTCGAGGACTCGGCGAACGGCGTGCGCGCCGCGAAGGCGGCGGATCTGGTCACGGTCGCGGTGCCTTCGCGCTGGACCGTCGAGCAGGACCTGTCGGGCGCTGACCTCGTCGTGCCGGCGCTCGATGCGCTTGCCGCGCCGCTCACCGAAATCCAGAGCCTGCATCGTCGCTGCAGCCTGAAGAGCGCCTGATCTCCCGATGCTGCTCGCCGACCACACGACGCTGGTCCAGTTCCTGATCGAGGAGCGGCGCCGTTTTCCGGAGGCGAGCGGCGAACTGAACGCCGTGATTCTCGATGTGGCGCTGGCTTGCAAGGCGATCGCGCGGGCGGTGGCGCATGGCGGGCTCGCCAACGCGCCGGGCGCCCAGCACGCCGCGGGCGGCGCGGGCGCAGCCGCGGACCGCGTGGCACATGCCGCGAGCGAGATCTTCCTGCACACCAGCGAGTGGGGTGGCCACCTCGCGGGATTGCTCGCCACCGACCGGGAGACACCGCTGCGCGTTCCGCAAAGCTATCCCAAGGGTAAATATCTGCTGCTGTTCGACGCCATCGACCGGCCTTCGAATCTCGAGGTCAACGTCGCCCTCGGCAGCCTGTTTTCCGTGTTGCGCGCGCCGCGCCCGGGCGTGGAGGCGGAGGCACCCGACTTTCTGCAGCCCGGCGCGGAACAGGTCTGCGCGGGCTACGCGCTCTACGGGCCGGCGACGATGCTCGTGCTGACGGTGGGCAACGGCGTGCACGGCTTCACGCTGGACCCCGGGCTGGGCGAATTCGTTCTCACCCACCCGAATATCCGGCTGCCGCAGGAGACCGGCACGCTCGCCATCGGCTCGTCCAACAGCCGCGACTGGGAGCCTGCCGTCAAGCGCTATGTCGACGAGTGCATGGCGGGGCGTAGCGGCCCGCGCGGCCGCGATTTCGACATGCGCTGGGTGGTGTCGCTGGTCGCCGAGCTGCATCGCATCCTGATGCGCGGTGGCGTGTTTCTCTACCCGCGCGACAGTCGCAATGGCGAAGGCCCAGGGCGGCTCGGCCTGCTGTGCGACGCCAATCCGGCGGCATTCATCGTCGAGCAGGCGGGCGGTGGTGCCAGCACGGGCCAGCAGCGCGTGCTCGACGTGCGGCCGGAATCGCCCGATCACCGGGTGGCGCTCATGTTCGGCGCAGCCGGCGAGATCGAGCGTCTCGAGCTGTATCACCGCGACTACAACGAGCGCGAATACGATGCGCCGCTGTTCGGCGCGCGTGGCCTGTTCCGCGCCACGGGCTGAGTCAGCCAGGGCCGCGCAGGGGGAACGCAGGCATGTCCGCGAAACATCCGATCATCGCCATCACCGGCTCCTCGGGCGCCGGCACGACGTCGGTCATGCGCACCTTCCAGCGCATCTTCGACCGCGAGGGCGTCAAGGCCGCGTTCATCGAAGGCGACGCCTTCCATCGCTACGACCGCGCCGAGATGAAGCTGCGCATGGAGCAGGAAGTCGCGCGCGGCGAATATCACTTCAGCCACTTCGGCGCGGAAGCCAATCTGTTCGAGGCGCTCGAGGCGCTGTTTCGCGGCTACGGCGAGAGCGGGCAGGGCCGCACGCGCAAGTACCTGCACAATGACGACGAGGCCGCGCCCTATGGCCAACCGGCGGGCACGTTCACGCCATGGGAGCCCTTGCCGGACGGCACCGACCTGTTGTTCTACGAAGGGCTGTACGGTGCCGTAATCAGCGATACGGTGAACATCGCGCAACACGTGGACCTGCTGATCGGCGTGGTGCCGGTGATCAACCTCGAGTGGATCCAGAAGCTGCACCGCGACCGCATCGCGCGCCGCCACACGACCGAGGCGGTGACCGACACCATCCTGCGGCGCATGCACGACTACGTGCACTACATCTGCCCGCAGTTCGCGCGCACCCACATCAATTTCCAGCGCGTGCCGGTGGTCGACACGTCGAACCCCTTCATCGCGCAGGACATTCCCACCGCGGGCGAGTCGATGCTGGTCATCCGCTTTGCCAATCCGCGCGGCATCGACTTTTCCTACCTGCTCTCGATGCTGCACGACTCGTTCATGTCGCGCGCAAACACGATCGTCGCGCCGGGTGGCAAAATGGACCTCGCCATGCAGCTTATCTTCACGCCGATGATCTGGCGGCTGACGGAGCGGCGCAAGCAGGCGCTGGCGCGCTAACGGGCTGCGGCCCGCCAACACTTGGGAGGAAACAATGGCGCTGATTTCGCTGCGACAGCTACTCGACCACGCCGCCGAGCAGGGCTACGGCGTGCCGGCCTTCAACGTCAACAATCTCGAGCAGGTGCTGGCGATCATGCAGGCGGCCGACGAGACGTCGAGCCCGGTGATCCTGCAGGCCTCGGCCGGCGCGCGCAAGTACGCTGGCGAGGCGTTCCTGCGCAAACTGCTCGAGGCGGCCGTCGAAACCTGGCCGCACATTCCGGTGGTCATGCACCAGGACCACGGTGCGAGCCCCAGCGTGTGCCTGCAGTCGATCCGCTCCGGATTCACCAGCGTGATGATGGACGGCTCGCTGCTCGAGGACGCCAAGACGCCGGCGTCCTATGACTACAACGTCGAGGTGACGCGCCGTACCGTCGAGATGGCGCACGCCGTCGGCGTCTCGGTGGAAGGCGAGCTGGGCTGCCTCGGCTCGCTCGAAACCGGTAGCGCCGGCAAGGAGGACGGCGTCGGCGCGGAAGGCAAGCTCTCGCGCGACCAGTTGCTGACGGACCCCGACGAGGCCGCGGACTTCGTCGCGAAAACCCGTGTCGATGCGCTCGCGGTCGCCATCGGCACCTCGCACGGCGCCTACAAGTTCACCAAGAAGCCGACCGGCGACGTGCTGGCGATCGATCGCATCAAGGCGATCCACGCGAAGATCCCGCAGACGCACCTCGTGATGCACGGCTCGTCCTCCGTGCCGCAGGAGTGGCTCGAGGTGATCAACGCGCATGGCGGCAAGATGAAGGAAACCTACGGCGTGCCGGTCGAGGCGATCCGCGAGGGCATCCGCCACGGCGTGCGCAAGGTCAACATCGACACCGACATCCGCCTGGCGATGACCGGGGCAATACGGCGCGCGCTCGCCAAGGATCCCGGCGAGTTCGACCCGCGCAAGCTGCTCAAGCCGGCGATGGAGGCTGCGCGCGATCTGTGCAAGGCGCGCTTCGAGGCCTTCGGCTGCGCAGGCCAGGCGACACGCATCGCCCCGCTGCCGCTGGAAAAGATGGCGCAGCGCTACGCGCAGCCGGCGCAGTCGAAGAAGAAAGCGGCCTGAGCGCCGGCCCCGCCGGTCGGAGCCTCCATTTCGCGTCACGCGTTTTGCAGCGTGGCGTTTTCGCCGATAATTCGCCCTGCGGGCGGCGGTTGCCGTGCGCAAGGCGTGAAAGATCTTTCACCGCAAGCAGGATCACGCCACCATGGACTCCCAAACCGCCGGCGCAACATCCAAATCCCGAAAACCCGCGGCCGCGGCATCGACGCGCGACATGGCGAACGCGATCCGCGCGCTTGCCATGGATGCGGTGCAGGCAGCGAACTCCGGCCATCCCGGCATGCCGATGGGCATGGCCGAGATCGCGGTTGCGTTGTGGGGGCGGCACCTGAAGCACAACCCGGCGAACCCGGCCTGGGCCGACCGCGACCGCTTCGTGCTGTCGAACGGCCACGGCTCGATGCTGCTCTATGCCCTGCTGCACCTCACCGGCTACGCGCTGCCGATGGACGAGCTGCGGCGCTTCCGCCAGCTCGGCTCGAAGACGCCGGGACACCCGGAGGTGGGCCACACGCCGGGCGTCGAGACGACCACCGGGCCGCTCGGCCAGGGCGTGTCGAACGCGGTCGGCATGGCGATCGCCGAGCGGCTGCTCGCGGCGCACTTCAACCGCCCGAACTTCGAGATCGTCGATCACCACAGCTACGTCTTCCTCGGCGACGGCTGCATGATGGAGGGCGTGTCGCATGAAGCCTGTTCGCTTGCCGGCACGCTCGGGCTGGGCAAGCTGATCGCGTTCTACGACGACAACGGCATTTCGATCGACTCCGAGAAGGGCCAGATCGCGAGCTGGTACACCGACGACGTGCCGAAGCGCTTCGCCGGCTACGGCTGGCAGGTGATTGCGAACGTCGACGGGCACGACGTCGACGCCGTGGACCGCGCGATCCGCAAGGCCAAGCGCGAGAAATCACGCCCGACACTGATCTGCTGCAAGACGATCATCGGCAAGGGCGCGCCGAACAAGGCGAACAGCGGTGGCGCGCATGGCGCGCCGCTCGGCGAGGCCGAGGTCGCCGCGACGCGCGCGGCGATCGGCTGGCCCCACCCGCCGTTCGAGGTTCCGCAGCCGGTCTATGACGCCTGGGACGCGCGCGCCAGGGGCAAGCGTGCCGAGCGTCGCTGGCAGAAGCGGTTCGCGCACTATGAAGCCGAGCACCCCGAGCTGGCGGCGGATTTCCTGCGGCGCATGGCGGGTGTGCTGCCGCGCGATTTCAACGAGCGCGTCGAGGCCCTGGTGCGCGAGCTCGAGGCCAAGGCGGAGACCGTGGCCACGCGCAAGGCCTCGCAGATCGCGCTCGAGGCGATCAAGCCCTCGCTGCCGGAACTGCTCGGGGGCTCGGCGGACCTCACCGGCTCGAACCTGACGATGGTCAAGGCCTCCAAGGTGATCGGGCGCGAGGACGGCGGCAACTATCTGTTCTACGGCGTGCGCGAGTTTGGCATGTGCGCGGTGATGAACGGCACTGCGCTGCACGGCGGCTTCATCCCCTATGGCGGCACCTTCCTCGTTTTCTCCGACTATGCGCGCAACGCGCTGCGCATGGCGGCGCTGATGAAGCTGCGCGTGGTCTACGTGTTCACGCACGACTCGATCGGCCTGGGCGAAGACGGGCCGACGCACCAGCCGATCGAGCAGGCGGCGACGCTGCGCATGATTCCGGGGCTGGATGTCTGGCGGCCCTGCGACACGGTGGAGAGCGCGCTCGCCTGGGCGGCGGCGCTCGAGCGCAGCGACGGCCCGACGGCGCTGCTGTACTCGCGCCAGAACGTGCCGTTCATCACGCGGTCGCCGGCCACGCTCGCCAGCGTGCGGCGCGGCGGCTACGTCCTCGGGGACGCGGCGGGCACGCCGCGCGCCGTGATCATTGCCACCGGCTCCGAAGTGTCGATCGCGCTCGAGGCGCAGCAGAGGCTCGCCGCCGAGGGCGTTGCGGTGCGCGTGGTGTCGATGCCGTCGACGACGGTCTTCGACCGGCAGGATGCCGGCTACCGCGCCGAAGTCCTGCCGCACGGCGTACCGTGCATCGCGGTCGAGGCGGGGGTGAGCGATTTCTGGCGCAAGTACGTCGGCCTGCAGGGCGGCGTGGTCGGCATGGACCGCTTTGGCGAGTCGGCACCGGCGGGCGAGCTGTTCAAACACTTCGGATTCACGGCGGACAACGTCGCCGCGACCGTCAAGTCCATCATCTGAGGGTAGTCTTTGGAGAGCAGGAGTTGAGCATGACCATCAAGGTAGCCATCAACGGTTTCGGGCGCATCGGACGCAACATCCTTCGCGCGCACTACGAGGACGGCAAGAAGCACGACCTGCAGTTCGTGGCCATCAACGACCTGGGTGACGCGAAGACCAACGCGCACCTGCTGAAGTACGACACCGCGCACGGCCGCTTCCACGGCACAGTGGAAGTCGACGGGGATTCGCTCGTCGTCAATGGTGAGCGGATCAAGGTGCTCGCCGAGCGCGATCCGGGCAAGCTGCCCTGGAAGGCCATGGGCGTGGATATCGTGCTCGAGTGCACCGGGCTGTTCAACAGCAAGGAAAAGGCGAGCGCGCATCTGAAGGGGGGCGCCAAGAAAGTGCTGCTGTCGGCGCCGGGCGGCAAGGACGTGGACGCGACCGTCGTGTTCGGCGTGAATGAGAACACGCTCAAGGCGAGCCACACCGTGGTTTCCAACGCTTCGTGCACGACGAACTGCCTTGCGCCATTGGTCAAGGCGCTCGACGATGCGATCGGCGTCGAATCAGGGCTCATGACCACGATCCACGCCTACACCAACGATCAGGTGCTGACCGACGTGTATCACTCCGACTTGCGGCGCGCCCGTTCGGCGTCGCAGAACATGATCCCGACCAAGACCGGGGCAGCGGCGGCGGTCGGCCTGGTGCTGCCGCACCTAAACGGCAAGCTCGACGGCTTCGCGATCCGCGTGCCGACGATCAACGTGTCGATCGTCGACCTCTCGTTCGTGGCGAAAAAGGCCACCACGGTCGACGAGGTGAACGCTGCGGTGAAGAAGGCCGCCGACGGGTCGCTCAAGGGCGTGCTCGAATACAACAAAGACCCGCTGGTGTCGTCGGACTTCAACCACAACCCGGCCAGCTCGGTGTTCGATTCGACCCTGACCAAGGTGTCGGCGGGCACGCTGGTCAAGGTGACGGCCTGGTACGACAACGAATGGGGATTCTCGAACCGCATGCTGGACACCGCGGTCGCCATGATGAACGCCAAGTAGCGTGTCCGCCGTCCTCGTCGATCACCGGGACGGCGGCATCGCCGTCGTGCGGCTGAATCGGCCGCAGGCGCTAAACGCGATCAACGAGGACATCCGCCGCGCGCTGCCGCCGGCGCTTGCCGCCCTGAACGCCGATCGGGCGGTGCGCGCGGTGGTGATTGCCGGCGCCGGCGAGCGCGCCTTCAGCGCCGGGCAGGACCTCGCCGAGGGCGCGGGCTACACGATCGACGACGTCGATCGCTGGTTCACCGAGCTGCACGCGGCCTACGCCGCGGTGCGCGCCCTCGACAAGCCGACGGTGGCGGCGGTGGTCGGCGTCGCCGCCGGGGCGGGCTACCAGATCGCGCTCTACTGCGACCTGCGCGTGACGCACGCGGAGGCGCGCATCGGCCAGCCGGAGGTGAAGACCGGACTGGGGTCGATCCTCGGCACCTCGCTCATGATGTGGCACCTGCCGTTCGGCATCAACGCCGAGCTTTCGCTGACCGGCGAGCTGATTTCCGGCGAGCGCGCCTACCAGCTCGGCCTGGTCAACGCACTGGTGGCGCGCGAGGCTGTGCTCGACCAGGCGCTGGCGCGGGCGCGCCTGCTGGCCGAGCGGCCGCCGCACGCGATTCGCATCACCAAGCAGCGCATGCGTGAGCTGACGCAGGCGCAGTTCGACGACATCCTGGTCGCGGCGAAACGCTACCAGCGTCTCGCCTACGAATCGGGCGAGCCGCAGCGCACGATGCCGCGGCTCATGCAAGCGATGCAGAAAGGGAAGAGGCAGCCATGAAGTTCAAGCGCATGCAGGACGTGGACCTCGGGGGCAAGCGCGTGCTGATCCGCGCCGACCTGAACGTGCCGGTCAAGGACGGCAAGATCGGCGACGACACGCGCATCCGTGCCTCGCTGCCGGCGATCCGCCAGGCGCTGGAGGCGGGTGCCGCGGTGATGGTGACCTCGCACCTGGGCAGACCCAAGGAGGGCGTGCTGCGCCCGGAGGACTCGCTCGCGCCGGTCGCAGCGCGCATCGGCGAGCTGCTCGGGCGCAGTGTCCCGCTGAAGGCGGACTGGGTCGATGGCGTCGAGGTGAGGCCGGGCGAGCTGGTCCTGCTCGAGAACTGCCGCAGCAACAAGGGCGAGAAGGCCGACGACGAGGCGCTGGCGCGCAAGATCGCCGCGCTGTGCGATGTCTACGTGAACGACGCCTTCGGCACCGCGCACCGCGCCGAGGCGACGACGCACGGCGTGGCGCGCTTCGCGCCGGTGGCCTGCGCCGGTCCGCTGATGGCGGGCGAGCTCGACGCGCTGGGCAGAGCGCTCGCCGACCCGGCGCGCCCGCTGGTGGCGATCGTCGCCGGCTCCAAGGTGTCGACCAAACTGACCATCCTCGATGCGCTGGCGAGAAAGGTCGATTTCCTCATCGTCGGCGGCGGCATCGCCAACACCTTCATGCTCGCGGCCGGCCTGCCGATCGGCAAGTCGCTCGCCGAGGCGGACCTGGTCGCCGAGGCGAAGCGCATCATCGAGGCGATGCGCGCGCGCGGCGCCGAGGTGCCGATTCCCGGTGACGTGGTGGTGGCCAAGGCGCTTGCCGCAGATGCCGAGGCGACGGTCAAGCCGGCGGCGCAGGTCGCGGCGGACGACATGATCCTCGACATCGGGCCGCAGACCGCGCGCGAGCTCGCCGGCCGCATCGCCGCGGCCGGCACGGTGGTGTGGAACGGGCCGGTCGGCGTGTTCGAGATCGCGCAGTTCGCGAAGGGCACGGAGGTGCTGGCACATGCCATCGCCGACGCCAAGGCCTTCTCCATCGCGGGCGGCGGCGATACGGTGGCGGCGATCAACCAGTTCGGCATCGCCGAGCGCATCGGCTACATCTCGACGGCGGGTGGCGCCTTCCTCGAGTTCCTCGAGGGCAAGACGCTGCCGGCGGTCGCCGCGCTCGAGGCGCGCGCCTGAGCGATCGGCGCGGGCGGTCGTGAGGCTCGCGGCAGGCATCGTCGGCACCGCGGTCGGGCCGCTTTCGCACACGATCGACGCGCGCTGGCTGATGGCCTATGCCGCAGCGCTCGGCGAGACGGATGCGCGCTTTTTCGACACGCGCCGCAAGCTGCTCGCGCACCCGCTGTTTCCGGTGTGCTACGAGTGGCCGGCGGTCGTTGCGCTGCGCGAGCAGTCCGTCGCGCCCGACCTCTACGCGCGCGTGGTGCACGCGACGCATGAGCTGGTGCTGCACCGCGCGCCGCGCGCCGGCGAGACGCTGCACAGCACGGCGCGCGTCGTCGGCGTGGTACAGCGTGCGCCCGGGGTATTCGTGCTGACGCGCATCGAGACGCGCGATGCGCAGGGCATGCCGGTGAGCGTCACCGGCTACGGTGCGCTGTACCGCGGTGTCGCGCTCGAAGGCGCCGATCCGGGCCTCGCGCCGCAACTGGAAGAAGCTCCGCCGCCGGAGGTGCCGCTGCCGGCGGCGGGCGAAATCCACGTCGCGGCGAACCTGGCGCAGGTCTACACCGAGTGCGCGCGCATCTGCAACCCGATACACACCGATCTCACGGCGGCTCAGGCGGCCGGACTGCCGGGGTGCGTCCTGCACGGCACGGCGACCCTCGCGCTGTCGGTGTCCCGGGCGCTCGCCGCCTGCGGCGCCGATGCGTCGCGCGTACGGCGGGTGCGCTGCCGCTTTTCCGGCATGGTGCCGATGCCTTCGATGCTCGAGCTGCGCGCGCGGCGCGAAGGGTCACAGCTGTTGTTCGAGACCGCATGCGCCGGCGCAACGGTGGTGCGTCGCGGCGCGATCGACCTGCTCTGATACACTCGCGCGGACACCGCGCCCGCCGACAGTCGAAAGCGGCGGACAGATGCCATGCTGCGTAGCACCAAGATCGTCGCCACGCTGGGCCCTGCCTCCAGCGACCCTACCACCCTCGAGCGCATGCTGCGCGCCGGCGTCGACGTGGTGCGCCTCAATTTCTCGCACGGCAGCGCGCAGGATCATCTCGCACGTGCGGAGCTCGTCAAGCAGATCAGCCGCAAGCTGGGACGCACCGTCGCGATCATGTGCGACCTGCAGGGACCGAAGATCCGCGTCGGCAAGTTCAAGGACGGGCGCGTGACGCTGCAGAAGGGCGCGCGTTTCATTCTCGATGCCAACTGCAGCCTCGGCGATGAAGAACGCGTCGGCCTCGACTACACGGCGCTGCCGCGCGACGTCGAGGCGGGCGACGTGCTCTTGCTCGACGACGGTCGCATCGTGCTCGAGGTCAAGGACGTACGTGGCCCCGAAGTGCGTTGCATCGTGCGCCAGGGCGGGGTGCTGTCGAACAACAAAGGCATCAACCGGCAGGGCGGCGGGCTCACCGCGCCGGCCCTCACGCCCAAGGACATGGAGGACATCCGCACGGCGGTCTCGCTGCAGGCAGATTACCTTGCGGTGTCCTTTCCGAAGTCCGGCGCCGACATGTACATGGCGCGCGAATTGATGCGCGCCGCCGGCGGCAAGGCCTTCCTCATCGCCAAGATCGAGCGTGCCGAAGCCGTCAAGGAGGCAGCGCTGCTCGACATCATGGACGCCTGCGACGGCATCATGGTGGCGCGCGGCGACCTTGCCGTCGAGGTGGGCGATGCGTCGGTGCCGGCGCTGCAGAAAAAGATGATCCGGCTCGGACGCGAGCAGAACAAGGTCGTGATCACCGCCACGCAGATGATGGAATCGATGATCTCGAGTCCCGTGCCGACACGCGCCGAGGTCTCGGACGTCGCGAACGCCGTGCTCGATGGCACCGATGCGGTGATGCTGTCGGCCGAGACCGCGAGCGGCAGCTATCCGGTCGAGGTGATCGAGGCGATGGACCGGATATGCATCGAGGCCGAGCAGACCCAGGCGCTCACCCTCGAGCAGGAATTCCTGAACCGCGTGTTCATGCGGATCGACCAGTCGATCGCGATGGCGGCGCTGTTCACCGCCTACCACCTCAAGGTGAAGGCGATCGCCGCGCTTACCGAATCGGGCTCGACCGCGCTGTGGATGAGTCGCATGAACTGCGGCGTTCCGATCTACGCGCTCACTTCGCAGACCTCGACGCGCTACCGCACAGCGCTGTTTCGCGACGTCTACCCGCTGATGGTGAAATACGTCGGCCACGACCGCGAAGAGCTACTGCACGAAGCGGAGAAGGTGCTGGTCGAAAGCGGGGTGGTGAAGGAGGGGGATCACATCGTCCTGACGATCGGCGAGCCGATCGGTATGGCCGGCGGCACGAACACGATGAAAATCGTCCGGGTCGGGGAACATCTGCGGCCCTAGGCCGCTTCATTCACGCGTTGCGCAGGAGGATTACATGGCCGCAGTCACACCGAAGGTCGCTGAACACGCCCAATTGCCACCCCTCGCGTCGCGCTTTGTCGACGCCGCGTCGATGCCCTGGGAAAAGACTGTCTACGAGGGCGTCGAGGTGAAGACGCTGCTGGTCGATCCGGAGACGGGGCTGATGACCATGCTGCTGAAGATGGCGCCCGGCGCGACCTTGCCGGATCACGAGCACGTGCTCATCGAGCAGACCTATGTCATGCAGGGCAGCCTGGTCTGCGGCGAGGGCGAATGCAAGGCGGGCGAGTTCGTCTGGCGGCCGGCGGGCAGCCGACACGCGGCGCACGCCGGCCCGGAGGGCGGCTTCATGATCGCCATGTTCCAGATCCCGAACAAGTTCTTCCAGCCCGACGGCCGGGTCACGGACTTCATCGGCCGCGACTGGAACAGCGCCTGGGGCAAGGCACTGTTCAGGGACTAGCGGCGGCTGCTGGCTGATGTGCGCCGGCGCGCGCGCCCCTCGCCGGGGCGTGGGCGCCCCTCGTACAAGTCGCGCCCTTCGACCAGGGCGCGGATCTTGCCATCCGCCATGTTGCGCTTCAGCATCCAGAAGCCGCAGTCCGGGTGCACGTACTTGACGCGCCCGCGCCCCAGGATCGTCTCGGCCCTCTCGATGGCGCGCGCGATGTCGTCGGCCGACTCGATCTCGGTACGCTTGATGTCGACCACCCCGAGCCCGAAACCGATGTCCTTGCGCAGCGCGCGGAACACCGCCAGCTCCTCGGGCGGCCGGTGCGCGCATTCCATGACGACGTGGTCCACGCGCAGCGCGTTTAGGTAATCGAGCAGCTTCGCCCAGCTTCCCTTCTGGATCGACTGGCCGCCATAGTTGCCGAAGCACAGGTGCACCGCCGCCTTGGCCGATTTCGGCACCGCGCGCAGCACGGTATTGATCGCGCGCGCGGCCCACTTCCACTCGTCCGGATGCCCCGGCAGGTTCGCTTCGTCGATCTGCACGACGTCGGCGTCGAGCCGGATGACCTGCTCGGCGAGCACCTTGGCGATGGCGTCGGCCAGCTTCTCCGGGCTGCGGTAGTAGCGGTCGTGCAGCGTCTTGGCGAGCATGTGGGGGCCGGTCAAGGTGAACTTGAACGGCTTCGTCGCCAGGGCGCGCGCGCGCGCGCAGGGCACCGGCAGGTTGAGCGTGCCTGAACCCACCGCGCCCTCGACGACGCCCGGCGGGCGCGTGCGGAAGCGCATGCCCGAGGCCTTCGCGTATTCCAGCCACTCCGAGAAACCGATGTCGGCGCGTATGCCGGACATCGGCCGCACGAAGTACTCGATCATGCCGTTGGTCTCGGGATGATTAAGGTCGAAGCGGTACAGCTCGCCGTCGCAGACCACGTCGACGCCGGCCTGCTCCTGCGTCGCGATCACGACGCGCGTCGCGTCGATAAGCGCCTGCTCCGAGGGCGCGGCGGCGAGCCAGTCCGGCACCGGATAGGAGCCGACGACGGTGGTCAGGATGCGGGCTGCGGCCATGCGGTGAGCCTCCTCGCGGCAATTATAATCAGCGACTCCTCTAATTCACCAAAAGGTTAATACGCGTGACTGCGCCAGTGCTGCCGGTGGGCTTCGCGGACGTCGCGGCGCTCGAAGACTTCATGACCGCACCTTCGCCCGTGCTGACGCGGGATCTCGCCGGGGTCGAGGGCGACATCCTGGTGCTGGGTGTCGGCGGCAAGATGGGGCCGACGCTCGCGCGCCTGGCGAAGCGCGCGGCGCCGGACAAGCGCGTCATCGGCGTGGCGCGCTTTTCGGAGCCGGGGCTACGCGAAAAGCTCGAGTCGCAGGGCGTCGAATGCATCGCCTGCGACCTGCTCGAGCGCGCCGCGCTCGAGCGGTTGCCGCGCGCGGCGAACGTCGTTTTCATGGCGGGCTACAAGTTCGGCGCAGCCGGCAACGCCGGCCTCACCTGGGCGATGAACGTCGCCGTGCCCTTCATGGTGGCGGAAACCTTCCGCGATTCGCGCATCGTCGCGTTCTCGACGGCCTGCGTCTATCCCTACGCCGATGTCAACGGACCGGGCGCCGATGAGTCGACGCCGGCCGCGCCGCCACCGGGCGACTATGCCAACTCCTGTGTCGGCCGCGAGCGCATGTTCGAGTACGGCTCGCATCGCTTCGGCACGCCGGGGCGTAGCCTGCGCCTGTCCTACGCGATCGACATGCGCTACGGCGTACTGTACGACGTCGCCTCGAGCGTGCGCGCCGGCCAGGCGATCGACCTGTCGATGGGCTACGTCAACGTCATCTGGCAGGGCGACGCCAACGAGCAGGCGCTGCGCTTGCTGGCGCACTGCACCGCGCCAACCACGCCGCTAAACGTCACCGGACCGGAGAAGACCCGCGTGCGCTGGCTGGCGGAGGCCTTCGGCGAGCGGTTCGGCAAGGCGCCGGTGCTGCGCGGCACGGAATCCGCGAGCGCCTGGCTGATCGACACGCGCGCCGCGCAGGCCTTGTTCGGCCGGCCACGCGTGCCGCTCGAAAAGATGATCGACTGGGTGGCCGACTGGGTGGCGCGCGACCAGCCTGCACTCGGCAAGCCGACACATTTCGAAACGCGCGATGGCCGGTACTGAGCCGCAGGCGCATGCGCTCGGCCAGGCGCAGCTCGAGGGCTGCCTCGCATTGTCGCGTGCTGCGGGCTGGAACCAGAATGCCGCCGACTGGCGGCTGATGCTCGAACTCGGCCGCGGCTGGGGTCTGACGCGCGCCGACGGCAGGCTGGTGGCCTCGACGCTGGTGCTGCCGTATGGCCGCTTCGCCTGGGTCAGCATGGTGCTGGTACTGCCCGGGGAGCGGCGCAAAGGCTACGCCTCGCACCTGCTGCGCACGGCGCTCGCCGACCTGCAGGCCGCGGGCCTCACGCCGGTACTCGATGCGACGCCGGCGGGGCGCGCGGTCTATCTGCAGGAAGGCTTCCTCGACAGCTGGGGCTTTCGTCGCTACCAGCTGACGGTCGGTGCACCGGCGAGGCGCGAACCGGGCGAGGGCGTGCGACCGCTCGCCGAGGCGGATTGGCCGCAGATTCTTGCGCTCGATGTGCGGGCCTTCGGCGCGTGCCGCGAGCGGCTGCTGCGGGCGCTCGCTGGGCGTCTGCCGCAGGCGGCGCTGGTGTGCGTGCGCGAGGGCAGCGTCCGCGGCTATCTGCTCGGGCGTGACGGGCGCGAAGCCTGTCAGCTCGGCCCGCTGGTGGCCGATACGACGGACACGGCGATTGCGCTCGTCGGCACCGCGCTGCACGCGGCGCCGACGCCGCTCTACCTCGATGCGGTCGATCGGGCCGGCGCGCTCGTCAGCTGGCTTGGCGAGCGTGGGTTCGTCGAGCAGCGGCCGTTCAGCCGCATGGTGCACGGCGCGACGACGGCACCCGGCGATGCCTCGACGGTGATGCTGGTCGCCGGCCCAGAGCTCGGCTAGCGCGGCTCGTCCAGTCGGCGTTCGGGGCCTGCGCCGGTCGGGGTGCGCTTGATATCGTCGATGTGGCTCAGGTCGTAGCTCTTCGAGCGCAGGTCCTCGACGCGCGCGTCCACCCAGGCATCGTCGATCGTCGAGGTCTTGTAGACGAGGTAGTGCACCAGCAGCGCGACGCTCCAGATCGCCAGCGGCCAGAACGCCCACCATGGCGCGCCCATGACGACGTTCGCCGCGGTGAGCACGAGGTTGACGGCAAGAAAGACGGCGAAGTGGCGACGGAATCTGCGCCGGGCCGATGCCGGGAAAGGCGGGGGCGCCTCGGCTGCGGCCATCAGGGGCTCAGCCGCCTTGCGATGGCTGCGGCAGATCCGGATAGGCGCGTGCGACGGCGAGCAGGCGCCGGTCATAGACCAGCCAGGCGATCATCGCCAGCACGAGCAGCACCTTGTCCTGTGTGCCGAGGTTCGCATGGAAGCCGTAGACGGCGAAGTAGGCAAGCCCGGCGAGCGGCGGCGTCGCGCACCAGAACGCGGCCCAGGGGTGCCGGCTCAAGCCGAGCAGGATCGCCGCGCAGACGACGCTGAACGCGTAGAGCGACACGACCACCGTGTTGCCGTGCGGCAGCTTGCTGGACAGCGCCACCAGCGAGATCACCGCACACAGCACGCCGACGAAGAGCGCATAAAAATGCAGCTCGTAGGCCGCCTGGCGCCGCGTCAGGCGCGCGACGGGGACGAGGTAGGGGGTACGCTCGTCGTCCCAGACGTACTTCTTGAAATACTTGTCGAGATCCATCGCGGGCCCTGCGCGGGCCGGGGGCTACTCGCTGCCGGTGAGGATCTTTGAGGACAGCGCCTTGGCGCGCTCGTCCGGCGGCAGCGTCGAATCGACCGCGCCGTCGAGCGAAATGCGCTCCTTGCCCTCGATCTTCGTGCCGCGCTCCTCCGGCCACTCCAGCGTCATGAGCGGGAAGCGCTGGTCGGGGTCGCCCCAAAGGACGAGCGCCGCCTGCAGCCACACCGCGATGCCGGCGATGCCCGCCACGATCAGGCCGAAGACCAGCACCGACTTGATGATCCAGCGGTGCGTCAATCCGACGGTCGAGGCCGAGATCTCGCCCATTTCATACGAGGTGACCGCATAGCCCCAGGAAAAGTAAACGATGCACGCGGTGTAGGGCAGCAGGAACAGCGTAATGCCGAGAAACTCGAGCAAGGCCTGCTTGCGGAATGCGAGGTTCTCGCGGATCAGATCGACACGCACGTGCGAGTTGTGAATGTAGCCGTAGCCGAGCACCAGGGCGAACAGCCCGGCGTGGAAGTGCCACTCCAGCTCCTGCAGCATGGTCGACTCGAAGATGCGCCCGATGTTGCGCACCAGGAAGATCTGCAGGCCGTGCAGCCTGCCCTCGTCGTCGAGCCAGGCGATCTTGCGCCCCACCACGTCGAGCACGGTGATCAGCACCATCGGTACGACCAGCCAGGAGCCCCAGCGGCCGACGAGATCGACGAACTTGCGCAGCCGCTCGGACAGGCGCAGCGCGAACGGGACGTCCTCGACCGTGTGCGCGCCGCGCTCGGCGGCGGCGACTTCTGCGGCGGCGGGGGCGTTTTCGGCCATGTCGGTCGACTCCTTTGCTACCCGGTGGCGCGGATCAGCCATAGCGCGACGTTGGGGTAGGCTACCACGATGATCAGCCCGATCAGCTGCAGGATCACGAAGGGAATGATGCCCTTGTAGATGCTCTGGATCTTGATTTCCTTCGGCGCGATGCCCTTGAGGTAGAAGAGCGCGTAGCCGAAGGGCGGCGTGAGGAACGAGGTCTGCAGATTGACCGCCATGAGGATGATGAACCAGTAGGTGATCATCTCCTTCGGCAGGTGGTCGCCGAAATCGAGCCCGGCGACCAGCGGCGCGAACACCGGCAGCACGATCAGCGTGATCTCGATCCAGTCGAGGAAGAAGCCGAGGGCGAAGACGATGCCCATGATGAGGAACAGGAAGCCCCAGTCCGAGAGGCCCGAAGACTTGATCAGGTGCTCGACGATGTCGTCGCCGCCGAGCGCACGGTAGACGTAGGCAAAGCAGGTCGCGCTGATGATGATGAAGAAGATCATCGCGATGGTGCGCGCAGAGGTATGGCACACGCCCTCGAGCACGTCGTATTTGAGGCGGCCGTTGAACAGCGCGAGCAGCATCGCGCCGACGGCGCCGACCGCGCCGGCCTCGCTGGGCGTCGCCCAGCCGAACAGGATCGAACCCTTGATCATGCCGATGAGGAACACCGGCGGGAAGAAGGCCTTGCCGAGCAGCTTGGCCATCTGCCCCTTCGGCACCTGCAGGAGGTCTGGCGGCAGCGGCGGCGCCATCGAGGGCTTGATCCAGGCGACCGTCATGACGAACAGCAGGTAGAGGGCGGCGAGCGACAGTCCGGGCAGGATCGCCGCAGTGAACACGTCGCCGGCCGACACCGACAGCAGGTCGGCCATGATGATCAGCATGATGCTCGGCGGGATGAGGATGCCGAGCGTGCCAGAGGCGGCGATGGTGCCGCAGGCCAGACCGTGGTTGTAGCCCTGCCGCATCATGGTGGGCAGCGCGAGCGCGGTCATCATGGTGACCGAGGCGCCGATGATGCCGGTCATCGCCGCGAGGATCGTTCCCATGATGGTCACCGCCAGGGCGAGCGCGCCGGGCACGCGCTTGAGCAGCACCTGCACGCAGTACAGCAGGTCGTTGGCGATGCCGCTGCGCTCCATCATCACGCCCATGAAGACGAACGCGGGCACGGCGACGAGCACCAGGTTTTCCGCCGCCTGGCCCCAGATGCGCGGCAGGAAATTGAAGAATTCGATCAGCTTGAAGGTGCCGACGAAGTAGCCGAGCAGGCCGAATAGCATGGCCAGCCCGCCGAGGATAAAGGCCACGGGAAAGCCGGAAAAGAGCAGGCAGGCGAGCGTCGCGAACATCACGATCGGCAGGAAGTCCTGCACGAGATACAGCAGCTCCTCGCGCCCTTCCGCGTCCAGTCCCGCCACGTAGGCGTAGCCCGCGCCGATCACGACCAGCAGCACGATCGCAATGACGTAGCGGTTGGCCAGCCGGCTGCCGATTTTCAGCAACAACTCCATCGCATCACCCGGTAATCAGCCCCGGCCCTTACGCCAGCCGGAAAAAACGCCGGGGCGCTTTGCACGCCCCGGCCGGGGAATCAAAACCGGGCGCGCCGAATATCGGCGCGCCCGTCCTCAGGCAATTACTGCAGGTAAGTCGGCTTGAGAGCCTGCGCCTCGCCCCAGACCTTGTAGGTCTTGCGGAATGCGGTGTAGCTGTCGGCGATCTGCTTGAAGGTCGCATCCTTCGCCGAAAGCTCGCCCATCACCTCGTTCCAGGCCTTCTCGAAGGCCGCGAGCTGCTCGTCGTTCCAGCGCCGGTTGGTCACACCGTGCTTGGCGACGTTCTCGTTCATCGCCACCGGGTTGCGCCACTCGGTCTCGGCGTAGGTGTGCAGCACCGCCTCGCCGAGCGCCAGCTCGAGCATCTTCTTGTAATACTTCGGCAGCGAGTCGTACGCCTTCTTGTTCATCAGCAGCTCGGAGACCGAAACCTGCTGGTGCCAGCCCGGGAAGTAGTTGTTCTTCGCGATCTGGTAGAAGCCGAGCTTCTGGTCGATCGAAGGCATCGAGAACTCGGTGGCGTCGATCACGCCGCGCTCCAGCGCCGGATAGATGTCCGCACCGGCGAGCAGCTGCGTCGACACGCCCAGCTTCTGCATGACCTGCGCGCCGAGGCCGAAGAAGCGCATCTTCATGCCCTTCAGCTGGTCGAGCGACTTGACCTCGTTCTTGAACCAGCCCGAGGTCTCCGGGCCGATGGCGAAGCAGTTGAAGGCGATCAGGCCATGCTTGCCGTAGAGCTCGTTGCGGACCGTGTCGCCGCCGCCGAACATCTTCCAGGCCATGTATTCGCCGAAGCTCGGGCCGAACGGCACCGCGGTGAAGAAGGCCACGCCCGGTCCGAGCTTGCCGGTGTGGTAGCCCGGGGTGGTCCAGCAGGCCTCGACCGATCCCTTGGAGGCGGCATCAAAACATTCCAGCGCCGGCACCAGCGCGCCCGGCTCGAAGAACTTGATGTCGAACTTGCCGTCGGTGGCCTCGGAAACGTTCTTCGAGAAGCGCACCCCCGAGGTGCCCAGGTGCGGCAGCGTGCCGCCGAAGGCGCTCTGCATCTTCCACTTGACGCGCTTTTGCGCCAGCGCGCTGCCCGAGGTCGCGGCCAGGGCCAGCGCGACCCCCGCAACGGCGAGCTTCAGCGTTGTACGTGCTTTCATTGTTTCCCTCCTCTCCTATCGCAAGATTGATTCGGCGCCAGTGGTGTTGCGTACCGGGCCGCGTGGCTTACTCGAGTCCGCTTCCTCTGCGCGGATCGACCGGCATCATAATTCAGCCCCGGGCGATAAGCCAAACCCATTATTTGCCGATTGCGGCACTGCAGCGAACGCGACCCATGTCAGTCGCAATTTCGAACGCGCGTTTGACGGCGAGAGCGCTCGCGGTTCCGCGGCCGGCGATGTCGTAGGCGGTGCCGTGCGCGGGCGTGGTAATCGCGATCGGCAGGCCGCCGAGCACCGTTACGCCGCGCTCGAAGCCGAGCAGCTTGATCGCGATCTGCCCCTGGTCGTGGTACATCGTGACTACGGCATCGAACTGGCCGGCGCGGGCACGGACCCACACCGTGTCGGCGGGGTAGGGACCACTCGCGTCCAGCCCCTGCGCGCGCGCCGCCTCCACCGCGGGTGAGATGACCTCGATCTCTTCGCGGCCGTAGTTGCCGCCATCCCCGGCATGCGGATTGAGCGCGGCGACCGCGATGCGCGGCGCGGAAAAGCCCGCCGTACGCATCGCGCCGTCGGTAAGCGCGATCGCCTCGACGATGCGCGGCACGCTGAGCAAGGATGCCACCTGCGCGAGCGGCACGTGCGAGGTGACGCGCGCGTTCCACAGCCGCTCGAGCACGTTGAACTCGCCGTGCGGCCCGGCATGGCCCAGGAAATCCGCGGCGAAGCGCAGCTCGTCGTCGAAGTCCATGCCGCCGAGCCGCAACGCCTGCTTGTTGAACGGCGTGAACACGATCGCGTCGAGCGCACCGGCGCGTGCATGCGCGAGCGCATGGCGGAAATTGTCGAGCGCCGCCCGTCCGCCCTCGGCCGAGACGCGGCCGAGCGGAAGCGCCGCCGGATCCGCGTTGCCGCGGTCGTCGATCGCCACCGTCGGCAGCGCGACCTGCGCGACCTGCGCGCCGGCGGCGAGCTGCCGCGCATCACCGATGACGCGCACCGCCGCGCATTCAAGCGTCTGCGGGTCGGCGAGCAGTTTCGCCGCCAGCTCGGCGCCAATGCCCGCGGGATCGCCGAGCACCAGCCCGATGCGCGGTCGCGGCGCAGTCTCGCCTATCATTCCTGCGTCATCCTTCATCGTTCGACTTCCTTTGCTGCACGCGCATGAACACGGACGCTGACCTGCCGATCATCGACGCCCATCAGCACTTCTGGGATCTCGAGCACAACCGCCATCCCTGGCTGCAGGACCTGCCGCTCATTCCGTTCCGTTACGGCGACTATACGGCCATCCGGCGCAACTACCTGCCGGCCGATTTTCGCCGGGACTGCGGCACGCACCGCGTGCTGAAGACGGTGTACGTCGAAGCCGAGTGGGACCCGCAGGATCCGGTCGGCGAGACCCGCTGGGTCAGCGCGCTCGCCGCCGCGCAGGGCCTGCCGAACGCCATCGTCGCGCAGGCCTGGCTGGATCGCGTCGACGCCGCCGAGGTGCTCGCCGCGCAGGCCGCGTTTCCGCTGGTGCGCGCCGTGCGCCACAAGCCGCGCGCAGCGGCCTCGCCCGCTGCTGTCGTTGTTGGGGCGCCGGGCTCGATGGGCGATCTCCGCTGGCGCGCCGGCTACGCGCGGCTCGCGCGTCACGGTCTGCATTTCGAGCTGCAGACGCCGTGGTGGCAGCTGGGCGAGGCAGTGGCGCTGGCGCGCGATTTTCCCGAAACGCGCATCGTGCTCAACCACAGCGGGCTGCCCGCCGATCGCAGCCCGGAGGGTCTTGCCGGCTGGGCCGCGGCGATGCACGCCTTCGCCGCCTGTCCGAACGTGGCGGTGAAGATCTCGGGGCTCGGCCTGCCCGGCCGGGCGTGGCGGGTCGAGGACAACGCGCCGGTCGTGCGCCAGGTGATCGAGACCTTCGGCGTCGAGCGCTGCATGTTCGCGAGCAACTACCCGGTCGACGGGCTGGTGGCGAGCTACGACACCATCATGTCGGGCTTCAAGGCGATTGTTGCCGAGCGGCCGCTCGCCGAGCGCCGCGCGCTGTTCCACGACAACGCGGCGCGCATCTACCGCATTGCCTAAGCCCGCGCGGGCGCTACTTGGTCATCTTGATCGACTTGTCGATGAACGCGTTGCTGTAGATCGAGCTTACGTCGTAGGGCTTCTCGATGCCGACATAGGTCTTCACCAGTTCGTAGTCCGCGGCCATGCGCGCCGGGTCGTGCCAGCCGAGCGCCACCTCGCGCGAGAACTTGTCATTCATCAGCACCTCGACCAGGCCCCAGTTGGTCAGCTCGTTGTCGAACTTGAGCGCGCCGTTGGCATCGACCAGCGCCTGCACGCAGGGCTTGGGATCCTGGACGCAGGCGGCGAACGCCTTCTGCGTGACCTTGACGAACTTGCCGACCAGCGCCCTGTTCTTGGCGAGGAACTCGGCGTTGACGATCACCGAGTTGCCGTAGGGGTTCAGCCCGACGTCGCGCCAGGCGACGAAACCCATGTCGTCGCCCAGTTCGCGCTGGAAGATGTGGTGGATGTTGTAGAAGGATGTGGTGACGTCGACCGACTTCGACTTCAGCGCGCCGATCTTCGCATTGGCGGCGACGTTCACCCAGGTGACCGACTTCGGGTCGATGCCGTTCGCCTTGGCGATCGCCGGCCACATCGCGCGCGCCGCGTCGGCCGCCGGGTTGCCGATCTTCTTGCCGGGGAAGTCCTTGATGCCCTTGATGCCGGAACTCTTCAGCCAGTACAGGCCCTGCGGCGAGTTGGCATAGACGTTGAATACGCCGACCACGTTGGCGCCCTTGCCCTTGCCGACCAGTGCGGTGCCCATGTCGGCCAGCCCGATCGGGTTGGCGCCGGCGCCCACCTTCTGCACCGCGAGCGACGAGCCCTTGCCCGGCTCGAGGCTGAGGTCGATGCCCTCTTTCTCGTACCAGCCCATCTTCTTGGCGTAGTAGTACGGCGAGTGGTCGCCGCCCGGTACCCAGTTGAGGATGAAATCGAGTTTCTGCTGCGCTGCGACGGGCGCGGCGAACGCGAGGGCGAGCAGCCCCGCGAGGCATGCATTGCGGCGAATCATGAGACCGTCCTCCTTGACGAGTAGCGCGGCGATGGTAGCGACGCGCAATTCCCCGTGTCAACGTGCGCGACATTGACGTGCATGTGCCGGCCACGCTAGCTTACCCGCGTTCCGCATCGCCTGCATTAACCAAACGGTTAACGATTGCCGGGCGCCGCTTCGGCGCTCGGGCGATGGACGGGGGGTGTCTGTCGTGACCTACGATTTCATCGTCATCGGCGCCGGCCACAACGGCCTCGCCTGCGCTGCGTATCTCGCGAAGAGCGGGGCGCGGGTCGCCGTGCTGGAGCGCAGTGCGCGCGTCGGCGGCGGCTGCCACACCGAGGAGGCGACGCTGCCGGGCTTTCGCCACAACATCTGCTCGGTGGTGCACACCAACATCCCGAACAGCCCGGTGTACCGCGACCTCGAGCTCGAACGCCATGGCGTGCGCTACGTCTATCCGGAGCACCTGCGCGGCACGATCTTCCCGGACCATCGCAGCATCGTCATGTATCGCGAACCGGCGCGCATGGCGGCCGAGCTGAAACGCTTCTCGGCGCGCGACGCGCGCACCTACCTGCAGCTGGTCGAGGACTACGGTGAGTTCATCGAATCGACCTACCTGCCGTTGATGTACTCGCCGCCACTGCCGCCCTCGCTGCAGACCGCGCAGCTGGAGAAATCGGAGGAAGGCCGGGCGCTGCTGCAGTGGCAGGCCAGCACGCCGGTGCAGCTGCTGAACGAGCTGTTCGAGAGCGCGGAGGTGAAGGTGCATTTTCTCGCGCGGCTGACGGTGCTGGGTTTCGCGCCGGACCAGTTCGGGCAGGGGTGGATCGGCCTGTTCCGTATCCTCAAGGCCGAGGCGCCCATCTGCGTGGGTGGCTCGCAGCAGCTTGCCGAGGGGCTGAAAAGTGTGCTCGAAGCGCACGGCGGCGTGGTGCGCACCGGCGTCGAGGTGAGCCGCATCCGCATGCAGGGCAAGCGTGCAGCCGGCGTGCTGCTCGCGGACGGGACCTCGGTCGACGCCGCGAAGGCGGTGATCACCAACGTCGAGCCGAAGAAGAGCTTCCTTCGGATGCTGGGCGAAGAGCACCTGCCGGCGGCCTTTGCGACGCGCGTCAGGAACTACCATTCCAGCGGGCGCTCGCTGTTCGTGCTGCACCTGGCGCTCTCCGAGCCGCCGCAATACCGGGCAGCCGCCGACAACGCGGCGGTGAACACCGCGTTCAGCCAGGAGATGTTCGGCGCGCGCGTGGACGATCAGCTGCGCGCCTACCAGGAGATCGCGCAGGGGCGGGCGCCGCGCCAGGAGATGCTGCAGGTCACCGTGCCGACGCTGTTCGATCCGTCGCAGGCGCCCGCCGGGAAGCACACTGCGGTGGTTTGGCAGTACGCGCCCTACGGCGTGACCGGGGGGTGGCAGAGCCAGAGGGACGCGTACGCCGCGCATCTGCTCGATCTCTGGCGCGGCTACGCGCCGAACATCACGCCGGACAAGATCCTGGCCATGAAGATCCAGGACCCCACCGACACGGAGCGCATCAACGACAACCTGGTCAATGGCGTCGATGTGGTCGGCGACATGACGCCGGATCAGATGGGCTATTTCCGGCCCTTTGCCGGCTGGTCCAGCTACCGCTCACCGGTCGAAGGCCTGTACATGTGCGGCGGCTACTGTCATCCGGGCGGCGGCGTGCATGCGGGGGCGGGGCACAACGCCGCGGGCGTGATTGCGGAGGATTTCGCGCTCAAGAGGTGGTGGGGCTGATGCATCAGCGCGAGGCGACCTTCGCCGTCGATGCTGCACCCGAAGCCGTGTGGCGTTTCATCCGCGATTTCGAATCGCTTTGTACCTGCGTCCCCGGGGTCGAACGCATCCAGCGCATCGACGACCGCACCGCCGAGCTGACCGTCAAGGAGAAGGTCGGCATCGTGCCGCTGATCGTCGATCTCACGGCGCGCATCGAGGCCGAGGACCCGCCGCGCAGCCTGCATGCCGTGGCCAAGGCGGAACATCTGACCATGGAGATCGACGTCGCATTGCAGCCGCGCGAATCGGGTACCGAGCTGCGCTCGCTGTTCAAGGTCGCGGGCGAGGGGCCGCTCAAGCCGGTCGTCGACCGCCTGTTCGAGCGCAGGGCGACGGAGCGGACCGCGCAGTTCGCCGAATGTCTCGCGCAGCGCTTCAGCGCGGACGCGTCGGCGCGGGCCGCCGCCCACGCAAACGCTGAATCGCCGCCGCTGCCCGAGCGCCCCGGGCGCATTCGCCAGTGGCTCGCCCGGCTCCGGGCGTGGATTCGCGGAACGTTCCCGCCACTGGGAAAATAACCGCGGAGCTGAACCTCATGCCGCAACGCTGGACCGACCTGCCTGCCGACGTGCTGGCACTTCTGCGCGAGGGGCGCGTCATCCCGGCGCACCTGCTCGCGCTCGACGCCTCGCGCCGGCTCGACCGGCGCCGGCAGAAGGCGCTCTCGCGCTACTACCTCGACGCCGGCGCCGGCGGGCTGGCGGTCGGCGTGCACGCCACGCAGTTCGCCATCCGTGAAGCCGGACTCTACCAAGAGGTGCTGCGGCTCGCTGCCGAGGAGGCACACGGCTGGGTCGATCGGCCAGTGCTGCTGATTGCCGGACTTTCCGGGAAGACGCCGCAGGCGACGGACGAGGCGCGCATCGCGCGCGCCGCGGGCTATCACGCCGGCATGCTGTCGCTCGCGCCGATGAAGGGCGCGTCGGTCGACGAACTGGTCGCGCACTGCGCGGCGGTTGCCGGGGAGATTCCGCTCGTCGGCTTCTATCTTCAGACGGCGGTCGGCGGCATCGCGCTGCCGGTCGAGTTCTGGCGGCGCTTCGCCGCACTCGACAATGTGGTCGCGGTGAAAGTGGCGCCGTTCAACCGCTATCGCACGCTCGATGTGGTGCGCGGCATTGTCGCAGCGCGCGCCGAGGACCGCGTGACGCTCTACACCGGCAATGACGACCACATCGTGCTTGACCTGACGACGCCGTTCGCCGTGATGCGCGACGGCGCCGAGGTCCGGGTGCGCATCCGCGGCGGTCTGCTCGGGCACTGGAGCGTGTGGACGAAGAGCGCAGTCGCGCTGCATGCGCGTATTCAGGCGGCGATCGCTGCCGGCCGTATCGATGACGATCTGCTGGCGCTCGACGCACGCGTGACCGACTGCAACAGCGCATTCTTCGACGTCGCGCACGACTTCGCGGGCTGCATCGCCGGCTGCCACGAAGTGCTGCGGCGCCAGGGCCTGCTCGAGGGCATCTGGTGCCTCGATCCCCAGGAAGCGCTGTCGCCCGGGCAGGCTGCAGAGATCGACCGTGTCTGCCGCGAGCATGGCGACCTCGCCGACGACGACTTTGTGCGCGCCAATCTCGAGCGCTGGCTGTCCTGAAACGGACGCTGACGGCAAGGAGACAGAATGGACGTTTCTTCGAATCTCACCCGCACGCTGCTCGCGGTACTCGCGCATCTCGCGCTGCTCGCCGCCTGGTACCTGTTCGTCACCCTCGGCGACGTGCCGAAGTTCGTCATGCCCTCGCCGCAGGCCACGCTCAAGGCGCTGTTCGACGAGAGCTACAACTGGTGGCTGAACAGCGGAGTCACCGCGCTCGAGATCTTCGTCGGTTACTTCCTCGCGCTCGGCGTGGGGGTGACGCTCGCGCTGCTGTTCACCTGGTCGAAGATGCTGGAGGCGTTCTTCATGCCGCTGCTGGTGTCGCTCAACATGATCCCCAAGGTGGCGCTCGGCCCGCTGATCATCGTCTGGTTCAAGTACGGCATCTTTCCGAACTCGCTGATGGCGTTTTCGATCGCGGTGTTTCCCATTTTGCTGACGACCGCGCGCGGTCTGCGCGAGACCGAGCCCGAGCTGCTCGACCTGGTGCGCGCGCTGCGCGGTTCGCGCTGGCAGCTGTTCACCAAGATCCAGCTTCCCGGGGCGCTGCCCTACATCTTCTCCGGCATGAAGGTCGGCGCGATCCTCGCCGTGGCCGGCGCGATCGTCGGCGAGTTCCTCAGCTCCGACAAGGGTCTCGGCTACCTCATGCTGCAGGTTCAGGTGACGCTCGACACGCCGGCGATGTTCATGGCAGTGATCCTCATCACGCTGATCGGCGTCGCGCTGTACGGCAGCGTGCTGCTCGCCGAGCGGCTGCTCGTCGCCAAGGACGCGCGCATCGCATGACCGAGCCCTTCATCCACCTGGCGGGCGTGAGCAAGACCTACCGCCGCGGTGGCGAGGCGCATCTCGCCATCTCGGACGCGACCTTCGACGTCATGCCTGGCGAGCTGGTGAGCCTCGTCGGCCCCTCGGGCTGCGGCAAGTCGACGCTGCTCAAGGTGCTCGCCGGGCTGCACCCGCAAGACGAAGGCGAAGTCCGCATCGGCTCGGGCACGCATGCCTTCGACCCTGCGCGCGACGTCGGCATGGTGTTCCAGGCGCCGCTGCTGCTCAAGTGGCGCCGCGTGCTACAGAACGTGCTGCTACCCGCGGAGATATTGGGCCTGCCGATGGGCGAGGCGCGCGAGCGGGCGCGTGCGCTGCTCAGCCTGGTCGGGCTCGAGGGCAGCGAGGACAAGTACCCCTACGAGCTCTCCGGCGGCATGCAGCAGCGCGCCGCGATCGCGCGCGCGCTGGTGCACGACCCGAAGCTGATCCTCATGGACGAGCCCTTCGGCGCGCTCGATGCGCTCACGCGCGAGAAGATGAACCTCGAGCTGCTGCGCATCTGGAAGGAATCGGGCAAGACCATCATCTTCGTCACCCACGGCATCTCCGAGGCGGTGTTCCTCGGCACGCGGGTGATCGTCATGACCGCGGGCCCGGCGCGCATGGCGGACAACTTCGCGATCGAGCTGCCGCATCCGCGCACGCTGGACATGAAGACGCACGAACGGTTCGGCGAGTACACGCGGCGCGTCTACCGCTTGCTGGGGATGGAATAGGCGGTGTCGCGTCGGCGCTCGAGCGGTGACGGGCGCGCCGCGCCGGCGGCGCGCGATGCGCAGCGCACGCGCCGCCGCATCCTCGAGGCGGCGACCGCCGAATTCGCGCGCTACGGTCTCGGCGGCGCGCGCATTGATCGCATCGCGCGCCGTGCCGGCGCCAACAAGCGCATGCTGTACTACTACTTCGGCGACAAGGACGGGCTGTTCCTGGCCGCGCTGGAGGCGCAGTACGCGTGCATCCGCGAGGCCGAGCGCGCCCTGCGGCTCGAGCACCTCGCGCCGCGCGCCGCGCTCGAAAGGCTGGTGCGCTTCACCTGGGGGTACTGCCTCGAGCACCCGGAGTTCATCACGCTGCTGAACAGCGAGAACCTGCACAAGGGACGGCACCTGGGGCGCTCGAAGCGGGTGCGCGCCATGCACTCGCCGCTGGTCGACATGCTGCGCGAGGTGCTGCGCCGCGGCGAGCGGGCGAAGCTCTTTCGCCCCGGCATCGACCCGGTGCAGCTCTACATCTCGATCGCCGGCGAGAGCTACTTCTACCTTTCGAACCGCTACACCCTGTCGCGCGTCTTCGGCCGCGACCTGATGGCGCCGCGCGCGCTGGCGGCGCGCGCGCGCCACCTGTCGCAGATCATCCTAAACGCGGTGCGAAAATAGCGCGATGCGAATCGCCCTGTGCAACGAGGTCATCGCGCCGATGCCGTTCCCGGCGCAGTGCGAGTACGCCGCCAAGCTCGGCTACGATGGCCTCGAGGTGGCGCCCTACACGCTCTCGGAGGAGCCGCAGCGCATGGGCGCGGCGCAGATCGCCGTGGCGCGCGCCGCGGCCGAGGAGGCGGGCATCGCGGTCACCGGCCTGCACTGGCTGCTGGTGAGACCGGCGGGACTGTCGATCAGCAGCAAGGACGCGGCGGTGCGCAAGCGCACGCTCGACGTGATGTTCGCGCTGGTCGACCTGTGCGCCGCGCTCGGCGGGCGCTACCTGGTGCACGGCTCGCCGCAGCAGCGCCGCCTGGAGGCGGGCGAGACGCGCGCGGCGGCGACAGCGCGCGCGCGCGAATGCTTTGCCGCGGTGGCCGAGCGCGCGCGACAGGCCGGCGTGCTCTACTGCATCGAGCCGCTCGCGCCGGACGCGACGCCGCTCATCAACACGCTCGACGAGGCCGCTGCGCTGGTCGAGGCGGTCGGCAACCCGGCGCTGCGCACGATGCTCGACTGCAGCGCCGCCGGGCGCGCGGAGAAGGCGTCGCTGCCGGAGCTGGTCGAGCGCTGGGTGCCCAAGGGCATGATTGCGCACGTGCAGGTAAACGACCGCAACCGGCGCGGGCCCGGGCAGGGCGAGCAGACTTTCGCGCCGCTGTTCGGCGCGTTGAAGCGCACCGGCTACGCGGGCGATGTCGCGGTCGAGCCCTTCGACTACGTGCCCGACGGGCCGAGCGCCGCGGCGCGCGCGATTGGCTACCTGCGTGGCATTCTGGAAGCGCTCGAGGCGCACTGAGCGATGGCGGCGCCGGCCTTCACGGTAAACGCGATCGAGCTTGCCGAGCGGCCGGTGGTGCTGCGCCTGCCGTTCCGCTTCGGCATGGTGACGCTGGAACGCGCGCCGCAGGCCTTCGCGCGCGCGCGGATCCGCCTCGTGAACGGCGCCACGGCCTGGGGCGCGAGCGCCGAGATGATGGTGCCGAAGTGGTTCGAGAAGGATCCGCTGCGCTCCAACGCCGCGGACATCGAGGCGCTGCGCGTGTCTGTGCGCGCCGCGCGCAGCGCCTACCTCGACGGCGCCGAGCGCAGCGCCGTCGGCCATAGCCTGGCGCACTATCCGGCGCTCGGCGCGCAGGGGCTGGAGGCCGGCTTCGGCGCCGCGCTCCTCGACAAGGCGATCGCCGATGCGCTGTGCCGCGCGCTCGGCCTGTCGTTCTTCGAGGCGGTGCGCCGCAACCTGTTCGGCGTCGCACAGCATGCGGCGCTCGACGATCTCGCCGGATTCGACTGGACGTCGTTCCTCGCGGCGCTGCGCCCGGCGCCGACGATCGCCGCGCGGCACACCGTCGGCCTGCTCGACCCGATCACCGCCGCCGATGCCGCGACGCGCGTCGGCGACGGACTGCCCGAAACGCTGGAGGCGTCGATCGCCGCCTACGGCCATCGCTGGTTCAAGCTCAAGGTGGGCGGCGACCTCGCCGCGGACCTCGAGCGGTTGCGCGCCATCGCCGCGGTGCTCGATCGAATTCCCGGCGGCTACGCCGCGACGCTCGACGGCAACGAGCAGTACGCCGACGTCGACGGCGTGGTGGCGCTGTGGCGCAAGCTGTGCGAGACCCCGGCGCTGGCGCAGCTCGCGTCCTCGGTCGCCTTCATCGAGCAACCGGTCAAGCGCGCGCAGGCGCTCGCCGCCGACTGTCGCGCGCTCGCGGCACTGAAGCCGGTGATCATCGATGAGTCCGATGCTTCGCTCGATGCCTTCCCGCGCGCCCGCGCGCTCGGCTACGCCGGGGTGTCGTCGAAAACCTGCAAGGGGTTCTACAAGTCGATCGTCAACGCCGCGCGCTGCGCGCAGTGGAATCGGCAGGCGCCCGCTACACCGTATTTCCTCTCGGCCGAAGACCTGACGATCCAGGCTGGTCTCGCGCTGCAGCAGGATCTCGCACTGGTGACGCTGCTCGGCATCGCGCACGTCGAGCGCAACGGCCACCATTACGTGAACGGCATGGCGGCACTGCCGCAGGCGGAGCAGGCTGCCTTTCTCGCTGCGCACCCGGATCTCTACGTGCACCGCCACGGCGCGGTGCGCGTGGCGATCCGCGATGGCCGCCTGGCGCTCGGCTCGCTCGGCTGTCCCGGCTTCGCCTGTGCCGCGGAACCCGACTGGTCATCGATGCAACCGCTGCCGGCCGCCGCGCCGGAAGGAGTCCCCGTCCCATGAACTACCGCGTGCTCGGCACCAACCACACCAGCTTCACCGTCTCCAGCCTCGATCGCACGATCGGCTTTTTCCGCGACTGCCTCGGCTTTCAGGTCCTTAACCGTGCGCCGCGCGACCCGGCGATCGTGTCGAGGATCACCGGCGTCGAGGGCGCCGACATGGAGATCGCCTTCCTGCGCGGCCCCGGCTGCACCGTCGAGCTGATCGAGTACAAGGCGCCGGCCTCGCGCGGCCGCGTCGAGGCGCGTCCCTGCGATGCCGGTTTCGCGCACATGGCCTTCGACGTCGACGACGTCGACGCGGCGATCGCCGAAGCGAAGAAGCACCGCGTCGAGCCGATCGCGCCGCCGGTGCCGATCAATGACGGACCGAACAAGGGCCGACGCGTGGTCTACCTGCGCGACCCGGACGGCGTGACCATCGAATTCATCGAGATCCCGGGGGCGAAACAGTGAAGACACGACGCGTCGGCATCATCATGTACGGCGTCACCGGACGCATGGGCACCAACCAGCACCTGGTGCGCTCGATCCTCGAGATCCGCCGGCAGGGCGGCGTCGCGCTGAGGAACGGCACGCGCCTGCTGCCCGACCCGATTCTCGTCGGCCGCAGCGCCGACAAGCTCGAGGCGCTGGCGCGCGCGCACGGCATCGAGCGCTGGACGACCGACCTGGGCAGGGCGCTGCGCAACCCGGCGGACACGCTGTTCTTCGATGCGGCATCGACCCAGCTGCGACCGAAGATCCTCAAGCGCGCGATCGCAGCGGGCAAGCACATCTACTGCGAAAAGCCGGTCGCCACCACGCTTGCCGAGGCGCTCGATCTCTATCGCGCCGCGAAGAAGGCGCGCATCAAGCACGGCGTGGTGCAAGACAAGCTCTGGCTGCCCGGCCTGCTCAAGCTGAAAATGCTGCGTGACACCGGCTTTTTCGGACGCATCCTCTCGGTGCGCGGCGAGTTCGGCTACTGGGTGTTCGAAGGCGACTGGCAGGCGGCGCAGCGCCCGTCGTGGAACTACAAGAAGCAGGAGGGCGGCGGCATCATCCTCGACATGCTGTGCCACTGGCGTTACGTGCTCGACAACCTGTTCGGCGAGGTGAAATCGGTGTCCTGCCTCGGCGCGACGCACATTCCCGCCCGCTGGGACGAGAAAGGGCTGAAGTACCGCGCCAGCGCGGACGACGCCGCCTACGCGACGTTCCAGCTTGCCGGCGGCGTGATCGCGCACTTCAACTCGTCGTGGTGCGTGCGCGTGCGGCGCGACGACCTGCTGACGCTGCAGGTCGACGGCACGCATGGTTCGGCGGTCGCCGGGCTGCGGCGCTGCTTCACGCAGTCGCGCGTCAACACGCCGAAGCCGGTGTGGAACCCCGACATTCCGCAGCCGATCGATTTCCTCGCGCCGCAGAGCTGGCAGGAAGTGCCCGACAACGTCGTGCCGGAGAACGCCTTTAAGGCGCAGTGGGAGCTGTTCCTGCGGCACGTCGCGGGCGAGGGCAGTTTCCGCTGGAACCTGTTCGAGGGCGCGAAGGGCGTGCAGCTCGCCGAGGCCGGCCTGAAGAGCTGGAAGGCGCGCCGCTGGATCGACCTGCCGCGCCTTAAGCCATGAGCGGGTTTGCGAACGTCGTCAGCGTTCCGCTGTTCATCGCCGGCGTCGTATTCGCGCTCGGCGGGCTGATCGTCGTCTTGCTCGGCTTCGGCCGCCTGCTGCAGCGCCGGCCGCTCGGCTTCGTCATGCGGCTGCTGTTCGGCACTGCGCTGGGACTCGCGGGCCTGCTGGCGATCGCGCTGGTGCTCGGCGTGCAGGGTTATTCCGCCCTCACGCAGGAAATCGTCGCCGCCCGCATCACGGTCACGCCGCGCGGCGAGCAGCGCTTCGATGCGCGGGTGCGCTTTGCCGACGGGCGCGAGGCGAGCTTCGCGCTCGCCGGCGACGAAATCTACGTCGACGCGCACATCCTCAAGTGGACGCCGGCGGGAAATCTACTCGGCCTGCACACGGCCTACGCGCTCGATCGCATCGCCGGGCGCTACCGCAGCATCGAGGATGAGCGCAGCGCGTTGCGCACGGTGCACGCGCTCGGTGGCGCGCAGGCGGTGGACCTTTTCGCCCTGCGCCGGCGTCATGCCTGGCTCGCGCCGCTGTTCGATGCCGAGTACGGCTCGGCGACCTTCGTGCCCGCCGACCGGCCGGCCGAGCTCGAGGTGCGCGTCTCGACCAGCGGGCTGCTGATCCGCGAAGCGGGGCAGGCCCGACAGGGCTGACATGGCCGCGCCGCTCAGCCGTCTGCTGTCGCTCAACACGGCGACCACGCGCGGGCGTTGGGGCCTGGCACAGGCGATCGAGGGCTGCGCGCGGCACGGCATCCGCGGCATTTCGCCGTGGCGGGACCTTCTGCACCTGATGGGCGTGAAGCAGGCGGCGCGCGCGATCCGTGCGCACGGCCTCACGGTGACCGGGCTGTGCCGGGGCGGCATGTTTCCTGCGCGCGACGCGAAAACGCGCAAGGCGAACATCGCCGACAACCTGCGCGCGATCGAGGAGGCGCAGGCGCTCGGCGCGCAGTGCCTGGTGCTCGTCGTCGGCGGGCTGCCCGAGGGCTCGAAGGATATCGCCGGGGCGCGCGCCCAGGTACGCGACGGCCTGGCGGCGATCCTGCCGCAGGCGAAAGCCGCCGGCGTTCCGCTTGCGATCGAGCCGCTGCATCCCATGTACGCGGCCGACCGCGCCTGCGTCAACACGCTGGCGCAGGCGCTCGACCTGTGCGAGGCGCTCGATCCGCAGCGCGCCGGCGCGAAGCGCGCAGCTCCCTGCGCGCTCGGCGTGGCGGTCGACGTGTACCACGTCTGGTGGGATCCGCAGCTCGAGGCGCAGATCCGCCGCGCCGGCAAGTGGCGCCTGCTCGCCTATCACATCTGCGACTGGCTGGTGCCGACCACCGACCTGCTGCTCGATCGCGGCATGATGGGCGAGGGCGTCATCGACCTGAAGCGCATCCGCGCCTGGATGACGCGCGCCGGCTACCGCGGATTCCACGAGGTCGAGATCTTCTCCGCCAACAACTGGTGGACGCGCGACCCGGACGAGGTGCTCGCGGTCTGCAAGGCGCGCCACCGCTGGATGAGCTGAGGCCGCGCCCGCGCCGGCTTTTCAGAGCCGAAGCGCGCCGCAGGGGCGGCAGCGGATAAAATGTCGCGTTCGCCCACCCGGCGAATCCCCGCGGCCCGCCTCTTGACCGACACTCCCCCGCCCTCGGCATCCTCGCGCTGGCTCTGGCGCATCGTCGCGCTCGGCGTTCTCGCCGCAGGCGTCGCTGCTTTCGTCGCGCTAAACGTGCTCAAGCCGCGTCCCGCAGTGCGTGCGCCAGCCAAGCAGCTGCCCCTGGTACGCGTCGAGCCGGTCGATTTCCGCAGCGGCGCGCTCGCGGTGACCGGCAACGGCCTGGTGAAGCCCCGCGCCGAGGTCGTGCTGGCAGCGGAGGTCTCGGGCCGGGTGGTATTTGTCAGCCCGGATCTGGTAACCGGTGGCGCGTTTCCAGCCGGCGCGCCGCGGTTGCGCATCGATCCGGAGCCGTTTCGCGCGGCGCTCGCCCAGGCGAGCGCCGACCG
>JBFFEY010000011.1:0-79151 GCA_041558415.1 Burkholderiales bacterium | reverse complement strand
GTGGCCTGCGGCGCAGGCTCGATGGCCACGGCGCTGGTCGGCTCGGTGTCGACCTGCCTCACCGGGCCGGTGAACGCCATCATCTCGGCTTCCGGCGTGCGCGAGCGGCAGTACATCGCCGGCATGATGGTGGCCGCGTTCGGCCTCGGCTTCGGGCTGTTCTCCTCGACCTTCACCCGCCTGCTGCTGGCGACGCCGAAGGCGTTCATCGCCACGCTCGCGGGGCTGGCGATGCTGCGCGTGCTGCAGACCGCGTTCACGGTGTCGTTCCGCGACCGCTTCGCGCTCGGCGCGCTGGTCACCTTTCTCGTCACGGTGGCCGACGTCGCGATCTTCAACATCGGCGCGCCGTTCTGGGGCCTGGTGCTCGGCTTCGCGGTGTCCTGGCTGCTCGAGCGCGACGACTATCGCAGCCTGCGCGCGCAGGACTAGACGCTGCAGGCGCTACTCGATAACCGCCACCGCCTCGATCTCGACCTTCATGCGCGGGTCGACCAGCGCGGAGACCTCGACCAGGGTGGAAGCCGGCCGGTGCTCGCCGAAGTACGCCACCCGGCGCGGGTTGATCGCCGCGCGCTCGCCGATGTCGGTCATGTAGATGTTCACCTTGACGACGTGCTCGGCGCCGGCGCCGGCGTGGCGCAGGCAGGCATCGACCGCGGCGAGCGCGACGTCGAACTGCTCGACCGTGCCATCCGGAATCGAGCCGTCGGCCTTCACGCCGACCGCGCCCGACACCCATAGCTGGTTGCCGGCGCGCACCACGTGGCAGTAGTGGCTCACCGGCGGCATCTGCCCCGGCACCATGAAGCGCTGGATCATACGAGTTCCTCCTCCGTAAGCGACCGCAAGCCTAGCGGCGTGTGCCAGGAACGGCAATCACGCCGCGCGAACCTCGCGCCGCCGGTAGAATCCGTCGCCATGCACGCTTCGCGTGACGCCCGCGCGGGGCCGCGCCCGCAGCCATGATCGACACGCGCCGCCCGCTGGATGCGACCGCGGTCTCGCTCATGGTGCTGCTCACCGGGCTGTGGGGCTTCCAGCAGGTCGCCATCAAGCTCACCGCACCCGACGTCTCGCTCGTCATGCAGGCGGCGATCCGCTCGACGATCGCCACCGGCCTGGTGCTCCTCTGGGCGCAGGCGCGGCGCATTGCGCTGTTTTCGCGCGACGGCACCTTCTGGCCGGGCGTCGCCGCCGGGCTGCTGTTCGGCGGCGAGTTCATCTTCATCTACGCCGGGCTGGCACACACCGCGGCCTCGCGCATGGTGGTGTTCATCTATCTGTGCCCGCCGCTCACCGCGCTCGGCCTGCATTTCCTCGTGCCCGGCGAGCGCCTGCGCGCCGGGCAGTGGTTCGGCGTGCTGCTCTCGTTCTGCGGCCTGGTGCTCGCCTTCGGCGAGGGCTTCATTTCGGCGCAGGGCGCGACCGCACTGGGCGATGCCTTCGGCATCGTTGCCGCGACGCTGTGGGCCGCCACCACGGTGCTGATCCGCGCCACCGGCCTGGCACGCATCACGGCGACGAAGACGCTCTTTTACCAGCTCTGTGTCTCGGCGCTGATGCTTTTCGCCGCGTCGCTGTTACTCGGCGAGCGCGGCGTGATCGCGCTCACGCCGCTTGCGCTGGCGAGCCTCGCCTACCAGGGCGTGATCGTCGCCTTCGCCAGCTACCTCACCTGGTTCTGGCTGCTGACGCGCTATCTCGCCGCGCGCCTCGCGGTGTTCTCCTTCCTCGCGCCGCTGTTCGGCGTGCTGTTCGGCGTGGTCATTCTCGGCGAGCCGCTCAGCCCCTCGTTTGCCGCCGCCGCGCTGCTCGTCGGCGCCGGTATCGTGCTCGTCAACCTGCGGCGCTGACGCGAACATGGTCGCGCACCCGCTGGCCGTGCTGGTGTTCGACGCCGCGCTCGATCGCTTCCTCACGCCCAAGCGGCGCGGCCAGCCGGTGGCGGTGCCGGTCGACCGCGCGCGCTCGGCGAAGGACGCCATCGAGTCGGTCGGCGTGCCGCATACCGAGGTCGGCAGCCTTACGATCGACGGCCGCGCAGCGGCGCTCGACGATCTGCTCACCGGCGGTGAGCGCGTCGTGATCGCGGCCTGCGCCGAGGAAGGCGAAGCCGCGTCGCGCGCGCCGCGCTTCGTGGCGGATGCGCACCTCGGCAAGCTGGCGCGTCACCTGCGCCTCGCCGGCTTCGACTGCCGGTGGTCGCCCGACTGGGACGATGCGGCGCTGGTCGACGCCGCGGTTGCCGAAGCGCGCATCGTGCTGACGCGCGACAAGGGCGTGCTGCGCCGCCGCGCCGTGGCGCGCGGGCGCTTCGTGCGCGCGGTCGAGTCCGAAGCGCAGCTCGCCGAGGTGGTGCGCGCCTTCGGGCTGCGCGCGCAGCTGCGGCCCTTCAGCCGCTGCCGCGAATGCAACGTGCCGCTCGAGGACGTGGAAAAAAGCGATGTCGAGGCGCTGCTGCCCGAGCGCGTGCGCGCGCTCTACACGCGCTTTAAGCGCTGCCCGGGCTGCCGCCGCGTGTACTGGGAGGGCACCCATTTCGAGCGCCTGCGCGCCGTGCTCGAACGCGCGAGCGGGTAAACTCGCCGTCCATGGACAAGCACGCCGCCTCGCAGCCGGTTACCCTCGAGCAGTTCAAGCTCGGCATGCGAAGCCTCGCCGGCGCGGTGTGCGTCATCACCAGCGCACATTCCGGGCACCGCTACGGCATGACGGCCACCGCGGTGTGCTCGGCCACCGCCGAGCCGCCCACCGTGCTGGTCTGCATCAACAAGGCCACCGCCACGCACGGCGCCATCGCCAAGGGCGGCGTGTTCTGCGTCAACGCGCTGCGCGCCGAGGACTATGAGGTGTCCACGCAGTTCAGCGGCGCGCAGAGTGGTGAGGCGCGCTTCCGCTCGCGCGACTGGACGCGGCTTGCCACCGGCTCGCCGGTGCTGATCGACGCGCTGGTGTCGTTCGACTGCCGCGTGGTGAAGAAGATGACGCACGGCACGCACACCATCTTCCTCGGCCAGGTCGAGCAGGTGCTGTTCGGCAAGAAGGGCCGGCCGCTGCTCTACGCCGACGGCCAGTACGCCAAGCTCGCCGGGCTCTCGCACGGCGAACCGCTGCCCGAAGGGCTCGACTACTGGGGCAGCTGAAGGCCCGGGCTACTCGGGCAGCTCGCCCGGCAGCACGAAGCGCTGGCGCGTGGTGCAGTAGCGGTTGGCGTACAGGCGCCCGATCGGCTGGTAGTGCGCTTCATCGACCCGCTTGGTCAGCGGGTCGACGATGCCCTCGCGCGCGTGCAGCAGGATGATCTCGCCGAAGATGAAGATGCGTGTCGCGGTGATCTCGAGCATCTTGTAGACGCGGCACTCGAAGCTGACCGGCGCCTCGGCGATGCGCGGATGACGCACGCGCAGTGCCGGCACCGGCGTGAGGCCGGTCTTCTCGAACTCGCTTTCCTCTTCCGGGATCTCCTCGGCCGAGATGTGCATCGCGTTGGCCGTCGCTTCGTCGACCAGGTTGACGACGAACTCGCCCGTGTCCTGGATGTTCTTCAGCGTGTGCTTGGCCAGGCCGTCCTGGCGTGGGCCGAAGCTGATCATGCACAGCGGCGGGTCTTCGGCGAAGGCGTTGAAGAACGAGTAGGGCGCGCAGTTGTTGACGCCGGCGGCGTTGACCGTCGAGATCCAGGCGATCGGGCGTGGGATCACCAGGCTGGCGAGCAGCTTGTAGCGCTCCTGCAGCGGGAGCGACGCGAATTCTAGATCCATCAGGGCGCCACGCGCGTCATGAACTGGCGCTCGCGCTGATCGAGCCACTGTAGCGCGGTGTCGAGGTACTTCTTGAAGTGCGGCGTCTGCTGGTGCGCCTCAAAGGCGGCCTCGTTGTCGTAGACCTCGTAGAGCATCGCCTTGGTCGGGTCCTGCGGGTCCTGCAGGATCTCGAAGGCGCGGCAGCCGGGCTCGGTCTCGCGCGTGGCCTTGCCGTTCACCTTGACGGCGTTCATGAACTTGTCGATCGAGTCGGGCTTGATCTTGAGATGGACGACGAGGGCGAAACTCATGGCGGATCTCCTCCGGTTTGGTTTTCTGGCGGAAACCGGATTATCGGCAGGCGCCGCGCCGGGTCAAATCGGGGTGATTGGGGCGGCCGGCTCTGGTAAAATCCGCGCCTTCGCGCCCGTAGCTCAGTTGGATAGAGTACCTGGCTACGAACCAGGGGGTCGTGGGTTCAAATCCTGCCGGGCGCGCCAGTCACCGAAGCCTCCGCGATCTGCGGGGGCTTTTTCGACTTCGTCATGTCTTGTGCGGTCAGCCACCGCCTCCGGCGAAACGCTGCATCAGCGTTTCCATCGGGCACATGCCGGCGATCGTGACGTAAGCGCCGGCGAGCACGATGAAGCCGGCAATGATGAACGTCCAGACCGCCAGAATTCGACCAAAGGTTTTGACTCCGCCCTCAGTCTTGGTTGACGAAAACAGAACGAAGTACCCGACCACCGTCCAAAACGTTGCCGGCATGAAACTGAAGAAGAAGCACATGTCGTAGCTCCCATATGTCTGGGCCAGGGCCTGGCGGCTCATTTCCTACGGCGCACCGCCAAAAAACTGATCCACGGCTTCAATCGCGTGACTCGCGTAGATCATGCCGGGTCCGCCACCCATCAGCACCGCGACGCCGAGCGCATCAACGAGCTCTTCCCGGGTGGCTCCGGCCCTGATGGCGTCGTTGACGTGGTGAGCGATACAGTCATCGCACCCGGCCGTAACGCTCACAGCCAGCGCGATCAGCTCCTTGGTCCTCTTGTCGAGCGCGCCCGTGGCCACAGCCGCTTGGTGAAATTTTTCAAACGCCTCCATTACGCTGGGTTGCGCGGCCGCAAGCGTTTGAGAGTTGCGGCGAACGTTGCGCAACCTTTCGGGGTAAGAGGTCCCCTGCTTCTGCCTGTCATTCATCGCGTCTGTACCCTCCCGTTTGATTGATCTGCACCCGAGTTTTGTCGCGAAGCTCGAACGTCATTGGGATTCGATACCGGACGGTGGCGTTCGTGATACCGATCATCTTCATTCCCTGTACAAGGCGACAAGCTCTGCGCCTGAGCGTTTGCTGCGCTGTATATCTGGCGGAATCGCAGCCCATCACGAGGACCGCTTCATAGCCCTCGGCGCGCTTCAGCAGACGGTCCCGCTGTCCCTTCGTCCAAAGGCACATCGTCGGAAGCGGCAGGCGCATCGTGAAGACGTCGGATCGGACCCCGCGCTGCTCGAGCGAGGTGCGAATGTCTTTGATATGTTCCTCGAGAGCGCCGGTCTTCAGGCCGCTCTTGAGCAGCTCGATCCACGGCGAGTCCGCCTGCATTGCGAGGCTGATCTGCGGGCAGACCGGACAGTAAACGATGAGCACCGAACTGATGTGCGCGAGATCGGCGGACACATCTTTCGGCTCTAGATTGATCGGCATCATTTACCCTCTCATTGGCCTCAGCTCGTGACAGCCGGCTGCCGGAGGATTGTGACGCGAGCCGGAAAACCGAGGCTGCGCTATCGGGGGACGAGCAGTACGGCGATATACGGTATTCGTAAGCCTCTGATAGAAGCTTGCTTTGACTTCGATCAGGCGTCGGCCGATTCCGGGTGATGCATGAGCAATGGGCGCTCAGCGCTGGCGGTCGGTAGTGGATATCCGTCAGTTTTCGGCCGTGACGTCGTCAAATCGGCTGAGCCGTGTTCGTGGCGGGCTTAAGCTGATTGCGGGAAAGGCAAGCGCTGCGAGCGACTGATTTCTGCACCCTACGAATTGGCGCGAAACGCCCACCAACCAGGGGCCGTGGATTCAAAGCCTGCCGGGCGCACCGGCCTAGTCGCGAAACGACGGATCGATGTTGTCGAGCTTCGCGAGCAGCGCCGGCCATTCGAGCACGCCGAAGCGACGGCGCGTCTCGGGCAGGTACATGCGGTAGGTCGCGTCGATCACGTCCTGCGGCGGCATACGCAGCTCGGTGTTGCACGACAGTGCGGCGATCTGCACCTGGCAGGCGCGCTCGAGGCGATAGATGCTGTTGAACGCCTCGGGGATACTGGCGCCCACCACCAGCAGGCCGTGGTTCCGGAGGATCATGCCGGCGTGGTCACCCAGGTCGCGCACCAGGCGTGCCTGCTCCTCGAGGTTGATCGCGACGCCTTCGTAGTCGTGGTAGGCGATCTTGGCGAAGCGCATCGAGGTCTGGGCGAGCGGCAGCAGTCCGCACTGCATGGCCGAGACCGCCATGCCCGCGACGGTGTGGGTGTGGATCACGCAGTCGACGTCGTGCCGCGCGCGGTGAATCGCGCTGTGGATGACGTAGCCGGCCTTGTTGACGCCGTACTCGGTCGGATTGAAGAGCACGTCGCCCGCGAGATTCAGCTTGACGAAACAGGAGGCATGCATCTGGTCGTACAGCATGCCGTAGGGATTGATGAGGAAGCTGTCGTCCTCGCCCGGGACGCGCGCGCTGATGTGATTGGCGCTCATCTCGGTCATGCCGTAGAGGTCGACCAGCCGGTAGGCGGCGGCGAGATCGACGCGCGCCTGCCATTCCTCGCGGCTGACCTGCGCGCGTACCGACTTTCCCTTTTTCACCGATTGCAAGGCCATGGCACGTGTTTCCTTCAATATCGCCGCGCGGCGGCGCGAGATGAATCCGGCCCGCCCGCCGGGCAACGGCACCTCGCGTTCCCGATCCTAGCGCGTCGCCGGCTCCGCGCGGGGCCGATCGCCGGTCCGGCCGCGAGGCGCGCGAGTTGACCCGCCACGCTGAATGAACGGGTTGCGTTCGCGCGGCACCGCACAATCGACCGGTCACAGTAATGGCAATCATTTTTATTAACGTTTTCCCCGGTTCGTTTGACATTGATCAGCATCTCCAGCTTCCGGCTGCGATAACAGTGCACGAAGACGTCGTGAACCGAATGAGGCCAGCCAAAGGAGGGCGATGATGAAGAACCGGGTACCGATCTGGCTGCCGCTGATTGCGCTGGCGGTAGCACTAAACGTCGTTGCCACAAAACCGGCGAGCGCAGGGCGCGATCTTTCGCCTTACTGCATGGGAACGTCGCCACGCAACGAAGTCGTCATCGAGATAAACGAAGGGTCCGTTACGCCGAGCACCATCAGCGTCACCGAGGGGGAGTGCGTCGAATTGGTGGTCCATGCCAAGGGCGGTGAAATGCACAGCCTGATGATCGATAAAACCGACATCACGAGCGAGGGTGCGCCGCTCATCGATGGCGATGGCCGCCACACGGGGAGAGCCGTTGCGCGCCAAAACGCTGTCTGTCCGACCTGCCGACCGCTGGCGGAGGGCTGGTTTGCAAAGGGCGAGACGGTGTTTCTCAAGTTCCAGGTCAATACCCCCGGCTCCTATGAATTGAAGTGCGAGAAGGGCGTGCGCGTGACGATCGAAGCGAGTCCCGAGCCGGTCATGTTCTCGTCCTGATCGGCGGCGCGACAGACACAAGGCGGCCGCGAACCGGGTGGTCACGGCCGTAGATTCGACCGCCGCGCCAGTCACGTCGAAGGCCCAGCGAATGCTGGGCCTTTTTTTTGGCCGGGCGCGCGCCGTCATGCGGCTGCCGTAAACGCAAGCCCAAGCGCGGCAGAGGACGAAACGATAAAGCTCGCGCAATGCGGAAAAATTACCGCAGTTTCGGCTCGATGCCGTCACGAGGCGGCGCGGAAACTTTCTCCATCGAAGACGCGCGGGCACAAATGCACATGCGGCTCTGCCATGGGTTCTTACACTTTTTGATGACTGCGTGAAGCCGATAGTGAAAGCGCAAATGCACGGCAGCCAACCCTCTGCCGCTGGCGTAGAGGGGTGGATTGCCGATTCATCAGCAGGGAGGGATCCGCATGGGCCACAGGAATCGTTTCATTTCCGTTGCATACGCCGCATTGCTGGCCGCGTTGCTCATCATGCCGACGCGTGTCAGCGCGGAAAGAATCTCGATTGCGGGCAAGGTGCCGGCGTTCGCGCCGGACCGCATTCTCGTCAAATTCAAGCCGGGCGCGGCAGCTGCCGACATCGGCGCGCTTACGCAGCAAACGGGCGCGGGGTCGCTGAGAACCATTCCGGGCCTGGGGGTGCACGTGCTACGCGTGCCCGCGGGCACGGTCTTGCAAAACATCGCTGTGTTCGAGCGCAATCCCAACGTCGAGTACGCCGAACCCGATTACTACCGCGTTCTGTACATTCCGAACGAGGGTAGAGATCCCGGCGTCACCACGAACCAATATTTCGACGAGCAGTGGGCGCTCAACAATGTGGGCCAGCTGCACACGGTTCCCGACCCGCTGCTGGGTGCCGTGCAGGTGCAGGGAACTCCGGATGCCGATATCGATGCGCCCGAGGCCTGGGACAAGACGAAGGGAAATCCTAGCGTCAAGATCGCGATTCTGGATACAGGTGTCGATTGCCGGTCGCAGACTCGGCCCGGCGGCAGCCTCGAATTCATGACGGAACCCGACCTCGTCACGCAACGCCCGCCGAAGTGTATCGAGGAGCAGAACTTCGTCTCGCAGTACAGCAGCAACTACGACGGCAGTCCGATCACGCTCGATGACGTCGTCTCGCACGGTACGCATGTGGCCGGAATCGCGGCGGCGGCGAGCGACAACGGCATCGGCATCGCAGGCGTGGGCCACAATAGTTCGATCGGTAGCCTGAAGACCTGCTACGCGTACTACATCGACCTCTTGCCGCCGTACGAAATCTGGCAGATCGTGGGCATCTGCCCGGTCTCGTCGTCTGCCGCAGCGATTACCTATGCCGCGGACAACGGCTACCACGTGATCAACATGAGCTACGCCAGCGACGAGGTGGACGAGAACGGCGATCCGCTCGGCCTGGGCGGCTTCACGCAGACCGAGAGTGATGCCGTCGACTACGCTTGGGGCAAAGGCGTGGTGCTGGTCGCCGCCGCCGGTAATGGCGGCAACACCGTGCGGTCGTACCCGGCCGCCTACGACAGGGTCATCGCCGTTGGCGCCACCGACCACCACGACAACCTGGCCTCGTTTTCCACCTTCAGCCGGGATTCGGACGACTGGGTATCGATCCTGGCGCCCGGCGAACACATCATCTCGACGGTGCCCAACGAGCTCTGCGTGTTCTACGCCGAGCTCTATGGGTTCGTGTTCGATCCGAACAGCGATGCCTGCCTGGACTGGTATTCGGGCACCTCGATGGCGAGCCCGCACGTCGCCGGAGCAGCGGCCCTGGTGTGGAGCCACCTGTTTCCGTCGGGTTTGGCGGACCCGGCAAGCTGCCAGGATGCCGACGGCGTCAAATGCAACCAGATCGTGCGCCAGCAACTGGAGAGCGGTGCCGATGCCACGGGGGCGAACAATCAGAACATGCGCGCCTGGTCAGTACACGGCCGCTTGAACCTGGCCGGTGCGCTCACCAGCGTCTCCGCACCGCCGCCACCGCCGGAACCAACGCCGGCACCGATGATTTTGTCGGTCATCGACAACGCGGATGGCACGGCCACGGTGACCTGGGACTATGGCGGGCAGGTCGAGCTGCAACGCGAAAAACGGCATGCCAAGCGCGACGTCTGGCAGAGCCTGACCACGATCTGGACGGGCACCGGTACAACCGAGACCATCGACGCCTCAGGCGAGGGAACGTTCCGCTACCGGGTCGGCGCGGTGGCCACTGACGGCGGCGTGCTCTGGAGCGACTGGAGTGCCCCTGTCGACGTGACCGGTGGCGGCAACGGCGGTGGCGGCAACGGCGGTGGCGGCAAGGGCGGCGGCAAGCCCAACAAATAATTTCTGTTCCGTCGTTTGCAGCCGCCCGGCGACGCATGCCGGGCGGCGGGCCCTCAGATCGAAGGCGTGTCGCCCGCCTGTGCGATCGCCTGAAACGCCGGCCGCAGCTCCTCGAGCTGCGCGTCGATCGAATCGGGCAGCGACTGCGCGAAGACGTCGAGCAGCACCAGCGCGTTGACGTGGCTGTCGCCGTTGCGCTCCGCGTCGTGCGCGCTGATTTCCGCGAGGCGCTTTGCCATCGCCGCGTTGACCTGCTGCAGCGCGTGGTAGTGCGCCTTGAGGCCTTCGAGCCCGGAATCCGCCGGCTGGCCCTGCTGCTTGCGGAAGTACTGCGCGAGCAGGTAGGTCGAGGCGACGCGGTAGACGGTTTCCTCGGCGCTCGAGAACGGCAGGTGGAAGTGCGCCATCGGCTTGAGAAAGGCGACGTGCGGGCAGTCGCTGGTCGCCGAGAGCAGCCCCATGATCGAGCGCAGCACGCGCTGCACGGTGGTGCGCTTGCTGACGGTGCGCTCTTCCGACTCCACCTCCGCGGTCACTTCCTCGTAGGAGCGCACTTTGCCGAACAGCTCGACGAGCGGCACCATGCGCACCGCCATCGGGCAGTGCGGCGTCTGCTCCGGCGAGAGCGGGCAGTTGCTGCATTGCTGGAAAGAAAGCGCGGTCCAGGGCGGCGGCGCCTTCGAGGCCTCGTCGGCCGATACGCTGACGCGCAGCGATTCCGCGTGGCCGTCCGGAAACTTGAAGTGGTAGACCAGATTCGGCAAAACGGAATGTCCGTGCGGCCACTCGTGTGTGTGGCCCGTATTCTGGCAGAGCGGGACAGTTTCTGGTGTGGGGTGTTTCGGTTGCGTCGTTAAAAAACGCCAAAAACGACGCGTTTTGCGCCGCCGCAGGACGTGTTTTCGCCGCCGAATCCGAAAAATCGCAGGTCGTGCCGCACCAAAGGCCGGCGCTACGGTCTTCCCGCGCAGGCGGTAGTACCATCCGCGCAAAGCGCGGTTTGCAGGGAAGCGATGGCGATGAGCGGCGGCGATCACAGAAAGCTGGCGGCGATTCTGGCTGCGGATGCCGCTGGCTATTCGCGCCTCATGGCGGCCGACGACCGAGCGACCGTGGCCGCGCTCGAGGCCGCGCGAGCCGACTTCCGCGAGGCGATCGAAGCCAACCAGGGCCGGGTGATCGACATGGCCGGTGACTCGGTGCTGGCGGTGTTCGACACCGCCTCGGGGGCGGTGTCGGCCGCGCTCGCCGTGCAGCAGGCACTCGCTGCGGCATCGGCTTCAGTGCCGGAAGACAGGCGCCTGCGGTTTCGCGTCGGCGTTCACCTCGGCGACGTGCTCGAAAAGGCCGACGGCACGGTCTACGGCGATGGCGTCAACATCGCCGCGCGGCTGGAGGGGCTCGCCGAGCCGGGCGGCGTCGCGGTCTCGGATTCGATACGCGGTGCCGTGCGCGGCAAGGTCGTCGCGGCGTTTGAAGACCTGGGCGAGCAAAAGGTGAAGAACATCGCCGAGCCGGTGCGCGCATTCCGCGTCAAGCGCGCGGCGGGCCCGGCGCCCGCCTCGACGCCCGCCGCGGCGGCCGACGTCGTCGAGCAGGACATCCGCTTCTGCACGGCGCGCGACGGCGTGCAGCTGGCCTACGCGTCGATCGGCAGCGGTCCGCCACTGGTGAAGACCGGCAACTGGATGACGCACCTCGAATACGAGATGGAGAGCCCTACGCGGCGGCACCTGTGGACCACGCTCTCGAGGGAGCACACGCTGCTGCGCTACGACGCGCGCGCCAACGGCCTGTCGGACTGGGACGTCGAGGACATTTCGTTCGACGCCTGGGTCGGCGATCTGGAAACCGTGGTGGACGCCGCCGGGGTCGAGCGCTTCGCGCTGCTCGGTATCTCGCAGGGCTGCTCGGTGTCGATCGCGTATGCGGTGCGCCATCCCGAGCGCGTGTCGCAGCTCGTGCTGTACGGCGGCTTCGCACAAGGCATCAATCGGCGGGCAGCCCCAGAGAGCCAGAAGGAGGCTTTCGCCGCGATGCTGACGCTGACGCGGCTCGGCTGGGGCCAGGACAACCCGGCCTTTCGCCAGATGTTCACCTCGCAATTCATGCCGGAGGCGAGCCGCGAGCAGGTCGACTGGTTCAACGAGCTGCAGCGACGCGCGACCTCGCCCGAGAACGCGGTGCGCTATCTGCAGGCGGTCGCCGACGTCGACGTGGCGCCGCTGCTGTCGCGAGTCAGGGTGCCGACCCTGGTGCTGCACGCCCGCGATGACGCGCGCGCGCCATTCGACCTGGGGCGCCGCATGGCGGCGGGGATTCCCGGAGCGCGACTGGTGCCCCTGCAGAGCAAGAACCATATGCTTCTCGAGCACGATCCCGCGTTCGGCCGCTTCGTGGAGGAAGTGCTCGCCTTCCTGCGAACGTAGGCGAAGGACGCGCTGCTGCGCGGCGCGACCGCCGCGTCGCGTTTCTGGCAAACTCGAGATCGCGATGCGTATGCGCCCACTGCAGGCCGTGTCGAGCGTTCGGCGCCCGACCTTGAAGCATCTTCTGGCAGTGATCTCGCTCGGCCTTATCGCCGCGCTGTCGCCGAGCGCCGACGCGCACGAGACCGATCAGTACACGCTGCCGCTCGGCCAGGAATTCGCCGACCTGCGCCTGCACTTCTCGCGCATGGTGCACGATGCCATCGCCGCGGCGGTGCAGACGACGAACGCGGAAATCCGCAAGTCGCTGGCGAACGGCAAACCGACCTGGGACACCAGCTGGTACCAGTCCCCCGGGTTCATCGCCGGTCAGGTCTGGTACGAAGTCTTCGCCGCGATGCCCACCAACGAGATGCTGGACGCCGAGCTGGGCGTCGAAACGACGCGCATGCGCTACCCGGGGCTGGTCGTCGTCTACCGCCCGGAGCAGCTGATCTACGACGACCCGCTGCTGCTCATCGACATCACCAAGTTCGTGCGCACCTTCTTCCGCAGCTCTTCGGTGAACGTCGGCGGCACGCTGTTCGGCACCGACAAGTTCCTGCACTTTTTCCACCTCGGCAGGATCTACCATGCCGAATACCTCGAGGCGCGCGCCGAGGGGCTGGACGAGGCGCAGGCGCTGACGCGCACGGTCGACGTGTCGGCCGGCGCCAACCCGTTCCTCTCCGAGAACGGCTTTCTCGGCACGATCAGCACCGGCATCCGCTCGAATGGCGATCTCGCGGCGGACTATGCCGGGTTTAAGTTCTATCGCAACCTCACCGAGCCGGTGCGCATCGGCGAGCGGCCGCTGCCGCCCATGCTCGAGCGCGACGGCGTCTACTGGCGGCTCGGCAACCGCGTGCAGCCCGGCTCGGACTTCTTCGCCGTCTTCGTCACGCCGCACTTCAACGAGGCGCTCAACCCGAACGGCTACCTCGGCCCGGTCGGGGAGCGCGTGCAGGCGGTTCTGCGCGAGCGCTGCTACGACCTGCTCGACTGGTATCGCGATGCGCGCGGCCGGCTGCGCACGCGCGAGCAGTTCGAGGCGCTGGAGCAAGACCTTTCGACCTTCTACGGCGAGCCCTACGGCTACCGCAACGACGGGCCCGACCGCGTCAGCATCGCGACGACCTGTTTCGAGGGCGGCGCGGCGCGCCCTGATGACGCAGCGGCGAGCGCACCCGCGGGCAGCTGGCCGGGCAGCGACCGCTTCGGCCGAACGGCATTGTGGTGGGCCGCGCGCGAGGGGCAGCTCGACACGGTGCGGCAGCTGATCGACGCGGCGGAGAACCCGAACGCGCGCGACATCGACGGCGAGGCGCCGCTGCACGCCGCGGCGCGCGGTGGGCACGCGGCGGTGATCGCGCGGCTGCTGCGCCACGGCGCCGACCCCGGTGCAGGCGACCGTTACGGCACAATGCCGCTGCACCTTGCGGTTGAGAGCGGCGAGGCCGCGAGCGTGCAGGCCCTGCTCGAGGCCGGCGCGACTGTGAACGCGCGCGATCAGTTCGGCCGCATGCCGCTGCACCAGGCGATCCTGCAGGGCGATCGCGCACTGGCGGCGCTGCTGCTAGACCATGGCGCCGACCGCGGCGCGCGCTACCTGCGGCGCACACCGGCACAGCTTGCGGCGCGCGCCGGCAATGTGGCGCTGGGCGAATGGCTGGCGAGCTATCAGCCGGCGGCGCAACGGCGCCTCGCGGCGAGCCGGGGGCGCTGAGATGTTCGCCGGGCGCAGGCGGGTCATTTTCGTCGGGCTGCTGCTGGTCGCGCTGCTGGCCGGCTGCGCGACGCGCTCGTCGCAGACCGTGGTCGTGCCGCGCGGCAGCACCGGCGCGTTAAACGAGGCGACGACGCAGCAACTGCTCGCTGTCTGGCAGGCGCGGCTTTGCCAATACATCGCGACGGCGGGCAACGGCGATGCCGCGGTGCTCTCCGAGCTGCGCCGGCTGCGCTCGCCGAACGTACCGCGGCCGGCGCGCATTCGCTTCGGCGTGCTGGACGTCGAAACCGGCGCAGGGCGCTGGGACGTGCAGGGCGTGCTGCTCGGCCGGCATCGCGACGGCCCGTTCCTGCGGCACGTCTTCATGGTCGGCGTCGTCGGTCACCGCGAATATCTGTCGACCGAGGTGCGCGACCTGCGTCTCGTGGCGATGGCGCCGGTCGACACGGCGCTGGTCTGGGAAGTGAGTGCGCGCGACACGGAGGCGGTGCGGCGCTACCGTGAAACCTACGGCGTCGATGCGGTGAGCGGATTTCCCGCGCACGAGGACGACTTCAGGCTGCAGGCCTCGGGTACCCACCTCAGCGTGCGGGAATCGCGCTCCGGGGCAGACTGGACGCTCGCGTTGCGCCCCGACTTGCGCGACCTGAAGCGCGCGGTGGTGAGTGTGGCGCGCCCTGCGCCGCGCGACGCCGATGGTTGCCTGCCGCATCGCGCCGGTGCGGCGAAGACACCGTGAATGCCGCGGCATGCACGATGGGCGAGCAACGGCTAAAGCGATGAGCCGCGGGCAGGCTGCGACGTCGGGGCCCCTGATGTGGGGCGCCTGGCAGCGGCGTAATTGGGGTCTGACCCCTCGCGCGCTAGCGCCCCGCCCGCCCGAGGAACCAGGCCGGCACGAGGGCGAGCGCGAAGGCGAAGCAGATGAAGAAGTACGCGTCCTGGAAGCCGAGGCCGAGCGCTTGCGCGTAGAGTACGCGGCCGAGGTAGTCGAGCGCGCCGGGCTGCAGCAGCGATTCCGGCAGCCCGCCGCGGGCGAGCAGCTCGGCGACGCGATCGAGCAGTTCGCGGGTCTGCACGTTGGCCGGCGTTTGTGTCGCGGTCAGCAGGTCGGCGTGGCGCGCGGTGCGCAGCTCGATCGCGACCGCCGTCAGGGCGACGCCGAAGGCGCCGCCCATCTGGCGGATGAAGTTGTAGGTGCCGGCGCCCTGGTTCAGCTTGCCGGCCGGCACCGTGCTCATCGCCACCTTGCCGAGGTTCGGCATCACCAGGCCGAGCGCGATGCGGCTGACGATGGCGAAGCCGGCCATGGTCCAGAACGCGGTGTTGACGTCGGTATCGGACAGCAGCCAGCCGGCGAGCGAGAACAGCACGCAACCGAGCATGATCGGCAGGTGCGAAGGCAGCGTGTCGGCGAGCCGACCGACGCCCGGGATCATCGTCACCAGCAGGATGCCGGCGGGCACCAGTACGAAGCCGGCCTCGGTCGGCGTGAAGCCCTGTACGGTCTGCATGAACACCGGGATGGCGTAGTTGGTGGCGAAGTTGCCCGCGCCGAAGGCAAAAGCGATGCCCATCGCCGCGGTGAAGCGCAGGTCGGCGAACAGGCTGACGTCGAGCAGGGGGTTTTTCGAACGCAGTTGGAGCAGGGTGAACAGCGCCGCTGCGGCCAGGCCGACGACGAGAAAGGTGGCGCTGCGGTCGGAGCTCCACCCCCAGCGCTGGCCGTTGCCGATCACGCTCATCACGCACATCAGCGCGAGCGTGAGCAGCGCGTAGCCGCTCCAGTCGAACTTCGGCAGCCGGCGCGAGAGCTTCTTCGACGGCATGAGCACCAGCCCGAGCAGGAAAGCCAGCCCCACCAGCGGCAGCGGCACCATGAAGATCTGGCGCCAGTTCATGGCATCGATCGCCAGGCCGCCGATCCAGGGACCGAAGCTCGGCGCCATGGTGACGCCCACCGAGTAAAGGCTCACGGCCATGCCGCGCCGCTCGGCGGGAAATACCGCCACCACCGTCGCCATCACCAGCGGCTGCACCAGGCCCGCGGAAAAGCCCTGCAGCACGCGCCCCGCGATCAGCGTCTCGATGCTGGTCGCGTTGGCGCCGATCAGCGCGCCGAGCACGAAGATCAGCAAGGCGAGGCAGAACGTGATGCGCTGGCCGAAGGCCTCCACCGCCCAGGCGTTTAGCAGCTGGCTTGCCACCATGGTCGCGAGGAACGCGGTCGCCGCCCACTGCGCGAGATCCTGGCCGATGCCGAAGGCGCCCATGATGCTCGGCACCGCGACGTTGATCATCGTCGACGAAAGCACCATCGACATCGCGCCGAGCAGCCCGCCGACGGTCACCAGCCAGCGGTACGCAGGCCCGTAGCGCTGGAACAGGGCCTCGATACCGAGGCTCGCGTCAACCGCCGGTGGCAATCTTGATCTCGACCATCATGCCCGGGCGCAGCCGGCCCTCGCGCTGCGCGACCGCGATGCGCACCGGCACGCGCTGCGTGATCTTGGTGAAGTTGCCGCTCGGGTTCGGGCTCGGCAGCAGCGCGAAGGTGCTGGTGGCGGCGTGGCCAATGCGCTCGATGCGGCCCTCGAAGGTCTCGTCCGGATAGGCGTCGACGCGCACGCGCACGGTCTGGCCGACCGCGAGCCGGCGCAACGCCGTCTCCTTGATGTTGGCCTCGACCCAGACCTTCGACGGGTCGTGCAGCAGCATCAGCCGCTGCCCCGGCGAGACGTACTCGCCGGCCTCGACGAACTTGCGGTCGACCACGCCGTCGAGCGGGCTCTTGACAATTCGGTCGCCGAGGTCGAGTCGCTGGCGCTGCAGGCGCGCCGCGATCTCGGCCTCGCGCGTCTCGAGCACCGCAAGCTGGCCGGCCAGCACATCGAGGCGCGCGCGCTCGGCCTCGGCCTCGCGCACGCGCGCCTCCGCGCCCTCCAGGTTGGCGGCCGCGATGCGGTACTCGCGCTCGACGCGCTGCAGCTGCGTCTCGGCCTGGTCGCGCGCACTCTGCGAGGCCATCTTCTTGTCGAACAGCTGCTGGCTGCGCTTCAGCTCGCTGCGCGCCAGGCTGCGCTGCGGCTCGAGGCTGGAGACGGTCACGCGCGCCGCCTCGCGTTCGGCGCGCGCCGACTGCAGATGGCTCTCGGTCTGGCCGCGCACCAGCGCCTGCTCGGCGGCCAGGCGCGAACGCTCGGCCGCCAGCGCGGCGCGCTGCGCGTCGAGCTCCTCCAGCGCGAGCGCGGCATCGCGTCGGTCGACCTCGACCAGCACCGTGCCGGCCGCCACTGCCTGACCCTCCTGTGCCGCGACGCGCGTCACCCAGCCGGCGACGCGGCTGGCGACGGTCACCATGTCGGCGCGGATGCGCGCATCCTCCTCGTGCAGAAAGAGCAGGCGCTGACGAAACTCGCGGTAGCCGAAGCCGAGCGCGAGGACGATCGCCAGGCCCAGCACGACCAGGTTGAGCGGCGCGCGGCGGCGCCGCGCGGCACGATGCGAAGGCGCGTTGGATTCCGGGCTGGACACGCGCGGATCATAAATCCTGCGCCATCGCCCGGGGTGACTCAGGTTCGCTGGCGGCGGGCACCCGGCGCCCGCGGCGCTTACGTCGGCTTGCGCGCGAGGAACGGGTAGCCGTAGACCTCGAAGCTGCGCGCGTTCTTCTCGCCGGCGGCCTCGCCGAAGGTGTCGCAGGGCGCGCCGATCTGCACCTCGACGAAGCCGATCTGCTCCAGCATCGCCCGCCAGCCTTCACACGGAAGGCCGCCGGCGATTCAAGCGGTCCAGAGATCGATGTTGCGGATGGCCGCTTCCGGCACGGGCTTGCCGTTGGCGATATCGGCGAACTGCAGCCGCCCGCCGGGCTTGAGCACGCGCCAGATCTCCGCGAACGCCTTTTTCTTGTCGGCGCACAGGTTCATGACGCCGTTGCTGATGACGACGTCGGCCCAGCCGTCCTCGACCGGCATCGCCTCGATCAGGCCCGCGCGGAATTCGACATTCGTCAGACCCATGCGCGCGGCACTGGCGCGCGCCTTCTGCAGCATTTCCTCGAGCATGTCGACGCCGACCACCTTTCCGCCGGCGCCGACCTGCTGCGCGGCGATGAAGCAGTCGAAGCCCGCGCCCGAGCCGACGTCGACGACGGTCTCGCCGGGCGCGAGCGCGCGCAGCGCGAACGGGTTGGCGACCCCGGCGAAGGACTCGACCGCCTCGTCCGGCATGCGCGCGACGACCGCGTCGTCGTAGCCCAGGCGCCTCGCCAGGCGCCGGCCGGTGTGAAAGTGGTACTTGCCCTGCGGATTGCAGGCGACTTCGCGGTACTTGATCTTGACCTCCTCGCGCAGGGCGACGGGATCGACGGGCGTCTCGGCACGCATGGCTGGCCTTTCGGTCTCGTGGAGGGACGTTGGCTATCATAGGGCCATCTTCCCGAGCGTTCCAGACATGGTGGATTCACGCGCTTCCGCACTTGCCGCGCTGCCCTCGGTCGACCGTTTGCTGCGGCGGCCGGAAGCCGACGCGCTGATCGCCGCCTACGGCCGCGCGGCGGTGACCGACGCGATCCGCGGCGTGCTCGATGACCTGCGCAGCGCGCGCGCGGCCCTGCCGCAGGACGTGGCGCACGCCGTCGTCGGCCGCGTCGCCGAGCGCCTCGCGCAGCAGGCGCGTTCCTCGCTGCGCCCGGTGTTCAACCTCACCGGCACGCTGCTGCACACCAATCTCGGTCGCGCGCCGCTGCCCGAGGAGGCGATCGACGCACTGTGCGAGGCCGCGCGCGAGGCGACGAATCTGGAGTACGACCTCGCCACGGGCCGGCGCGGCGAGCGCGACCATCACCTCGAACGGCTGCTGTGCGCGCTGACCGGCGCACCGGCGGCCACCGTGGTGAACAACAACGCGGCCGCGGTGCTGCTGATGCTGAACACGCTCGCCAAGCGCAAGGAAGTGCCGGTCTCGCGCGGCGAGCTGATCGAGATCGGCGGCTCGTTCCGTCTGCCGGACCTCATGCAGCGCGCGGGCTGCAGGCTGCGCGAAGTCGGCACGACCAACCGCACGCATCTCGACGATTTCGCGCAGGCGATCGGATCGAAGACCGGGCTGGTGCTGAAGGCGCACGCCAGCAACTACGCCATCGAGGGCTTTACCGCGGCGGTCGCCGAGCGCGACCTCGCCACGCTGTGCCGCGCGCGGGGCGTGCCCTTCGTGGTCGATCTCGGCAGCGGCACGCTGGTCGACCTGCGGCGCTTCGGCCTGCCGGCCGAGCCGACCCCGGCGCAGGCCATCGCGCAGGGCGCCGACCTGGTTAGCTTCAGCGGCGACAAGCTGCTCGGCGGCCCGCAGGCGGGGATCATCGTCGGGCGCGCGGATCTCGTCGCCCGGCTGCGGCGCAACCCGCTGAAGCGCGCGCTGCGCGTCGACAAGCTCACCGTGGCGGCGCTCGCCGCGGTGTTGCGGCTCTACCAGGATCCCGAGCGCGTGGCGACGCGCCTGCCCGTGCTGCGTCGCCTGGCGCGATCGGTGGCGGACCTCCGCACGATGGCCGATCGCCTGCGCCCGCGGCTGGCCGCCTGGGCCAAGCCGGGCGTCGAGGTGAGCGTGATCGACTGCGAGAGCGAGGTCGGCAGCGGGGCGGCGCCGCGCCAGCACCTCGCGAGCGCGGGGCTCGCGCTGCGCCCGGGCACGACGCGCCTTGCCACCGCGTTTCGCGCGCTGCCGGTTCCGGTCATCGGCCGCCTGCAGGACGGTGCCCTGATTCTCGACCTGCGCGGCCTGGAGCCGGCCGACGAAGCGCGCTTCGCCGCGCAGCTGGAGGGCGCGTGATCGTCGCCACGGCGGGCCACGTCGACCACGGCAAGACCAGCCTGGTGCGCGCGCTCACCGGCGTCGACACCGATCGCCTGCCGGAGGAGAAAAAGCGCGGCCTGACGATCGACCTCGGCTTCGCTTACCTCCCCGTGGACGACGCGCAGACGATCGGCTTCGTCGACGTGCCCGGCCACGAGCGCTTCGTGCACAACATGCTGTCCGGCGTCGCGGGCATCGACTTTGCGCTGCTCGTCGTCGCCGCCGACGACGGGCCGATGCCGCAGACGCGCGAGCACCTGGCGATCCTCGACCTGCTGGGGGTATCACAGGGCGCGGTGGCGCTCACCAAGATCGATCGCGTGAGCGACGCGCGCGTGGCCGAAGTCAAGGCGCTGCTCGCCGCGCTGCTCGCGCCGACCGCTCTGCGCGCCGCGCCCGTGTTTCCGCTCTCGAGCCTCGGCGGTCACGGCGTCGCCGCGCTGAAGGCGCATCTGCAAGCGGCGGCGCAGGCGCTGCGGCCGCGGACAGACGAGGGCAACTTCCGCCTCGCGGTCGACCGCACCTTCACCATTGCCGGCGCCGGCCTGGTCGTGACCGGCACGGTCGTGAGCGGCGCAATCCGCGTCGGCGACGCGGTGCGTGCGCTGCTCGCGGGACAGTCGGCGCGCGTGCGCGCGATCCATGCGCAGAACGCGGCGGCGCAGCGGGGCGTTGCGGGGCAGCGTTGTGCGCTCAATCTCGCCGGGCTCGGCGATAAGACGGCGATCGAGCGGGGCGACTGGATCGTCGCCGGCGACGTGCCTGCGGCGGTGCGCAAGTTCGACGCGCGGTTGCGCGTGCTGGCGGACGAGGCAAAGCCGCTCGCGCACTGGACGCCGGTGCACGTCCACCTCGGCGCCGCCAACGTCATCGGCCGCGTCGCGCTGCTCGAGGGCGACAGCATCGCGCCGGGCGCCGCGGGCCTGGTGCAGCTCGTGCTCGACCGCCCACTCGGCGCGCTGTTCGGCGACGGCTTCATCCTGCGCGACCAGTCCGCGCGGCGCACGCTCGCCGGCGGTCGCGTGATCGACGTCTTTCCGCCGGCGCGCGGCCGGGCGCGGCCCGAGCGCCTCGCCGCGCTCGCCGCGCAGGTGCTCGACGATCCCGCCGCGGCGCTCGGGGCGTTGCTGGCGCAGGCAGCCGAGGGCGTCGACCTGACGCGCTTCGCGATGAATCGCAACCTGACGCCAGCCGCCGCCGTGGCGCTGGCCGAGCGCTTGCCCGTACAGCGCGCCGGCGACTGGGGTTTTTCACCGGCGCACTGGGATGCGCTGCGCGCCAAGGCGCTCGAAGCGCTCACCGCCTGGCACCGCCGGGCGCCGGACAGCGCCGGTCCGCCGGAATCCCGCCTGCTCGAGGGCAGCGGCCTGCGCCTGCCGCGCGCGGCGCTGACGACGCTCATCGAGTCGCTGGTGAGCGAGGGCAGGGTCGTGCGTGACGGCGCGGGCCTGCGTCTGGCGGAGCATCGGATTCAGCTCAGCGCCGCCGATGCCGCGCTGTGGCAGAAGGTCGAACCGCTGCTCGCATCGAGCGCCTTGCGTGCGCCGAGCGTCGTCGAGCTGGCCGCAACGCTCGCGACCGATCCGCGCAGACTCGAGGCCGCGCTGTCACGTCTCGAGCGTCAGGGTTTGCTGGTGCGCGTTTCGAAAACGCGCTTCTTCCTGCCTGCGGCACTGCGCCGTCTCGAACAACTCGCGGAAGAGGAGGCGCACGCCAGCGGCGCGATCACCGCGGCGGCGTTCCGCGACCGCTCGGGCATCGGGCGCAACCTCACGATCGAGGTGCTCGAGTTCTTCGACCGGATAAAATTCACCCGACGCAAGGGCGATGCGCACGTGCTGCAGCGCGACCAGCACGGAAGAGAATCGCACCCCGGTGGGGCGCCTGGACTTCAAATCCAGTGAGGGGCGTCAGACGTCCCTGGTGGGTTCGACTCCCACTCTTTTCCGCCATATCATGCGCATCGGGAGGGTGAGGCGATGGCGCAAAAGCTGAACACCGGCGACGTCTTTCCGAAGATGACGCTAAGCCTGGTCGACGGCAGCACGCTCGAGCTGCCCGACGGAATCGACGCCAAGTACAAGGTCATCCTGTTCTACCGCGGGCACTGGTGACCGTACTGCCGCCGGCAGTTGGCCGGCTTCGAATTCTGGAAGGCGCAGCTCACTGCGGCGGGCGTCAAAGTCTTCGCGGCGAGCGTCGATCCGCTCGACAAGGCGAAGGAAGTGGCTGCCGCGCTCAGCTTCCCTGTGGGCTACGGCGTGACGCGCGCGCAGGCCGAGCAGCTGGGTTCCTGGTGGGAGGACAAGCGCCAGGTCATCCAGCCCTCGGAGTTCCTCATTGGGCAGGGCGGCAAGGTTCTGAGTGCGACCTACAGCTCCGGGCCCATTGGCCGCGTCGAGGCGACCGACGTGGTGCGCATGGTCAACTTCCTCGAGGCGCAGGCGAAAAAATAGCCAGCCTGCAGCTGCTGGGCGCTTGCGCATGACGCACGTCGAAGCCCTGCTCAAGCGCGACCGCCTGACGGTCGGCGCAGCTCTCGTTCTCATCGTGCTGCTTGCCTGGGGCTATACGGCTTACCTCGCGCGCAGCATAGACATGTCGGGCGGTGGCATGGCGATGCCGCAGCTGCAGGCGTGGAGCGCGGGGATGTTCGCCTTCATGGTCGTCATGTGGTTCGTCATGATGGTGGCGATGATGCTGCCGTCGGCCGCGCCGATGATCCTGACGTTTGCGGCGATCCAGCGTCGTCGGCAGGCACAGGGCGGCAGCATGGTGTCGACGGGCGTATTCATCGCTGGCTACCTGCTGGTCTGGGCCGCCTTCAGCCTGCTCGCGACCAGCGCGCAGTACGGGCTCGAGCGTGCCGCGCTCGTCTCGCCGATGATTGGCAAGGCCGCGCCCTGGCTCGGCGCGGCGCTGCTCGTCGGCGCGGGCCTGTTCCAGTTCGCGCCGCTCAAGGACGTCTGCCTCGACAAGTGCCGCAGCCCGATCGGCTTCATCATGACCGAGTGGCGCGACGGCGCGCGCGGCGCGCTGGTGATGGGGCTGCGCCACGGCGCCTTCTGCACCGGCTGCTGCTGGGCGCTCATGGCGCTGCTGTTCGTCGGCGGCGTGATGAACCTGCTCTGGGTCGCGGCGCTGGCGCTGTTCGTGCTCATCGAGAAGGTCGTGCCGGCGGGCGGGCGTCTGGGCAAGGCGGGCGGCGTGCTGCTCGTCGCCTGGGGCGCCTGGATCGCCTGGCAGGCTGCGGCCTGAGCGGTCATACGTCACGCCGCGGGCCGGCAAGCGCTTGAGATTCGCTGCGCCTCGCCGTAGTGTTACGCGGATCGAACAAGAACGCGGGGTGGAATCGTGCGCAAATCGATGATGCTGCGGGCCCTGATGCTGGCCGGCCTGCTGCTGCTGGGGCCGTGGCTCGCGCAGGCGGCTGGCTTGGGCGAGCTGCGCGTAACCTCCAAGCTGGGCCAGCCGCTGCAGGGCGAGATCCCGTTGGTGGCGCTCAAGCGCGGCGAGGAGCTGTTCAATGCGCGTATCGCGTCGCTCGAGGATTACGAGAAGGCCGGAATGACCCTGCAGCCCGCGGTCGCGGGCGCGCAGGTTTCGGTCGTCACGGTCGAGGGCAAGCCGGTGATCCTCATCAAGGGCAGGCATTCGGTCAACGAGCCGGCCGTCGATCTGCTGGTCGAGCTCTCCTGGCCGGGCGGCACGGTGCTGCGCGCCTACAAGATCCTGCTCGATCGGCCGAAGGTCTGAATACCGCGGCCCGTTTGACGACGGAATTCGAGGAGCTCGACTACTGCCGCACGCCGCTCGGCGAGCTGGTGCTGCGCCGGCGCCGCGACCCCGTCCTGGGAGGCGAACCGCTTCTTGAAGTGAAGCTCGGCGACGACTTCCTCATGTCGAGCCGCTTCACGGCGGGCGAGGTCGCGCTTGCCGAGCATGGCCTCGCCGCCGTGCGCGCGGCGCATCCGGATGTCGTCGTCGGCGGGCTCGGACTGGGCTACACCGCCGCGGCGGTGCTCGGGAAACCGTCCGTGCGCTCGCTGCTGGTGATCGAGCTGCTCGCCCCGGTGCTCGGCTGGCACCGCAAAGGGCTTGTGCCGCTGGGCGGGCAATTGTGCGCCGATCCGCGCTGTCGCCTGCTGCAGGGCGATTTCTTTGCGCTGGCAGGCGCGGCGCAGGGCGGCCTGGATCCGGAGGACGCCGCGCGCCGCTTCGATGCCGTGCTGCTCGATGTCGATCATTCGCCGCGCCACGTGCTCGATGCGCGGCGCGGCCCGTTCTACGCGCCCGCAGGCCTGCGGGCGGCTTCCCGCCACCTTAATCCGGGCGGCGTGTTTGCACTGTGGTCGAACGAGCCGCCGGATGCCGAATTCGAGAGCGCGCTCGCCCAAGTCTTCGTGTCCTCGCAGACGCATGTCGTGCACTTCGACAACCCGTACACCGGGTACGAGGCCGCGAACACGATCTACGTTGCGCGCGCGACCTCGTAGCGGCCACCGCAGGCGTTGCTACTTGGCGGCCTGCTTGATCTCCAGCAGTTCGACCTCGAAGGTGAGCGTCGCGTTGGGCGGGATCACGCCGCCGGCGCCGCGCTCGCCGTAGGCCGTTTCCGGCGGGCAGGTCAGGCGCGCCTTGCCGCCGACCTTCATCATCTGCACGCCCTCGGTCCAGCAGGGGATGACGCCGTTTAGCGGGAACTCGGTCGGTTCCTTGCGCTTGTAGGAGCTGTCGAACTCGGTGCCGTCGATCAGCGTGCCGCGGTAGTGCACGCGGACGGTGTCGGTCGCCGCCGGCTTGGCGCCCTTGCCCTCGCGCAGCGCGAGGTAGACGAGTCCGCTTTGTGCCTTCAGCGCGCCTTTTTCTTGCGCCGCCTTGGCGAGCTGCGCCTTGCCGGCTGCGGCCGATTTTTCGGCGACCGCGGCCTGGCGCGCGGTCGCCAGCGGCTGGATCTTCGGTCCGTAGACGTTCATGTCGACCGCGCTCTTCGCGCCGAGCACGCCGTCGCGAAAGCCCTGCTGCACGGCGTCGAGCTCGGCGCGCGTCAGGCTGAACGTCGAAACGTTGCGCGCCAGCACCTGGCCCAGCGCGTAGAAGGTTTTCTGCTCTTCGCTCAGTTCGGCCGCACTGGCGCTGCCCAGCGCGAGCCCGGCCGCGAGGGCGGCTGCGATTTTCTTCATGGGGTTCCTGTTGTGGTGGTTGGCCGCACCGCGTGCGGCAGCGAAGCATAGCGCAGATCGCGCGCGCCACGCCGGATTGATCGGGCGTGGGGTTACACTGCGCGATCACGCGTTTTGTTGGGGGAGGGCGTGGCGAAGGGGCGGTCGAGCACGCGCGCTGCGGTCAGGACGAAAAAGGCGAAGACTGTCGCCCGGCGACGACCGGCGGCGGTCGCGGCAGACGTCGGACTCGACGTGCTGCCGGTCGGTTTCGCGCGCTTCGACGCGCAGCGCCGGCTCGTCGCCTGGAACGCCGGCTTCGCGACGCTCGCCGGCTACCCGCGCCGGCTGCTGAAAATTGGCACGCCGCTCGAGCAGTTCGTGCGCGCGGAGCTCGCGCGCGGCGATCACGGCGCGGGCGACGCCGATACGCTGCTGCGCACGCGCCTCGGCGCGCTGGCACGGCGCGCGCGCGGCGCGCGCGAAGTCACCCTATCGCGGGGGCGGGTCGTGCGCTTCGTCAGCCAGCCGCTCGGCGCGAAATCCCTGCTCATCACCTGCGAGGACGTGACGCAGACGCGTCGCGCCGAGGCGCGCCTGCACGAAGCGGAGGAGCGCCACGAGCTGTCGATGCGCTCGATCAACGAAGGCACCTACGACTGGGACCTCGTCCGAGGCCGCATTTACTACTCGGACCGCGTGCAGCTCGCGGTCGGCTTCGCGCCCGGCGACATCAGCACCCCGAAGGACTGGCGCGACCGCATTCACCCCGAAGACCTGCCGCGCTACGACGCCGCAATACGCGCGCACCTCAAGGGCGACACCGAGCGCTTCGAGTGCGATTACCGCTACCGCAATGCCAGGAACGAATGGTGCTGGGCGCGGCAGCACGGCATCGCGGTGCGTGACGCCAGCGGCCGCGCGGTGCGCATGGTCGGCTCGACCGGCGATATCACCGGGCTGAAGCGCGCCGAGGCCGCGCTGAAGCAGAGCGAAGAGCGCTACGCGCTCGCCACCCAGGCCGCGGCCGAGGGCATCTACGAGTGGGACGTCATGAGCGACGGCCTGTTTCTCACCGACCGCGCGCTCGAGCTGTTCGCGCTACCCTCCGGCTGGCTCACACCGGCACACTGGAACGCACGCGTTCATCCGCAGGACCGCGAGGGCTACCGCGGTGCGATACGCGACTTCTTCAAGGGCGTATCCGATCACCTGGAGCACGAATACCGCGTCGCGGATGCAGGCGGCAGCTACCGCTGGATCCTCGATCGCGCAACCGGCGTGCGCGACGCGCGCGGCCGCGTGATCAAGCTGTTCGGCGCGATCAGCGACATCACCGCGCGCAAGAACGCCGAGCTCGCGCTCAAGCGCGCGCACGAGGAGGTGAGCGCTGCGCTCGAGCGCCAGACGGCAACCGCCGAGATCCTGCGGGTGATCAGCGCCTCGCCGACCGACGTTCAGCCCGTGTTTGAGGCGATCGTGCAGGCGGGCGTGAAGCTGTTCGAAGGCGCGGCCATGGCGGTGTGCCGGCCCGAGGGCAACGAAGTGCGCCTGATGGCGGTGGCGGAGACCGATCCAGGGCGCACGGCGCGCTGGTGGGAGCGCTTTCCGTTCCCGCTGGAGCGCGAGTACATGCACAGTGCGGCGATTCTCGACGGTTGCATGGTGGACATCCCGGACGCTGCCGTCATGGACGGCCACTTCGATGTCGGCAAGAAGAACTTCCTGCCGACGGGCAACCGGGCCATCACGATCGTGCCGATGATGAGGGGCGGCTCGGCAATCGGCACGATCAGCGTGGTGCGCGCAAGGCCCGGCCCGCTGTCGGACAAGCAGATCGCGCTGCTGCATACCTTCGCCGATCAGGCGGTGATCGCAATCGAGAACGTGCGCCTGTTCAACGAGACGCGCGAGGCGCTCGAGCAGCAGACCGCGATCAGCGAAATCCTGCGCGTCATCCCGAGCGCGCAGTCCGATCTCGAGCCGCTGTACGCGAAGGTGCTCGCGCATATCACCCAGCTGAGCGGCTCGCAGATGGCGGCGCTGTTCCGCTTCGACGGCGAAACGCTGACGGTTGCGGCGCATCGCGGCGCTTCGGAGGCGTTCGCCGCGCGGCTGCAGGCCTTGCGCGCCACGCCGAGCCGGGAGACCACGACGCGGCTTGCCGCACTCGAGAAAAGGACGGTGCAGACGGGCGATTTGCTCAACGATCCGGCGTATGCGCCGGAACCGCGCGACCTGTACGAGCGCGAAGGCCTGCGCGCCGTGCTGTCGGTGCCGATGCTGCGCCAGGGCAAGCTCATCGGCGTGATCACGACTTGGCGCAGGGAGGCGCGACCGTTTACCGAGCGCCAGCTCGCGCTGATCGAAACCTTTGCCGACCAGGCCGCGATCGCCATCGAGAACGTGCGCCTGTTCAACGAGACGCATGAAGCGCTCGAGCGGGAGAAGGCCTCGGGCGAGGTGCTGAGCGCGATCAGCGACTCGATCGCCGACACCGCGCCGGTGTTCGACAAGATCCTCGACAACTGCCAGCGGCTGTTCGCCGGCCGGATCGTGGGGCTCAACGTGGTGCGCGAGGACGGCAAGCTGCACATCGGCGCCTACCACGGCGCGCAGCGCGAGGAATTCGAGAAGATCTTCCCGATGCCGCCGTCGACGAACGCCGCGTCGTGGGTGGCGATCAAGGAGCGGCGCGTGGTCCATTACCCGGATGCCGAGAACGGCGCCGAGGTGCCCGAGCCCACGCGTCAGGGCGCCAGGGCGGTGGGCGCGAAGGCGGTGATCTTCGCGCCCATGCTGCGCGAGGGGCGTGGATTGGGTGCGATCTTCGTCGGGCGCGGCTATGCCGGCGCGTTCTCCGAGCGCGAGGTCGCGCTGCTCACCACCTTCGCCGATCAGGCCGGAATCGCCATCGAGAACGTGCGCCTGTTCAACGAGACGCGCGAGGCGCTCGAGCGCCAGAAGGCCTCCGCCGAGGTGTTGCGTGCGATCAGCGGCTCGATCGCCGACACCAAGCCGGTGTTCGACAAGATCACCGAAAGCTGCGAGCGGCTGTTCGCCGGCGATCTGGTCGGCGTCACGGTGGTCGACGCGTCCGATCAGATCGCGCTCGCCGCGTACCACGGCCCGCAGGACGAGGCGCTTCGGGGCATCTATCCGCTGCCGCTCTCGCAGGAAAGCGGCACCGGTAGCGCGATTCTCGACGCGCAGGTGAAGCATTATCCGGATATCGACGCCCCGGGCGTGCCCGCCGGGGTGGTGGCGGGCTGCCGCGTGCTGCAGAACAAGGCGATCGTCTTCGCGCCACTGATCGCGAACGGGCGCGGCATCGGCGCGATCTGGGTCGGGCGCATGAAGGCGGGGGCGTTTTCCGAGCGCGACATCGCGCTGCTCAGGACCTTCGCCGACCAGGCGGTGATCGCGATCCAGAACGCGCGCCTGTTCAACGACACGCGCGAGGCGCTCGAGCGCCAGACCGCGACCGCCGAGATCCTGCGTGTGATCAGCAGCTCGCCCACCGACCTGCAGCCAGTGTTCGACACGATCCTGGAAAACGCGCTGCGGCTGTGCGACGCGCACCTCGGCATCCTGTTGCGCTACGACGGACGGCGCTTCAGCACCGCGGCGCAGCGCGGTGCGCAACCCGACTACGCGCGCTACCTCATGGAGCGCGCGCCCTTCGAGCCGAGCGACCAGGGGGTGCTGGGGCGACTCGTCTCCGAGCAACGGCCGGTGCAGATCGAGGACCTGCGCAACAGCGACGACTACCGTGCCGGCAAAGCGCATGTCGTCCAGGGCGTCGACGTCGGCGGCGTGCGCAGCTACATGGCGGTACCGATGGTGAAGGAAAGCAGCGTGATCGGCGCGATTTCAATCTATCGCCCGGAGCCGCGCCCGTTCACGCAGAAACAGATCGACCTGGTCGGCACCTTCGCCAGCCAGGCGGTGATCGCGGTCGAGAACGTGCGCCTGTTCAACGAGATCAACGAGGCGCTGCGCCAGCAGACCGCGACCGCCAAGGTGCTGCAGACGATCAGCCGGACGAGCTTCAGCCTGGACGCGGTGCTGCAGATGCTGCTCGACAGCGCCTCGCAGCTCTGCGGCGCCGACCATGCTGTTTTGGTGCGGCCCGACGAGCACGACGAATACCGCCCGGTCGCCGCTTACCAATACGCCCCGGATTCACCGGTGCTCGCGCGTATGCGGCGCGACCCGCTGCGCCCCGGGCGAGAGTCGATCACCGGCCGCGCGCTGCTCGAGCGCAAGATCATCCACGTGTCCGACGTGCTCGCCGACGCGGACTACAAGCGCCGCGATCTGGTCGAGCCGGATCCCTACCGCGCGGTGGCCGCGGTGCCGATGCTGCGCGACGGCGAGCCGCTCGGCCTGATCACCTTCACGCGCCGTGCGCCGGTGGCGTTCAGCGACCGGCAGCTCGAGCTGATGGCGATGTTCGCCGACCAGGCGGCGATCGCCATCGAGAACATCCGCCTGATCGACGAGCTGCGCCAGAAAAGCGCCGAGCTCGAGGTCGCGAGCCGCCACAAATCGGAGTTCCTCGCCAACATGTCGCACGAGCTGCGCACGCCGCTAAACGCAATCATCGGCTTTTCCGAAGTGCTGCAGGAAAAGATGTTCGGCGAGCTGAGCGAGAAGCAGGACGAGTACGTCGGCGACATCCTCGCTTCGGGGCGCCACCTGCTTTCGCTGATCAACGACATCCTCGATCTCTCCAAGATCGAGGCCGGGCGCATGGAGCTCGAGCTGTCCGAGTTTCCGCTCGCGCCGGCCATCGACAACGCGCTTGCCCTGGTGAAGGAGCGTGCGCAGCGCAGCGGCGTCGCGCTCAGCTGCGAGATCGACGCGGAGCTCGACCAGGTTCGCGCCGATGAGCGCAAGTTCAAGCAGGTGCTGTTGAATCTCCTTTCGAATGCGGTCAAGTTCACGCCCGAGGGCGGCTCGGTGAACGTGCGCGCGAAGAAGAACGGTGCCTGGCTGGAAGTGGCGGTGAGCGATACCGGCGCCGGCATCGCGCCCGAGGATCAGGCCGCGGTGTTCGAGGAATTCAAGCAGGTCGGCAACGACCTCGCGCGCCGCGCCGAGGGCACCGGGCTCGGCCTGCCGCTCACCAGGCGCATCGTCGAGCTGCACGGCGGTGCGGTGCGGCTGGTGAGCGCGCTCGGCCAGGGTTCGACCTTCAGCTTCACGTTGCCGCTCGCGGCCGGCGCGACGCATGCCTGACAAAGGCGTGGCGCTGGTCATCGGCGCCGGCGACGCCACCGGCGGTGCGGTGGCGCGGCGCTTCGCGCGCGAGGGCTACACCGCCTGCGTGACGCGACGCAGTGCGCAGGCGATCGCGCCGCTGGTTGCGCAAATCGAAGCCGCGGGTGGCCGCGCGCGCGCCTTCGGCAGCGACGCGCGGCGCGAAGAGCAGGTCGTCGAGCTGTTCGAAACGGTCGAGCGCGAGGTCGGGCCGATCGAGGTCTTCGTCTTCAATGTCGGCGCCAACGTGCCGTCTTCGATCCTCGACGAGACCGCGCGCAAGTACTTCAAGATCTGGGAGATGGCGGCGTTCGCGGGCTTTCTCACCGGGCGCGAGGCGGCCCGGCGCATGGCGGTGCGCGGCCGCGGCACGATGCTCTTCACCGGCGCCACGGCGAGCCTGCGCGGCTCGGCTCACTACGCCGCCTTCGCCGGCGCGAAGCACGCGCTGCGCGCGCTCGCGCAGAGCCTGGCGCGCGAGCTCGGGCCGAAGAACATCCACGTCGCGCACGTGGTGATCGACGGCGCGATCGACACCGCCTTCATCCGCGAGAACTTTCCCGAGCGCTACGCACTCAAGGACGAGGACGGCATCGTCAATCCCGAGCACATCGCCGAGGCCTACTGGCAGCTGCACTGCCAGCCGCGCGACGCCTGGACCTTCGAGCTCGACCTGCGGCCCTGGATGGAACGCTGGTAGGCTGGTGCCGTTGCGGTCACGGAGGCGCGCATGACACAGGTGGAATTCCATTTCGATTTCGGCAGCCCGAACGCCTACCTCGCCCACAAGCTGATTCTCGGCATCGAGCAGCGCAGCGGCGCGGCCTTCGTCTACGTGCCGATCCTGCTCGGCGGCGTGTTCAAGCTGACCCACAACGTCGCGCCGATGGTGCAGTTCAAGGACGTGAAGAACAAGCTCGAGTACCAGCGCCTCGAGATGCGGCGCTTCATCGAGAAGCACGGTCTGACGCAGTTCCAGTGGAACCCGCACTTTCCGGTGAACACGGTGAGCATCATGCGCGGCGCGATCGTCGCGCAGTTGGACGGCAATCTGATGCCTTACGTCGACGCGGTGTTCCACCACATGTGGGAAGCGCCGAAAAAGATGGACGACCCTGCGGTGATCCGCGCGGCGCTGGAGGAATCCGGGCTCGACGCGGCGCATATCCTGGCGCGCATCCAGGACCAAGACGTGAAGGACGCGCTGCTCAGGAACACCGAGGCGTCGGTGGCGCGCGGCACCTTCGGCGCGCCGACCTTCTACGTCGGCGACGACATGTACTTCGGCAAGGACCGGCTGCGTGACCTGGAGGAGGCGATCGCGCAGCGCGCCGACTGAGCGGCTACAGCCGCAACACCACCTTGCCGACGTGGGCGTTACGGTCGAAGTAGGCTTTTGCCTCGGCCAGCGCGTCGAACGCGAACACCTTGTCGACCAGCGGCTGGATGCTGCCGTCGGCGAACCATGACAGGCAGTCGCGGGTGAAGCCGGCAACGGTCTCGGCGCGCTCGGCGGCGCTTCTCAGCCGATTGCTGACGCCGAAGATCTCGAGCCGGTTCGAGTGCACGGCGCTGAGGTCGAGCGGCGCCTCGAGTGCGCCGTCGACGTAGCCGACGATGGCGATGCGCCCACGGTAGGCCGCGGCACGCACCAGCTGCGGGAACACGCTGCCGCCGACGTTGTTGATGGAGAGGTCGGCGCCGTGCCCGTCGGTGATGCGCATCCCCTCGGCAGCGAGTTCGCCGGCCGTGGCGACGCCGGCGTCGAGCCCCAGGGCGCGCAACCGCTCGAGCTTTTGCGGCGAGCCCGAGGTGCCGATGACGCGCGCACCCAGCGCCTTGGCGAGCTGCAGGCTCGCCACGCCGACGCCCGAAGACACCGCGGTGACGAGCACCCAGTCGCCGCGCTGCACGCGGCCGTAGGGCACGAGCATGTCGTAGGCGACGAGGAACACGATCGGCACTGCCGCGGACTGCTCCCAGGAGAGCCGATCCGGAATGACGATCGCCTCGCCGGCGTCGACCAGCGCGTATTCCGCAAAGCCGCCCTTGCAGCGCGCCATGATGCGCGCGCCCTCGGCGAGGCCCTTGACGCCCTTGCCGAGCGCAGCGACTTCGCCGACCGCCTCGACGCCGCCCGGGCGCGCACCGGGCTTGCCGCTGGGCAGCAGCTCGCCGCGGTTTAGCGAGCTCGCCTTGACGCGCAGCAGCAGCTGCTGCGGGCCCGGCTCGGGCGTGGGGGCCTCGCGCATTTCGAGCGCAGTGGCGTTCGCGGTTTCGACGATCATGGCCGCTTTCATGTCTGCTCTTTCATCGTGGTCTTGGGTAAAAAGGGCGGCGCAAGTCTGCCGCATCGGCGCGGGTTTTGCGAGCGGTGCGCGCTGCGCCGCGCATCGCAATCGCGGTACTATCGCGGGTCAAGCCCGCAATAACGTCCGAAACCAAACAGGAAGCGAGACTGCCATGGCCGCAAAGCCGAAACCACTCAAGCTGGACGGACCGCTCCGCAAGCGCGTCTACGACTCCATCGCCGAGGTGATCGGCAATACGCCGCTGGTGCGTCTCAATCGGGTGGCACAGGAAGTCGGCGCGGTCGCGCAGGTGCTGGTCAAGCTCGAGTACCTCAACCCGCTGCTCAGCGTGAAGGACCGCATCGGGCTTTCGATGATCGAGGCGCTCGAGGCCGAGGGCAAGATCGGCCCGGGCTCGGTGATCGTCGAGCCGACCTCCGGCAACACCGGCATCGCGCTCGCCTTCGTGTGCGCGGCGCGCGGCTACCGCTGCATCCTGACCATGCCGGAGTCGATGTCGGTCGAGCGCCGCAAGATGTTCGCGCTGCTCGGCGCGGAGATGGTGCTGACGCCGAAGGAGCAGCGCCTGCAGGGCGCGATCGACGCGGCGAACAAGCTGTTGAAAGAGATTCCGAATTCGGTGATGCCCTGGCAGTTCGGCAACCCGGCCAACCCCGAGATTCACCGCCGTACGACCGCCGAGGAAATCTGGGCCGACACCGGCGGCAAGGTTGACATCCTCGTCTCCGGCGTCGGCACCGGCGGCACGCTGACCGGCTGCGGCGAGGTGCTCAAGCCGCGAAACAAGGCGCTCAAGATCGTCGCGGTCGAGCCCAAGGACAGCGCGGTGCTGTCGGGCGGGCAGCCGGGGCCGCACGCGCTGCAGGGCCTGGGCGCGGGCTTCGTGCCCGATATCCTCGACACCAAGCTGATCGACGAGGTGATTGCCGTGGCCAACGAGGAGGCCTTCGCCATGGCGCGCAAGGTGGCCAAGCTAGACGGCATCCCGGTGGGCATCTCCTCGGGCGCGATCATCCATGCCGCGCTGCAGGTGGCGGCGCGCGCGGAAAACAAGGGCAAGACCGTGGTGTGCTTCGCGCCGTCGACCGCCGAGCGCTACATGTCGACGCCGCTGTTCGAAGGGCTTTGACAGGCAGGACCATGATGCTCGAGCTCGCCGACATCCGCATCCCGCCGGGCCAGCAGGCCGAATTCGACGCGGCGATCAGGAAGAGCGTCGAGACGGCGATCGCGAGGGCCAAGGGCTTTCGCGGCTCGGCCGCGTGCCAGGCATGGCGGGCGATCGTCGAGCCGTTCCGTGCGGCGCCGCCGGCGGTGGGGCATTTCGACCGGCTCGCCAAATCCGCGTAGGGGCGCGCGGCGCGAACCGCCGGTGGCTGCGACGCGCATCGGCTTCGTCGGTCTAGGCGTCATGGGCGCGCCGATGGCGGGGCACCTGCTCGCTGCGGGATACCCGCTCACGGTGCACGATATCGATGAAACCGCGCTGCGCGGCTTCGTCGCGGCGCATCCGGCCGCATCGGCCGCGCCCACGCCGCAGGCGCTCGCGTCGCAGGCCGACATCGTCATCACCATGCTGCCGAACGGCGAGGCAGTCGAGCGGGTCGCGCTGGGCGAAGCGGGACTGCTCGGTGGCCTCGCGCGCGGCACGCTGCTGCTCGACACCTCGTCGTCCGAGCCCTGGCTGACACGCCGCACGGCCGCGGCGCTCGCCGCGAACGGCGTCGACATGGTCGATGCGCCGGTTTCGGGCGCGCAGGTCGGGGCGCAGAGCGCGCAGCTGGTGTTCATGGTCGGTGGCGAGGCGGCGCCGGTCGCGCGCGTGACGCCGATTCTGCGGCGCATGGGGCGCGCGCTCTTTCACCTCGGTCCGCTTGGTGCAGGGCATGCGATGAAATGCATCAACAACCTGATCACCGCACTCACATTCCTCTCCACCGCAGAGGGACTGGTGATCGGCAAGCGCTACGGCCTCGACCCCGCAGCCATGAACGCGGTGCTGAACGAGTCGACCGGGATGTCCTGGGTCACGCAGAACCACGTCGGCCAGCGCATCCTCAGCCGCAAGTTCGACGACCCGTTCAAGCTCGAGCTGATGGTGAAGGATATCGGCATTGCGATGTCGCTGGCGCGCGAGGCGGAGCTGCCGCTGCCGATGAGCGGGCTGGGCGAGCAGCTGTGGCGCACGGCGCTGCAGGCATTCGGCGCCGGCCGCAACGTGAGCGACCTGTTTCGCTGGGTCGAGCAGCGCACGCACACCGAAATCGCGTCGCAGGACAAAAGCGCCGGCTAGCGTTTCGCCTGCAGCGCCGCGGCGATTGCGAGGATCTCCGCACGAAAGCGGCTGGCGCCACCCATCGAGGGGTGCCGCACCGCGCGGTGCGGCACCTCGAGCAGGCCGAGCGAATGGGCCGCGTGCCGGCCGAGGGCAACGACCTCGGCGCGCGGGTAGAGCTGCAGGAAGCCACGCAATAGTTCGCGGCCGGCTTCCAGCTCGGTTCGCGTCGGCGTGCGGTTGGACAGCGGCGCGCCCGGCCGGTGCGGGTGGCAGGCGAAGGCATTCCAGTTGACCCAGGCGCGCGGATCGACGCCTGCGCCGAGCAGCGTGCCCCAGACCACCGTCGCAGTCGGCTCGTTGAACCCGAGCGGCTTTTCCGCGGGCCGGCTGGTGCGCTCGGGCGGTAGCCGAATCACGTCCTGCGGCGTGATGCCTTTGGCCGCGAGATGGCCGAGCAGAATGCGCTCCGAGGTCATGGCGATGCCGGAGAACTTGGCGCCCTGGTAGCCGGCGGCTTCCGCGACCAGCAGCAGGCGTGCGCGCGAAGCGCGTTCGGTGAGGTAGGCGGCGAGCTGGCGGCCGCGGATCGCGGGTGCCGCGCGCAAGGCGTCGTGCGCCGGATCGAAGTCGGCCCAGGGATTGAAGACGTTCGGCCCGGAAAATGCGCGCAGCTGCGCGACGAAGCGGTCGACGGCGGCGCTCACGCGATGCCGTTCACGGCGCGAGCAGCGCTTGGGCCATCTCGCGCAGCTTGCCCTTCTGGATCTTGGTTGCGTTGGCGCCCGGCGTGACCGGGAAGGCCTCCAGCGGCACGATGCGCTGCGGCACCTTGAACCGTGCCAGCCGAGCGCCGACGTGCGCGCGCAGGGCGGCTTCGTCGAGCGTCGCACCCGGCGCGAGGATCACGAATGCCACCGCCACCAGCCCCGCCGCCCCCGGTACGCCGACCACCTGGCAGGCGGCGATGCCGGGCGCCTGCTGCACCACGGCTTCGATTTCGAGCGGGCTGACGAGAAAGCCGCCGAGCCGCAGCGAATCGCCCATGCGCGCGAGGAAAACGAAACGCCCGTCGGCGGTGGTGTAGCCGAGGTCACCCGAACGGTAGAAACCGTCCTCGCTGAGCGCGGCGTGCGTCGCTTGCGGATTGCCGAAGTAGCCGACCATGCGGCTGTTGGCCGAGAAGAACTCGAGCTCGCCGGCTTCGCCGTGCGGCAAGACACGGCCGGACTCGGGATCGCACACGCGCACGCGTGCCGCCGGATTCACCGGTCGGCCGCCGGCAAGCCCGCGTTCGGCGAGCGGCGCGTTCTCGTCCTGCCGTGCGAACAGTGCCTGCACCTCGCTCGCGCCATACAGCCCGACGAGCGTCAGGTCGCGCGCGGCGGCGCGCTCGACGATATCGTCGAGCGAAGGGTTGAACGACGCATAGCCGAAGAACCGCACGCTCGGGAACGCCGGTTCCGTCCTGCTGTGGGCGAGCAGCTGCGCGATGGCCTCATCGGTCGCGTTGGCGTGGGTGACGCGCTGTGCGGCGATGTCAGCGGCGGCCTGCGCGGCATCCCAGGCCGGCCGCATGACAAGTGGCCGCCCGGCGGCGAGCGCACCCATGGCGCAGCAGAAACCGAACACGCCGCACAGCGGCGGGACCAGGAGCATCACGGCGTCCGCGTCGAGCCCGAAGCCGCGTGCCACGTCGTGCGCGTGCGCGACCACCGCGCGCTGGTCGTGCAGCACGAACTTGGGCGCCTTGGTCGTGCCGGAGGTGGTGAACAGAATGCAGCCGGCATCCGGCGTTGCGTCATCCCGTTGCCGCGGCAGCTCGCCGGCGAGCGCACCATAAGCATGCACCGCTCTGCCGGCGATGTGGTGCGGCGCTGCTGACTCGGCTTCGGCATAGGCGATCAGCGCCTCGATGCCGGCGAGCGCGGTGGGCGCCGCCTCGGCCACCTCCGTCAGAATGGCCGAGAAATCAATGCCCTTGAACCCCGGCCAGTAGACCAGCAGCCGTGCACCGGAACGTCCGACGATGTCCGCTACCTCCTGCGCGCGAAAGCGCGTGTTGACCGACACCGCGATTGCACCGAGCTGCGCGCAAGCAAAAAAACAGGTCAGCCAAGCAGATACGTTCGGAAGCCAAAGTGCTACACGATCTTCGCGGCCTATGCCGAGGCGCGCGAAGGCTGTCGCCACGCGGCGACTTTCGGCGGCGATCTCCGCGAAGGCGATCGGCCGCCCGCGATCGACCAGCATCGGCGCGCCGCCAGCCGTCGCCGCGCGCGCCGCGAGCAGTGCGCTCAGTGTCAGCGTTCCGCTTGGCGCATTCGAATTCATCGCGCTATCAATCGATGCGATGCGCAGATGTTAAATGCTTGCCTTCGCATGCGCGAACCGTGCGCACGAGAAAAAATTCAACGCAAGCGAAAAAAAGTTTGCGTGCGCGCATTGTCTTCCGTTTTTGATTTGGATACGATGCGCGCTCTCGCGCGGGCTTTGTCGACGCGACATCACGGTTGAGCGATGTTCGCGGAAGCGATACTCGAAAAGAGCCCGTCATCCGGGCCTCGTTGACATAGGAGGAATGTCATGCCGTCCGTCGTCACCAAGTCGGATCTCGTGCGGGTCGTCGCGAAGTCGGGGAACCTGAGCAAGTCCACAGCCGGTGAGGCGGTCAACGCGATGTTCGACGCCATCGTCTCTAACGTGGCAAAAGGCAATCGCGTAACGGTCGTCGGTTTCGGCACGTTCATGCCGCGCAAGCGAAAGGCGCGCAACGGCCGCAGTCCGATGAACGGCAAGGAAATCAAGATTACGGCAAAGACCATCCCGGCGTTTGCGGCGGGGCAGGGCTTCAAGGACGCGGTTGGCCGGCGCTAGCGCCTGACCGATTCGCCAGAGCGCTTCGAGGGGGCTGCGAGCTTTTGCCCGCAGCCTTTTGTTTTTTTGCTGATTGCAAAGCGGCAGGACACTTGGCAGAATCGTCGCGCATTCAAGGTTCGTGCCATGGAAAGTCCGCTCATTCTTTCGCTCGACAGTCACGGCGTGCCGCACCGCTGGATCAGCTGGCAGCAGGCCTGTTTTTACTATGCGAAGGACCTGGTGGCCTGGAGCCTCGGCGAGCGGACCTTCACCTTCTACGGCGGCCTGTCGCGCCTGACCGGCGAGCGCTCGAGCATCACGGCGCATTCGATCATCGCCATCAAGGGACGCGCGCTGGCCGCGCGCGGCTTCAACCAGGTGCCGCCTCTCAACAACCGCGAACTATTCCGTCGCGATCGCCAGACCTGCGCCTACTGCGGGCGGGTCTTCAACTATTTCCGCCTCACCCGCGACCACATCACGCCGCTGTCGCGCGGCGGGCGGGACAGCTGGATGAACGTGGTCACGGCCTGCCGGCACTGCAACGGTCATAAGCGCAATCGCCTGCCGGAAGAGTCAGGCATGGAGCTGCTGTACGCGCCGTACGTGCCGAACAAGGCGGAATATCTCATTCTCACCAACCGGCGCATCTACGCCGACCAGATGGAGTTCCTCCGGCAGCACGTCGCGGCGAACAGCCGCCTGGTGACCGCGCCGGCTTGATGCCGGAGTTCTGGCGCGCGAGCGGCTTTCATCTTCTGCCCCGCAACGCCGCGGGGCAGCTGGTCGTGAGCGACGATTTCCTGCGCGCCTACCTGCTGCGGCCGGAGATCCACCCGGTGGAAGAATCCTGCGATGCGGAAAACGCGCTGCACGCCGCGCTGATGGCGGCGCCGCGTCGGCCGGTTGCGCCGGCCGAGCTCGAGGCCATCGCGGACAGCGACGCGCGCGACAACTACCGCCTGCTTTTGCGCTTCCGCGACCGGCTGCTCGAGGCGGGTACCCTCGAGGCCTGCTACGCGGGGCTGTTCCAGGGCGGTGCAATCGACGTGCCGCCGCTGTTCATCGATCAGCTGGTGCATGTCATCCTGCGCAACGTCCTCGACGGCTGCGAGGACCCGTTGCGCCTGCGCGCGGCAGAGCTGTTCTTTCGCGAGCAGAAGGCGACACTGCGCGACGGCCAGGTGCTGCTCGCCGACCTCGAGACGGTCGAGATGCACGCGGCCGGAAGCCGCTACGGCAGCCTCGGGCGCCTGATCGTCGAGGCGCAAGGCGGGCTCGGTCGGGTCGATCTGGACGTGCTCGGGCCGGACAACGCGCAGCGTTACTGGGAACGCGAATCGCGCTTCGATACGGTGATCCCGATCCAGCTGGGCAGCGCCGCCCTGGAGGCGTTTTGCCGGGTGATCGAAGCGTGGATCGCGCATTTCCACGGCGTGCGGGTCGAGGTGCAGGCGGTGCGTGCCCTCGAGGAGCAGCGCTGGCAGTGGCACATCGGGCTCGATGCGGAGTCGACCGCGATTCTCAACACGCTGTGGCACGGCGGCGAGGTGGAGGCTGGGCGCATGCGGCGCATCGTCGCGCTGTTTCGCCTGACCTTCGCCGAGCGCGCCGCGATGCGCGCCGACCTCGCCGGCGCTCCGGTGGTGCTCGCGCTGTCGATGGACGAGGCAGACGTCGTGCGCATGAAGCCGCAGAATCTGCTTATCAACCTGCCGCTCGCAGCGGCGGCCTGAGGCACGACGCATGAAGCCGGCCTACTGGGCCCGCGCGAAACGCGCGCTCGCACGGCGCGATCCGACGCTCGCCGCGATCATGCGCGCGCACGCTGGCGTGTTTCTGGTGCGCCGCGGCGAGCCGTTCATGACGCTGGCGCGCGCGATCGTCGGGCAGCAGATCTCGGTGCGTGCGGCGCAGAGCGTGTGGGACCGCTTCGTCGCCGCCGCCCCGGACGCGACGCCGGCACAGGTGCTGGCGCTCGACCGCAGGCGGCTGCGTGCCTGCGGCCTGTCGGCGCGCAAGGTGGAGTACATCGCGGATCTCGCGCGGCACTTTGCCGATGGCACGATCCACGTGCAGCGCTGGCCGCAAATGGACGACGAAGCGGTGATCGCCGAGCTCGTGCAGGTGCGCGGCATCGGCCGCTGGACCGCGGAAATGTTCCTCATCTTCAACCTGCTGCGCCCCGACGTGTTCCCGCTCGACGACCTCGGGCTGCAGAAGGCGATTCGGCGCGCCTACTTCAACGGCCGCAGTGCGACACGCGCGCGCATGCGCCGGCTCGGCACTACCTGGTCACCGTGGCGCTCGGTCGCCACCTGGTACCTGTGGCGCTCCCTCGATCCGGTGCCGGTGGAGTACTGACGCACCCCCGGCGGTCGGCAGGGTTTCCCCGGGCGGCCCGCGTCAAAACGCCGCGGCGAGTAGAATGTGGCGGCCGATGAAGACGACCTTTCTCGACTTCGAGCAGCCGATCGCAGAGCTCGAGCAGCGCATCGAAGAGCTGCGCTACGTGCAGGAAGACTCGGCGGTCGATATTTCGCAGGAAATCCAGCGCCTGACGCGCAAGAGCCAGGCGCTCACCAAGGAGATCTACGCGAAGCTGACGCCCTGGCAGATTGCGCAGGTGGCGCGGCATCCGCAGCGGCCCTACCTGCTTGACTACCTGCCGATGCTGTTCACCCATTTCGAGGAATTGCACGGCGATCGCCTGTTCGCGGACGATGCCTCGATCGTCGCCGGGCTGGCGCGCTTCAACGGGCAAGCCTGCGTGGTGATCGGCCATCAGAAGGGGCGCGACACGAAGGAGAAGATCCTGCGCAATTTCGGCATGCCGAAGCCCGAGGGCTACCGCAAGGCGCTGCGCCTCATGCAGCTGGCCGAGAAGTTCGCTTTGCCGGTGTTCTCCTTCGTCGACACGCCGGGCGCCTACCCGGGAATCGACGCGGAAGAGCGCGGACAGTCGGAGGCCATCGGCCGCAACCTCTTCGCAATGGCCGGACTGCGCGTGCCGCTCATCGTCACCGTGATCGGTGAGGGCGGCTCGGGCGGCGCACTCGCCATTGCCGTAGGCGACATCGTGCTGATGCTGCAGTACGCCACCTACTCGGTGATTTCGCCGGAGGGCTGCGCGTCGATCCTTTGGCGCAGCGCGGACAAGGCGCCGGCCGCGGCCGAGGCGCTCGGCATCACGGCAAGCCGCCTGAAAACCCTCGGTCTGATCGACCGCGTCTTGAACGAGCCGCTCGGCGGCGCGCACCGCGACCCGCAGGCGATGGGGCAGACGCTGCGCAAGGCGCTCGCCGACGCACTGCGCCAGCTGCAGGACAAGAAACCGAAAGAGCTCGTCGACGAGCGCCTCGAGCGCTTGATGAGCTATGGCAAATTCAAGGAAGCCGACCGCGGCTGACGTCGGACCGCGCGGCGCCGTCGAGCGCTTCCTGCGGGCGCATCCCGAACTGCGCGGCGCGCGGCTCGTGCTCGGCTTTTCGGGCGGCCTCGATTCGAGCGTTTTGCTGCAGCTGCTGCACGCGGCGGCGACGCGTCACGGCTTCCGCCTTGCGGCGCTGCACGTGCACCACGCGCTCAGTCCGAACGCGGATGCCTGGGCGCGCCATTGCCGACGCGCCTGCCGCGCGCTCGGTGTGCCGCTGCGCGTGCAGCGCGTGCAGGTCGCGGCGCGCAGCGGGCGCGGCCTCGAGGCGGCTGCGCGCCAGGCGCGCCAGGCCGCCCTGCAAAGGCTGCGCGCCGACGCCATCGTGCTCGCACATCATCTCGACGACCAGGCCGAAACCGTGCTGCTGCAGCTGCTGCGCGGCGCCGGTCCGCGCGGGGCGAGTGCGATGCCGGCGCTCGGCATGCTGGGCGACAAGCGCCTGCTGCGGCCGCTGCTCGATGTGCCGCGCGAGGAGATCCTGCGCTATGCAAGGCGTCATGCGATCGCCTGGGTCGATGACGAGTCCAATGCGCGCGAGTCGATCACCCGCAACTACCTGCGCCATCGCGTCGCGCCGCTGATCGCGGCACGCTTCCCGCGCTGGCGCGAAAGCCTGGCGCGCGCCGCGCGGCATTTCGCCGCGGCGCAGGCCGACGAGCGCGCGCTCTTGCGCGCCTTTCTCGCGCAGCACGGCCTGCGCGCGCCGAGCGAGGCGCGCCTGCTCGAGATGCTGAAGCAGCTCTCGAGCGGCAGTCCTCGCATGCAGCTGGTGCACGACGGCATGCGGCTGCGCAGCTATCGTGGGCGCGTGTACCTCGAACCGATCGCGGCGCACGGCGAGCCCGCGGCATTCACGCCGCTGAACTGGCGCGGCGAACGCCGCCTGCGCATCGCCGCGCTGGACGGCGGAGAACTGCAGCTGCGGCGCGTGCGCGGCAGGGGAATCGACGCGGCGCGCTTCGCCACGGCACGCGTCAGCGTGCGGCGGCGTCGCGGCGGCGAGCGGCTGCAACCGGATGCGCGGCGTCCGCGCCGCACGCTGAAGAATCTGTTCCAGGAGGCCGGCATTCCGCCCTGGCGGCGCGATCAGCTGCCGCTGGTGTACTGCGACGAAGACTTGGTGTGGGTGCCCGGACTCGGGGTCGATTGCCGCTATCGGGCCGCGGCCGGGGCGCCGGGCATCGTGCTGCAGTGGCGCGCGGCCGGGGCGCCGGCGACCGACTGAGCCGGCCGAGCGCCACAAGCGTCTCGCAACCCATTGTTTTTACGCGGTTCGTGGATATTTGGTGATAGAATTCTGCATTTTCCCTGCACGCATCCCCGGAGAAACAAGAATGGCAGTCGAACGGACCCTGTCCATCATCAAGCCCGACGCGGTCGTCAAGAACGTGATCGGACAGATCTATACGCGCTTGGAGGCCGCCGGCCTGCGCATCATCGCGGCACGCATGATGCAGCTGTCGCGCGCTCAGGCCGAGGGTTTCTACGCGGTGCACCGTGACCGGCCGTTCTTCAGGGATTTGGTCGACTTTATGACCTCCGGGCCGGTGATCGTGCAGGTGCTGGAAGGCGAGAACGCGATCGCGCGCAACCGCGAGCTGATGGGCGCCACCGACCCGAAGAAGGCGGACAAGGGCACCATCCGTGCCGACTTCGCCGAGTCGATCGACGCCAACGCGGTGCACGGCTCCGACGGCCCCGAAACCGCGCGCGCCGAGGTCGCGTATTTCTTCCCGAGCTGCGAGATCTTTTCGCGCTGAGCGAGGTCCTATTCGTTCGATGACCGTCAACCTGCTCGATTTCGACGCGCCGGGGCTCGAGGCCTACGTGGCGCAGCTCGGCGAGCCGCGCTTTCGTGCCCGCCAGCTGCTGCGCTGGATCCACCAGTGCGGTGCGTCGGATTTCTCCCGCATGACCGACCTCGCGAAGTCGCTGCGCGGCCGGCTCGCGGGCGCGGCGCAGGTACGCGCGCCGCAGGTGGTCGGCGACAGCCGGGCGCCGGACGGAACGCGCAAATGGCTGCTGCAGGTGGACGGTGCGAACGCGGTCGAGACGGTGTTCATCCCGGAGCGTGCGCGCGGCACGCTGTGCATTTCGAGCCAGGCGGGCTGCGTGCTCGATTGCGCGTTCTGCGCCACGGGCAAGCAGGGCTTCAACCGCAACCTGAGCACCGCGGAAATCATCGGCCAGCTCTGGCTGGCGCGCAAAGCGCTCGATGGGTCCGGCAGCGAGCGCGATCCCCCGCGCGCAATCACCAACGTGGTGATGATGGGCATGGGCGAGCCGCTGCTGAACCTGGACCAGGTGCTGCCCGCCCTGCGCCTAATGCTCGACGACCACGCCTACGGCCTCTCACGCCGGCGCGTCACGGTGTCGACCTCGGGCGTGGTGCCCGAGATGGACCGGCTGCGCGACGAATGCCCCGTGGCGCTTGCGGTGTCGCTGCATGCGCCGCGCGACGCGCTGCGCGATCAGCTGGTTCCGTTGAACCGCAAGTACCCGCTGCGCACACTGCTCGCGGCCTGCAACCGCTACCTGGAGCGTGCGCCGCGTGACTTCGTGACGTTCGAATACGTCATGCTGGACGGGGTGAACGACAGCGACGCCGATGCGCGGGCGCTCGCCGGCATCGCCCGCAGTGTCCGTTCCAAGTTCAACCTCATTCCATTCAACCCGTTCTCCGGCACGGCGTATCGCCGTTCGCCGACCGAGCGCATCCGGCGCTTCGCGGAAATTCTGCAGGGCGCTGGCGTCACCGTGACCACGCGCAAGACGCGCGGCGACGGCATCGACGCGGCCTGCGGGCAACTCGCGGGAGATGTCTCGGACCGAACGCGCCGCACGCGCGAAACACGGCGACTGCGGCCAGCAGCGGAGCTCAATGCATGAAGCGGATACTGATCCTGTTGCCCTTTGCCCTGTTTGTCGGTTGCGCAACGACCGAGACGCCGAAGGCGCCCGAGGTCGATACCGGCCAGCTGGTCGGCGAGGTGGGCGATCCGCGCAACCGCGCGCGGCTGCACACCGAGCTTGCGGCGCTGTATTACAGCCGTCGCAACATGGGGGTTGCGCTCGAGGAGCTTCGCATCGCGACCGGCGCGGATCCGAGCTACGCCCCGGCCTACAGCATGTACGGGCTGGTGTACATGGAGCTGCGCGAAACGCGCCTCGCCGAGGAGAACTTCCGGCGCGCGCTGAATCTGGCGCCGAACGACCCCGACATCAACCACAACTATGGCTGGTACCTGTGCCAGACGGAGCGCGAGGAGCAGTCGGTGGATCACTTCCTGCGCGCGACCCGCAACCCGCTTTATCAGAAACCTTGGCGTTCCTATAGCGCCGCGGGGTTCTGTCTGCTGCGCATCAACAAGGTGGACGACGCGGAAGTGCTGGTCCAGCAGGCGCTGAAGCTCAATCCCGGCGATCCGCGCGCCGTGCTGCAGATGAGCGAGATTCGCTACCGTCAGAACGCCCTGGAAGACGCGCAGCGCTTGATGCGGCGTTTCGGTCAGATCAACCCGCCGACCGCGGAATCGCTGTGGCTCGGGATCCGCATCGAGCGCAAGCTCGGGCAGCGCATGAACGAAGCGAGCCTGGCAAGCCAGCTGCGCCGACGCTTCCCTGGCTCGCCGGAATACCAGAAGCTGCAGCGCGGAGAGTATGACTGAGTTCGAGCGCAGCGCAGCGGCGAGCGAGGCGACTTCGGCAGAAGCGGCGACGCCGACGCCGACGCCGACGCTGATGCCCGGCGTGCAACTCGCGCAGGCGCGCGTCGTGCACGGTCTGACGCTCGAGGGCGTGGCGCAGCAGCTGAAGTTTTCGCCGCGCCAGATCGAGGCGCTCGAGGCCGACCGCTATGACCAGCTGCCGGGCGTCGCCGTGGTGCGCGGCATGGTGCGCGGCTACGCGCGGCTGGTCGGCATGGACGCCGCGCCCCTGCTCGAGGCGCTGCGCGACGCGGTGCCTGCGCCGGACGCCAACCAGATCGTCGCGCGCTATCGCGAGCCGGTGCCCTTCAGCGACGCCTCCAAGCGTTCCAACGTGGTGTACGTCGTGTTCACGCTCGCCGTGCTCGCGGTCGCGGCGCTGGTGCTGGTGCAATGGCGTCAGGAGCGGCCGCAGAGCGAGGCGCGCATGACCTTCGTCGTGCCCGCGAACGAGTCGCAGCGCAACGTGGTAGCGAGCGCGGGCGATACCTTGCCGGTACCGCCGTCGGTCGAGGCGCCGGCGCAGACGCCGGGCGCCGCCCTTTCGCACAATGACACGGCTGCGCGCGCGACTGCGCCGAAAGAGGAACCACGGCTGGAGGCGGGCGTCGCAGCGCCGGCGCCGGCGCAGACGCCGACCGAGTCGGCCGCGGCGGAGAAACCGCCGGCCGAAGCGCTGGCCGCCGCGACGGACACCGCGTCGCCGGGGGCAGCGGGCGGCGCTGCGGTGGCGTCGGTTAGCGCGGCCGCGACGCCCAGCGGGCAGCAGAGCGTGCGGCTCGAGTGTGGCGAGGAGGCCTGGGTGGAAATTCGCGATGCGGACGGCAGGCTGCTGCACGCGCAACTCAACGCCGCGGGCAGCACCGTCGAGGTGACGGGCGCGGCGCCGCTGTCCTTCGTCATCGGCAACGCGCAGTCGGTGCGCCTGAATGTCGATGGTCGCAGCGTCGACCTGGCGCCGTACATCAGGGTGGCCGTGGCGCGGTTCACGCTGCCATGAACACGCCCGGCGTCGCACAGCGCCGCGTCTCGCGGCAGGTGGTGGTCGGCGGCGTGCGCATCGGCGGCGGCGCGCCGATCGTCGTTCAGTCGATGACCAACACCGATACGGCGGACGCCGAAGCCACGGCGGCGCAGGTGCATGCGCTGTGGCGCGCCGGTTCCGAGCTGGTGCGCATCACGGTCAATACGCCGGAGGCGGCGGCGCAGGTCGCCGCGATCCGCGCGCGCCTCGACACGCTGGGCTGCCCGGTGCCGCTGGTGGGCGACTTTCACTTCAATGGCCACAAGCTGCTCGCGCAGTATCCCGACTGCGCACGGGCGCTCGCCAAATACCGCATCAATCCGGGAAATGTCGGGCGCGGCGCGAAGCGCGACGAGCAGTTCGCGACCATGATCGAGTGCGCCCTGCGCTACGACAAGCCGGTTCGGATCGGCGTGAACTGGGGCAGTCTGGATCCAGCGCTGCTCGCGCTGCTGATGGACGAGAACGCCGCACGCGCGGTGCCGCTCGAGGCGCAAGCGGTGATGCGCGAGGCGGTAATCCGCTCGGCGCTCGATTCGGCGCAGCAGGCCGAAGCCCTGGGGCTGCCGGCCGAGCGCATCGTGATCTCCTGCAAGATGAGCCAGGTGCAGGACCTGATCGCGGTCTACCGGGCGCTCGCCGCGCGCTGCGCGTACCCGTTGCATCTCGGCCTGACCGAGGCCGGCATGGGCTCGAAGGGCATCGTCGCGTCCACGGCGGCGCTCGCGGTGCTGCTGCAGGAAGGCATCGGTGACACGATCCGCGTCTCGCTCACACCGGAGCCCGGCGGCGACCGCACGCGCGAAGTGCAGGTGGCGCAGGAGATCCTGCAGAGCATGGGATTGCGCGCGTTTACGCCGATGGTCAGCGCCTGTCCCGGCTGCGGGCGGACGACCAGCAGCTTCTTCCAGGAACTGGCCGACCGCATCGAGCGCTACCTGCGCGCGCAGATGCCGCAGTGGCGTGCGCGCTATCCCGGGGTCGAGTCGATGCGCGTTGCGGTGATGGGCTGCGTGGTCAACGGGCCGGGCGAATCGAAGCACGCCGACATCGGCATCAGCCTGCCGGGCACCAACGAAGTACCGGTGGCGCCGGTGTATATCGACGGCGAGAAGACGGTCACGCTGAAGGGCGACCGCATCGCCGAGGAGTTTCAGGCGCTGGTCGAGGCCTACGTGCAGGCGCGCTACGGCGCTGCCGGTGGCGGCGACGGCGCGCGGCGCAAGCCGCCCAGAGAGATCGCCGTCAAGGCGGTGTCCTGAGCGTCGCAGAGATCCGGACGTTCCATGAGCACCAAAATCCAGGCCGTACGCGGCATGAACGACGTGCTGCCCGATGAGGCGGCGTGGTGGCAGACCTACGAGTCGAAGGTCGAGGCCTGGCTCGCGCGCTACGGCTACCGCAACATCCGCATGCCGCTCGTCGAGCATACCCAGCTTTTCCGGCGCGCGATCGGCGAAGTCACCGACATCGTCGAAAAGGAGATGTACTCCTGGCGCGATGAGCTGAACGGCGAAGACCTGACGCTGCGCCCGGAGGCGACCGCATCCCTGGTGCGTGCCGCGATCGAGCACAACCTGCTCTACGACGGGCCGAAGCGTTTGTGGTACAGCGGCGCGATGTACCGCCACGAGCGGCCGCAGAAAGGCCGCTACCGGCAGTTTCACCAGTACGGCGCCGAAGCGCTCGGCTTTCCCGGTCCGGATGTCGACGCTGAGCTGATCGTCATGTGCGCCGCGCTATGGCGCGATCTGGGTCTGGACGGTGTCCGCCTGGAGATCAATACCATCGGCTCCCCGGAAGAACGCGCGCGCTACCGCGCCGATCTCATCCGCCATCTCGAAGCGCATAGGGACGCGCTCGATGCCGACGCCAGGCGGCGCCTGCACACCAATCCGCTGCGCGTGCTCGATTCCAAGAATGCGGCGGTGCAGGCAGTGGTGGCGACGGCGCCGAGCCTGATGGACTACCTTGGCGAGGCTTCGCTGGCGCACTTTGAAGGCCTGCGGTCGCTGCTCGATGCCGCCGCTATGGCGTACACGATCAATCCGAAACTGGTGCGTGGACTCGATTACTACAACCTCACCGTGTTCGAGTGGATCTCGGACAGCCTCGGCGCGCAGGGCACGGTCTGCGGCGGCGGGCGCTACGACGGGCTGTTCGCGCAGATTGGCGGCAAGGCGGCGCCTGCCACGGGCTTTGCGATGGGCAGCGAGCGGCTGATCGCGCTGATGCGCGACGCCGGGGGCACGCCGCAGGAGTGCCTGCCGGACGCCTACCTCGTGGCGCAGGGCGCCGGCACCTACGCCTATGCGATGCTCATCGCCGAGGCGCTGCGCGGCGCCGGTTTCGCCATCGTGCAGCACGCGGGCGAGGGCAGCTTCAAGTCGCAGATGAAGAAAGCCGACGCCAGCAAGGCGTGGGCGGCGCTGATCGTGGGCGAGGACGAGCTGCGCGCCAACCAGGTTTCGTTAAAGCCGCTGCGCCGCGAGTCGCAGCAGATCCGCCTGCCGCGTGAAGGCATCGTCGATGCCTTCGCTGCGGCGCTCGCCCAGGCACGCGCCTGAGGGCAACGCACACCGGAGCATTTTGCATGGCATACGATCTCGAAGAGCAGGAACAACTGGCAACCCTGAAGGGCTGGTGGAAGGACCACGGCGGGAGCGTGGTTCTGGTCGTGGTCGCCGCGGCGATCGCCTTCTCGGGCTGGCAGGGCTGGCGCTGGTACCAGCTGCGGCAGGCGAGCGAGGCGAGTGCGCTGTACGAGGCCGTGCTCAAGGCGGTCGAGACGGGCGACGCCAAGGGCGTACGCGACAGCGGCGGCACGCTGGTCGAAAGCTATCCCAACCGCCTGCAGGCGTCGATGGGCGCACTTGCCCAGGCGCGCTTCTATTTCGACCGCGGCGACCTGAAAAGCGCCAAGGCGCAGCTGCAGTGGGTGATCGAGCGGTCGCCCTCCGACGAGTTCCGCGACATCGCGCGCCTGCGACTCGCCCAGGTCCTGCTCGACGAGAAGGCCTACGATGCCGCGCTCGCCCAGCTCGAGACGGCGCCGGCGGAATCCTTCGCTGCGCAATACGCCGCGCTGAAGGGCGACATCCTGGTCGCCAAGCAGCAGTCGGCGCAGGCGGCGGCGGCGTACCGCAGCGCGCTCGAGAAGGCGACGAAAGACGACCAGGCTTTCGTGCAGAGCGTGCGCATGCGGCTCGAGGCGCTCGGAGGCTGAACGTGCTGAAGCGCGCCATCCTGCTCCCGCTCGTGCTCCTGCTGGGCGCGTGCTCGAATTTCAGCCTCAACCCGGTCGACTGGTTCGGCGGCAGCGAAGGGCCGAAGCCTGCGCCGTTGCCGCCGCTCGCGGGCGGCCAGACGGTGCGCGTGCTGTGGTCGACCAGTGTCGGCAGTGGCGATCGCTTCGTCTTCAGCCCAGTGCTGGTGGGCGACGACGTTTACGCGGCCGCGCACGACGGCACCGTCATGCGTATCGATGCAACGACCGGCGCAACACGCTGGCGCGTCTCGCTCGACACGCGGCTCTCGGCCGGGGTCGGCAGCGACGGCACGACGGTGGTGGTTGCGACGCAGGAGGGCGAGGTGCGGGCGCTGAACGCGGCGGACGGTGCGCCGCTTTGGCGGGCGCAGGTCTCCAGCGAAGTACTCGCGGCACCGTCAGTCGGCGACGGGCTGGCGATCGTGCGCAGCGTCGACAACCGGGTGTTCGCCTTCAGCGTCGCGGACGGCAAGCGGCGCTGGGTCTACCAACGCGCCGCCTCGTCGTTGCTGGTACGCTCCCCGGCGGGCGTGACGCTGGTGCCCGGCCTCGCGCTGGCGGGCTTTTCTGGCGGCAAGCTGGTCGGTATCACGACGACGAACGGCGCCGGGCGCTGGGAAGGCAGCGTGGCGCTGCCGCGCGGCGCAACCGAGCTCGAGCGCGTCACCGACGTCGTCGGCGAGCCGGCGGTGCTCGGCCGAGAGGTGTGCGCCGCGGCTTACCAGGGGCGCGTGACCTGCTTCGACATGCGCAGCGGCAACCCCGTCTGGTCGCGCGAGTTGTCCTCGGTCACGGGCGTTCGCCTCGATGAGCGCAATGCCTACGTGAGCGACGATCAGGGCGCGGTGCACGCGCTCGACCGTTTCACCGGCCGCAGTGTCTGGAAGCAGGACAAGCTCGCCCACCGCCAGCTCTCGCTGCCGTACCCGACGGCGTCGGCGATCGCGGTCGGCGATCTCGAAGGCTACGTTCACTTCCTCGCGCGCGACTCGGGGGCCTTCATCGCGCGCATCGCGACCGACGGCGGCGCTGTGCGGGCCGCGCCGATTCGCCTGCCGAGCGGCTTCCTTGTGCAGACGCGCAACGGCGGCCTGTTCGCGCTCGCGTTCTGAAGACCGCGTCGCGCGTCGCGGGCCGTGCCATGCGACGATTTCCATGAAGCCCGTCATCGCACTCGTCGGTCGGCCCAACGTCGGCAAATCGACCCTCTTCAACCGCCTCACGCGCTCGCGCGACGCCATCGTCGTCGACGTGCCGGGGGTGACGCGCGACCGCCACTACGGCGAAGGCCGCGTCGGCGAACGCGGCTTCATCGTCATCGACACCGGTGGCCTCGAGCCGAGCGCACAGGCGGGCATCGCACGCGAGACCGCGCGCCAGGTCGAGCAGGCAATCGCCGAAGCTGACGCCGTCGTATTGCTGGTCGATGCGCGCGCCGGGCTGACGGCCGTTGACCGCGAGATCGGCGAGCAGCTGCGGCGCAGCGCGCGCGCGGTGGTCGTCGCAGCGAACAAGGCCGAGGGACTGGCTCCGGACATCGCGGCAGCCGAGTTTCACGCACTCGGTCTCGGCGCACCGGTGGCGATCTCGGCGGCGCACGGCGAGGGCATCTCGGCGCTGCTTGAGGCGGCGCTCGTGCCGCTCGCGCCGGTGGCGGAAATCGAGCCCGAGGAGACGGCGGAACGGCAGCCGCGCGTCGCCGTGGTCGGGCGGCCCAACGTCGGCAAGTCGACGCTCGTCAATGCGCTCGTCGGCGAGGCGCGCGTCATCGCGCTGGATGCACCGGGCACGACGCGTGACGCCATCGAAGTGCCGTTCGAGCGCGACGGGCGCCGGTACACGCTGATCGACACCGCGGGCATGCGCCGACGTGGGCGGCAGGGCGAGGCCGTGGAGCGCTTTTCGCTGGTCAGGACGCTGCAGGCGATTGAGGCCGCCAACGTCGCCATCCTGCTGCTCGACGCAGTCGAGGGCATCAACGAGCAGGACGCGCATGTGGCCGGCTACCTGCTCGAGCGCGGTCGCGCGCTGGTGGTCGGCGTCAACAAATGGGACGCCGCGGACGAAGAGAGCCGCGGCCGGGTGCACGACGAACTGCGCTGGAAGCTCGGTTTTCTCGATTTTGCCGAGGTGCACATGATTTCGGCGAAGCACGGACGCGGCCTTGGAGCGCTCATGCGTTCAGTCGATGCGGCGTATGCGGCGGCGATGGCCAAGCTGTCGACGCCGAAACTGACCCGTGCGCTGTTCGCCGCCGTCGAGCGCCAGGCACCGCCGCGACGCGGGCCGATCCGGCCGAAGCTGCGTTACGCGCACCAGGGCGGCATGAATCCGCCACGCGTGATCGTGCACGGCAGCGCGCTCGACCGGGTGCCCGACAGCTACCGGCGCTATCTCGAGGGCTGGTTTCGCAAGGCCTTCGCGCTGGTCGGCACGCCGCTCAGAATCGAAATGCGCAGCGGCCGCAACCCTTACGCCCCGCGGGCGTCGCGCCGCTAGTTTCCCCGGTCGCGCGCGGTTGACGTGGCGGTTGCAGGCAGCTATGTTGTCAATGACAACATTTATCAGGAATAATGTTGCTGATGTCAACATCATTTCGCAGGAAACGCGACAGCCGGGGCTCTTACCACCATGGGGAACTGCGTGCGGCGATCCTGCAGGCTGCAGGCGAACTGCTCGAGGAACGGGGGGGTGCCGATCTGAGCCTGCGGGAAGCCGCGCGCCGCGCGGGGGTGTCGCACAACGCCCCCTATCGCCATTTCGCCGACCGCGACGCGCTGCTCGCGGCGCTCGCGGCCCAGGGTTTTGCGCGGCTCGACGAGGCGCTTGCCGCCGCCGCGGGCGGGCCGCGTGCGCGCGGCGAGGCCTACGTGCAGTTCGCCCTCCGCAACCCGGCGCGCTTCCGGCTGATGTTCGGCGGTCTGCTGCCGCTTGACGCCTATCCCGCGCTGCGCGCGGCGGCCGCGCAGACCTATGCCGGACTGCTGCGCGCCTTCGAGGCCGTGACCGGGGCGAGCGGGGCGCCGATCGCCGCCGCCGCAGCCTGGTCGCTGACCCATGGTCTCGCGCAGCTGCTGCTCGACGGCCACTTCTCCCAGCTGCCGCGCGGCGAGGCGGCGGTCGCGGCGTTCGTGCGCGAGGTGCTCGGCGCCGTGCGCCTGGCGCGCGCCCGCTAGCCGCCGAGCGCCTCGATGCATTCCGCGCGCGTCGCCGCGGCGTGGCAGCGCAGCAGGCGCAGCCCCGGCGCGCGCGCGCGCAGCAGCCCGGGCGCATAGCGGTCCCACAGCGCGGCGGCGCGCCGGGCTTCACCGCGCACCAGGGCCCCGCCCATGGTCGCCAGCAGCAGGTACTCGCGCGCGTCGCTGCTCAGCGTGGGCTGCGTGCTCAGCAGGTCCTCGCCGAGCTCGGCCATGCGCGCCGCGTCGCGCGCGCCGACCGCCGCGAACAGCGCAATCCACTTGCGCTGGAATGCGTGCAGGGTTGCGACGCAGGGCGCGGCCAGCACCTTCGACCATAGCGCGGCGGCTTCGTCTGCAGCGACGTAAGGATTGATGGCCCCTGCCACGCGCAGCAGCGCGTGCAGCCAGACATCCAGGCTGCGCGGCGACTGGCAGCCGAGCAGCCGCAGCTGGACGATCTCGAGGTCTTTCTGCAGGTCGGTGGCAATGTTCTCGGGTGCAGGCGGTACCGTGCCGAGAAGGAAGTCGAGCGCGTAGCGCGCGCGCCGCGCGTTCTCGATGCGCGTGAAGGCGTGCGCGCCCTTGTAGAGCGGATTGATCGGGCGCGCGCTGCGGCCGGGCTCGAGCAGTTCGAGGATCGGCACGCCCTGGTTGAGCAGGCCGACGACCCCGGTCGCGCTGCGGTCCATGAAGCGCTGCTTGGCCGCATTGAGATCGAGAATCGGCGCATAGTCCGAATTGGCCGGCATCGCGTAGCTGGCGAACAGCGGCTCGAGTGTGGCGCGGTCGCCGAGATAGCGCGCATCGAGGTCGCCGATGCTGAGCACGTCGACGGTCCACAGCTCCTTTGCGATGCCCGGCTGCTCGAAGATGCCTGCCTGCGGCGCGCGCGATACCGGCGCGTCGCTCGCCATGATGAGCACGTCGTGATCGCTGGGGGCGTAGATCGCGTAATGCGGAAATGCTTCGCCGAGCGCGACCATCACGGTCGCCAGCATCGAGGGGTCGATCTCGTAGAGCTGGAACCACTGCACCAGCAGCCCGCCGCGATTGAGGTGCGCGCGAATGCGCGCGTAGAACTCGCGCGTGAACAGGCTCGAGACGCCGCTCACCCAGGGGTTCGAGGGCTCGGACACGACGATGTCGTAGCGGCGGCCATGCGTCGAGAAGAAGGTCTTGGCGTCGTCGATCATGATGTGGCCGCGACCGTCGGCGAAGGTCGCGGCATTGCGCGGCAGGAAACCGCGCGCCGCTTCGGCCATCTTGGACTCGATCTCGATCGTATCGACGCGCTCCAGGTCGAGGTCCTGCAGCAGCGTGTGGCTGGTGAGGCCGGTGCCGATGCCGATCACCGCCGCCTGGCGCGCGTTGGGCTTGAGCGCGAGCGGCAATGCTGCGGTCAGCACCATCGTGATCTCGTCGGTGCCGCGCGGGCGATCGGGATTCGCGATCGAGCCGTCGGACTTGCCGTTGGTACGCAGGCTCACCGCGCCGGGGTAAGCCACCAGGTGCACCGTGGCGGTCTTGCCGTCGGCGGCAAACAGGATCTCGGCGTCGCGCGAGGATTCGAGGTCGCCGTGGCGGAACACGCCGGCGGTCATCTTGTTGGCGTCGAGCTCGAAAGCGAGCGCCAGTGGCAGGAACAGCGCCGCGCCCGCCGCGGCGGCGGCCGCGAGGACACGCGGCCCGAGCGCCGTGTGCCGCAGCAGGACGAGACCGAGCAGGACGTCGACCAGCGCGCCGGCGAGCAGCGTGCCCTTCAGACCGAGCCCCGGCAGGCCGATATGCAGCGCGAACAGCACGCCGGCAATCGCGCCCAGTGTGTTGGCGGCGTACACCCTGCCGATCGCCGCTTCGCCCGCACCGTCGCGCAGCAGCGCGACGGTGATCAAGGGCAGCGTCATGCCGGCACAGAAGGTGACCGGCAGCATGATGAACGCCGATAATCCCTGCCCGGCGAGGTTGAACAGCAGGTAGCCGGTTTCGCTGCGCGTCAGCGCGTCCATCAGGCGCGCCATGACGTCGAAGGTCAGGTGGTAGAGCGGCAGCGTCGCGAGCGCCAGCAGGCCCATCGTCAGCTGGATCCAGCCCAGCGCGCGCGCCGGGCGCGGCAGGCGGTCGGCGCGGCGCCGCACGGCGAGCCCGCCGAGGGCAAGGCCGAGGATGAACGTCGACAGCATGAGCTCGAAGGAGTGCGTCGATGCGCCGAGCACCAGGGCGAGCATGCGGATCCAGCTGATCTCGTAGACGAAGGAGGCCAGCCCGGTGAAAAACGCCACGGCGAGCTGCAGCGGGGCCGCACGCGCGCCGCCGGCGCGCGCCGCGAGCGGCCGGTGGTGCACGGGTCGCGCCAGCATCCAGACGATCGCTGCGAGACACAGGTTGATGACGCCGGCACTGCGCAAGGTGCCGGGCAGCCCGACCCAGGCAATCAGCACGAAGCCGCTCGTCAGCACCCCCGCCGCGGCACCGAGGCTGTTGGCGAAGTACAGCATCGCGATCGATTCGCCCTGCGCCGCGGGCTGCGCGCGGACCAGGCCGGCGCTCATCAGCGGGAAGGTCGCACCGAGCAGAATCGACTGCGGCAGGATCAGCGCGCAGGCGAGGAGCAGCTTGGCGCCGAGCGCGAACGATGCGTCGCCCAGCGCCGGCAAGAGCGCGACGTAGGCCCAGTCGGTGGTGGCGACGAACAGTTCGTGAAAGACCAGGGCCAAGCCGCCGACGATTGCCTCGACCAGCGCGTAGCCGAGCAGGGGATTGGCGAGACGCGTCGAACGCCGCCCGGCGAGCGCCGCGCCGATCGCCATGCCGCCCATGAACACCGCGAGAACGAGTGATTGGGCGTAGGCGGCGTGACCGAGGAACAGCTTGAGGTAGTGCGTCCAGATGGACTCGTAGATGAGCCCGGCGAAGCCCGAGGCCGTGAACAGCGCATAGAAGGCGGCGCGCGGCGGCAGTACGTCTGGCCCGGCGCGCGTGGCTGCCGCGTCCGGCTTCATGCCGCGGAAAAGCCGCCGTCGACGAAAATCGTCTGTCCGGTCACGTAGTCCGAGGCCCGGCTCGCGAGGAAGAGCGCGGTGCCGCGTATGTCGGGCAGCGCGCCGTTGCGACCGACAAAGCTGCGCTCGGCCAGCTGCTGCCAGCGCTGCGCATCGTTCGCCACGGCCGCGGTGAGCGGCGTGGCGAAAAAGCCCGGCGCGATCGCGTTGGCGTTGACGCCGTGGCGCGACCAGGCTTCGGCCTGCGCGCGCGTGAGCTGTGCCACGCCCGCTTTCGAGACGCCGTAGGCCCCGCTGTTGCCGAAGGCGCGTACCGCCTGCAGCGAGGCGAGGTTGATGATGCGGCCCCAGCCTTTCTCGATCATCGCGGGGGCGAGACGCTGCGCGAGCAGGAACGCGGCGTCGAGGTTCAGGCGCAGGGTCCGATCCCAGTCCGCCTCGCTCAGCTCGAGCATCGGCTTGCGGATGTTGATGCCGGCCGCCGACACGAGGATTTCCGGCGCGCCGAAGATCGCGCCTGCCCGCGCGGCACAGTCGGCGAGCTGCGCGCGGTCGGCGAGGTCGCAGGGCAGGGCCGCGGCGCGGCCGCCGGCGGCCTCGATCGCCTGCTGCGCAGCCGCGAGCGCATCGGCGCGGCGTGCCACCAGCACGACCGCCGCGCCAGCTTGCGCCAGCGCCAGCGCGATTTCACGCCCGAGGCCCGAGCTGCCACCGGTGACCAGCGCGACGCGGCCGGCGAGGCTGAACAGTGAGGGCAGGTCCATGGCGTTCGAACACAGGGGCGCGGCCACCGCTCGCGCCCGCCGACCGCCAAATGGTACAGTCCGCCGGCCCGATCGAGGGCACTGAATGCCTTGCGGCGGAACGATCGTTGCACGCAGCTGCCGGATTAGCGGGCGCGGAAGTCAGGCTCGCGGCCTACTACTTCACGTATTTCGCCTACGCCGGCGCGATGCTGCCGTACTTCGCGCTGTACCTCGAATCGCTCGGCCTGCGCGCAGCGCAGATCGCCTTGGTGCTGGCGATGCCGCAGATCGCGCGCGTCTTCGCGCCCGCGTTTTGGGGCTGGGTGGCCGACCGTGCGCAATGGCACCGCGCGATCGTGGTGCTCTCGGGCGTGGCGCTGGTCATTGGCTACGGGGCGCTGTTCTGGATCGACGACGTGTACGGCATTGCTGCGGTGATGCTGGCCCTCAGCGTGGCCTCGGCCGGTGCCATGCCGATCGTCGAGTCGCTCGCGCTTTCGGCGCTCGGCGCCCAGTCCGGCCGCTACGGGCCGGTGCGGCTGTGGGGTTCGGTGAGCTTCATCCTCGGGGTGCTGCTCACGGGCTTCTGGCTCGACCGCTCGGCGCCGTCCTCGCTGCTGGTCATCATCTGGGTGCTCGCGCTCGGTGCGCTCGTCGCCGCCTGCGGTCTGCCGGCGCGGCCGCTGCGCAGCGAGGCGGCGCCCGACGCGCCGCGCTTCTGGGCGGTGCTGCGCCAGCCAGAGGTGGTACGCCTGCTGGCCGCCTGCTTCTGCATGGTGGTGGCGCACGGCGCGCTGTATGCGTTCTATTCGATCCACCTGTCGCACGCCGGCTACAGCAAGCTTGCGATCGGCGCGCTCTGGACGCTCGGCGTGCTCGCGGAGATCGTCGTCTTCATCGCCCTGCCGCGGCTGCTGCGCCGCTTCTCGCTGCGCCAGCTGCTGCTCGGCAGCTTTCTCGCCGCCGGCCTGCGCTTCGTGGTGATCGGCTGGGCGGTCGACTGGGTGCTGCTGCTCGCGGCCGCGCAGCTGCTGCATGCGGCCACCTTCGGCGTTTATCATGCGGCCTCGGTTGCCATGATTCACCGCGCCTTCAGCGGCGCACAGCAGGCGCGCGGCCAGGCGGTGTACTCGAGCGTTTCCTACGGCCTCGGGGGGGCCGCCGGAACCCTGCTCGCAGGCTGGAGCTGGGCTGCGCTCGGGCCGGGCTGGACCTTTACCATCAGCTCGCTCGCCGGGCTGGTCGGCGCAGCGCTGTTGGCCTGGCGGGTAACGCCACGAGAGGTTTGATGAACGACGATGCCTGAGCTGTTCTTCGACAGGCTGCGGACGACCGCGGGGCTCGCCCTCGCCCTGTCGGCGCTCGCGCTGGGGGGCTGCCAGAGCGCGCGCACGACGGACACCGGCGCGGTCGGCGTCGAGCGCCAGCAGACCATGCTGCTCTCCTCCGAGGAGGTCAACCGCAGCGCGGCACAGGCCTACCGCCAGGAGATGGCCGCGGCGCAGCGCGCCGGGCGCCTCAACCGCAACCCGCAGCAGGTGGCGCGCGTGCGCGCGATCGCGGCGCGGCTCATCACGGCGAGCGGGGCGTTCCGCGCCGACGCGCGCGGCTGGGCCTGGGAGACGAACGTGCTCAGCGCGAAGGCGGTCAACGCCTGGTGCATGCCGGGGGGCAAGATGGCCGTCTACACGGGCCTCATCGAGCGGCTCAAGCCGACCGACGCCGAACTCGCCGCGATCATGGGCCACGAGATCGCCCACGCGCTGCGCGAGCACGGCCGGGAGCGCGCCTCGCAGGCGATGGCGGCGAGCATCGGCCTCAGCATCCTGGGTGCCGCGACCGGGATGTCGAGCGGCGCGATGGATCTCTCGGCGATCGTCGTCGACGTCACCATCATGAAGCCCAACTCGCGGGCCTTCGAAACGGAGGCCGACCGCGTCGGCGTCGAGCTGGCGGCGCGCGCCGGGTACGACCCGCGGGCGGCGATCACGCTGTGGCAGAAGATGGGCGCGCTCGGCGAAGGACAGCCACCGCAGTTTCTTTCCACCCACCCGTCCTACGAAAGCCGCATCGCCGACCTGCGCCTCTACGCCGATCGCGTGATGCCGCTCTACGAGCGCGCCCGGCGCGGCGGCTGAGCGGCGCCGTCGCGGCGCGGCGGCGGCAAAAAGCGCGTGGCGCTGTGGGATAATTCAACGCTTTCAGTCGAGCCCGCGACGCCATGGGACAGACGCTCTATGACAAGCTTTGGAACGCGCACCTCGTGCACGAGGAGGCCGACGGTACCGCGCTGCTCTACATCGACCGTCACCTGGTGCACGAGGTCACCAGCCCGCAGGCCTACGAGGGGCTCAAGATTGCCGGACGCAAGCCCTGGCGCAGCGACTCGGTGATCGCCACTGCGGACCACAACACGCCGACCACCGACTGGGCGCTCGGCATCGAAGGCATCCGTGACGCCACCTCGCGCCTGCAGGTGCAGACGCTCGACGCCAACATGAAGGAATTCGGCGCACGCGCCTATTTCCCGTTCCTCGACAAGCGCCAGGGCATCGTGCACGTGATCGGCCCGGAGCAGGGCGCCACGCTGCCCGGCATGACCGTGGTGTGCGGCGATTCGCACACCAGCACGCACGGCGCGTTCGCCTGCCTGGCGCACGGCATCGGCACGTCGGAGGTCGAGCACGTGCTCGCCACCCAGTGCCTGGTGGCGAAGAAGATGCAGAACATGCGGGTGCTGGTCGAGGGGCCGCTTGCGCGCGGCGTGACGGCGAAGGACGTCGTGCTGGCGATCATCGGCAAGATCGGCACCGCGGGCGGTACGGGCTGCGCCGTCGAGTTCGCCGGCAGCACGATCCGCGCCCTGTCGATGGAAGGGCGCATGACCCTGTGCAACATGGCGATCGAGGCGGGCGCGCGCGCCGGCATGGTGGCGTTCGATGACGCCACGCTGGCCTACGTCCAGGGGCGTCCGCTGGCGCCGGTCGGGCCGGAATGGGATCAGGCGGTGATCTACTGGCGCACGCTGGTCAGCGATCCGGACGCGACCTTCGATCGCGAGCTGTCGCTCGATGCGCGCGGCATCCTGCCGCAGGTCACCTGGGGCACGTCGCCCGAGATGGTGGTGCCGGTCGACGCCACGGTGCCCGATCCGGAAAAGGAGAAGGATGCGCTGCGGCGCGAGGGCATGGAGCGCGCACTGGTCTACATGGGCCTGACGCCGCGCACGCCGATCACCGACATCCGGCTCGACAAAGTCTTCATCGGCTCGTGCACCAACTCCCGCATCGAGGACCTGCGCCATGCGGCCGCGGTGGTGAAGGGTCGCAAGGTCGCGTCCAGCATCCGCGCCGCGCTGGTGGTTCCGGGCTCCGGCCTGGTGAAGGTGCAGGCCGAGAAAGAGGGGCTCGATCGTGTGTTCCGCGAGGCGGGCTTCGAGTGGCGCGAGCCGGGCTGCTCGATGTGCCTGGCGATGAACGCCGATCGCCTCGAGCCCGGCGAGCGCTGCGCGGCGACCTCGAACCGCAATTTTGAGGGCCGCCAGGGCGCCGGGGGGCGCACGCACCTCGTCAGCCCGGCGATGGCCGCGGCCGCGGCGGTGGCGGGGCATTTCGTCGATATTCGTAACTGGCGTTGAAACCGGAGGCTGCTATGAGACGCATTGTGTTCTTTGTTCTGCTCGCCGCGCTGATGGCTGGCTGCAACACCATGCGCGGCATTGGCGAGGACGTCGAGGCGGGCGGCAAGGCGATCCAGAAATCGACCCGCTAGCGATGGACGCGTTTACCGTACACACGGGGATCGTGGCGCCGCTCGACCGCGCCAACGTCGACACCGACCAGGTCATCCCGAAGCAGTTCCTCAAGTCGATCAAGCGCAGCGGCTTCGGGCCGAACCTGTTCGATGCCTGGCGCTATCTCGACCACGGCGAGCCCGGCATGGACAACGCCAAGCGGCCACGCAACCCGGACTTCGTGCTCAATCAACCGCGCTACGAGAAGGCCTCGATCCTGCTCGCGCGCCGTAATTTCGGCTGCGGCAGCTCGCGCGAGCATGCGCCGTGGGCGCTGCTGGATTACGGCTTCCGCTGCGTGATCGCGCCATCGTTCGCCGACATCTTCTTCAACAACTGCTTCAAGAACGGCCTGCTGCCGGTGGTGCTGTCGGAGTCGGAAGTGGACGGCCTGTTCTACGATTGCGCCTCGTTCCCCGGTTTCCAGCTCACGGTGGACCTCGAGCAGCAGCAGCTGCGCACGGCCGACGGCGCCAAGGTGATGCGCTTCGATGTCGACGCGCACCGCAAGTACTGCCTGCTGAACGGGCTCGACGAGATCGGTCTCACGCTGCGCCGGGCCGACACGATCCGCGCGTTCGAAGACCGGCGGCGCGCGCAGTTCCCCTGGTACTTCCGCTGAGGCGATGAGCAACATCGCGGTATTGCCGGGCGACGGCATCGGTCCCGAGATCGTCGCCGAGGCGCTCAAGGTGTTGCAGCGGCTCGATCTCGCGTTCGAGCTGGAGCAGGCGGCGGTCGGCGGTGCGGGCGTCGACGCCGCCGATCATCCTCTGCCCGAGGCCACCCTGCGCCTGGCGCAGGCGGCCGACGCCATCCTGTTCGGCGCGGTCGGCGACTGGAAATACGATTCGCTGCCGCGCGAAAAACGGCCCGAGCAGGCGATCCTCGGGCTGCGCAAGGCGCTCGGCCTGTTCGCCAATCTGCGTCCGGCGCGCGTCTACGCCGAGCTCGCCGCGGCCTCCTCGCTGAAAGCCGAGGTGGTTGCCGGCCTGGATGTGCTCATCGTGCGCGAGCTGACCGGCGACATCTATTTCGGCGAGCCGCGCGGCATCGCCACGCTGCCCGGCGGCGAGCGCGAGGGCATCAATACGATGCGCTATCGCGAAGGCGAGATCCGGCGCATCGCGCAGGTCGCGTTCCAGGCGGCGCGCCTGCGCGGAAAGCGGCTGTGCTCGGTCGACAAGGCGAACGTGCTGGAGACCACCGAGCTGTGGAAGCAGGTGGTTAGCGAGGTGGCGAAGGACTACCCGGACGTCGAGCTGTCGCATATGTACGTCGACAACTGCGCGATGCAGCTGGTGCGTGCGCCCAAGCAGTTCGACGTCATCGTCACCGGCAACATGTTCGGCGACATCCTGTCCGACGAGGCCTCGATGCTGACCGGCTCGATCGGCATGCTGCCCTCGGCGTCGCTCGACGCGCGCAATAAGGGGCTGTACGAGCCCATTCACGGCTCGGCGCCGGACATCGCCGGCAAGGGTGTGGCGAATCCGCTCGCCACGATCCTGTCTGCGGCGATGATGCTGCGCTACTCGCTCGGACAGAGCGCGGCGGCCGACCGCATCGAGCACGCCGTGCAGCAGGTGCTGGCGCAGGGCTACCGCACGGCTGACATCCATACCCCCGGTACGAAGAAGGTGGGCACGGTCGAGATGGGCGATGCGGTGCTCGCGGCGCTCGGCTGAGGGCGGGCAACCATGTTGAGAGTGGGCATTGTCGGCTGGCGCGGGATGGTCGGCTCGGTGCTCGTGCAGCGCATGCGCGAGGAGGGCGACTTCGACCTGATCGAGCCGCTGTTCTTTTCAACCTCGCAGGCCGGTGGCCAGGGCCCGGCGATCGGCAAGGACGTCGAGGCGGTGCAGGACGCGATGGATCTCGAGGCCCTGCGCGCATTGCCGGTGATCATCTCCTGCCAGGGCGGTGACTACACCAATGCGGTGTTCCCGAAGCTGCGCAACGCGGGCTGGAAGGGCTACTGGATCGACGCGGCGAGCGCGCTGCGCATGCAGGACGACGCCGTGATCATCCTCGATCCGGTGAACATGCCGGTCATCGAGCAGGCGCACGCGAAGGGCCTGCGCAATTACATCGGCGGCAACTGCACGGTGAGTCTGATGCTGATGGGGCTGGCCGGCCTGTTTCGCAACGACCTCGTCGAGTGGATGACGAGCATGACCTATCAGGCCGCCTCGGGCGCGGGTGCCGCCAACATGCGCGAGCTGGTGGCGCAGATGTCGGCCATCGGCGCGCAGGCGCGACCCCTGCTCGACGATCCCGCGACAAGCGCGCTGTCGCTCGATCGCGACGTGACCGAGACGATCCGCTCGTCGACGCTGCCGCGCGAGCAGTTCGGCCACGCGCTCGCCGCCAGCCTGCTGCCGTGGATCGACAAGGATCTCGGCAATGGCCAGAGCCGCGAGGAGTGGAAGGGGCAAAGCGAGAGCAACAAGATCCTCGGGCGCAGCGAGCGCCCGATCCCGATCGACGGCATTTGCGTGCGGATCGGCGCCATGCGCTGCCACAGCCAAGCCTTCACCATCAAGCTGCGCCGAGACGTGCCGCTCGACGAGGTGGAGGGCATGATCGCCGAGGGCAACGATTGGGTGAGGCTGGTACCGAACCAGCGCGAGGTGTCGCTCGCGGAACTGACGCCCGCGGCGGTCAGCGGAAAGCTGACGGTGCCGGTTGGCCGTGTACGCAAGCTGCCGATGGGCGGCGAATTCCTGACCGCGTTCAGCGTCGGTGACCAGCTGCTGTGGGGTGCGGCCGAGTCGTTGCGCAGGATGTTGCGCATCCTGCTGGACGCCGGCGTCAAACACTGACCTGCCCGGCATCGCATCGGGGAGGCACGACCGTCAGTTTCGGGCCTTGATGCGCCGCCGCATCGCGCGCCGCTGATGGCTTCCTGCAATTTATCGAATGCGTGATTTTTTTCTTCTGATTCCTAAGCAAAATTAAAAAAACCGAGAAAATTTCTCAGCTTGCCAGCCTAAGACCATGATGTTATGTTACTTGGCCGGCAAGAATAGACTCAGGGTGGGACCATCGTGAGCAAACGTTTCCTCGCGCAGGCTTTGGCCGCGCTGCTGTTTTTCGCCTCGTTTGCGGCGAACGCGGCAGGCCTCGGCACGCTGCGCGTGCTGTCTGCCCTGGGTGAACCGCTGCGCGCCGAGATCGAGATCGTCGCCCTGCGAAGCGGCGAGCAAGACACGCTCAGCGTTCGGCTTGCGTCCTCGGAAGCATTCCGCCAGGCCGGCGTCGAATTCCATCCGGCGCTGATCGGCCTGAAGCTGACGGTACAGCGACGTGACGGCCAGCCGATCGTTGCCCTGACATCGCGTGGCCCGGTGAACGAGCCGTTTCTCGAGATGCTGATCGAACTCGAGTGGGCGGGTGGTCGCCTGGTGCGCGAGTACACCGTACTGCTCGATCCGCCGACCTACATTCCGCCGCCGCCGGCCGGCGCGGTGATGGGGCCCACGACACCGGCGGCGGCTGCACCTTCGCAACCGGTGACGCCTGCGGCACCAGTCGAGCCCAGCGCGGCGCCCGCGCCTTCGGCGGCAATCACACCGGCGGTCGACTACGAAGTGGTCAAGGGCGACACGCTGTCGAAGATCGCGCGCGAACACATGCATGCCGGCGTGACCTTCAATCAGATGATGATCGCGATCTACCGCGCGAACCAGGAAGCGTTCATCCGGGAGAACATCAATCTGGTGCGCGCCGGTCGCATTCTGCGCATTCCCGATCGCGACACGGTTACCGCAGTCGGTCGCGACGAAGCAAAGGAGGTCGTGCTCGAGCACATGGCGCGCTTCGCGGAATATCGCCGGCAGATTGCCGCGGCCGCGCCGACCGCGCCGGGCACCGCGGGTACGCGTACCGCGGAAGGACAGATCACCGCCGATGCAGGCAGGGCCGAACCCGATAGCTCGCGCGACCAGCTGAAGCTGTCGCGCGCCGAGCCGGAGAAGCCCGGCGCGCCGAGCGCGGCGGCGGCGGCCGCGCGCGAGGACGATCGCGTGGCGCGCGATCGCGAGCTCGAGGAAGCGCAGTCGCGCGTCGGCGAGCTGGAAAAGAACATCACCGATCTGCAGAAACTGCTCGAGATCAAGAACCAGCAGATCGCGCAGCTCGAGCAAAGCGCGGCTGCGTCCGCGGGCAAGCCGGCGGCAGAGACGCCGAAGCCGGCTGCGGAAGCACCCAAGCCTGCGGCCGAGACGCCCAAGCCGGCCGCCGAAGCGCCCAAGCCGGCCGCCCAACCCGCCAAGCCGGCGGCCGAGGCACCGAAGCCGAAGCCGGCGCCAGCCAAGCCGCGGCCGGTGGCACCCGCGCCGCAGCCGGAGCCGAGTCTGCTCGACGAGTATCTCGGCGATCCGCTCATGCTGGGCGGTCTCGGGCTGGTGATTCTCCTGCTCGTCGGCTACGGGGCCTATGCATGGAAACGAAAAAAGCAGGCGACGCAGTCGCAGCTAGGCGATAGCCTGCTGAACGTCGCCGCGGCCGGCGGCGGCGCGGCGGTGGGCGCCGGGGCGGTCGCTGCGGGCGCAGCGGCGGGGATGGAGGCGGAGGAAGTCGATCCGCTCGCCGAGGCGGACGTGTATCTGGCCTATGGGCGCGACACGCAGGCCGAGGAGATTCTGCGCGAGGCGCTGCAGAAGGACAGCGGCCGCGCCGCGCTTCACGAAAAGCTGCTCGAAATCTACGCCAAGCGGCGCGACACGAAGGCCTTCGAAACCACCGCCCTCAAGCTGAAGGGCCTGGTCAAGGAACAGGGGCCGGAGTGGGAAAAGACCATGGCGCTCGGCCGCTCCATCGATCCCGGCAACCGCCTGTACGGCGAGGGCGAGGCAGCGCCGGTGATGCCCAACTTCGGATCGCCGGAGGCGGCGCCGGCTGTGGATTTCAACATCGAGGCGACCTCCGCGGGAATCGATCGCAAGGGCTCTGACGTGACCCTCGACTTCGACCTGGGCGGTGCGACGAGCGAGGAACCCGCGGCGGCCGAGGCCGGCGCAGAGGACCGGCCCAAGCTCGTCGACACCACCGGTCCGCTGGATTTCGACCTCGGCACGACGACGATGGAAAAGAGCCCGCTGGCCGAGGAACCGTCGGCGGCCGCACCCGCCGCTGGCGGCGGGCTGGACTTCGAGCTCAGTCTCGACTCCGGCGAGCGGCCTGCCGCCGCGGCCGAGGAGCGCGCGCCAGGTGGGGGCGAATCGACTGACCTCGGCATGATCAGCCTCGATCTCGGGGGCGGGGAAGGCGAGGCCGCGGCGCCGGGTGGCGGCGATGCCAAGTGGCAGGAAGTCGCGACCAAGCTCGATCTCGCCAAGGCCTACGAGGAGATGGGCGACAAGGACGGCGCGCGCGAGCTGCTAAACGAGGTTGCCCGGGAAGGCGACGCCGCACAGCAGGCGCAGGCGCAGCAGATGCTCGCGAGCCTGGGATAATCCTCGCCCGCGCGAGCCGGGCCACCACAGCGCGGTGCCGGGCGCCGCTGCGTGGGCTAACCTTAACGACATGCGAATCGCACTCGGTCTCGAGTACGACGGCAGCCGCTTTCTCGGCTGGCAGACCCAGCCGGACGGCGGCACGGTGCAGGACGCGCTCGAGGAAGCCCTGACGACGATCGCCGGCGCCGCACTGTCGGTCGTCGCGGCCGGGCGCACCGATCGCGGCGTACATGCCCGTGAGCAGGTCGTGCATTTCGACGCCGAAGTGGCGCGGCCGATGACTGCCTGGGTGCGCGGCGTGAATGCTCTGCTGCCATCGTCGCTGGCCGTGCTGTGGGCGTCGCCGGTCGATGCCACATTTCATGCGCGCTACAGCGCCCGCGCACGCAGCTACCGCTACGTGCTGATCAACCGCGCGGTGCGGCCCGCGCTCGCGGCGGGACGCGTGGGCTGGTTTCACGCACCGCTCGACGTCGATGCCATGCGCGCCGCCGCGCAGCACGTGATCGGCGAGCACGACTTTTCCGCGTTCCGTTCGTCCGAATGCCAGGCGAAAACGCCGGTGCGCACGGTGAGTGCCCTGGGCATCGAACCGCGCGGCGAGCGCATCGACTTCGTCGTGCGGGCAAACGCCTTCCTGCACCACATGGTACGCAATCTGGTGGGCGCGCTGGTCTATGTCGGCAAGGGGCGCTATCCGCCGCACTGGATGCGCGAGCTGCTCGACGCGCGCGACCGCAGCCTTGGGGCGCCGACTTTCGGCGCGGAAGGACTGTACCTGGAGACGATCGAGTACGAGGCGCGCTGGGGACTGCCGCAACGACGCGCGGCCCCCGAGCTGCTCGCGCTGGACGCCTGAGCCGTGCGCGTGCGGGTGAAAATCTGCGGTATCACACGGATCGAGGATGCGCTGGCCGCGGCGCGTGCCGGCGCGGACGCGATCGGACTGGTGTTCTACCCGCCGAGCCCGCGCTGTCTTTCATACGAGCAGGCGCGGCGCCTGCGCGAGGCGCTGCCGCCTTTCGTCAGCGCGGTCGCGCTGTTCGTCAATCCGGAACGCGCAATGGTCGAGCGCGTCCTCGCCGAAGTGAGACCCGACGCGCTGCAGTTTCACGGCGAGGAGGATGCGCCGTTCTGCGCGCAGTTCGGCGTGCCCTACATCAAGGCCTGCCGGGTAAGGGAGGGCACTGATTTGCTAGAATATTTCGCCCCGTTCAAGGGTGCGCAGGGCTGGCTGGCGGACGCCTACGTGGAGGCCTATGGTGGCGTGGGATCGCGCTTCGATTGGCGCCTGGTGCCGGCCGAGCGGGATCGGCCGCTGATCCTGTCGGGGGGGCTGACGATCGACAACGTCCGCGAGGCGCTGCGCCTGGTCAGACCCTGGGGTGTCGATGTGTCCACCGGTGTCGAGGTTGCGAAAGGAATCAAAGGCGCCGCAATGATCGAAGCGTTCATCGCCGAGGTAAACGATGCAGGTGTATGACCTGCCCGACGCGCGCGGGCATTTTGGAAACTATGGCGGCGTCTTCGTCGCCGAGACGCTGTCGCAGGCGCTCGAGGAGCTGACGCTCGCCTATGAAGCCTGCCGCGCGGACCCTGCGTTCGCGGCGGAGCTCGCCTACGAGCTCAAGCATTACGTCGGCCGGCCGAGCCCGATCTACCATGCCAAGCGTCTCTCCGATCAGCTGGGTGGCGCGCAGATCTACCTCAAGCGCGAGGATCTGAACCACACCGGCGCGCACAAGATCAACAACACGGTCGGCCAGGCGATGGTTGCGCGCCGCATGGGCAAGCCGCGCGTCATCGCGGAGACTGGCGCCGGCATGCACGGTGTCGCCGCCGCGACGGTTGCGGCGCGCTACGGCATGGAGTGCGTGGTGTACATGGGTGTGGAGGACACCAAGCGCCAGGCGGCCAACGTCTACCGTATGAAACTGCTCGGCGCGCGCGTGGTGCCGGTCGAATCCGGCTCGAAGACCCTGAAGGACGCTCTGAACGAGGCGATGCGCGACTGGGTCACCAACGTCGAGAACACGTTCTACATCATCGGCACGGTCGCGGGGCCGCATCCCTATCCCATGATGGTGCGCGACTTTCAGGCGGTGATCGGGCGCGAGTGCCTGGAGCAGATGCCGGCGCTGGCCGGCAGGCAACCGGACGCCGTCATCGCCTGTGTCGGAGGTGGCTCGAATGCCATGGGCATCTTCTATCCGTACATCGGTATCGAGGGCGTACGCCTGATCGGCGTCGAGGCGGCGGGTGAGGGCCTCGCGACCGGCAAGCACGCCGCGTCGCTTTGCGCCGGTCAGCCCGGCGTGCTGCACGGCAACCGGACGTACCTGCTGCAGGACGCCAACGGCCAGATCATCGAGACGCACTCGATTTCTGCCGGCCTCGACTATCCGGGCGTCGGGCCGGAGCATGCCTGGCTGAAGGACAGCGGTCGCGCGGAGTACGCGGCAGTCACCGACGAAGCTGCGCTGCAGGCCTTCCACGACCTGTGTCGCCTGGAGGGCATCATTCCGGCGCTCGAGTCGAGCCACGCGATCGCCTACGCAGCGCAGATCGCGCCGAGCATGCCGCGTGATGCGCTGCTGCTGGTGAATCTTTCCGGGCGCGGCGACAAGGACATGCACACGGTCGCCGAGCGCTCCGGTATCCGCTTCTGACAATGTCGCGCATCCCGCAACGCTTCGAGGCGCTGCGCGCGCAGGGCCGCAAGGCGCTCATCCCCTACATTACGGCGGGCGACCCGACGCCGGCGCTCACCGTGGCGCTGCTGCAGGCGCTGGTAGAGGCGGGCGCCGACATCCTCGAGCTGGGCGTGCCGTTTTCCGACCCGATGGCGGACGGACCCGTGATCCAGCGCTCGAGCGAGCGCGCGCTGAAGCTCGGTGTCGGTCTGCAAGACGTGCTCGAATTGGTGCGCACGTTCCGCCGCGGCGATGCGCAAACGCCGCTGGTGCTGATGGGCTATGCGAATCCCATCGAGGCGATGGGCGTCGAGCGCTTCCTCGACGCGGCCGCCGCTGCGGGCGTCGACGGTCTGATCGTCGTCGACTATCCACCGCAGGAATGCGCGCGCTTCGCCGAGTCCGCCAAGCGCCACGGCATTGATCCGATCTTCCTGCTCGCACCGACCTCGACGCAAAAGCGCATCGAGGAAGTCGCCCGCATCGGCAGCGGCTATCTGTACTACGTTTCGCTCAAGGGCGTCACCGGCGCGGGTCATCTCGACCTGACCGAGGTGGCGGCGCGCGTACCGGCGATCCGGGCCGCGACGCGGCTGCCGATCGGCGTCGGCTTCGGCATTCGCGACGCGGAGTCGGCCCGAAACATCGCCCGCAGCGCGGATGCCGTGGTGATCGGCAGCCGTATCATTCAAGAGATCGAGGCGGCGGGCCCCGAGCACGCCGTGGCCCGCGTCAAGGCGCTGCTGGCGCCGATCCGCGCCGCGCTCGATGCGCCGCAGTAGAGGCCTTCCGGGAGGATCGTAATGAGCTGGCTACAGAAGCTGCTGCCGCCGAAGATCCAGCGTTCCTCCGGATCCGGGCGCAAGACGGTACCCGAAGGCTTGTGGACCAAGTGCCCGTCCTGCGATGCGGTGCTCTACAGCACCGACCTCGAGCGCAACCTCAACGTCTGCCCCAAGTGCGGACACCACGAGCGCCTGGGGGCGCGCGAGCGCCTCGACGCCTTGCTCGATGCCGACGGCCGCTTCGAGATTGGCGACGAGGTGCAACCGGTCGACAGCCTGAAGTTCAAGGATTCGCGCCGCTATCCCGAGCGGCTGTCCGAGGCGCAGACGCAGACCGGCGAGCGCGATGCGCTGGTGGTGATGCAGGGCGCAATCCAGTCGATCGGCGTGGTTTGCGCAGCCTTCGAGTTCGACTTCATGGGCGGCTCGATGGGTTCGGTGGTCGGTGAGCGCTTCGTGCGCGGCGTGCGCCTGGCGCTCGAGCAGAAGCTGCCGTTCATCTGCGTCACGGCCTCCGGGGGGGCGCGCATGCAGGAAGGTCTCCTGTCGCTGGTGCAGATGGCCAAGACCACGGCAGCGCTCAGCGAGCTCGCCGGGCGGCGCCTGCCGTTCATCTCGGTGCTCGCGGATCCGACAATGGGCGGCGTATCGGCCAGCTTCGCCATGCTGGGCGACGTCGTCATCGCCGAGCCGAAGGCACTGATCGGATTCGCGGGCCCGCGCGTCATCGAGCAGACGGTACGCCAGACCCTGCCAGAGGGTTTTCAGCGTGCCGAGTTCCTGCTCGAGAAGGGCGCGATCGACATGATCGTCGACCGGCGCGAGCTGCGTGAGCGGCTGGCGAAGCTGCTCGCCATGCTGCAGGACCTGCCGGCCGACCGGGCCGACTGAAGCGCGGACAGGGCGAGGCTTGGCGACCGCGCGTACGCTCGCCGAGTGGCTGGCGTTCATCGAGCGCCAGCATCCGGCGAGCATCGCGCTCGGACTGGAGCGCGTCGGGCAGGTGCGTCGGCGACTGGCGCTCGAGTTGACGTGCCCGGTGATCACGGTCGGCGGCACGAACGGCAAGGGTTCGACCTGCGCGATGCTCGAGGCGATCCTGCGCGCCGCAGGCCACCGCACCGGCCTGTACACCTCGCCCCATCTGCTGCGCTACAACGAGCGCGTGCGCATCGACGCGCGCGAGGCGAGCGATGCGGCGCTGTGCGCGGCGTTCGCGGCGGTGGAGCAGGCACGGGGCGAAGTGGCGCTGACCTACTTCGAGTTCGGCACCCTGGCGGCACTCTGGCTGTTCCAGCGGGAGCGGCCGGACGCGGTGGTGCTCGAGGTTGGTCTCGGTGGCCGGCTCGACGCCGTGAACGTCATCGACGCGGACTGCGCGGTGCTGGTGGCGATCGACGTCGATCACAGCGAGTACCTCGGCGCCACGCGCGAGGCCATCGGAGCCGAGAAGGCCGGCATCCTGCGCGCGGCACGGCCGGCCGTGATTGCCGATGCCGATCCGCCGCAGAGCGTGTTGCAGGCTGCGCGGGCCGTCGGCGCGCAGCTGCTGCGGCTCGGCGAGGCCTTCGGCTTCGAGGCGCAGGGCGCGCAGTGGCGCTACTGGGGGCCCGACGGGCGCCGCGCCAGTCTCGCCCATCCCGCCCTGCGCGGACGGGCGCAGCTGGCCAACGCCGCCGCGGCCATCTGCGCGCTGCAGTCGCTGCACGGCCGCTTGCCGGTTTCAATGCAGGACGTCCGCCAGGGTCTGGCGCGTGTCGCGCTGCCCGGCCGCTTTCAGGTGCTGCCCGGGCGACCCTCGGTGGTGCTCGACGTGGCGCACAATCCGCAGGCGGCGCGCACGCTGGCGGCGAACCTCGGCGCGGCCGGCTACGCGCGCGAGACGATCGGCGTGCTCGGCATGCTTGGCGACAAGGACATCGAGGGCGTGGTCCGCGCCATCGCGCCGCGCCTGACGCGCTGGCAGCTGGCCTCGCTGCCGGGCCCGCGCGGCGCGCGCGCCGAGCACTTGGAAAGGGTATTGCGTCGCTGCGGCGTGCAGTCGCCGCTGCGCTGTCACCCGGATCCGCGCGCGGCGTTCCGCGCCGCGCTCGAGGAAGCAGGTGACGATGATAGAATCGTGGTGTTCGGTTCCTTTCTCACAGTCGGCGAGGTCGCAGCCCATCTCGCGTCGACGCGACACCGTTCTTCGATCGATGGCTGAAGCTCTGGATGTGAATACCCTGAAGCGTCGCAGCCGTCGCCGGCTGGTCGGCGCCGTGGCCCTCGTCCTACTCGCGGTGATCGTGCTGCCGATGGTGTTTGACAGCGAGCCGCGCCAGACCGAACCGACCGTGAGCGTGCGCATCCCGCCCGAGGACGACGCCAAGTTCACGCCGAAGCTGGAGACGCCGCCTGCGCCTGCGCCCGCACCGAGCGCCGCGGCGACGGAGAGTGCCAAGCCGGCGCCGGCTGCGCCACAGGCGAAGGTCGAAGCGGCGCCGAAGCGCGCGGAACCGAAGACGGCGCCACGCAGCGAATCGGCGGAGCGGGCGCGCGCAGAAGCGGCGCTGCGCGGCGTCGAGTTCGTCGTGCCGGTCGCGGCGCTCGCCGATCCAGACAAGGTCAAGGCGCTCACCGAGCGGCTCGCCGCCGCGAAGATACCGTATTACACGGAGCCGATTGCCTCCGCGCAGGGACCCGTGACCCGGGTGCGCGTCGGCCCGTTCGCGAACCGTGCCGCGGCCGACCGTGCCCAGGAGAAGCTCAAGGGCATGGGCCTCAAGCCGGGCAAAGTCATCGAGAGGTCCTGACGACGGGATGACCTGGCTCGACTACGGGGTCCTCGGCGTCGTGGTGGTGTCATTGATCTGGGGAGCCTGGCGCGGGCTGGTGCGCGAGATCATCTCCATCCTCGGCTGGATCATCGCCTTTCTTGCCGCCAACCTGTTTGCTGGTCCGCTCGGCGAGACCATGCCGGAATCCATACCCTCGCCCGAGCTACGCGTGCTGGTCGCCTTCCTCGCCGTGTTCATCGGCGCGCTCGCGGTGGCGACCCTGCTCGGTCTGGTGCTCTCGAAGATCGTGCATGCGATCGGTCTCGGCGGACTCGACCGCACGCTCGGCTCCCTGTTCGGCATTGCGCGGGGCGCCCTCATCGTGCTGGCGTTTGCCCTGCTGGCCGGGCTGACGGCCCTGCCGCAGCAGCCGCTGTGGCGCGATTCGGTTGCGGGCGCGCCACTCGCGCGGGCCGCAATGACTGTAAAACCCTGGCTGCCGCAGACCTTCGCTGCGCGCCTGCGCTATGATTGATGCTTCGGACGCAGCGCTCGCGGGCGCGCAGTGCGCGAATACACGCTAGGCGATCGGCATGTGCGGGATACTCGGAATCGTTGCGCGTTCCCCGGTTAACCAGCTGCTCTACGACGGGCTGCTGTTGCTGCAGCACCGCGGCCAGGACGCCGCCGGCATCGTCACCGCCGAGCGCAAGACTTTCCACATGCAGAAGGGCGGGGGCATGGTGCGCGACGTGTTCCGCACGCGCAACATGCGCTCGCTGCCGGGCAACATCGGTATCGCGCACTGCCGCTATCCGACCGCGGGCTCGGCACACAATTCGGCGGAATCGCAGCCGTTTTACGTCAATTCGCCCTTTGGCCTCGTGCTGGGCCACAACGGCAACCTGACGAATGCCGATCAGTTGATGGACGAGATGTTCCGCCAGGACCTGCGGCACATCAACACGAACTCGGATTCCGAGGTCCTGCTCAACGTGCTGGCGCACGAGCTCGAACAGACCTCCGTGCGATTGCGACTCGATCCGCAGACCATCTTTTCGGCGGTGGCGAACGTGCACCGCCGCTGCCGCGGCGCATACGCGGTGGTCGCCATGATCGCCGGTTACGGGCTGCTGGCGTTCCGCGACCCCTACGGCATCCGGCCGGCGGTGATCGGTTACAACGAAACGCGCGAGGGCACCGAGTACATCGTGTCCTCGGAGTCCGTGGCGGTCGACGCGCTCGGTTTCCGCGTGCTGCGCGACATCGCGCCGGGCGAGGCAGTGCTCATTGACGAGCAGGGCAACCTGTTCAGCCAGCAGTGCGCGCCGGCGCACAGCCTGAATCCCTGCATCTTCGAGTACGTCTACCTCGCGCGACCGGACTCGGTGATCGACGGCGCCTCGGTCTACGAGACGCGGCTCAAGATGGGCGAAATGCTCGCCGAGAAGATTCGCCGGCAGTACGCGCAGCTCGACGTTGACGTCGTCATCCCGATCCCGGACTCGAGCCGCCCGGCGGCGCTGCAGCTGGCGCTCGGGCTCGGCGTGCCCTACCGCGAAGGCTTCGTAAAGAACCGCTACATCGGCCGCACCTTCATCATGCCCGGTCAGGCCGTGCGGCGACGTTCGGTGCGGCAGAAGCTGAACGCGATGGCGATGGAGTTCAAGGGCAAGAACGTGCTGCTGGTGGATGACTCGATCGTGCGTGGCACCACCAGCCGCGAGATCGTGCAGATGGCCCGCGAATCCGGCGCGCGCAAGGTGTTCTTCGCCTCGGCGGCGCCGCCGGTGCGCTTTCCGAACGTGTACGGCATCGACATGCCAACGCGCTCCGAGCTGATCGGCGCGCATCGCAGCGACGAGGAGGTCAACCGCGAGATCGGTGCCGATGCACTGATCTACCAGGACCTTGAGGCGTTGAAAGCGGCGGTGCGTGCCGTCAATCCGCGCCTGGCGCGCTTCGAAACCTCGTGCTTCGACGGTCACTACATCACCGGCGACGTGACGAGCGATTACCTGGAATCCATCGAGCTGCGGCGCGACGCGGCGCGCGATACGCTTGAGGGCGACGAAGGCCCACAGCTCGACCTCAACCTGGTCACTGCCTCCTAGCGCGGCTGCCGCGCGATCGTCCCGTCCGGCTTGGCGCCGCGGCGCACTGCCGCTACAATGTGCGCTGCGCCGATTTGAACACAGCTTGCGGGCGCGTAAAAAATGCTGCTAAAGCGTGCCGAGAAAACCCGGTCGCCGCAGCCGGGTTTTTTTGTGCCTGCAAGCCGAGGAAGGGATCATGAAAGACACTTTCGAGCTTGCAACCCTCGGCGTGCGGGCCGGCCAGGTCCGCACGGAATTCAACGAGCACGCCGAGGCGCTGTTTCTCACCTCCAGCTTCGTCTTCGACAGCGCTGCCCAGGCCGCGGCGCGCTTTGCGGGCGCCGAAGACGGTTTCGTCTACTCGCGCTTCAGCAATCCCACCGTGTCGATGCTGCAGGACCGTCTTGCCGCTCTCGAGGGTGCCGAAGCCTGCGTGGCGACGGCTTCGGGCATGTCGGCGATTCTCGCCGCCGCGATGGCGCTGCTGAAGCAGGGCGATCATGTCGTCTGCTCGAGTGCCGTCTTTGGTGCGACCGTGCAGCTGTTCGGCACGGTTCTGGCGCGTTTCGGCATCGAAACCAGCTTCGTGCGGGGCCATGAGCGCGAGGCCTGGTCGGCCGCGGTGCGTCCCAACACCCGCATGTTCTTCCTCGAAACGCCCTCCAATCCGCTTACCGAGGTCGCCGACATCGCGGCCATCGCCGCGGTGGCGAAGCGCGTCGGCGCAACGCTGGTGGTCGACAATTGCTTCTGCACGCCGGCGCTGCAGCGCCCGCTCGAACTTGGCGCGGACTTGGTGGTGCACTCGGCGACCAAGTATCTGGACGGTCAGGGGCGTGTACTGGGCGGTGCCGTCGTCGGACCGCGCGCGCTGGTCATGGACGGCGTGTTTGCCTTCCTGCGCGCGGCCGGGCCCACGCTGTCACCGTTCAATGCTTGGGTCATCCTGAAAGGCCTCGAAACGCTGACGCTGCGCATGCAGGCGCAATCGGCCAATGCGCTGGTCGTCGCGCGCTGGCTCGAGGCCCATCCCGGGATCGAGCGCGTGTATTACCCGGGGCTCGAATCGCACCCGCAACACGTGCTGGCGAAGCGCCAGCAGAAGGCAGCCGGTGCGGTGGTGGCGTTCGACGTCAAGGGCGGGCGCGAGGCGGCCTGGCGCGTGGTCGACGCGACACGCCTGCTCTCGATCACCGCCAACCTGGGCGACGTCAAGTCGACGATTACGCACCCGGCGACCACCACGCACGGCCGCATCAGCGCCGAGGCGCGTGCCGCGGCGGGCATCGGTGAAGGCCTGCTGCGGGTCGCGGTCGGCCTCGAGGCGCCGGCTGACCTGTGCGCCGACCTGGCGCGAGGGCTGTCGGGGTGAAGTCATGAAGATCGTCGACGACGGGTGCGTGCGCGAGCTGGTGCTCGATCGCCCCCAGGTGCGCAACGCGCTGGACCTCGACACCACCGAGCAGCTGCTGGCCGCGCTGGAGGCAGCGGCGCAGGAAACACCGCCCGCGGCGCTGCTGCTGCACGGCAGCGGCGCCGGGTTTTGCGCCGGCAGCGACGTGAAGGAGATGGCGTGCGTGGATCTCGAGGCGCGCGTGGCGATCGCCGCACGCAAGGCGCTGCTGATGCAGCGCCTGGCGCAGCTCGAGCGCCCGGTGGTGGCGGCGGTGCATGGCTTCGCGCTCGGCGGCGGCCTCATGCTGGCGATCGGTTGCGACGTCGTCATCACGGCGGCGGACGCGCTCTGGCGTCTGCCCGAAGTCGAACTCGGCTTCTTCCCGCCCTGGGGACTCGAGGCGCTGATGGCGCGGGTTAGCGTGGCGCGCGCGCGCCGGCTGGTCTGGGGCGAAGCGGCCCTGCGCGGCGCCGAAGCGGCGCGCCTCGGGCTCGCGGACGAGGCCGTGTCGCCGCAGGCGACCCTGGCGCGGGCACGTGAAGTTGCGCACCGTCTGGCCGCGCTGCCCGAAGGATCGGTGCGCGCGACGAAGCGCTTTTTCGGCCGGCATGCGACGACGCCGGAGCTCGACGCCATCGCACGCGAGGTTTACCGGCTGAACTGCGAGGACGGCGCGGCGGAGGCGACCTTCCGGCGCCTGCGCCGCGGCTAGCTCAGAGGCGCTTCAGGCGCAGCGTCGCGTGCTCGGCGACGAGGTAGCCGCCGCTGCGATCCCAGTCCGGCAGGACCCAGCGTTCGCAGTGGCGGCCGTCGACCTCGTAATGATGGGTCGCGGGGCGGTGGGTGTGGCCGTGAATCAGGCACGAGGCCGCGTGGCGGCGGAAGACCGCCTCCACCGCGCTCGGCGTGACGTCCATGATCTCCTCCGGCGTCGCGCGCTTCACCTGCTCGCTCTTCGCGCGATAGGCCTGGGCCAGCGCACGCCGTTCCGCAAGCGGCTTCGACAGGAACTCTTCCTGGAATTGCCGTGAGCGTGCCAGCGCGCGGAACTTCTGGTATGCGTGGTCTTCGGTGCACAGCGTGTCGCCGTGCATCAACGCCCAGGTTTCGTTCCCCAACGACAGCAGCGTGGGATCCTCGATCAGGCGCGCGCCGCAGGCCTGCGCGAAGCGCTCACCGAGCAGGAAGTCGCGGTTGCCGTGCATCAGCAGGATTTCGGTGCCTGTGTCGCGCACGGCGCGCAGCGCGTCGGCGACTTCGCGCGCCAGGGGATCACCGTCCGGTGCCTCCATCGCATCGTCGCCGAGCCAGACTTCGAACAGGTCGCCCAGGATGTAGAGCGCCTCGGCGTCACGCGCCTCGCTGGCAAGAAAGTGGAACAGCTGCGCGCTGACCTGCGGCTGGTCGCTCGACAGGTGCAGGTCGGAGATGAACAGCCTGCGCGACATGATCGAAGGCGCGCTGCGCGGCGCGCCGGCGCTGCGCTGCGATCTACTGCGCGCCGATGACGCTGGCCGATTCGATGATCACCGGCGTCTTCGGCACGTCGCTCGGAAAGGACCCGCCTGGGCCAGTCGCGGTCTGCGCGATCTTGTTGACCACGTCCATGCCGGCAGTCACCTTGCCGAACACGGCGTAGCCGTGACCGTCGCCGCGCGGATCACCCCAGTTGAGGAAGCTGTTGTCGGCCACATTGATGAAGAACTGTGCCGTGGCCGAATCCGGGTTCGCCGTGCGCGCCATGGCGATGGTGCCGACGGCGTTCTTCAGGCCGCCTTCGACGCCGCCGCGCGCCTCGTTCGGAATCGGCGCGCGGGTCGGCTTCTGTCGCAGCGTGCCGTCGAAGCCGCCGCCCTGGATCATGAAGCCGTCGATGACGCGGTGGAACAGCGTGCCGTTGTAATGGCCGTCGGCGACGTACTGCAGGAAGTTGGCGACCGTCTTCGGCGCCTTTTCCGGATAGAGCGTCAGGCGGATCGTGCCAAGGCTCGTTTTCATATCGACCTGTGGGTCGGCGGCCAAAGCCCCCGGGGTTGCGGCCGCCGTCCAAATCGCGAGAACGGATTTGCAGAGATGCGACAGCTTCATGAGGTTACACCTCGCTCAAGACATTGCCCGGACGCACGTCAGGCGGCGCCCTCGTAGATGATCTTCCAGCGACCCTCTTCGCGCACCCAGTACTGCACCTTGCGTATGCGGGCCGAAAGGTTGCTGGAGCGGTAATCCTGATCGAACGCCACAACGACGAAGTCGCGCTCGCGCGGATAGCGGAACATCGCGGTGCTGCCGAGCGTCACGCGGATCCATTGTTTTGAGGCGTTTACGCGCCGCTTGTGCGCAGCCCAGGCAGCGTAGTCCTGATCGCCGGCCTTGAAGTGCTGCGAATAATGGGCCAGGTAGCGCTTCGCGTCGCGGCTTTCCCAATCCCGCCGCCAGGCCTCGAGGGCATCCTCGAGCGTGCGCCGCTCGCGCGCCAGTGCTTCCGCGGAAATCCACTCGATCTCGTCGCTGATGATGACGGGCGTGTGGCCGATCTGCACTTGGCTGCTGACCGTCTCAAGGTCGGGGTTCGACAGTACGATGCAGCCGTCGCTCGCGCGCGGCGGGCGGCTGTAGGTGTCCGACGGCGTACCGTGCAACCAGATGCCGTAGCCGTTTCGCCCGAGGCGCCGATCCCAGGCGTTCGGGTAATTGATCGGAAACGCGCCTGCACCGTAGAAGTCGGTGAGCTTGCTGCGCGGCAGATTGGCGGTCACGTGATAAACGCCGATCGGCGTCTTCTGGTCGCCCTCGCGCGTCTTCTCGACCCCGCCCTTGCCGATGGTGACGTAGTAGTCGGTGACCAGACGCGGCTGATCGTCGACGTTCTCGAACACGAACAGCCGGGCGCGACGGGAATCGATGACGATCGCGTTGCGCTGTCCCGCGTGCAGCTTCAGGATGTAGCGCGGCACAAGACCGTCTTTCGGCGGCTCGCGCAGCGCGTGCAGGCGGGCGAGCGCCTCGCTGCGCAGCGCTTCGACTGCTTCCTGCGGCGCGGTCTTGCTCACGTCGCCGAAGGTGCGCAGCGGCTGTGCGCGCGCACGCAGCAGGTCGCCACGGATGAGGTGCGCGAGACGGAAGGTCGGATGCCGGGCGATCAGCGTCTCGACCTTGCGCATCGCCGCGTCGAGTTCGTCGCGGCGGATCGCTTCGATGATTTCCGCCAGCTTTTGTTCGAGCGCGCGCGACGGCGCGCGCTGCGCGGCCCGCGCGACCAGGGCGGACGTGGCGGTGGTGCTGACCGGGGCGGCGGCGAGCAGCGGGCCGCTGCTGAGACGCTGGCTGTTCGCATCCCGCGCCGGCTCGAGGCGCTGGTCCTTTGCCGCGACATAGGCGCCAACGCACAGCGCGAGCGTCGCGAATGCGGCGCCGGCGAGCGCCAGTTTCGGTCGACGCAGCGAGGACGGCGACATCACTTCTTCACCACTTCTTCGACGATGCGCCAATCATCGCCCACGCGGAGCAGCTCGAGCGTCTTGCGCGTGCGCCCCTGAAACCGGTCCGAGCGGTAGCGCTGCTCGAAGGTCACCGCGACGCGCTGCGCGTCGCGCCGCACGACCTTGGCCCCGCGGATCGATACCTGGATGCTGCTCGGGCCGATTACCCGTGCGCGACGCGTCGCCTCCCAGTCGGCGCGCGGCACACCGCCCGGGGTTTTGAACTCCGCGGCATAGAACGACAGGTACGCCTCCACGTCCTTGGTCGACCAGGCACGCGCCCAAGATTTGACCATGCCTAGGGCCTCGGCTTCCGGATCGGACTCGCCTGCGGACTTCGGCGGCAGGGGGGGCTTCTGTGCCGCGGCGACCGCAGCGGGTTTGCGCTCCGGCTGCGGCGCGGGCGTAGGCTTCGCGGGTGCAGCCGTCTGGGCGGGCGAAGGCGCCGGCTTCGCTGGCTGGGCCGGCGGGGTGGCGACCGGCGACGCGGGTTTCGCGGGCTGCGCAGCGGCTATCGGCGTCGGTGGCGCGGGTTTCGCGGGCGGCTCGGGTGTCGCGGGCGGCTCGGCTTTCGCGGGTGGCGCGGGCTGCGCGGGTGC
>JBFFEY010000010.1:0-79365 GCA_041558415.1 Burkholderiales bacterium | reverse complement strand
GGTCGCGTCTTCGTCGCCCACAACGCGCGCTTCGACTACGGTTTTCTGCGCAGCGAGTTCGAGCGCAGCGGCATCCGCTTCAACGCCAGGACCCTGTGCACCGTAAGGCTGTCGCGTCGCCTCTACCCGGAGCACAGGCGCCACAACCTCGACAGCCTGATCGAGCGCCATGCGCTCGCATGCCGCGCCCGCCATCGCGCGCTCGGCGACGCCGAGGCGGTGTGGCAGTTCCTCCACGCCGCGCTCGCCGAGCACGGCGTGGAGGTGGTCGACACCGCAGCACGCCAGATTGCCAAGCAGCCTTCGATCCCGGCGCACCTCGAGCGTGAGGCGATCGACGCGATTCCGGAGGCACCGGGCGTGTACCTGTTCTACGGCGAACGCGACGTGCCGCTGTATGTCGGCAAAAGCGTCGCCATGCGCTCGCGCGTGCTCTCGCACTTCGCCGACAATCTGCGCTCGTCGCGCGAGATGCAGCTGGCGCGCGAAGTGCGCCGCATCGACTACCAGCGCACCGCCGGCGAGCTCGGTGCGCTGCTGCGCGAGGCACAGCTCGTCAAGCAGCTGACGCCGGTGTTCAACCGCCAGCTGCGCCGGGTGAGCGATCTCTGCGGCTTCGTGCTCGAGGCGCGCACCGACCCGCCCGGCAACCCGGCGCAGGCACTGCGCCTGGTCGGCGCGGCGGAGCTCGATGCGCCGCTGGTCGCGGCGCTGCGCGGCGTGTTCCGCTCCAAGCGGGCCGCGCTTGCCGCGCTGCGCGGACTCGCCGATGAGCATGGGCTTTGCCTGCAGACGCTCGGCTTCGAGCCCGCGCGCATGCGCAAGGGGGCGTGCTTCCGCCACCAGCTCCGGCGCTGCGCGGGTGTGTGCGCGGGACGCGAGTCGCTCGCCGCGCACCAGACCCGGCTGGCGGCCGCTCTCGGCAGACTCAAGGCGCTCGCCTGGCCGTGGCAGGGGCCGATCGGCATCGTCGAGGGTGGTTCGGGGCCAGATCCCGCATCCGGCTCCGACCGCGCAGAGGTGCACGTCGTGCACCACTGGTGCTGGCTCGGCACCGCACGATCGCAGAGCGACGTCGACGAATTGCTCGAACAGGCGCGCCGGCCGCAGTTCGATCTCGACAACTACCGCATCCTGGAGCGGCATCTGGCCAAGGGCACCGCGCGCCTGGTCAAGTTCGCGTCCGCCGCATGCACCTAGAACTCGTCATCCCGGGGCTCATTCCGATGCAGGAGACGCTGCAGGCGGCACTCGACCGCCTGCGCCCGCCGACCCTCGAGCTGCTCGTCGCGCGCGGCCGCGTGGTACGTCGTGCGCGCGAAAGCTTCGAGTGCTGGCTTGCGCAAGCCCTCGGCCTGGAGGGGCATGCGCTGCCTGCCGGCGCGCTAACGGCGCTGGCGGACGATGCGCAGCCGGCTGACAGCAACCGCCGCTGGATGCGCGCCGATCCCGTACACCTGCACCTCACGCGTGAGCATCTGCTGCTGGTGCCGAGCGCGGCCTTTTCGCTGACGCCGGAGGAAGCGGTTGCCCTGTGCGAGACGCTAAACGCGCACTTCGCCGGCACGCTGCGCATCACGCCCCGCGCGGGCCATCCGGGTTGCTGGACCGCCGAAGTCGAGGGCGCAGCGCTGGCATTCGACACGCCGCCGCTCGAAGCGGCGGGCGACGATATCGATCGCCACCTGCGCGCCCAGTCTGGCGCGGCCGACGCGACGCGCAGCCACGCGCTGCTAAACGAGTTGCAGATGCTGTTGCACGCACACCCGGTGAATGCCGCACGCGAGGCGCGTGGCGAGTTGCCCGTGAACAGCGTCTGGTTCTGGGGCGCCGGCGCACTGCCCCCGCGCGGCGCGGGCCGCTGGCGCACGGTCAGTGCGGACGAGCCGCTGGCGCTCGGCGTCGCGCGCCTCACGGCTGCACGCGGCCTGCCGCTCGCGGCCTCCGCCGACAGCTGGCTCGAAGCTGCGCCCGGGGACGGGCGGCACCTCGTGGTGCTCGATGCACTGCGCGTGCCGCAGGCGCTGCGCGACGAGGAGCCGTATCTTGCCGGCGTGCAGGCGCTCGAAGTGCGCTGGTTCGCGCCGTTGCTCGAGGCACTGCGCACGCAGCGCATCGGCATGCTCACGCTGCACGTGCCCGATGCGAGCGAGGCGCTGTCGATCGAGACGGTGCGCGCCGACCTGCGCCGCTTCTGGCGCCGCCCGCGGGCGCTGGCCCCCTGGAAGGATTAATGCGCATCGTCGAACGCAGCTACGCGGAGGCCGACCGGCAGGCACTGCTGCGCGCCGGCGTGCATCCGGTGCTGGCGCGCGTGTACGCGGGCCGCAAGGTTCACTCACCGGACGAGCTGTCGACCGAGGCCCGCAGGCTCGTCGAGCCGACGGCGCTCGCCAACGTCGAGCAGGCCGCAACGATGCTCGCCGAGGCCATCGCCGCACGGCAGCGCATCCTCATCATCGCGGACTACGACGCCGACGGCGCCACCGCCTGCGCGGTGGGTCTGCGCGCGCTGCGCGGCCTCGGCGCAGAGGTGGACTACCTGGTGCCGGATCGTTTCAAGCTGGGCTACGGCCTGTCGCCGGAGCTCGTGGACCTGGCGGCCGAGCGGCGGCCGCAGCTGCTGGTCACCGTGGACAACGGCATCGCCAGCGTGGAAGGCGTGGAGCGCGCCAATGCGCTCGGCATCGCGACGCTGATCACCGATCACCATCTGCCGGGCGACGCGCTGCCCGCGGCGAGCTGCATCGTCAACCCGAACCAGCCGGGGTGCGCCTTTCCGTCGAAGTCGCTGGCCGGCGTCGGCGTCATGTTCTACGTCATGCTCGCGCTGCGCGCCGAGCTGCGCCGGCGCGACGCGTTCCGTGAACGTCCGGAACCGAACCTCGGCGCGCTGACGGATCTGGTGGCGCTCGGCACGGTGGCCGACGTCGTGCCGCTCGACGCCAACAACCGGGTGCTGGTTGCGCAGGGGCTCAATCGCATCCGTGCGGGACGCGCGACGCCCGGCCTGAACGCGCTGCTGCGCATCGCGGGCCGCTCGCCCGCCAAGGTAAGCGCCTTCGATCTCGGCTTCGTGCTCGGGCCGCGGCTGAACGCCGCTGGGCGCCTGGCCGACATGGGCCTTGGCATCGATTGCCTGGTCACCGACGACGAGGCACGCGCCGCGAATTGCGCGCAGGCGCTGGACGCGCTGAACCGCGAACGGCGCAAGATCGAGACCGACATGCTGGATGCTGCGCTCGGCTCGCTGGAGACGGTGCGCGAAGCGTCCGGCGCCGCGGCCGTGTTCTTCGAGTCCGACTGGCACCAGGGCGTGGTCGGCATTCTCGCCGCGCGGCTGCGCGAGCGCCTGCATCGGCCGGTGCTGTGCTTTGCGCGCGCCGACAGCGGCGCCGAGGACGCCGCCAACCCGGATCTGTTGCGCGGCTCGGGACGCTCGATCCCGGGCTTTCACCTGCGCGACTGCCTCGACCTTGTGGCAAAGCGTGCGCCGGGGATGATCCTGCGCTTCGGCGGACACGCACAGGCCGCGGGACTGACCCTGCGCGAAGCCGACCTCGATCGCTTTACGACGCTGTTCGAGCGTACCGCCGCCGAGAGAATGCCGCCCGGCGCGCTCTCGCCGGTAGTCGAGACCGATGGCACGCTCGATGCCGCCTACCTTTCGCTCGAGGTTGCCCAGCTGATCGAGCGCCAGATCTGGGGCCAGGGATTTCCGCAGCCGGTGTTCTGCGATACTTTCACCGTCGAGAACCAGCGCGTCGTGGGCGAGCGGCATTTGAAACTGAAACTCATGAAGGATGGCCGTCGCTACGACGCCATGCGCTTTGGCTCGCTCGAGCCTCTGCCGACGCAGGCGCGCGCCGCCTATCGACTCACCGTCAATGAATTCAACGGACTGCAGAACGTGCAGCTGAACATCGAGCACGTCGAGCGCTGAGCGCCGCCACCCGATGCACAGGGCACTGCGCAGCCTGCTCACCGGTCTGACCGTCCTCGGCGCACTCGGCGTGCGCGCCGCCGACTGGACCATCAACGCTGGCCCCTACGTGCCCTCGCCGCAGAGCGTCGTCGCCGACATGCTCAAGCTGGCCCATGTCGGGCCGCAGGACTACGTTATCGATCTCGGATCGGGCGACGGGCGCATCGTGCTGACCGCTGCCAAGGTCTTCGGCGCGCGCGGCTTCGGCGTCGAGATCAAGGACCAGCTGGTCAAGCAGGCCAACGCTGCGGCGCAGGCGCAGGGTCTCGCCTCGCGCGTGCGTTTCATCAAGGCCGACCTGTTCAAGACCGACATCTCGCAGGCTACCGTGCTGACCATGTACCTGCTGCCGCACACCGTTAATCTCCTGCGCGACAAGCTGTTCGCCGAGCTCAAGCCCGGGACACGGGTGATTTCGCACGACTACCCGCTCGACGGCTGGCAGCACCTTGAGAGGGTGCACATGGACCTCGACGACAAGCTGCCGATCAGCGGCACGACGACCACCCTGATTTTCCTCTACCGCGTGCCGGAAAAGGTCGCGGGCCGCTGGCGCGCGCACGTGCCGGCGAGCGTGCATGCCGCGGAAATCGAACTCGAGCTGGAGCAGAAGTACACCCAGCTGTCGGGCGCGGCGCGCATCGCCGGCGCTCGGCTGCCGATCAGCGAGGGCCGCATCATCGGCCGCAAGCTCAGTTTCACGCTGAAAGCGCCGGGCGCGGTGCACGCCTTCGAGGCCGACGTGATCGACGGCGCGGCCTACGGCATGGTGAAATCCTCCAGCGCGCGCGCGGCATGGCGCGCGAATCGGGTGACGCAAAGGAACTGAGCGCACGAGGGCATGGCGAAGATCCGGATCCTGGCAGGCAAGCTTCAGTTCGAGGTGGCGCTCGACGACACGCCGACGACGCAGACGCTGCTCGAGGCGCTGCCCTTCGAGTCGGTCGCGCAGACCTGGGGCGAAGAGGTCTATTTCGAGGCCCCGCTCAACGCCAACCTCGAGCCCGAGGCGCGCCAGACCGTCGAGCCGGGCACCGTCTGCTTCTGGGTCGAGGGCAGCGCGCTCGCGCTGCCCTGGGGCCGCACGCCGATTTCGACCGACGCGCGGCCGAAGCTGGTCAGTCCCTGCAACGTGCTCGGCCGCATCCTCGGCGATGCACAGCGGCTTTCGCAGGTCGCCACCGGCACGCGCGTCAAAGTGGAGGCCGCCTGATGGAACGCAAACGGGTCAATTCCTCGCGCATCCGCTCGGTGGGCTACGACGAGCGCAACCAGCTGCTCGAGGTCGAGCTGTCGAACGGCAGCATCTACCAGTATTCGCGCGTCTCGCCCGAGGTTCATCGCCGCTTCATGGCGGCACCGAACCCGACCTCGTATTACGACGACAAGATCGCCGAGGAATACAGCGCGCGCCGCGTCTAACCGCGCGCGCGGCCGAGCAACTGCAGCAGCAGATCGGGGCGGTCGGTCATGATGCCGTCGACGCCGATGCCGAGCAGCGCGCGCATGCGCGCTGCATCATTCACCGTCCAGACGTGCAGCGCCAGGTTGCGGCCGCGCGCGGCGGCGGCAACCTGCGGCGTCGCCAGCACGCGTTCCCCGAACCCGTAGGGAATCTGCAGCGCCTGCGCCGCCGGGCTGATGGCATCGCTCAGGTAGACCAGGCTGGCCAGGTAGAACAGCCGCACCTCGCCCGGCCCCATGGAAGTGCTGACTTCCGGGCAGCGCTCGCGGAACGCCTGCAGCACGGTGTCGTGGAACGACGCGATCAGCACCCACTGCGTCACGTCCTTGCGTCGAATCAGTTCGCACAGGTTCACCGCCAGCGCGGGGTCGGGTGGCTTGATCTCGACGACCATGCGGGTGCGCGGGAAGCGCGCGAACACCTCGGCGAGCGCTGGCACGCGAACGCCCTGGCCGCGCAGCGGCGTGCTGCGCCCGCCATCGGGCGACCAGCGGTAAGCGGCGTCGAGCTTTTGCAGCGCAGCGAGGGTCAACGTATCGACCGCTCCCTGACCGTCGGTCGTGCGATCCACGGTGGCGTCGTGCAGGGCGACGAGAACGCCATCGGCGGTCACGCGCGCGTCCATCTCCAGCATGTCCGCGCCGAGCGCGACGGCGTGCTCGAACGCGAGCAGGGTGTTCTCGGGCCGCAATCCGGCCCCGCCGCGATGCGCGATCACCTGCACGCCCCCGGTCCCGGCCGCGAAAAAGCTGTGCGTTGCCGCCGGTCTCGCGAACGCGATCAGTACACCGACGCCCGCCGCCGCGAACAGCGCGAGCGTGAGCGTCGCGGCTGCGAGACCGCGCAGGCTGACGACGCGCCGGCGACCTGCCACGCCCGGGCGCTAGGTGCGCGTCAGCGGGCAGCCGTCCGCAGCGACGGCGTTTTTCTTCGCCACGATGCTGCCGGCGTACTTCTCGAGGTAGTGCGCGATGGTCTCGACGCGGATCTTGACCGACCCGGCCGGCTTGGTGGAATCGAGATCCTGGAACGAGAAGTACAGCGTTCCCGAGCGCTCGACAATCTGCTGCACCGGCGAATAGGTCGGCTGATCCATGCCGCACTCGTAGCTCGACAGGCGCACGACACAGGAGATCCAGGGCATGCGCGCAGCAAACTTCGCGCCCCACAGGATCTCGTTGGTGTTGGCGCTGTAGGACGAGGGCCAGACATCCGAGATGTCGAACGGCGACTTGACGTGCCCGGTGGCGATGTCGGCGCCGAACAGCCACTGCATCAGGTCATCGTCGAGCGGCAGGTACTGGGCCCACAGCACGGGGTAGCCGTAGGCCTGCAGGTCGACCTCGATCTCGTGGCCGATGCCGGGATCCATGTGATACGGCCGCGCCAGCACCAGCAGGCAGGAGCGGTTCTCGCGCGCGCACCATTCGAGAATCTCGCGGCCCTTTCTGCGCAGGCTGCGGTTGTAGGCTTCCAGCGTGCGGTAGCCCTCGTCCACCGCCTGCGCCGTCTCCTTCGCGGTGAGGCCGGGAATCACGTCCTTCAGCGCGGCAAAGAGCTGGCGCGGCACCAGCGGGCGATCGTCCAGATTCACGAGCGGCGCGACGTAGCGCACGTCGAGCTCGCCGAAGCCGTCGCGCTCCTTGAGAAAGCCGGCCTTGATGTTTTCCGCCGCGGCCATGACGCGCGGACAGGCGAGCGAGCCGGTGACGTGGCCGTGCAGCATCGACGGCAGCGAAGAGACCATCGGCGAAAGCAGAATGTCGATCTTGCGCTTTTTGTTGGCGAGCAGCTCGCCGTAGTGGCCCGAGACGCACTTCACGGGGTAGCAGCAGTCGACGGTGCCGCGCCCCTTGGCGAACGTGCGCGCCTGCTCCTCCGAGGTATCGCCGGAGAACTCGATGCGCCGCGCTTCGATGCCGAGCGCGCCGAGAAAGCCGATCCAGAACTGATGCGTGGACCACTGGTTCAGCACGCGCGGGATACCGACGCGCAGCTGCGCGCGCGGCTTCGCGACCGGCCCTGGCCCGGGCGGCCCGCCCGGCGACTCGGCGCGGTCAAACCGTGGCCTTAGAATTCCGAAAGGCGTCTTCTCGAACCAGTTCAGCAATGTTGGGATAGGCACGTTTGGCCTCCTCCAGCGTTTCCTTCACCACCTTCATCTCGTTGACGTCCTCGAGCAACCCCTTGGGACAGGAGTTGCCGCTGATCACCCGTTCCCAGCCCTCGGCGAGCGGCACTTTGCTCCAGGCGCGCCCGGCCCCGCCCGGCATGCGCACGTCGATGAACGTGCGCTTGCAGTTGACCGGGCACCAATTGCAGGTGGTCTGCGCGTTGGTGGTGCTGCTGTACTCGAGCGACTCGATGAGGGCGTAGCCGCGGAAGCGGCTCGCCTCGCCGCGCGCCGCCCAGTCGAGCGCGCACAGCGCCGCACCGATCGCGCCGGCCTCGCCGGAGTAGGGATGCACCACGATGTCCGCGTCCGGCACCTTCTCGCGGATGAAATCGACCTGCGCCTTGACCACCGCCAGGTTGCGGTGCGTGCCCCCCTGCAGAACGAACTTGCGCCCGACCGCGGCGAGGTTCTGCAGCTGACCGGCGTAGACCCAGACGTTTAGCGGCAGCACCGCGGCGAGCGAGGCCATGATCTCCTCGCGCGACCAGCCCTTCCTCTGCTGGTTGACGATGTCGGACTGCAGGAACACGCCGCAGCCCATCGCCAACGCCGGAATGGCGCGCGCCTCGAAGGCGCGCTCGGCGTACTGCTCGAGCGGCACACCGTAGCGCTCGGCGACGCCCTGCAGGAAGGCGCCGTTGCCCGACGAGCATTGCGAATTGAGCCGGAAATCGGACACCGTGCCCTGGCGCAGGATCATGATCTTCACGTCGCAACCGCCGACGTCGCAGATCACGTCCGCATCCGGGAAGTAGTGCAGCGCCGCGGTCGCATGCGCCACCGTCTCGACGACCGCCATGTCGGCGCCGACGATGTCCTTCAGCAGGTCCTTGCCGTAGCCGGTGATGCCGAGTGCACGGATGGTCTCGAAGCCGGCGCCGCGGATCTCGCGCAGGATGGCCTTGGCGTCCTCGATCGGATTGCCGTTCGAGGGCGCATAACAGCTGGCGAGCAGCGTGCGGTTCTCATCCATTACCACCGCCTTCGCGGTCGTGCTGCCGAAGTCGCAGCCGACCATGACCGGCGTATCGACGCTCGGCGGATGCGGCGTCGCCAGGCTGATGTGCGGCTCGCCGTAGCAATGCATGAAATGCCTGAGCTCCTGCGGATCGCCGGCCAGGCCCTTCGCCCCCTCGCGCGCCTTCTGCTCATGCTGGCCTTCCTCGATCCACCAGCGCAGCTTCGCCGCGCCCGTGTACGCGCCGACGCCGGGCGCCTCGCCGGCGCCGATCTCGATGCAGCCGAGGCAGGCGTAATACAGCGCCTCGCCCGGCACCTGGATCAGGTCTTCCGCTGCGACATCCGCCGGCAGCGTGATCCGGCGCTCGGCCCAGAGCTTTTGCAGGTGGTGCCGCCAGGCCTGCTGCAGACCCGCGAAGAAGAGGTTCGGCCCGCCCAGCAGCAGCACCTGCGGCATCGGCGTATTGCCCTTGGTCAGCGTGGCGAGGTTCTGATAGACGACCGCCTCGAACAGGCTGGCGATGATCTCCTGCACCGGCACGCCGCTTTTCACCAGGGTGTTGGCGTCGGTCTCGGCGAAGATGCCGCACTTCGAGCTGATCTTGTGCAGCGTCAGGTCCCTGTAGGCCATCTTCGCCAGCTGCTCGGTCGGGATCTGCAGCTTGCGCGCCGTCTTCTCGATGAAGGTGCCGGTGCCGCCACTGCAGGCCGACTGCATGTAGACCTGCTTGGCCTTGCCGTCGCCGCTCGGGGTGAAGAACAGCGTCTTCATATCCTCGCCGCCGATCTCGGAGACGAAGTGGACCTCGGGATGCAGCTTCTCCACCGCCGCCGCGACGGCGACCACCTCCTGGATGAACTTGCCGCCGACCAGCGGCGCAATGAGGCCGGCGCCGGAGCCGGTCAGGAACAGCCGGTCGCGCTCCGGCGCAAGGCCGCATTCGGCCTCCATGCGGCCGAGAAACTCGAGCACCATCTCGGCCTGCTTGGTGTTGTGGCGCTGGTAGTCCTGCCACAGCGTGTGGCCGTCGCGCGTGACGACCGCTTTGACGGTCGTCGAGCCGATGTCGAGGCCGATGGTGAGCATCAGCGCCTCCCGGCCGCGATGTGCAGCGCGAGGTTGGCAGCGCTGCCCGCGACACCGTAGTGCGGCACCCGGAAGGTGGCCCGCCTGAGCTCGGGTCGCGCCTCGACCGCGGCACGCAGCGTGGCTTCGTCCAGCCCGGTGCGCGCGAGCACCTGCTCGTACTCGCGCTGCGCGCGCTTTTTCGCCTCCGTCAGGATCATCTGGCAGCGCGACAGCGCGTGCACCTCGGCGTCACCCTTGATCTCGAGCGGCGCGTAGAGCAGGTCCGGATGCTTGCCGAGCACCGCCGCCATGGCGCCGACACTCATCGTATTCGGCATGCAGGAGTACGGCGAGAGCTCGCAGATCATGTGCGCCTTGCCGTTGCGGTGGGCCCAGAGTGCCTTGCCGACCAGCATGTCGCCTTCGCCGCCGTTCAGCCGGCTGTGGTAGTACGGCGCGGCGAGATCGCGCAGCACGCTCTGCTCCGGCATCTCGTGCGGCACGTCGGCGAGCGCGCGCCGCATGCGGCGATACGTCCAGCGCAGCAGCCCCTGGCCGGCGCGCATGCCGGCGAGCTTGAGCCGGGCGTAGCGGCCGATGCCGATATGGTCCTCGTAATCCTGCGCCGCCAGGCGCATCAGATAGTCGAGCCAGATGGTGATCGCGGCCGGGTAGACCTCCGCGCCTTCCGATTCCAGCCAGCGGTGAATGTTGTAGTTCGGCTCGCCCTCCACCGTCTGCAGGTAGAACTCGCCGGTGATCTTCACCACCGGCTTGACGCGCAGGCGGTCGACCTCGATTGCGTCGAAGCGCCGGCGCACCTCGCGCATTGCCTTGACGAAGTGGCGGGTGCCGACGTGCCACAGCATCGAGCCCCATTTCTCGCCACGCCGGGGCCGGTTGCGCAGCGCCTCGTAGACGATCTCCACGCACTCGCGCGAGACGCGCTCGGTCTCGCCCGGATTGACCTCGAACGGCCGCGTCTGGTACTCCATGTCCTGGATCACGTCCGAGAGCACAATCGCCCAGATCGCACCGAAGGTGAACGGGATGTTCAGCTCGAGGCCGCCGCCCTCCTGGGCACCCTGGTCGGGATTGCCCTGGTCGAGCAGAAACATGCGGAACGATTCCAGCCCGACGTTGCGCAGCGCAAGCTCGTAGCTCTGGTGATACTGGCCGAAGCGGCACGACCCGCAGGAGCCCGCCGTCACGTAAACGTACTTCCGCGACACCTCGTCTACGTTCGCGCGCTGCGCCTGCTCGCGCAGGAAATTCGCCAGGTTGCCGGTGGTGAAGCTGGTCGGGCAGCACTGGCCGATGTCGGCGACCTCGCGGCCGGTGAGCAGGTCGGCCCGCGTCGCGGTCGGCAGCACCTGCGTGTGGTAGCCGAGGTTTTCCATCGCGCCCTGGATCAGGCGCTCGGCACGCCAGTGCAGGCCGCCGAAGAGCACCGTGACCGTGTCGCGCTCAGCCCGCGTGAACGGGCGCGGCTTGTAGGCGCGGTAATGGCCTTCGCCGGGGGCCGTGTGCACGGGCGGCGCAATCTTGCGCGCGCCTGTCTGCGGCTCGCTGCCGGCTGCGACGACCGGGATCTTGCTCAGCGAGGCGTAGGACTGCGTGGTTGTTTCAGTGACCGCCATTCTCGACCCCCCATCAGAAGGATTGTTGCTTTTTGATTAGTTTACCGGGCGAACGTCACGAGCCCGGTACTCAGCCAGGGCACGTAGGTGATGATCAGCAGGCCGACCGCGAGCGCGAAGAAAAGCGGCGCGACAGATCGAAACACGTCCATGACTGGCCGGTTGAAACGGTAAGAGGCAAAGAATAGATTCATCCCCACCGGCGGGGTCAAGTAACCAAGCTCCAGATTGGCGAGGAAGATGATTCCTAGGTGCACCGGATGCACGCCGTAGGCCAGCCCGATCGGCGTAATCAGCGGCGCCAGCACCACGATCGCCGTGAAAATATCCATCACGCAGCCGGCCGTGAGTAGCAGCAGGTTGAGCGCAAGAAGAAAGACGATCGGGCTGTCAATCGTCCCGGTCACCCAGCCGACCAGGCGATCGGGAACCTGCGCGTCGACCAGGTAATTCGTCAGGCCGAGCGCCACGCCGAGGATGAGCAGGATGCCGCCGACCATCAGACCGCATTCGGCGACGACGCGCGGCAGCTCGGTGCGGAATTTCAGGTCGCGGTGCACGACCGAGGTGATGAAGAACGCGTAGGCCGCAGTCAGCGCGGCCGCCTCGACCGGCGTCGCAAGCCCGCTCGCAAGAGACACGATCGGCACAAGCGGCAAACTGAGTTCCCACTTCGCGGCGAGCAGCGCGGCGCATGCGCGGCGCGCATCGAATGGCGTGCGCATGGTGCGCCGCGCCGGCTGACGCGCGATTCCCCAGGCGAGCACGATCCCGAGCATGAGCAGCGCGGGCAGCGCACCGCCGAGGAACATGTCCTCGATACCCACGCGCGCGACAATTGCATACAGGATGAGCGGCAGGGCCGGCAAGAGCAGCACGCCCGGCAAGCCGGCTCCCGTCACCAGTCCAAGCGCGTTCTTGTTCGAGTATCCTGCGCCCGCCAGCAATGGCATCACGAGTCCTCCGAGCGCAAGGATAGTCACTCCCGAGGCTCCGGTGAAGCAGGTAAAGAATGTACAGGCAACGATGGTTACGATCGCGGCCCCGCCACGCAGCCGCCCGAACAGGCTGTCGAACACCGCAACCAGTCGCTGTGGGGCGCCGCTCTCGGCGAGAAGATAGCCCGCGAGGGTGAACATGGGAATCGCGGGCAGCGAAGGATTAACCACGAGACTGTAGTGGTTGACCGCGACGGCGGCCGCCGGAACACCCTGCGCCAACAAGAGGAACAGTCCCGTACCGCCGAGCACTGCAAAGATCGGCGTACCCAGAAGCGCGCCGGCCGCAAGCACGCTCAGCGCGGGGACGAGCATCAGCCCGGGATCGATCTCCGCGCCACGCAGGAAGCCGACCGCGACCGCGGCGATCAGCGCGGCCCCTGCGCGCGCGCCTAGCGTCGGTGCAGCGTGCCAGAGGAGCCGCGCACTGATGAGCGCAAATCCCAGCGGCAGCGGCAGTTCCGCGATCCAGACCGGGATGCCGTAGGTCAGCGCATTGCCGCTCGCCTGTTCGATCGCGACGAAATCGGTCGCGGCAAATGCGAGCAGCGCAGCAACGGTGGCCGCTAAGACGCCGGTCGCGAAGCGCGCGAGGGCCGCGGTGCGTCCCGCGAGCAGCGATGCAAATGCCACCGACAGGAGGCGCTGCTCGCGGGCCGCGACCGCCGCACCGAACATCCCCAGCGCGAGCGTCAGATGCTGCACCAGCGTACCGACACCGCGGATCCCGATGCCGACGGTCGCGCGCAGCAGCATCTCGGCGAGCGGAAGCCCCACGGCGAGCGCAAATGCAGCGGCGAGCAGTGCGTTCTCGGCGCCGACGAGCGCGCGTGCCGCCCCGGGCAACACGGACCGCGCAGGGTTGAGTATCGTCGCGGCCGCGCTCATGGCTTGCCCTTGCGGTAGGCCTCGAGGAGCGCGCGCACCCTGTCGAAGGTTTCGGCCGGAACCATATTGCCGCGAACCTGAGGCCAGGCCTTCTCGGCAATCGTGCGCCAGGCCTGCTCCAGCTCGGGCGTGAGCGGCTTCACCGTGAGTCCGCGCGCCTTCATCGCCTCGATGGACTCCTCGTCCTGGCGCGTGCGATGCGCGCGCAACTTCTCGGTCGCCTGCTCGGCGGCCGCGCGCAGCGCCGCGCGCGCCTCGGGCGACATCGCCTCGTAAGTCTGCCGGCGCATCACGGTGGCACCGACGATCGGCACCCAGTTGACGCGCAGCATGTAGCGCGTGACGCGATCGAACTGCCCGACCAAGGCCCAGAGCGGAGCCACCGGAACCGTGTCGATCATCCCGGTCTCGAGTGCAGGAAGGATGTCGGCGAGCGGAATCGACACCGGGCGGAAGCCCTGCGATTTCATGACGCTCGCCTGCACCATGTCGCCCGACCAGGCGAAGATGCGCGATTGCCGGTAGTCCTCGGGCGTCGCGATGTCCTCCTTGGTAAAGAACTGGACCCAGCCGCCCTCGCCCCAGATGAGTACCACGAAGCCCTTCGCCGCGAGCTTCGCCTCGAGCTCGGGACGCAGCTTTTCGCGCACATAGTCGAGCTCGTCCCAGGAACGGAACATCATTGGCATGAACTGCAGCGCGGCGACCGAGCGATCGATCTGCGTCAGCCCGACGACGGTGAGCATCGAGGCATGCAGCTGCCCGACCCGCATCCGGCGCACGGTGTCGGCCTCGGTTCCCTGGATGCTGTTCGGATAGATGACGAAGCGCCCCGCATTGCCGCTCGCACGCTGATATGACTCCCCCATCTCCTGCAGCACGCGGTGATAGATGGAGCCCTTGGGCGCGATGGTCGCCACTTTGACGAGGGAAGGCTCGGCGGCCACGCTCCCTGCCGCGAGCGCCGCGGCCGCGGCAAACAGGCGTGCGGCGCGCACGATTGTGGATTCGGTGCGGACTCGCATGGTCGTCACTCCGGGAACAGTTCGTTTGCATGGCTGCGCAGCCAGCGCGCGCGCCGCTGCATGACCAGATTGGCCAGCCGCCACTGCGGCCGTGCCGCGGGGTCGATGTTCAGCGCCTGCGCGAGCAGCGCGTTGAACTCGCGCCGGTCGCGCGCTGGTGCCGCGACCGATTCGGCGAGCGAAACGTAGGGTGCGGCCTGCTGCCCGTCGGACAGCGCGACCGCCCGCTCGAAGTGTGCCCGCGCGCGCTGTGGCGCGTCGGGCGCCGCGTTCGGGCGGCTCACGACGTAGCCAATGAGGAAGGTCTGCAGCGTGCCATGGTCAAAATCCGGATCGAGTGCGACGGCCCGCGCGACGAGCGCGTCGACCGCGGGCAGGCCGGCGACCAGCGCCGGACTGTCCTTGCCGAGCGAGATCGCAGCCGCCCAGGCCACGGCGGTCCAGTACAGCAGCGCCACGTCGTCTGCGTCGGTCGAGGCAAGCGCCGCCGACGGATCACGGAACAGGGCCTGCGCGGCGTTGCCGTCGGCCAGCCCCAGGCCGCGTAGTCCGTAGTCGCGCGCGCGCAGAAAGAGGCGCCGCGCGCGGTCGCGCTCGGCGTAAGCGCGGGTCACGTCGCGTGCCTCGAGGTCTTCGGCGGGCATCTGTACGTAGACGTAGGCGTACTGGGTAAAGCCGCGCGTCGCCGCGAGCAGCAGGCCGCGGTGGTCCGGCACGACGGCGAGCAGCGACTCCATGGTCTTCAGACCGAATGGCGTCGCCACGCCGACAAGCTCGATGTCGTTGTCCGAGGCGTACACCTCGCCGCCAGAGGCCAAGGCGTCGCCGAGTGAGCGCGCCGCGTACTCGCGTACCGAGCAGCCCGAAGCCGCGCTGAGCGCCAGCACCATAGCCAGGGCGATGCCGATGCGTTTGTTGCGGATTAGGTTCATGTTTGCGGTCCTCCGTGCTGGCAGCCTCGCGCGCTTCGGGTTGCCGCTGCCTCACGGATGAGTTACGGCTCGGTTACGAGGCGCGCGCGTCTGCCTTTGGGCCATGTCTTTGCAGCTTGCGTGCCAGCCCGCCTGCATCTGTCTATCGCCTTGTTTATGAAGTGATTTGTTAACACAAAGCACCGCTCCATCTCGAATCTCTCGCAAGGAATGGACAGGCGACGTACAGTTCTTGCACATCGATAGGGAGCCCGCCTGCCGTGGCCCGGTTGGGTCTAAAAGACAGTGAGCGGGCGTTCTTCGCTGCGCTGGACCGGGTGGTGTACGGAAATCCGTTCAGCGAAGAACGCGCCGCGATCATTCAGCGCCTGCTGCCGGGCGAAAGCGTGGCCCATCTGATGCGGGATCGTGAGGCGCTCGCACGCCTGGTGGAGCCGCGGCTGCGCCCGTACACCGAGCCGACCGCCCTACGCCTGCTCAGCCCGCAGGACCAGCGGCTGGTGCAGAGCGGCTTTCTCTACGTGTGCTACCACCACCACGTGCCGCCGATCGACGCGCTCATCGAGCGCCAGATCAAGCAGGACGCATCGGCGCCGGCGCACGACATCGCCGAATCCGTTGCCGCAATGCTGATGGGACACGGATTCACCGAAGCCGAGGCGACGCGCTACTTTGCCTTCTTCTACCAGCTGCGCCGCGCTTACCGCTTCATACTTCGTTCGCTGGCGGGCGACTGCCCATCGATGCACCGCTTGCGACGGGCTTTGTGGGACAACGTTCTCACCCACGACATGCGTGGATTCGAGGCGGCCTTGTGGAACCGCATGGAGGACTTTTCGACCCTCCTGCTGGGTGCAACCGGCACCGGCAAGGGCGCGGCGGCGGCCGCCATCGGGCGTTCGCAATTCATTCCCTACCTGCCGGAAGCGCGCCGCTTCGCGGCGAGCTTCACCGAAGGCTTCATCGCCATCAACCTGTCGCAGTTCCCGGAGACGCTAATCGAATCGGAGCTCTTCGGCCACCGCAAGGGCGCGTTCACCGGCGCCATCGAAAACCACGATGGCGTGTTTCAACGCTGCAGCCCGCACGGCGCGCTGTTCCTGGATGAAATCGGCGAAGTGTCGACCCCGGTACAGATCAAGCTGCTGCACGTACTGCAGGATCGGGTCTTCACGCCGCTCGGCAGTCGGGAACGCAAGCGATTCGCCGGCAGGGTCGTCGCGGCAACCAATCGGCCACTGGAAGAGCTGCGCCAGCAGGGTCAGTTTCGCGAAGACTTCTACTACCGTTTGTGTTCAGACGTGATTCGCGTGCCGACGTTGCGCGAACGGCTGGATGAATCACCGCGCGAACTCGAAGAACTGGTACGCCTGCTCGTCGCCCGCGTCGCGGGAACCGAAAATGCTGAACTCACAGCGCAGGCGATGGAAGCGATCAGGCGCGACGTCCCGCCCGAGTATCGCTGGCCGGGCAATGTCCGAGAGCTCGAGCAGGCGGTGCGCCGCGTTCTTCTCACCGGCCGTTACGCGCGCGAACTGGACGGCCCCGTGCATGCCGCGACAGGCGACGCCGCGCGGCTTGCTGCCCAGATTGAGGCGGGCCGGCTGAGCGCGCAGGATCTGCTCGGCCACTATTGCGCGCTGCTGTACCAGCGCCTCGGCACCTACGCCGAAGTGGCGGAGCGGACCGGCCTCGATCGCCGCACCGCGCGCAAGTACGCGGTTGCATACGGCGCGAAGGCAAGCGCTGGCGTGTCGGGCAGCGAGCGACGCAAAGGGGCGGCGCGCGATCGCTGACCGGCGCACCGCTACCGTATAATCCGCGCTTTCCGACCGTTGACCATGGACGCCGAACGCATCAACCAGATCGCCTCCTCGCTTGCGGATCTCGCCACGCGAACCGTCGAGCTGCGGAGGTATCTTTGACTACGAGACGAAAAAGACCCGTCTCGAAGCCCTGAACCGCGAGCTCGAGGACCCCAAGCTGTGGGACAACCCGCAGCGTGCACAAGAGCTCGGCAAGGAAAAGAAGTCGCTCGAGGATATCGTCGAGACGCTGGATCGCGTCGACCAGGGCATCCGGGACTCGAACGAGCTGTTCGAGCTCGCGGCCTCGGACGAGGACACGGCCACGCTGACCGAGCTGGGGCGCGAATCGGGCCGGCTCGAGAAAGAGGTTGCCGCGCTGGAGTTCCGGCGCATGTTCTCCAACCCGCTCGATCCGAACAACTGCTTCATCGACATCCAGGCCGGCTCGGGCGGCACCGAAGCCCAGGACTGGGCGCAGATGCTCGAGCGCATGTACCTGAAGTACTGCGACCACAAGGACTTCCGGGTCGAGATCCTGGAGGAAACCGAGGGCGAAGTAGCCGGCATCAAGTCGGCGACGCTCAAGGTGAGCGGCGACCACGCCTACGGCTACTTGCGCACGGAAACCGGGGTGCACCGCCTGGTGCGGAAATCGCCGTTCGACTCGAACGCGCGCCGCCACACCTCCTTCGCCAGCGTCTTCGTCTATCCGGAGGTCGACGAGAGCATCGAGGTCGACATCAACCCTGCCGATCTGCGGATCGACACCTACCGTGCCTCGGGCGCCGGCGGCCAGCACGTCAACCGCACCGACAGCGCGGTGCGCATCACGCACCTGCCAAGCAACCTCGTCGTCCAGTGCCAGAATGACCGCTCGCAGCATCGCAACCGTGCGGAAGCCATGCTGATGCTGAAGGCCAAGCTCTACGAGCTCGAGCTGCGCAAGCGACAGGCCGAGCGCGAAAAGCTGGAGGACGCCAAGACCGACATCGGCTGGGGACACCAGATCCGTTCCTACGTCCTCGACCAGTCGCGCATCAAGGACCTGCGAACCGGAGTCGAGCGCGGCAACACGCAGGCCGTGCTCGACGGCGACCTCGACCCGTTCATTTCCGCCAGCCTCAAGCAGGGAGTGTAGGCATGCAGGAACGCAAGCAGCGTGGCCAGCCCGAGGGGGCCGCGTCCACCACGCCCGAGGCTGCCGCGCCGCAGGACGAGAACAAGATCATCGCCGAGCGGCGCGCCAAGCTCGCCAAGCTGCGCGAGGAGGGCTTCAATTACCCGAACGATTTCGCGCGGGACCAGATGGCGGAAAAGCTCGACGCCGCCTACGGCGAGCTGTCGTCCGAGGCGCTCGAGACGCGCCAGATCAGGGCGACCGTGGCCGGACGCCTGATGCTGAAGCGCGTCATGGGCAAGGCGAGCTTCGGCGTCGTCCAGGATCATACCGGGCGCATCCAGATCTACGTCTCCGACGACCAGACGGGCAAGGACGTGCACGCCGCCTACAAGCATTGGGACATCGGTGACATCGTCGGCGCGAGCGGCGTGCTGTTCAAGACACGCACCGGCGAGCTCACCCTGCGCGCGACGGCACTGCGCCTGCTGTCGAAATCGCTGCGCCCGCTGCCGGAGAAGTGGCACGGCCTGACGGACGTCGAGCAGCGCTACCGCCAGCGTCACATCGACCTGCTGATGAACGAACACTCGCGCTGGACGTTCGCGGTGCGATCGCGCGTGGTGCAGGCACTGCGCGACTTCATGGGGGCGAGCAACTACCTCGAAGTCGAAACGCCGATGCTGCAGCCCATTCCGGGCGGCGCGACGGCACGGCCTTTCCGCACGCACCATAACGCGCTCGACATGGATCTGTACCTCCGCATCGCCCCTGAGCTCTACCTCAAGCGCCTGGTCGTCGGGGGGATGGAGAAGGTCTACGAGATCAACCGCAATTTCCGTAACGAGGGCATATCCACCAAGCACAACCCGGAATTCACGATGATGGAGGTGTACTGCGCGTACACCAACTTCACCTACATGATGTCGCTGGTCGAGGTGCTTCTCCGCCACGCCGCGCAGTCCGCGCTCGGCACCGCGAGCGTCAGCTACCAGGGACGCACGCTCGACTTCGGCAAGCCGTTTGCCCGACTCAGCATGTCGGACGCGATCCGCAAGTACGCACCGGAGTACTGGTCGAATGCGCAGCTGCACGATCGCGACTTTCTGGCCGGCAAATTGACCGAATTCGGCGTGGCGTTCGATGACAATGCGGGCTGGGGCGCGCTGCACCTGATGCTGTTCGAGACCCTGGCCGAGAAAAACCTGATCGAACCCACCTTCATCATCGATTTCCCGGCCGAGGTGTCGCCACTCGCCCGCCGCTACGACCGTAATCCGGAAGTCGCCGAGCGCTTCGAGCTGTTCATCGACGGCAAGGAAATCGCGAACGGCTTCTCGGAGCTGAACGATCCCGAGGACCAGGCCGAGCGTTTCCGCGAGCAGGCGCGCCTCAAGGACGCCGGCGATCAGGAGGCGATGTACTACGACGACGACTACGTGCGCGCGCTCGAGTACGGTCTGCCGCCGACCGCGGGTGCCGGCATCGGCATCGATCGGCTGGTGATGCTGCTGACCGACAGTCCGTCGATCCGCGACGTGATTTATTTCCCCCACATGCGACCGGAAGCCTGAGTCGCCTTCCGGCAACAGGCCCGTGCGTGCAGCTTGTCACGCCGCACGGCCTGCCGGATACAACTGGTAACACACCGATACGGCAGCCGCGTCGAACGGTGCGTAGCGTGGAGGCTGTCCACTTCGCTGAGAAAGGAAGGACAGCACCATGAAAGCGAACAACAGTCCTCGGCTGCACCCGCTGATCGCGGCGGCAGCCATTTCCGTCATTACGGTATCGGTTGCCGGCATCGGCGCGCTGACCGGCGTACTGCCGCGTACCAGCGCTTCGAGCGCGCTGCCAAGCCTGGCGCTGCCGGCGGAACCGACCGCGGTGGTCCCGACGCCGGGCCCTGCCGAGGTTACGTCCTCGCAGAGCACGGCTCCGGCCGCGGCGCCCGTGGCAAAACGCCGCAAGCCGGCGGTCGTGCGCACGCGCGCACCGATCGAGGAACGCCGCGTTGAGGAACCGATCGTGGTACGCGATTACGGACCGGTGTCGCCGCCGGCGGCGCTGCCGCCCGTAGCCGCGGCAGCCAATGTCGGCACGGTCGAGTCGGTACGCGAGATTGCCCAGCCCGGCGAAGGCACCGGCCTCGGCGCCGTCGCCGGCGGCGTGCTCGGCGGCGTGATCGGCAACCAGTTCGGCGGCGGCAGCGGCAGGAAGATCCTAACCGTCGTCGGCGCCGCGGGCGGTGCCTACGCCGGCCACCAAGTCGAGAAGCAGGCGCGCGGCACGAAGCGCTGGGAAGTCACGGTGCGCATGGATAGCGGTGCGCTGCGTACGCTGTCGAGCGAAAGCGAACCGGGCTGGCGCACAGGCGACCGGGTGCGGCTCGTCAACGGCCGGCTCGAGGCCGCCTGAGGTCGGCCAGGGGCGCGGCTGCGCCGCTAGAGGCGCAGCAGAACCAGGCCGGCGAAGACCAGCGCGGTGGCGACCATGCGCCGCCGCGTCAGCCGCTCGCCGAGAAACAGCGCGCCGATCAACGCCGCGAAGACGACCGAGGTCTCGCGCAGGGTCGCGACCAGCGCGACCGGCGCCTGAGTCATCGCCCACAGCGCCGTGCCGTAGGCACCGATCGTGAAGACGCCGCCGAGCGCCGCCTGAACGCCGTGGCGGCGCAGGTAGGCGAACAGCTGTCGCCCGTGGCCGCCGACGCCGAGCGACAGCTGCACGATGCTGTTGCCGAGAAAGAACCACAGTGCATAGCCGATCGGCGCACCAGACAGGCGCACGCCGTGCGCGTCGATGAGCGTGTAGCTGGCGATGACCACGGCGTTGCCGAGCGCAAATGCGAGGGCCCGGCCTTGCACGTTTGGCCCAGCGGACGAGCCGCCGGCGAAGGCGAGCACCGCGGCGCAGATCAGCGCGATCGCCGCCAGCTCGGCACCAGGCAGGATCTCGGCGAACAGCGGCACGCTGATGAGGGCGACGATCGCCGGCGCGGTGCCGCGCATGATCGGGTAGCTGAACGACAGTTCGCCCCAGCGGTAGGCGCCGGCGAGCAGCCAGAAATAAGCGACGTGCACGATGACCGAGGCCGCGATCCAGGGCCAGGATTCGGGCGCCGGCGCCGCGACGAACGGCACCAGGACGAGGGCGATGAGGCCGCGCGCCATCGCCTGACCGATGCTCGCGAGCGCCTTGTCCGCGCTCGCTTTGAGCAGCGCGTTCCAGGCCGCGTGCAGCAGCGCCGCGGCCAGCACCGCAAACATCACCGCCGGAGAGATTTCCATCGCACCAGTCTAGCAACGCCGTAGAATTGCGGCCTTTCGCGATGATCGGCGCGTCCCTTTTTTCTTCCCACCCCGCGCTGCGTGGCGTGGCGCTGATGATTGCGGCGGTCGGCGTGTTCGCGCTGCTCGACGCCACCGGCAAGTACCTGGCGCAGTCCTACCCGGTGCCGGGCATCGTCTGGGCGCGCTACGCCGTCAACCTCGGCCTGCTGGTCGCCTGGTTCACCGCCGGCGGCCTACTGCGCCGCATGCGCACCGCGCGCCTTGGCGTGCAGGCGCTGCGCGGGCTGATGCTCGGCTCGGCGACGCTGCTCTACATGACGGCACTTTCGCAGATGCCGATGGCCGACGCGGCGGCAATCGGCTTCGTCATGCCGCTCGTCGCGGCGGTGCTCGCCGTACCGATGCTGAACGAACGGCTCGACGGTCCTCGCCTGCTCGCCGTGCTCGTCGGATTTGGCGGCGCCCTGGTCATCGTACGGCCGGGCTTCTCGGTCGTCACGCTGTACGCGCTGCTGCCGCTCGGCATGGCGGTCTGCAACGCCCTTTACCAGATCCTCACGCGCAAGCTCGCCGGCGTCGAGCATCCGTTGACGTCGCTGTTCTGGGGCGCGCTGATCGGCACGCTGCTGTTTACCCCGTTCCTGCCGACGACCAGCGTGCAGATGCCCGAAGTACCACTCGACTGGGTGCTGTTCGGGCTGATGGGCGTATTCGGGCTGGTCGGGCACCTGCTGCTGATCCGCGCCTACGATTACGCCAATGCATCGCTGCTCGTGCCGATGCACTACTCGCAGCTCGTCTGGGTGATCGTGCTCGGCTACCTCGTGTTCGATGATTTTCCTGACCGCTGGTCGCTCATCGGCATGGCAATCATCGTCGTGTCCGGCCTCTACCTCGTGAATCGTCAGCGGCTGGCCGTGACGCGGGGCTGAGCCCAACTCAGCGTTTCCTGCGCGCCGAGAGAAACCCCCCGATCAGGCGGTTCGGCACCCCCTCGCGGTAGCTCTGCGCCAGCGACTCGATGCTCTCGGCGATACCCTCCGACAGCGGCCGCTCGTCCCAAAACGCCAGCAGCCGCTTCTGTTCGCGGACCGCCGCCGCGTCCATCTCGCAGATCGACGCCAGCGTCGCCTCGATCTCGCTATCGAGCGTCGCAGCCGGCACGACGCGCTCGACCAATCCCCACTCGAGCGCAGTGCGCGCATCGATGTTGCGCCCGGTGAGCAGGAACCAGGCCGCGCGCCCGCGACCGATCAGCCGCGGCAGCAGCGCCGCCTCGACCACCGACGGGATGCCGAAGCGCACCTCCGGCATGCCGAACATCGCGTCGTCCGAGGCGAGACGGATGTCGCAGGCGGCGGCGAGCTCGAGCCCAGCCCCGAGTGCGTAGCCGCGCAGGCGGGCGATGACCGGCGCCGGACAGCGCCGCACCGCATCGCAGGCGGCGTGCACGCGGCTGATGAAGCGACGCGCCGTGTCGACATCGAGCGCACCGAGCTCGCGGAGGTCCGCGCCGCCCACAAAGGCCTTGTCGCCGGCGCCGCTCAGAACGACCGCGCGCGGCGGCGCGGCGGCGAATCCATCGAACGTCTCGCGCAGCGCATCGAGCAGCGCGCTGTCGAGGGCATTCGCCTTGTGCGCGTTGTCGATCACCACGCGCGCCGTAGCACCGTGGTGCTCGAGGTGGACGCGCGGCGGCGCGTTCATCGGCTTGCGATGCGGGTCATGCCGTTCCTGAGCGCAACCGACTAGAGCCGCTCGAAGATCGCCGCGATGCCCTGCCCGCCGCCGATGCACATGGTGACCAGTGCATAGCGCTTCTGCGTGCGCTGCAGCTCGAAGAGCGCCTTTACCGTGAGGATCGCACCGGTCGCGCCGATCGGATGGCCGAGCGCGACGGCACCACCATTCGGGTTGACCTTTTCAGGGTCCAGGCCGAGGTCCTTGGTCACGGCCATGGCCTGCACGGCGAAAGCCTCGTTCGACTCGATGACGTCCATGTCAGCCGGCTTGAGCCCCGTCTTCTCGAAGATGCGCTTCACCGCCGGGATCGGACCGAGCCCCATCACCTGCGGCTCGACGCCTGCATGCGCATAGCCAAGCATGCGCGCCATCGGCTTGGCACCCGCCTTTTCGGCCGCCTTGGCTTCCATCAGGACGATCGCCGCGCCCGCGTCGTTGATGCCGGAGGCGTTGCCCGCGGTCACCGTACCGTCCTTCTTGAATACGGCCCTGAGCTTCGCCATGTCCTCGATCTTCGCGCCCATACGCACGTGTTCGTCGGTCATGAACTGCTCGGTGCCCTTGCGCGTCTTCAGCTCCACCGGCAGCAGCTGGCTCTTGAAATGCCCTGCCTCCAGCGCACGCGCCGCACGCCGGTGCGATTCCAGCGCGAATGCATCCTGTGCCTCGCGACTGAAGCCGTACTTCGCCGCGATGTTCTCCGCCGTAACGCCCATATGGCCGTGGCCGAAAGGATCGTGCAGCGCCGCGGTCATCGCATCGACCACCGCCGCATCACCCATGCGCTGCCCCCAGCGCCCTGCGGGCAGGAAGTACGCCGCGCGGCTCATGCTTTCAGCGCCACCGCCGACTGCGACATCGACGTCGCCCAGCAGAATGTGCTGCGCAGCCGAGACAATCGCCTGCAGACCCGATCCGCAGAGCCGGTTCACCGTCAGGCAGGGGGTACCGACGGGCAGGCCGGCGTCGATCGCCGCAACGCGCGACAGGTACATGTCGCGCGCCTCGCCGTGTATGACGCTGCCCATCACCACGTGGCCGACGGTCGCCGGATTGACCTTGCCGCGTGCCAGCGCCTCCTTGATCGCGATCGCACCAAGCTGGGTCGCCGGCACATCCTTAAGCGCCCCGCCATAGTCGCCGATCCCGGTGCGCACCCCCGATACCACCATCACCTGTCTCGTGCTCATCTCAGTCTCCCGTACAAATCATGCTCGTCCGAGCGTTCGACCAGGACGTCGGCGAACTCGCCGACCCGACCGCCTTCGAAATGCACCACGCCGTCGATCTCCGGCGCATCGGCCATCGAGCGCCCGATGCCCGGCGCATCGACCAGCACGCGTTCGACGCGTCCACGCTTGCGCGCGAGGCGCGCCGCGCTGATGCGCGCCTGCGCCTGCATCAGCCGCTCGCGGCGTTCCGCCCTCTGCGCCTCCGGCACCGCGTCGGGGTAGGCGTTCGCCGCAGCCCCGTCGACCGGCGAGTAGGCGAAGCAGCCGACACGGTCGAGCTGCGCGGCCTCGAGAAACGCCAGCAGTTCTTCGAATTCGCGTTCCGTTTCCCCCGGGAACCCGACGATGAAAGTGCTGCGCAGCGTGATCTCGGGACAGAGGCTGCGCCAGCGCGCGATGCGTGTCAGCACGTCCTCGGCGTTCGCCGGACGCTTCATGCGCTTCAGGATGCGCGGACTGGCGTGCTGAAAGGGCACGTCGAGATACGGCAGGATGCGTCCCTCGGCCATGAGTGGTATGACCGCGTCGACGCTCGGGTACGGGTAGACGTAGTGCAGGCGAACCCAGGCGCCGGCGTCCTGCGCGAGCGCGCCCAGCGCTTCACACAGCTCGAACAGGCGCGTCTTCAGCGGCCGACCGCGCCAGAAGCCGGTGCGGTACTTGACGTCGACGCCGTAGGCGCTCGTATCCTGCGCGATCACCAGCAGCTCGCGCACCCCTGCGCGGAGCAGCGTCTCGGCTTCCGCCAGAACGTCGCCGATCGGCCGCGACACCAGGTCGCCGCGCATCGACGGAATGATGCAGAAGCTGCAGCGATGGTTGCAGCCCTCGGAGATCTTGAGGTACGCGAGGTGCCGCGGCGTCAGTTTGATGCCTTGCGGCGGCAGCAGGTCGACGAACGGGTCGTGTGGCTTGCGCAGCTGCGCGTGCACCGCGTGCATGACCGCTGCGGTGTCGTGCGGCCCGGTGACGGCAAGCACCTTCGGGTGCGCGGCCTGCACCGCCCCGGCCTGCGCACCCAGGCAGCCGGTGACGATGACCTTGCCGTTTTTTTCGACGGCCTCGCCGATCGCCTCCAGCGATTCGGCCTTCGCGGCGTCGATGAAGCCGCAGGTGTTGACGATCACGAGGTCGGCGCCCTCGTAGGTCGCGGCGGTCGCATAGCCTTCTGCGCGCAACTGAGTGAGGATGCGCTCGGCGTCGACCAGCGCCTTGGGGCAGCCGAGCGAAACGAAACCGATCGTGGGTGTCTTGCGGCGCGCGGCCGTCGCGACCCTACGGCTTCCCGGCGCGGATCGGCGCGCCGCCTTCGCGACCACTACTCGTTCTTTTCGGGCTCGCCCTTGTCGGACGATTCGCCCTTCGGCATCCCGGGCATCGTGAAACCGGCGAGCATGTTGCGCGCCTGATTCTGCATCTGGTCCTGGAATTGCCCGAACGCCTTCTGACTCTGTTCCATATAGGCCTGCATCAGGCTCTGCATCGCAGGTCCCTGCAGGTTCATGAACTGCGCCCAAAGGTCCTGCGACGCGCGCGAGTTGTCGCCATAAAGGCGCCGTGACTGCTCCTGCATCGCCTTGTGCATGTCCTGGAAGGCCTGCAGGTTCTTCTCCAGGTAGCCGGCCATGAACCCCTGCATGGCATTGCCATAGGAGCGGATCATCTGCGAGAGCAGATCCGAGGAAAACATCGGCACGCCGCCCGACTCCTCCTCGAGGATGATCTGCAACAGGATCTGCCGCGTCAGATCCTCGCTCGACTTCGCGTCGACAACCTGAAAATCCTCGTGGTTCAGGACCATCTGTTTGACGTCGGCAAGCGTGATGTAGCTCGACGTCTTGGTGTCGTAGAGACGCCGGTTGGGATATTTCTTGATCAGTCTCACCTGTTGCTCCATGGGGACCTCGCGTATCGCGCGCCCGGTCCGGCGCGCCTCAGAACATGTGCTGACCGCCGTTGATCGAGATGTTGGCGCCGGTGACGAACGCGGCCTCTTCCGAGCACAGATAAATGATCAGTCCGGCCACCTCATCCGGCTTGCCGAGCCGGCCGACGGGAATCTGCGGCAGGATCTTGGAATCCAGGATGTCCTTGGGAATCGCGGTCACCATCTTGGTGCCGATATAGCCCGGCGAAATCGTATTGATCGTCACGTTCTTGCGCGCTACTTCGAGCGCCAGTGCCTTGGTGAAACCGTGGATGCCGGCCTTGGCAGCCGAATAGTTGGTCTGGCCGAACGCGCCCTTCTGCCCGTTCACCGAGGAAACGTTGATCACACGGCCCCAACCGCGATCCACCATGCCGTCCATGACCTGCTTGGTCATGTTGAAGCAGGAGTCCAGGTTGGTGCGCATCACCGCGTCCCAGTCGGCCTTGGACATCTTCTTGAAGGTCATGTCGCGCGTGATGCCCGCATTGTTGACGAGGATGTCGATGTGGCCGCAGTCCTTGACGATCTGCGCACACTTGACCGCGCTGTCGTCGAAATCCGCCACGTCGACCGGATACGCCGAGAAACCGTAGCCCTGCTGCTTCATCTCCTCGAGCCAGGATTTCCATTTGGTGTTCGACGGGGAGTAGGTCACCACCACCCGATAGCCGGCATCGGCCATCTTGGTCGAAATGGATTCGCCGAGTCCGCCCATCCCCCCGGTCACGACTGCAAGCCTACGCTCAGACATCGTTCTTCCCTCCCCCGTCCTGCACGCCACGCCAGCCACTCTGCCACGTCGCGCGCAGTCTACACCATCACATCATGTGCATACCGCCGTTGACCGAGATGTTGGCGCCGGTGATATAGCCCGCCTCCTCGGACGCAAGAAACGCGACCGTCGCCGCGATCTCCTCCGGGCGCGCAAGTCGGCCCATGGGGATCGACGCGACGATCTGCGCACGGACTTCCGGGCGGATCGCCATCACCATGTCCGTCTCGACATAGCCCGGAGACACCGTGTTGACGGTCACGCCTTTGCGCACCACCTCCTGTGCGAGTGCCTTGGCGAAGCCCGCCATCCCGGCCTTGGCCGCCGAGTAGTTGGTCTGGCCGAACTGCCCCTTGATCGCGTTGACCGACGAGATGTTGACGATGCGCCCCCATTCGCGCTCAATCATGCCGTCGATCACCTGGCGCGTCACGTTGAACACACTGTTCAGGTTGGTGTTGATCACGCTGAGCCACTCGCGCTCCGTCATGCGCTTGAAGATCGCATCCCGCGTGATCCCCGCATTGTTGACCAGGATGTCGACCGGCCCGACGACCGATTGCACGTTGTAGAACATCTCCGCGCAGGACTCGAAATCCGCGACGTCGCCTTCGGCGGCGTGCACGCGGAAGCCCTCGCTGCGCATGCCATCCAGCCATTCGGCCTTGCGTTCGTAGCCTGGCAGGCAGCCTGCGACGACGGTGTGCCCCATGCGCGCCAGACGCCGGCAGATCGCCGTGCCGATGCCACCCATTCCGCCGGAAACGAAGGCGATTCGCGTGCTGATGGCAGGCGTCGACGTTTCAGCCGGTCGCTCCACCAATTCGACGTCGTTGCTCATGCTGTGGTTCCTTTCGTTTATTCGATCCGGCTGGCGTTCGCGCTCAGCGCTCCACCGCGAGCGCCACGCCCATGCCGCCGCCGATGCACAGCGAGGCGAGACCCTTCTTGGCGTCGCGCTTCTGCATCTCGTGCAACAGGGTAACCAGGATGCGGCAGCCGGACGCGCCGATCGGGTGACCGAGCGCGATGGCACCGCCGTTGACGTTCACCTTCGAGGTGTCCCAGCCCATCTGCCGGTTGACCGCGATGGCCTGCGCCGCGAACGCCTCGTTGATCTCCATCAGATGGAGGTCCTGCGGCGTCCAGCCCGCGCGCGACAGGCAGCGCTTGGAGGCCGGCACCGGGCCCATGCCCATGTACTGCGGATCGACGCCTGCGGACGCGAACGCCTTGATGCGCGCGAGCGGCTCCAGGCCCAGTTCCTTCGCCTTGCGCGCCGAGGCCAGGACGACGACGGCGGCGCCGTCGTTGATGCCCGAGGCATTGCCCGCGGTCACCGTGCCGTTCTTGTCGAACGCCGGTTTGAGGCTCTTCATCGCCTCGAGGCTGGCGCCGTGGCGCGGGTACTCGTCGTCGGCGAAGCTGACGCTGCCTTTGCGCGTCACGATCTCGAAGGGAATGATCTCGTCCTGGAACTTGCCCGCCTTCTGCGCCGCCTCCGTTTTCTGCTGGCTGGCGACCGCGAATGCGTCCTGGTCGTCGCGCGAGACCGCGTATTCCTTGGCGACGTTTTCCGCAGTTACCCCCATGTGGTACTGGTTGTAGACGTCCCACAGGCCGTCGACGATCATGGTGTCGACCATCTTGGCGTCGCCCATGCGAAAGCCGTCGCGCGAGCCCATCAGCGCGTGCGGCGACAGGCTCATCGATTCCTGCCCACCGGCCACGACGATGTCCGCATCGCCATTGGCGATCGATTGCGCGCCGAGCATCGCCGCCTTGAGGCCCGAGCCGCAGACCTTGTTGATGGTCATCGCCGGCACCATGTCCGGCAGCCCTGCGCGAATCGCCGCCTGGCGCGCCGGGTTCTGACCCGTCCCCGCGGTCAGCACCTGGCCCATGATCACTTCGGATACCTGCTCAGGCGCGACACCCGCGCGCTCGAGCACCTTGCGGATGACATGCGCCCCCAGATCGGCCGCCGGGGTCTTGCCGAGGCTGCCGCCGAACTTGCCAATGGCCGTGCGTCCGGCCCCTACGATCAGAATATCGTCCATCGTCACACTCCTTTTCCTGTGGTTTTCCCGGTCGCGCGCGCCGCGGGCGCCCGTTCCTTCACGTAGCGACCGGGCGCCGGCTCGATCGCCTTGTATTTCGCAGTTCCCGGCCGCGCCGGCGCGCGTCGTTCGCCGCCGCGAAATGCCTCGAGCCAGTCGCGCCACACGATCCACCAGCTGCCCGGGCGCGATTCGGCACGCTCGAGCCAAGCTTCGGGCGACGCAGGGTACTCGGCAGGCCCGGCGTCGACCCAATAGCTGCGCCGGTTCTTGTCGGCCGGGTTGATGACGCCGGCGACGTGTCCGCTGGCGCCGAGCACGAAGGTCTTCTGCCCGCCGAGCAGATGCACCGAGCGATAGGCCGCGCGCCAGGGCACGATGTGGTCCTCGCGCGTCGCGAGGATGAAATGCGGCATCCGCGCCTTGCCGAGATCTACCGGCACGCCGCAGTTGACGACGGCGCCGGGCTTGCACAGGCGGTTCTCGAGGTAAGTGTCGCGCACGTACTGGCAGTACATCGGCCCTGGGAGATTGGTGCTGTCCGAATTCCAGTACAGCAGATCGAAGGCGGCCGGCGTGCAGCCCAGCAGGTAGTTGTTCACCACGTACGGCCAGACCAGATCGTTCGCGCGCAGGCTGGAGAAGACGAACGCGAGCTCGGCGCCCGGCAGGATGCCGCCGCCGCCGATCGCCGCTTCGCGCGCCGCGACGCTGGCCGGATCGATGAACAGACCGATCTGCCCCGGCTCCGAAAAATCGAGCATGGTGGTCAGCCAGGTCGCGCTCGCCACCAGGTCTTCGCCCTTTGCGGCGAGCACCGCCAGAGCGGCGCCGAGCAAGGTGCCACCGACGCAGAAGCCGAGCGCATTCACCCGATCGGCGCGCGTAATCTTGCGCGCCACGCGCAACGCAGTGAACACGCCGTCCTCGAGGTAATCGTCCCAGCCCAGCTGGCCGAGCTCGGGCCCGACGTTGCGCCAGGACAGCATGAACACGGTGTGACCGGCATCCACGGCATAGCGCACGAACGAGTTCTCAGGCTGCAGATCGAGGATGTAGTACTTGTTGATGCAGGGCGGCACCATGACCAGCGGTCGCTTCGCGACGGTACGCGTCGTCGGCGCGTACTGAATCAACTGGATCAGGTCGTTCTGGTAGACCACCTGCCCCGACGTGCGTGCCAGGTTGCGCCCGACGTCGAACGCCGATTCGTCGGTCTGGCTGATGCGACCCTTGTTGGCATCGCCAACCAGGTTTGCGATCCCCCGCGCGAGACTCTCACCGCCGCTGTCGAGTGCCTCGCGCAACGCGTCCGGATTGGTCGCCATGAAATTTGCCGGACACATCGCGTCGATCCATTGCTTGGCGGCAAAGCGCAGGCGCGCCTTGGCGGTGGCATCGGTTTCCACCTGCTCGACAGCCTGCTTGAGATACTCGGCGGCGATCAGGTAGGACTGCTTGAGGTAGCTGTAGTAGGGGTTGTCGCGCCATGCCGCCGATGCGAAGCGCCGGTCTCCCGGTTCCGGCTTCGCGTCGGCATCGCCGCGGCCGCCCGAAATGAGTGATGACCAGAGCGCTGCTTGGCGCCGCAGGTACTCGGCATTGAGTCCGGGTGTGCTGCGCACGAGCTGCTGCAGCCATTCGTTCGTCGTGGGGTCGGTCGCCTTTCCCGCGGGCGGCAGCAGCGCCATCCAGCCCCGGGTGATCTCGTTGCCCGCCTGGGCAATCGCGGCGAGCAGCGCGTCGGGGGTTTCGGATGAGGTGGCCTGGTCTGTCATCGGATCTTGGATCGCTCTGGACCCGCCGCTTCGGAATTAGCGCCCCACGCCGCGCGCTGCAACGCAACGCCGGCGGTAAAAACGCTTTCCAGTCAGTGACATCAGGGGCAAACGCTGCGCATTTTGCGTCGCACAATGAGGCGCCGTCAATGGCTCTGGTCAAGGTTGCCCGTACCGCCCACAACTCTTTGTTTATTAGTTTTTTTAAGTTCTGCTCCGTGCCCTGTCACTCGAGCCAGGCGAGCGCCGCCATGCGGCCAGTGACCCGATCCCGGCGGAACGAGTAGAACCGTTCTGGCTCGGAGTACGTGCAAAACCCGCCCCCGCCGATGCGGCCGACTCCGCAGGACGACAGTCGCCGCCGCGCCAGCGCGTACAGGTCGGCGAGCCAGTGCCCCGGGCGTGTCGGCACGAAGGCCGCGACGGCTTCGCCATCCTGCGAGACGAATGCTGCGCGCACCTCGTCGCCCACTTCGTACACGCGCGGCCCGATCGCCGGACCGAGCCACGCCACCAGACGCGCCGGGGCACAGGGAAAGGCGGCGACCGTCGCCTCGATCACGCCGGCACTGAGGCCACGCCAGCCCGCATGGGCAACGCCGACCGCCTCGCCGCGCACGTCGGCGAGGAACACCGGCATGCAGTCGGCGACCAGCACGGCGCATACCGTTCGCGCATGCGTCGTGACGCTGGCATCGGCCTCGGCCTCCGCATCGCCCGCCTGTTCGGGCACCGCACGCAAGACCTCGCGCCCGTGCAGCTGATGCAGCCAGAGCGGCTTCGCCGGCAGCAGGGCGCCCAAGCGACGCCGGTTCTCCAGCACGGACTCCGCCGCGTCGCCGCAGCGCAGGCCGAGGTTCAGGCTGGCGTGCGCGCCGCCGCTGACGCCACCCGCGCGCGTCGTGACCAGCGCGCGCACGCGCACGGGCACCTTCCAGTCGGGAAAAATCGGCTGCAGCATCAACGCGCCGCGCGCCGAAGCGCCGCGATCAGCCGCTTCATGTCGGCCGGCAGCGGTGCGCGCCAGGTCATCGGCTCGCCGCTGCGCGGATGGACCAGCGACAGCTCGCGAGCGTGCAGCGCCTGACGAACGAAGCTGAGGCGTGCCGAGGCGCCGCGCCGGTACACCGGATCGCCCACGATCGGATGCCCGAGGTGCTGCAGATGGACGCGGATCTGATGCGTCCGCCCTGTCTCCAGCCGGCATTCAACCAGTGCCGCGTCGGCGAAGCGCTCGACGACCTGGTAGCGCGTACGCGCCTCCCGACCGCGCCGCGTGACGGCCATGCGCGTGCGTGAACGCGCATCGCGCCCGATCGGCTGGTCGATCATGCCGCCCGTCCCGGGGGCGCCGTGCACGACCGCGAGATAGACGCGTCGCATGCTGCGCTCGGCGAGTTGACGCGCCAGCGCCGTGTGCGCTTCGAGCGTCTTGCCGACCACGAGCAAGCCACTGGTGTCGCGGTCGAGCCGGTGCACGATGCCGGCGCGCGGCAGCCCTGCGAGTTGCGGCGCATGGGCGAGCAGCGCGTTGAGCAGCGTGCCGCGGCGCACGCCGGCGCCGGGATGCACGACCAGGCCCGCCGGTTTGTCGATCACCAGAAGGTCCGCGTCCTCGTAAACGATGGCGAGGGGGATCGCCTCCGCCTGCGGCGCGGCGGCATCCGGCAGCGCCGGCGCCGCAAGCCGCACCACCTCACCCCCGACGACCGCCTGGCGCGCCGCGGCCGCTCGCCCGTCGAGCAGGATGCGCGATTCGCGCAACCAGGCCTGGAGCCGCGTGCGGGAGTACTGCGGGAACAAACGCGCCAGCGCCTGATCCAAGCGTAGGCCGGCGAGCGCCTGTGGCACGGTGGCGGTGGTCGCCTCCGCGTCGTCGTCGGCGGCGGCGGCGCCCACCCGCAGGCTATAATTTTTCGTCCCGCCCGAACGCTGTCTCATGCGCACAAGTTTACTGACTGTCGTTGCCCTTGCGGCCGCGCTGCTGCTGCCGGCCTGCGGCCTGTTCGACAACAAGAAGGACGACACGATCGGCTGGTCGGCGCAGCGCTTGTACAGCGAGGCGAAGGACCAGATGGGCTCGGGCAACTACGCGAAGGCGATCGAGTATCTGGAGAAGCTCGAGGCGCGCTTTCCCTACGGCCGCTACGCGCAGCAGGCGCAGATCGAGATCGCCTACGCCTACTACAAGGATGGCGAGCGTGCCCCGGCGATCGCGGCCTGCGACCGCTTTATCAAGCTCTACCCGAACCACGCCAATGTCGACTACGCCTATTACCTAAAGGGCCTGATCAACTTCAACGAAAATCGCGGCTTCCTGACCGCGCTGACGAGCCCGGACATGACCGATCGCGACCCGAAGGCGAGCCGCGAGGCCTTCTTTGCCTTCAAGGAAGTCGTGACGCGTTTCCCGGACTCCAAGTACGCCGCGGACTCGGCGGCACGCATGCGCTACCTCGTTAACGCGCTCGCCGCGCACGAGGTGCATGTCGCGCGCTACTACATGAAGCGTGGCGCCTACGTGGCGGCCACCAACCGCGCGCAGTACGCGGTCAAGAACTACCCGCAGGCGCCGGCAATCGAGGAGGCGGTCTACATTCTCGTGCTGGCGTACGACAAACTCGGGATGACGCAGCTGCGCGAAGACGCGAACCGCGTCATGAAGACAAACTTCCCGAATAGCAAGTACCTGCAGCCCGGCGGCTACCAGCTCAGCGCACCTTGGTGGCGCATCTGGGATCCGAACTGGTAAGCCGCCTGCAGCCGCTTACCCGTTCGAGGAAGTCGGGTGCGCGGAAAGACCCTACGGTTCTCCCCCCGCAGCCCCGCTCCTCCGCAGCTACTTCACCACGGCAATCTTTTCGTCCGCGATGTAGTCGCCAATCACGGTGTCGATGTCGGGGTCGGCGCGAAAGCCCATCTCGAGTGCGCGCGGCGTCTCGAGCCGCGCCGGCCAGGTCCTGACGATCGCCTGGATGCGCGCGTCCGGTTCGAAGCGCACGCGACGCATCACCGCATCACCAGCCAGGCGGCGCAAGCCCTGCAGCATCTCGGCCACCGTCACGGTGATCCCCGGCAGGTTGACGGTGCGCGTCGACGGCCAGGCCGAGGCGGGAATATCGTGCGCGTGCACGAAGGCTTCGATGACGCGCTTCGGCGAAAGCAGCCACACGCCCGTCTCCGCCGCGACCGGGCAGGATGCGGTCACGCCGTTTAGCGGCTCGCGAATGACACCGCTGGCGAAGGAAGACGCCGCCGCGTTCGGCTTACCGGGTCGCACCACGATCGTCGGCAGACGCAGCGAGCGACCATCGATGAAACCCTTGCGCGACATGTCGGCGATGAGGTACTCGCCGATCACCTTCTGCGTGCCGTAGGAGGTTTGCGGCGTCGGCGTGGTCGAGTCGTCGAGCACCGGCGGCAGCACGCCACCGAAGGCCGCCACCGAACTGGCGAACACCAGGCGCGGCGGGCGCGCGCAGCGGCGCGCGCGCTCGAGCAGCCGCCGCGTACCCTCGAGGTTGACGCGATCACCCAGGTCGAAGTCCGCTTCCGCCGCGCCGCTCACGACGGCTGCGAGATGGAACACCGAGCCGGTGTCCGGCGTCACGACTTGCTCGAGCACCGCCGCATCGGAAACGTCCCCGCGCACGATCTCCAGGCGCGGATCCGAGGGCATGTCCTCCGGGTACGCCGCATCGAGCAGCACGAGCTTCGAGACGGGGATCCTCGTGCCATCGGCTGACGCGAGGCCGTCGCGCGCCAGCAGCGCCCTGCCGAGCTTGAGCCCGAGAAATCCGCCGCCGCCCGTAATAACCACTCTCATGATTGCGCTTCCGTACTGTGCATCGCCGATGTGCCATGGCACGCACCATGGCCGCCCGGCTCACCGTCAATTCTAGCGGAGGGCCGCTCTGCGAAAAAACGCTGCACGTCGGCCAGTTCGCGCGTCAGCGGCATGGGCGGCAGGCTGGCGCGGATCATGCGGCCGTAGCCGCGGCTGAACAGGCGCGGATCGCAGATCATCAGGACACCACGGTCACTGAAGTCGCGAATCAGGCGGCCGGCGCCTTGCTTGAGCTGCAGCACGGCCATCGGCAGCTGCAGTCGCGCAAACGCGTTCTCATTCATCGTGCGCAACGCATCGATGCGCGCGGCCAACACCGGATCGTCCGGCGGTGCGAACGGCAGCTTGTCGATGATGACCAGCGACAGCGCCTCGCCGCGGACGTCGACACCCTCCCAGAACGATTGGCTGCCGAGCAGCACCGCGTTGCCGAGTGCGCGGAAGCGGCGCAAAAGCTCACTGCGTGATCCGGTGCCCTGCACCAGCAGGGGGTGTTCGAGCGCGGCGTCCTGCAGGCGCTCATGCGCCCTACGCAACGCGCGCAACGACGTGAATAGCAGGAAGGCCCGCCCCTGGCTCGCTGCGAGCACGGGCAGCGCGGCCTCGACCACGGCATCGGTGTAGCGTGGATCGTTCGGATCGTCCGGCAGACCGCGCGGGACATAGAGGCGCGCCTGGCGGGCATAGTCGAAAGGGCTCGGCCAGCATGCGCTGCGCACGCGCTCGAGACCGAGCTCGCGTGCGAAGTGCCCGAAATCCTCGCCCACCGCGAGCGTCGCCGAGGTGAAGATCCAGGCCCGCGGGGAGCCTTCGAGCTGACGCTGGAATGGCGCTGCAGCCGATAGCGGCGTGAGGTGCAGCTGCACCGTCTGGCTGAACACCTCGACCCAGCGCACCTGCGTGGCCTCGGCGCCACCGCGCAGACGCTCGATCCTCGCCCCGGCCTCGCGCGCGCGCCGTGCACAGGCCGCCAGACCCTCGGCGCGCTCGGCCTGCGCTTCAAGCGAGCGCGCGAGGCGGCCCAGCGCCCCGTCGAGTGCGCCGAGCGCCCCTTCAAAGGCGGGGCGGCGACAGGCCTGTGACCAGGCCATGCGCGCAGCCTCGGCCTCGAACACCAGCCGCAGCTCGCGCGCAGCCTTCTCCAGCCGCGCAGCCTGTGTTTCGAGCTCGGGCGATGCGCCGCCAGCGGCGCGCAGTTCGGCGCGTGCGTCGCGCGCCAGGTCGAGCAGCTGGCCGCTCGACAGGGTCTCGCTGAAGAACAGGCGCGCCGTGTCGGGCAGCTGATGCGCTTCGTCGAAGATCACCGTGTTGCACGCCGGCAGGAGCTCCGCCACGCCCTCGTCACGCAGCACGACGTCGGCAAAGAACAAATGGTGGTTGACCACGACGACGTCGGCTTCCAGGGCGTTCTTGCGCGCCCGCATGACGAAGCAGTCGCGGTAGCGCGAACAGCTTTGGCCGAGACAGTTGTCGCGCGTCGAGGTGGCGTATGTCCAGACCGGCGCGTCTTCCGGCACTTCGGCCAGCTCGGCGCGATCCCCGCTGCGCGTCATGGCCGCAAAGCGCTCGATGCGATGCAGCTGCGCCGCCGCCTCGCGCGTTGCGAGGCGCGCCTCGCCACCCGCGCGCTCGAGCCGATGCAGGCAGACATAGTTGGCGCGCCCCTTGAGCAGTGCGGCCGTGGCGCCGGTGGCGAGTGCCTCGCGTACGGTCGGCACATCGCGCTCGAACAGCTGATCCTGCAGATTCTTCGTGCCGGTCGAAACGATGACCTTGCCACCCGCGAGAAACGCAGGCACTAGATAGGCGAAGGTCTTGCCGATGCCCGTGCCGGCCTCGGCCACCAGCGTTTCGCTGTTCTCGATCGCGTGCAGGATAGCACCCGCCATCTCGAGCTGTTGCGGCCGCAGCCCGAAGCCTGCGACGCGCCTGGCGAGCGGGCCGTCGGGCGCAAAGAACCGCGCCAGCCGGGGATCCGGCGCCGCAGCGCCGGGCGTTCGCGGATCGCCCACGCTCAGCGGCCGACCTCGTCGACGCGTACCCAGATGCGTCGCCCGCTCGTTGCCGACGCCGCACGGCGCGATCCGATGCCGCTCGCCGATGTCTCGCTGCTCTCGCCGACGCCGCCGATCTCGAACCACTCGCCGAGGCGCGCGCTCACGGTGGTCGCCGCACGCTGGCTCTGCACGGTGCGCGCGCCGCCGCGCCCGGCGGCCGCGCCGAAGGTTTCTCGGCGCGGCGCGAGCTCGAGCATCACGCGATCGCCGCTGAGCCGCGGTACAACCTCGAAACCGGTGCTCGCTTCCTGAAACGCGGTGCCCTGGGTCACCGTGCGGCCGTGAGGCGTCACCGTGACGGCGCCCTGGCGGATCGGCCGCGATTCTCCGGTGGCGATGAAGGCGTGGCCACCTTCCAGCACCTGGATGCGCTGGTCGACCTGCTCGCTCAGGTTCGCCTCGTCGCTGCGCGCCCGCAGCGCGATGCGCGTGTCATTGGAAGGCACGCGTTCGTTGGATACCGCGACATCGCCCGAGCGGATCGTGCCGCGGACGTCGACGCCTTGGCCGCTGGCGCGCAGATCCGCGCCGAAGCGCACCGAGATCATGAGGCGGCGCTGCGGCGTGTCGATGCTCTCCAGGACGCGGCGTATTTCGGCCAGGTTCTGGGCGCTGGTCCGGACGATGAGCTGGTTGTTCTGCCCCGTGAGCACGCCGCCCGGCTCGACCAGCGGCTGCAGTACCGGAAGGACCTGATCGACCGTACGGTGACGCAGCGGAATGATCTCGAGTTCGCCGCGCGCCGCGCCAGCAGCGACAACGATTGCCATAAAAAAATACATTTTAACGATAGTGAGCATTCGCATATTTATGCGCTCCGACGCACTTACTCGCGCTTAACGCGGGTGTCCGGCTCCGCGCTGACCCTCGCTTCGCTTTGACTTCGGCGGCACCCTAATCTAAATTACTTTAGCGATGCGTTATAAGTTTCTGTATTCGATATCTTTTTGTGTGCTTCTATTGGGCTGCGGATCGATCGTACCGCAACCTGCGAAGCCACCGCCCGATGCATCTGGCCCGGCGCCGCTGGCCGCCACGCCGCAGCACACCGAAGCTTTGCTGCAGGCGATTATGGCGCTCGATACCGAGTATCGGTACGGCGGGCGCTCGCTGGCCAACGGCTTCGACTGCAGCGGCTTGGTCGCGCATGTCTTCAAGACCGCCTGGGGTCTCGAGCTGCCGCACAATGCCCGTGCGCAGAGCGATCACGGGACGACCATCGCTTTCGAGCAGTTGCGCCCCGGCGACCTCGTCTTCTACAACACCCTGAACCGTCCGTACTCGCATGTCGGCATCTATCTCGGCCAGGGCAAGTTCATCCATGCCCCGCGCAGGGGCGCGCGGGTGAGGATTGAAAGCTTGCGCACGCGGTACTGGGTTCGCCGCTTCGACGGCGCACGCCGCATATACCCGCCGACCGAGCGTCTCTGAGGTTGGCTTTATGAGTGAGGAGTGCACTGAATTTGGCGGTTTTGACCTATATCAACGATAATCATTCTCATTCTCATTGACAACCTTCCAGCCCGCTTCCTATCATGCGGCCTTCCGATCCTCTACCTGTCTGATTTTCAATGAAAACGATCATCGCGCTGACACTCGCGGCTCTGGTCGGCCTTGCGCAGGCCGAGGAAAAAACGCTCAACATCTACTCTTCGCGTCACTATCGCAGCGACGACGCGCTCTACGTCGGATTCACCAAGGCCACCGGCATTCGCGTCAACCGCATCGAGGCCAAGGAGGACGCGCTCATCGAGCGCATCCGCAACGAGGGCAGCCACAGTCCGGCCGACGTGCTCATCACCACCGACGCCGGTCGCCTGTGGCGCGCGCAGCAGCTCGGCCTGTTCCAGACCGTGCGCTCGGCAACGCTCGATGCGCGCATACCGTCGAACTTTCGCGACCCGCAGGGCGAGTGGTACGGCTTTTCGCTGCGCGCGCGCGTGATCGTCTACAACAAGGCGAAGGTAAAGCCCGAAGAAATCCCGACCTATGAGTCGCTCGCCGAGCCGAAGTGGAAGGGGCGCATCTGCGTGCGCTCTGGAACGCACATCTACAACCTGTCGCTGATGGGCTCTCTCATCGAACACCTCGGCACGGCGGAGGCGGAGACCTGGGCCCGGGCGGTGAAGGCAAACCTGGCGCGCGCGCCGAAAGGCGGCGACACCGACCAGATGCGCGGGGTCGCGGCGGGCGAATGCGATGTCGCGCTCGCCAACCACTACTATTACGTCCGCCTCGCGCGTTCGCAGAAGGCCGCCGATCGCGACGCCGCGGATCAGCTCGGCGTGGTGTTCCCCAATCAATCGGGGCGTGGCACGCACTTCAACATCTCGGGCGCCGGCGTGCTGAAACACGCGCCGCACCGTGGTGCCGCCGTGAAGTTTCTCGAATACCTGGCGAGCGATGCGGCGCAACGCTACTTCGCTGATGGCAACAACGAATGGCCGGTCGTCGCGAGCGTCAAGGTAACGAACCCCGTGCTGGCAAGCTTCGGCCAGGTCAAGCCCGACCCGGTAAACGTCGCGGCGTTCGGACGCAACCAGGCCGATTCGCAGAAGTTGTTCGACCGCGTCGCCTGGCGCTAGGCCGCGCGCGGATTAGTCCGTGGCCGGCCGCATCAACCGGCGCGAGACAAGGAGCAGCGGCAGCAGGCCGACCGCGACGATGACGAGCGAGGGCACCGCGGCCTCGGCGAGGCGCTCGTCCTTCGCCAGGTGATAGGCCTCGACGGCGAGCGTGTCGAAGTTGAACGGCCGCAGCGCGAAAGTCGCCGGAAGCTCCTTCATCACGTCGACGAAAACGAGCAGCGCCGCGGCGGAGAAACTCGAGGCCAGCAGCGGCATGTGCACGCGCAGCAGCGTGGCGCCTGGCGAGGCGCCGAGGCTACGCGCCGCATCGTCCATGCTCGGGCGCACCTTGGCGAGTCCCGCCTCGATCGTCTGCAGGGCAATCGCGAGAAAGCGCACCAGGTAGGCGTAGACGAGCGCGACGATGGTGCCGGTCAGCAGCAGACCGACCCGCACGCCGAGCGCCTGCTCGATTGCGTCGGCGAGCCAGTTATCGAGCCGACCGAGGGGCACCAGCACGCCAACCGCGATCACCGCGCCCGGGATCGCGTAGCCGAGCGAAGCGGCGCGGTTGGCGACGCCGACCAGCGGTCGGCGCACCAGGCGCCCGGCGTAGGCCATGACCGCAGCGAGCAGCACGGCGGCGCTGGCGGTAATCGCGGCGACCGACGTGCTGTTGCCAATCAGGGTGAACAGCCGATCACCCCAGCGCACGTCCGGATCGCCCATGGCAAGGTCGAGCAGGATGCCCACCGGCAGGAGGAAGCCGAAGATCACGGGCGCCGCGCAGGCGATCAGCGCCAGCGCGCCGAACGCGCCGCGCAGCGGCTGTGGCGGCAATCGCTTGCGCGGCATACCGCTGTGATACGCCGCCCGGCCTCGACTAACGCGCTCGAGGGCGAGCACCACGGCAACGAAAAGCAGCAGGCAGCTCGACAACTGCGCCGCCGTAACGCTGTCGCCCATCGACAACCAGGCCTTGAAAATGCCCGTGGTAAAGACGTCGACGGCGAAATAGGAAACCGTGCCGAAATCGGCGAGCGTCTCCATCAGGGCAAGCGCCGTACCCGCGGCAATTGCCGGCCGCGCGAGCGGCACGGCGACGTGAAAGAAACTGCGCCACGCCGAGAGCCCGGCCAGGCGTCCCGCTTCGACGGCGTGGCGCGACAGATCCAGAAACGCGGTGCGCGCGATCAGGTAGACATAGGGATAGAGCGCGAACGAAAGCATTGCGGCCGCGCCCCACAGCGAACGGATTTCCGGAAACCAGTATTCGCGCGCGCGCCAGGCAAACAGATCGCGCAGCAGCGTTTGCACCGGGCCGGTGAACTGCAGCCAGTCGGTGTAGGCGTACGCCATGACGTACGCCGGCATGGCGAGCGGCAGCATCAGCGCCCACTCGAGCACGCGCCGACCGGGGAATTGGTACGCGGTGACCAGCCAGGCCGAGAGCACGCCAATCGAGATCACGCCCCAGCTGACGCCGAGCAGGAGCAGCGCCGTGTTGCCCAAGTAGCGCGGCAGAACGGTCGCCGCGAGGTGGGCGAAGCTGCCAGCACCGCCGTGCAGCACGTTGGCAAGGACGGCAAGCAGCGGGAAGGTGAGCAGCGCGGCGGCGGCAACCGCGCACCAGCCGAGCGAGCCGAGCCGAAACCCCGTGGACTTCAGGGACAACGTGCCGGCCGAGACGCTCTCCATAGCCCCAAGCTTGTACCGGATTTGTGCGGACGCACAAGCTTATCAATAATGATTATTGCTCTTGTTTGGGACCCTGCCCTCTTATAATCGCCGTATGCCCCCTAGCGATCTGCTCCTCGAGATCGATGACCTACATCTCGCCTACGGCGCGAACGAGGTGGTGCACGGGCTGTCCTTCTCGCTCGCGCGTGGCACCATCGGCTGCCTGCTCGGGCCGAGCGGCTGCGGCAAGACGACCGTGCTGCGCTGCATCGCCGGGTTCGAACCACCGCGTCGCGGCGAGGTCCGCCTGAATGGCGAGCGCGTCAGCGCGCCCGGCAGGATCGTTCCGCCGGAGCGGCGCCGCATCGGCATGGTGTTCCAGGATTTCGCGCTGTTTCCGCATCTCAGCGTCGCGCAGAACATCGCCTTTGGTCTGCGCAGCTGGCCTGCGCCGGCACGCAGCGCGCGCGTGCGCGAACTCGCCGAACTGGTCCGACTCGGCGCCAGCGTCGAGCAGTATCCGCACGAACTCTCCGGGGGCCAGCAACAGCGTGTCGCGCTTGCGCGTGCGCTGGCGCCACGCCCCGATCTGCTGCTGCTCGACGAGCCGTTCTCGAACCTGGACGTCGAGCTGCGCGAACAGCTTTCGGTCGAGGTACGCGACATCATCAAAGCCAGCGGTGCGACCGCAGTGCTGGTCACGCATGACCAGCAGGAAGCCTTCGCCATGGCCGACGAAATCGGTGTCATGAACGAGGGCTGTATCGCGCAATGGGATACGCCCTATGCGCTCTACCACGAACCGGTGAACCGCTTCGTCGCTGATTTCGTCGGCCAGGGCGTGTTTCTGCCGGCGCGCGTGCTAAACGCGCATCGCGTCGAGATCGAGCTGGGTGTGCTCGACGGCGACGTGCCGGCCGCCTGCCAACAGGGCTGCGATAACTGCGGCCGGGGCTGCATGGCCGACGTTCTGCTGCGGCCGGATGACATCGTGCACGACGATGCTTCGAGCATGAAGGCCGAGGTGGTGAAGAAGGCGTTTCGCGGTGCGGACATTCTTTACACGCTGCGGCTGGAAAGCGGGCGTACCGTCCTCGCGCTCGTTCCCAGCCACCATAACCACGCGATCGGCGAGCGCATCGGCATCCGGCTCGACGTCGATCACGTGGTGGCATTCGCCCCGCTCGCAACGGCCGCCACCGGCTGAGGCTTCAGGCGCCGGGATCGCGCAGGCTGTAAATTGCCTTCAGCGTCACGCGGAACTCGCGGCCACGCAGTGCGGGGGGAATCGGCACCAGCGGCTTCGCCTTGCGGAACATGTCGATTGCCTCACGGTCAAGCAGTTCGTGACCGCTCGAGCGGCTGATCGTCATGTTGCGAATGCGGCCGTCGGCATCGACCAGCATCGCGATCTCCGCGGCGCCCTCCCACTGATTGTCGATCGCTGCGCGAGGGTAGCGTTTGTAGCGGCGTGCCGCGCCGATCAGCTGAAGCCGATAGTGCGAGAGCACGTCCGCATCGACCGATGCGCCCGGCGGCGCCGCGGATGCCGGCGCCGCGCGCGCGGTTGCAGCGGGCGGCGCTGAAAGCGCGCGTTCGCTGGCGGGTGGTGCGCGCGGCGCCTGATCCTCGGCCGGTCGCACCCTGCGTGGCTCGGGTTTGGGTTTCGTCCCCAGCCTCGCTGCCGCCTTCGGGGCTCTGTCCGGCTTCGGCTGCGGACCGCTTATTGGTACGACCTCTGCTGCGGCCTCGGGCCGTGGCGCCCTTTGCTCGACCTCGGCTCGCGGCCTCTCGGCTGCGGTTTTCGATCCCGGCTTCGGCTCAGGCTCGGATTCGGCCGGCGGCGCAGGCGCCGGGGGTGACGCGTCCGGCACCGGCTGCGACTCGACCAGTCGTGCGCTGATCTGCTCGGGAACGACCGCCGCAGGAGCTGGCGCAGGCGTCACTGTCTGCAGCGCCGCAAAGGCAAGCACATGCAGCGTGATCGACGCGGCGACCGCATATTCGAGCAGGCGCAGCTGGCGGTCCCGCCCGGACAACTGTGCGCCGCTCGCAGCCGGGATGGCACTGCGCATGGCGCGCCTCACTATACACCCCGCCCCTGCGGGGCAGCGCCTCAGCCCGCGCGCAGCGCGCGCCAGATGCGCTCGGCCGTCAACGGCATCTCCAGGTGCGACACGCCGCGCTCGGCGAGCGCATCGAGCACCGCGTGCACCGCGGCCGGTACCGAGCCGATCGTGCCGATCTCGCCGCAGCCCTTCACCCCAAGCAGGTTCGTCTTGCAAGGAATGCCTTCTTCGAACGCGCAGTGCACCGCCGGCAGATCGGAGGCGCGCGGCAGCGCGTAATCCATCAGCGACCCGGTCAGCAGCTGGCCGCTCGCTGCGTCGTACACCGCCTGCTCGAACAGCGCCTGCCCGAGTCCCTGCGCAACGCCGCCGTGCACCTGCCCTTCGACGATCGGGTAATTGATGATGCGGCCGAGGTCGTCGCAGCTGGAATGCCGTACCACCTCGACCACGCCGGTTTCCTCGTCGATCTCGACTTCGCAGATCTGTGCGCCGTTCGGCCAGCTCGGCGTCGACGGCGTCTGCGTCGCCGAGACGCGCACGATGCGCTCGGGCTGGCGCGATGCGAGCTCGGCGAGACCGATGCTGCGGTCGGTGCCTGCGATGCGGAACTGACCGTCGCGGTACTCGATGTCGCCCGGCGCCGCCTCCAGCACCTCCGCAGCGAGCTGCTTGCCGCGCACGATGACCTCGCGGCCGGCCGCGACGACGGCCGAGCCGCCGACGAACGCCGAGCGCGACCCGACGCTGCCGACGCCGTTCGCGCGGTCGGTGTCGCCCTGCACGATCTCGATTTTTTCGATTGGGATCTGCAGCACCTCGGTAATCAGCTGCGTGTAGGTCGTCTCCAGCCCCTGGCCCATGGCCTGTGTGCCGGAGAACACCGTGACGCTGCCGTCAGCGGTGATCTCAATGTCCACCGTCTCGGTCGGTAGCGCGCCGGTCCATTCAAGATAGCTCGACAGGCCTCGGCCGCGCAGCCTGCCGCGGCGCTTGGACTGGGCCGCACGCGCCGGGTAGCCTTTCCAGTCCGCCGCTTCCAGGGCGCGATCGAGCACGCGCGCAAAATCGCCAACGTCGTAGGTTTCACCTAGGTGGGTGGCGTAGGGAAACTGCTCGGGGCGGATGAAATTGCGCCGCCGCAGCTCCACGGGGTCGATCTTCATCTCGCGCGCCGCACGGTCCATTAGGCGCTCCATGAGGAAGTTCGCCTCGGGGCGACCGGCGCCGCGGTAGGCCCCCGTGGCCATCGTGTTCGTCAGCACGGCTCGCAGGTGGTAATCGATCACCGGCAGGTGGTAGACGGTGGCCTGCACTCTCGGCACCATCGTCAGCGGAATGATCGCCGACGAGCCGACCGGCACGGCGCCGATGTTGGCGATCATGCGCATGCGCAGGCCGAGGATCTTGCCGTCCTTGTCGAGCGCCAGCGCCGCCGAATAATGCTGGTCGCGCGCCATGTGCGCGGCGAGGAACTCTTCGCTGCGCTCGCCACGCCACTTGACCGCGCGGCCGAGCTTGCGCGCCGCGTAGCACACCAGCGCGTCTTCCGGCGTGAGGCCGGTCTTCATGCCGAAACCGCCGCCGATGTCGCCCACAATGATGCGGAAATCCTCGCGCTTCGTCTTGAAGACGTCGCCCAGAAGCTGGCGCGCCCCGGTCGAGGTCTGGTTCTGCGTGTAGAGCGTGGTGCGCCCGGACGCGTGCACCGCGATCGCGCAGCGCGGTTCGATGGCGTTCGCGATCAAGCGCTGGTTGTGCAGCTCGAGCTCGACGACGTGCGCCGCCCGCGCGATGGCCTCATCCGTGGCCTTGGCATCGCCGTAGCGCGATTCGGCCGCGATGTTGTTCGGTGCGCCGGGCCACAACTGCGGCGCACCGGCCTCGATCGCGCGTCGCGGATCGATGACGCAGGGCAGTTCGTCGAAATCGATCAGTACGCGCTCGGCGGCGTCCTGCGCCTGCTCGCGCGTCTGCGCGACGACCGCGACGACCCCCTGTCCGACGTAATACACCGTGCCGTCGGCGAGCAGCGTGCGCAACGGCGCCTCCATCGGCGAGCCGTCGGCCTGCTTGAACAGCGGCGGGAACGGAATATGGCCGAGGCCGTCCTGCTTGAGGTCCTCAATCGACCAGGCGGCGAGCACACCGGGCGCGCTGCGCGCCTCGGCAAGATCGATCGACGCCACGCGTGCGTGGGCATAGGGCGAGCGCACCAGGACCAGCGCGGCCGCCTCGGGAAAGGCGCGGTCGTCGCTGAACAGCCCCCGACCGGTGAGCAGGCGATCGTCCTCGATGCGCTTTTGCGAGCGCGAGGCGCCGAAGCGCGCCGATTCGGGATCGAACTGGATCGCAAGTTCCGTCATATGCCCTCTCACAGATGCTGTCCTGTGTGCACGAAACTAAAACGCCCCGGGGCGGGGCGGTTTAGGGTGGCGGAGAGAGAGGGATTCGAACCCCCGGTACGGCAAGCCGTACAACAGATTTCGAGTCTGCCCCGTTCGACCACTCCGGCATCTCTCCGCGGCGCGCACGCGGGGCCTGCGCGCGGCGCGGATTTTATCACGCGCCCTCTTTGTCGATCTGCACCGCACCGCGCATGTAGGGCCGCAGCGCCTGCGGAATCGTCACCGAGCCGTCGGCATTCTGGTAATTCTCCAGGATCGCGACCAGCGTCCGCCCCACCGCGAGGCCCGAGCCGTTCAGCGTGTGCACCAGCTCCGGCTTACCACGCGCATTGCGGAAACGCGCCTGCATGCGCCGCGCCTGGTAGGCCTCGAAGTTCGAGCATGAGGAAATCTCGCGATAGGCCTTCTGCGCGGGCAACCAGACCTCGAGATCGTAGGTCTTCGCCGAAGCGGCCCCCATGTCCCCAGCGCACAGCGCCATGACGCGGTAGGGCAGCTCGAGCCGCTGCAGGATGCTCTCGGCGTGCGCCGTGAGCGCCTCCAGGGCGTCGTAGGACTCCTCCGGCCGCACCACCTGCACCAGCTCGACCTTGTCGAACTGATGCTGGCGGATCATGCCGCGCGTATCCTTGCCATACGAGCCCGCCTCGGAGCGGAAGCAGGGCGTGTGGCAGACGAACTTCAGCGGCAGCGATTCGCCCGACACGATCGTGTCGCGCACGATGTTCGTCACCGGCACTTCCGCGGTGGGGATCAGATACCATTTTTCGTCGCCGCGCGGCACGATGAACAGGTCCTGCTCGAACTTCGGCAGCTGGCCGGTGCCGTACATCGAATCCGCGTTGACGATGTACGGGGCGTAGACCTCCGTATAGCCGTGCTCGCCGGCGTGCACGTCGAGCATGAACTGCGCGATCGCACGGTGCAGTCGCGCCAGTGTGCCGCGCATCAGCACGAAGCGGCTGCCGGCGATCTTGCTGCCGAGCCCGAAGTCGAGCTGCCCGAGGCCCTCGCCCAGATCGACGTGATCCCTGACGGTGAAATCGAAGCGGCGCGGCTCGCCCCAGCGGCGCCGCTCGACGTTGTCCGCATCGCCCTTGCCGAGGGGCACGGAGGCATGCGGCGGGTTCGGGATGCCGGCGAGAAACTCGTGCAGGCGGCGCTGTGCGTCGTCCAGGCGCGCCTCGAGCTCGCCGAGCTCGCGGTTGATGCCACCGGCCTCGGCCACCAGCCCCGTGGTGTCCTCGCCGCGCGATTTAGCCTGGCCGATTTTCTTGGCGTGCGCATTGCGCGCGCTCTGCAGCTCCTGCGTCCGCGTCTGGATCGTCTTGCGCTCCGCCTCCAGCGCGAGAAAGCCCTCGCGGTCGAACGGCGCGCCGCGCGTCGCCAGCCGTGCGGCGACGTCATCGAGCTGCGTTCTGAGCAATTGAACGTCAATCATCGTGATTTCTTGCGCGCCTCCGCATCCCGCCGGCGCAGCTCTTCCAGCTTTTCCTGGATACGCGCCTCCAGCCCCCGCTCCGTCGGCCGGTACCAGTTCGGCGCCGTCATGCCGTCCGGCAGATAGCGCTCTCCCGCCGCGTAAGCCCCGGCCTCGTCGTGCGCGTAGCGATACGCTTTGCCGTAGCCGAGGTCCTTCATCAGCCGCGTCGGTGCATTACGCAGATGCATCGGCACCGGGCGTGTGCTGTCTTCAGCGACGAAGGCGCGGGCCGCATTATAGGCGGTGTACGCCGCGTTCGATTTCGGCGCGCAGGCCAGATACAGCACCGCCTGCGCCAGGGCCAGTTCGCCCTCCGGCGTGCCGAGCCGCTCGTAGGCCTCACAGGCGTCCAGCGCGAGCCCCAGGGCGCGCGGATCGGCCAGCCCGATGTCCTCGCTCGCCATGCGCACGATGCGACGCCCGAGGTAGCGCGGATCGGCGCCGCCGTCAAGCATGCGCACCATCCAGTACAGCGCGGCATCCGGGTCGGAGCCGCGCACCGATTTGTGCAACGCCGAGATCTGGTCATAGAAGACCTCACCCGCCTTGTCGAAGCGGCGCAGGTTCTTGGCCAGCGTGCGCTCGACGAACGCACCGTCCAGCTGCGTCGCGCTTGCCGCAGATGCCGCCGTCGCCATGATCTCGAGCGCATTGAGCAGGCGCCGCGCGTCGCCATCCGCGAATCCGATCAGCCGCTCGCGCGCCGCGGCATCGAAATCGACGCCCGGGGCGGCCCGTGGTGCGGCGCGCGCGAACAGCGCGGCGAGCTCGCCTGTGGACAGCGGCTCGAGCACGTAAACCGTCGCGCGCGACAGCAGTGCGCTGTTCACCTCGAACGACGGGTTCTCGGTGGTCGCCCCGACAAAGGTGATCAGTCCGCGTTCGACATAGGGCAGAAACGCATCCTGCTGCGCCTTGTTGAATCGGTGCACCTCGTCGACGAAGAGGATGGTGTGGCGCCCGCTGCGCGCCAGCTCGGCCTCCGCCGCCTGCACCGCTTCACGAATGTCCTTGACGCCGGAAAACACCGCCGACAGCGCGATAAACTCGGCGTCGAATGCCTTTGCCATGAGGCGTGCCAGCGTCGTCTTGCCGACGCCCGGCGGTCCCCACAGGATCATGGAGTGCGGCCGGCCGGATTCGAAGGCGAGGCGCAGCGGCTTTCCCGACCCGAGCAGGTGCTGCTGGCCGATCATGTCGTCGAGCGCGTGCGGGCGCAGGCGCTCTGCGAGCGGCGCGTCCGGCTGCGGCGCCTCGAACAGATCGTTCATCTCAGGGCTCGCCGAGCACGTCGGTGCCCGGCGGCGGCGCGAAGCGGAAGCGCGCCGGGTCGAGCGCGGGATTGCGCTCGACGTTCGAAAATCGCAGTTGCGTGGTCTGCCCGAAGTGGTCGAGCAGCTCCATCGCCTCGACGCCCACCGCGCTCAGGCCCAGACGGATGCGTGCAAAGCCAGCCTCGGCCTCGCGCGGTCTCGCCTCGAGCCACTCGAGGCCCTCGCGCGCGCCGAGCTCGGTGAACTCGAAGGCCTGCGCCACATCGGCGCTTCCCGCGAGCAGGGCTGCAGGCGTCGAGCCCAACGCTCGCGCGAGGCGACGCACCGTAACCTGCGCCAGGTCCTCGTCGTAGATCCACACTCGCTCGCCGTCGCCGACGATCAGTTGGCGGGTCGGCGTCACGTAGGTCCAGCGAAAGCGCCCGGGCCGCTCGAACGCGAACCGCCCGGTCGCCGACTGCACCAGCTGCCGGCGCCCGTCGAATACCTTCTGCTCGAAGTCGGCGCGCGCCGACAGCGTCGTGCGCACGTAGTCCTTGAAGCGCTCGAGGCTGGACGCCTGCGCCGGCAGAGCGATGCACAGCGCCAGCACGACGAGCGCGACGCGCGGCATCCGCCTACTCCTGCGTCGCGGGAACCAGCACCTCGCGATTGCCGTTCGACTGCATCGAAGAAACGAGGCCGGCGCGCTCCATGTCCTCGATCAGGCGCGCCGCGCGGTTGTAGCCGATGCGCAGATGACGCTGCACGAGGGAGATCGACGGCCGGCGCGTGCGCAGGACGATTTCGACCGCCTGGTCGTACAACGGGTCCTTCTCGCCACCGCTCTCGCCCGCTGCGCCCGGGCCCTCGGCCGGCCCCGGCTCGATGACCTCCTGGATGTACTCGGGGGCCGCAAGCCGCTTGAGATGCTCGACCACGTTGTGCACCTCGTGATCCGCCACGAAAGCGCCGTGCACACGTTGCGGCAGCCCGGTGCCCGGCGGCATGTACAGCATGTCGCCGGCGCCGAGCAGCGCCTCGGCGCCGCTCTGGTCGAGAATCGTGCGCGAATCGACACGCGAGGAGACCTGAAACGCGATGCGCGTCGGGATGTTCGCCTTGATCAGCCCGGTGATCACGTCGACCGAGGGACGCTGCGTGGCAAGCACGAGGTGGATCCCCGCCGCGCGCGCCTTCTGCGCCAGGCGGGCAATCAGCTCCTCGACTTTTTTGCCGACCACCATCATCAGGTCGGCCAGCTCGTCGATCACGACGACGATGTAGGGCAGCGCCTTGAGCGTCTGCGGCTCGCCCGAGTCGATGGTCAGCGGATCCTCGAGTGGCCGGCCGTGCTTTTCCGCGTCCGTGACCTTGTGATTGAAGCCCGAGAGATTGCGAACCCCGAGCCAGGACATCAGCTTGTAACGCCGCTCCATTTCCGCGACGCACCAGTTGAGCGCGTTCGCCGCCTGCTTCATGTCGGTCACCACCGGTGCCAGCAGGTGCGGGATGTCCTGGTAGACCGACAACTCGAGCATCTTCGGGTCGACCAGGATAAGGCGCACCTGGCGCGGCTCAGACTTGTAGAGCAGCGAAAGGATCATCGCGTTGATCGCGACCGACTTGCCGGAACCGGTCGTGCCCGCGACCAGCAGATGCGGCATCTTGGCGAGATCGACGACCACCGGGTTGCCGGCGATGTCCTTGCCCAGGGCGAGGGCGAGCGGCGCGTGCAGCGCGTGGTAGGCCTCCGAGCCGAGGATCTCGGACAGGCGCACGGCCTGCCGATGCGGATTTGGGATCTCCAGCCCCATGCAGGACTTGCCCGGGATGGTCTCCACCACTCGAATCGACACCACGGACAATGCGCGCGCGAGGTCCTTGATCAGATTGACGATCTGGCTGCCCTTCACGCCGACTGCAGGCTCGATCTCGTAGCGCGTGATCACCGGCCCGGGGTAGGCCGCGAGCACCTTCACCGTGACGCCGAAATCGGCAAGCTTCTTTTCGATGAGGCGTGACGTGAACTCCAGCGTGTCGGCGGTGACCTGCTCATCGTCGTGCCGAACTTCGTCGAGCAGCTTGATCGGCGGCAGCGGCGTGTCCGGCAGGTCGTCGAACAGCGGTACCTGACGCTCCTTCTGCACGCGGTCCGACTTCTTGATCTCGACCAGTTGCGGCTCGATGCGCAACGGCGGATGGTCTTCCTCGCGCTTGCGGCCGCTCTCGACGACGACCTCGCGCTCCTCGCGCGCCAGCGCCCCCTGCTTGCGATCCTGCCTGCGTTCCCAGGCGGACTTGGCGGACGCGTAGGCCGACTCGAGCACGAAGCCCGTGAATTCGGCGACCTTGATCCAGGACATTCCGCTGAACAGGCTGATGCCGATCGCCACCAGCGCCACCAGCGCCAGCGTGGCGCCGGTGAAGCCCAGCGTCCCCGCGGCGATCGCGCCGACTGCGTCGCCGACCAGTCCGCCGGGTGAGAGCGGCAGCTCGGCCTGCAGTGAATGCAAGCGGATTGCCTCGAGCCCCGCGCTCGCGAGCAGCAGCAGCCCGAAGCCCGCCAGCATCACGCCGAGCGAGCGATGGTCGGGTACCGGCGCGCCGTGCAAGCGGCGATAGCCGGAGACGACGATCGCGAGACAGAACCCGACCCACCAATAGGCGGACAGGCCGAACAGGTAGAGCAGCAAGTCGGCCAGCCACGCACCGACGCGGCCGCCCGCGTTTTGCGCGATGGCGCCGGTCGCGCTATGGGACCAGCCGGGATCCGACTGGTGAAACGTCGCGAGGATGAGGAACAGGTAAACCGCCGCGACCGCGACCAGCAGCCAGCGCGCTTCGCGTAGCAGACCCGCAAGTCTGGCCGGCAAGGGAGAGGTGCCGGATTTCTGTGCAGCCGCCATCGCGATGGGTCCGGAAACGACGATTGTATCGTACCCGTCGCGGCGCAACGCCGGCCACGGCGCGGTCATGCGACGCGCATGACCGCGCACAGCACTCGGGGGCTTACGACGGGTGGGACGGCCTGCGCTGCCGACGGCTCAGCGCTGGCCGACGACGCATTCCATCGCCCGGCCCGCATTCAGTGTGCTGCCGCCGGCCAGGGAGGCGATGAAGCTCGCCGGCGGCGTGAAATGCAGGCCCGGGTCGGTGGACAGGAACAGCGGTCGCTTGTCGCGCTCGATGAGGCCGAACCGACCGGCGGCAATGCCAAGCTCGCCCTGCGCGTTGCGGACCACGATCTCGCCGTCCGTGACGCCGACGTAGACGGCGGGCGCGAGGCGCGCGCAATCGGGCGAGGTCCGCTCGGTGGCGCAGTCGTCTGCCGAGAACGTCGTTCCGCGTATGCCGACGGTGGCGGTCGCCGTCTTCAGCTCGTAGGCATCCTTGCTGCGCCGCCCGAGCAGTCCGGTCACGGCCCGCAGGCCTCCACGCAGCAGGCTGTAGATAAACGAATCTTCCTGCGGCTTTTCCTTCGCGAAGCGGTACTGGTCAAGACGCACGGTAGTGTTCGGCTTGAGCGTGACGCGCCCCCCATCCGAGAACTTGATCTGCGCGTAGCTGTCGCGCTCCGTGTTGACGGTGTCGCCCGGGCGAATGACCGACTTTCGCGACAGGATGCGAATCTTGCCCTGCGCGTCCTTCACCGAAAGCGTGCCGGAAAGCTGCTCGATGGTGCCCGCGTCGCCAGCCGCCTGCGCGGGTGTCGCAGCGAGCGCGACGGCACAGAGCAGCCATGCGAGAAACAACGACAACGCGCGCCGCGGCGCACGATGCGGCTGCGGCAGCGAGACGGACTGAGGCATGCTTCCAAGCCTGCGCGCGGCAGCTGCGCAAAAAGGAGGAACTAATTCACGAACACGCGCGCAGCGCGCCACGGCCTGACAAATTCTGACGTCAATCCGGAAGCACCACTTCGTCGTGGATCACGATCTTGGTGCCTCTCACCTCGATGAAACCGCCTTCCTGCAGATCCTTCATGACGCGGCTCACCATCTCGCGCGATGCGCCGATCATCTTGGCGATGTCCTGCTTGGGAATGCGGCGGGTCACGACGCGCTGACCGTCGACGTTTTCCGCCATGTCGATGAGCAGGTGGGCGACACGGCCGAAAACGTCGAGCAGCGCGAGGCTGCCGATCTTGCGATCCGCCTCCCGCAGCCGCCTGACCAGGCCGCGCATGACAGTCATGGCCAGATCGAAATTCTGTTCCATGGACTGCTTGAAGTCGCGCTTCGTGATCGACAGCAGCTCGCAGGGTTCGATGGCCACCACGCTCGCCGAACGCGGGCTGTCGTCGATCAAGCCCATCTCGCCGAAGAACTCACCCGGGCCGATGATCGTGAGGATGACCTCACGGCCGTCGGCGTCGCTCATCATGACCTTCAGCCGGCCGGAGAGCACGATGTACAGCGAGTCGGTGGGATCGCCGGCCGCCATGATGGTGGTATTGCGCGGCGCACTGCGGCGCTTGACCACCGCGCCGATGGCACGCAGCTGCTCATCGGTGAAGCTCGCGAACAGGGGCACTGCCCGAAGCACTGCTGTCGAGACTGTCGTCATCGTCGTACCGGTCATGGCGTTCTCCACGCTGTCTGCCCTTCAAAGGTCTGGTTCTTGTCCAGCGGCCACCGGCTATCTTAACAAAGCAGCCCGGCATCCCGCCGCCCTCAGAAAATGTAGGAAAAACGGAAGTGCAGCATCTGATCGCCCTCGCCCTGCTGCCCGCCCGCATTCAGCACGTAACCCCAGTCTGCACGGAACGTCACGGCACGCTGGTAGGCGAGACGCAGGCCGAGACCCGTGCTGGTGATCGACTCACCGCGCGGCTCGCCGGGTGCCGGATTGTTGCGCCGCACCGCGCCCCAGTCGGCGAAGGCCAGTCCGCGCAGGCGCAGGCCCGTCGCGCCGAGCCCGGCGCCGATGTCGGGCGAGTACAGCTCTCCCGTGCCGCGGTAGCCCTTGTCGTTCGCAATCTCACGCTCGAAGAAGCCGCGCACGGAATCCATGCCGCCGAGACCGAACTGTTCGCCCGGAATCAGCATATCGCGGGTCCATTGCCCGTTCACCGCGAGGCGCCCCTGCCAGTCCCCGGGCAGCGCGTGGCTGTGGCTGAACCCGACCTGCCACAGCGTGTAGCGCGCCGGCGCACAGTTGCCGCGGCCGTCGCTGCGCGTTGCGCAAAAGACGTCCTGCGTCCCGTCGTTGCCGCCGGGGAGGTTCTGCGCGACGCCCACGGTGAATAGCGTGTCGCTGTCCTTCAACCGCAGCTGCCCGCCGTAGCTTACGCTCAGCGGGTGCACGGTGATGTCCGGAATTAGCTGCACCGCGCTGCCTGCCACCCGCACCCCGCTGTTGTCGTAGGCGCGGTAGTCCGCGGCAAACACGACGCGGTGATCATAGCTTTCGATCGCGTCGAGATTGTGCGTATAGCGCCCAGCGAAGATCGTCCCCGCGCCCGCGATGTTGAACAGGTTCTGTACGGTGCCCGAGTCGACGTTCGAGTAGCCGGCGATGAAATCGAGGGCATCGCCGAGCGCATAGAGCGGAACGTGGTAGCCGGCGCCGAGAATGAGCACGCGGTCCGAGGGGACGGGCGACAGCTTGTCCGACTGACCCGAGGCGTTCAGGTCGTTCGAGTACGGCGCGCCGACGTACTGTAGCGAGAGAACGTGGTCGTGATAGCCGAAGTTGGCATTCTGCAGGCCGAGGCCGAGGCGCAGGCGCCCGGTTTCCGAGGTACCGGTGCTGTCGAGCGTCACGGCGAACTTGAGCCAGTCCTCGTCTTCGACGCGCACCACGGCGTCGACCGTACCGTCGCGCTCCCCGCTGCGCAGCAGGACCGTCGCCTTCTTCGCGGGATTCTCGTTGGCCACGCGCAGGTTGCGCGCAATGCGGCCGATGTTCGGCGCCGAGCCCGGCGCGAGCGACGGCACGCTGGCCCGGATGTTCGCCTCGTCGAAATGCTTGTTACCTTCCACCACGACCCGCGCGACACGCGCCTCGACGATCTCGAAGCGCACTTCGCCGCGCTCCAGCGCCTGCTCGGGCAGGACCACCTGCACCGCGTTATAGCCCGCCTCGCTGTACGCACGCTCGACCGCTTCGAGCGCGCGCTGCACGTCACTGAAGCTGCGCGCCTCGCCGGTAAACGGGCGCGTGCGGTGTTCGAGCTCCGCCTGCGGGATGAGCGTCGTGCCCTCGAACAGGAAGCGCCGGATCTCGAAGGTGGGCGTCTCCGCTGCCGCCGGCGCTGCGGTCTGTGCCCGCGCAACCGCACAGAAGGCCAGCAGGGCAAGCGCCAGCGTCGGTAGCGCCCGACGCGAGGCCTGGGAATTTATTCTGGCTATGATAGACACGATCTTCCCCAATGGAACCATACCAAAAATCATGATGTTACGAAAGAACTTTAAGAACTCGCTTTGAGAATTCGGGACGAGCAGGCCCGTATAATCCCGCCCACGCCCCAACCCCCTTCCCCCCGTCATGGCAGACACCAAGCCCCAACGTCACCTGCGACTTCTGATCCTGGGCTCGGGCCCGGCCGGCTACACCGCCGCGGTCTATGCCGCGCGCGCGAATCTCAAGCCGGTGGTGATCACCGGTCTGGCGCAGGGCGGACAACTGATGACCACGACGGACGTCGACAACTGGCCGGCCGACGCCGATGGCGTGCAAGGGCCTGACCTCATGGCCCGCTTCCAGAAGCATGCCGAACGGTTCGACACCGAGGTGATCTTCGACCACATCCAGCGCGCACGCCTTGCGGCGCGCCCCTTCGTACTCGAGGGTGACGCGGCGAGCTACAGCTGCGACGCGCTGATCGTGGCCACGGGCGCGTCGGCGAAATATCTCGGCCTGCCTTCGGAGGAAAAATTCATGGGGCGCGGCGTGTCAGCCTGTGCGACCTGCGACGGCTTCTTCTACAAAGGCCAGGCGGTGGCCGTCATCGGTGGCGGCAACACCGCCGTCGAGGAAGCGCTTTACCTGGCGAACATCTGCAGCCAGGTTACGCTGGTCCACCGGCGCGACAGCTTCCGTGCGGAGAAGATCATGATCGACAAGCTCATGCGGCGCGTCGACGAAGGCAGGATCAGGCTCGAGCTCGACAGCGTGCTCGACGAGGTGCTCGGCGATGCGAGCGGGGTCACCGGTGCGCGCGTAAAGAACGTCAAGAACGGCGCCGCCAGGACACTCGACGTGAAGGGCGTATTCGTCGCCATCGGGCACACGCCGAACACCGGGCTCTTCGAAGGCCAGCTCGAAATGAGGAACGGTTACATCGTGACGCGATCGGGGACCGAGGGGAATGCGACTGCGACCAGTCTGCCGGGCGTATTCGCCGCGGGCGACGTTCAGGATCACGTCTACCGCCAGGCGGTGACCAGCGCGGCGAGCGGCTGCATGGCTGCACTGGATGCCGAAAAGTTCCTCGAGTCGAACACCGCCTGAGTGCCCGAGGCCGCGCCGCACATGACGGATAGCCGTGATTCCTCGCCCGACGACGACTTCCGCAGGGCGATGGTGGACGTCCGCCCGATCGCGCCGCGCGCGCGGCGCCGCGTCGCGCTACGCCGCGCGCCGCCCGCTCCCGATGCGCAGCAGCGCCGGCGGGACGAGCGCGCGGTTCTCGGCGAATCGCTGTGCGGACCGGTTTCGCTCGACCATCTGCTGGACTCGGGCGAGGAACTCAGTTTCCTGCGCCACGGCCTGTCGCGCGATGTGCTGCGCAAGCTGCGTCGCGGCCACTGGGTGATTCAGAGCGACCTCGATCTGCACGGCATGAACCGCGCCCAGGCCGCGGAGCATCTTCGCTTGTTTCTGCGCACCTGCAGCGCGCGGCGCATGCGCTGCGTGCGCATCATCCACGGCAAAGGGCTTGGCTCGCGCAATCGTGAGCCGGTCCTGAAGCATTATCTGCATAAGCTCCTGCCGCGCCGCGACGATGTGCTCGCGTTCTGCCAAGCCCCCGCGGCGCACGGCGGCAGCGGTGCGATGCTGGTCCTTTTGCGCAAACGCCCCTAGGCGCCTGGCGCCGGCGCACACCGCCGGACGTTCAATCGCCCGCGCTCAGACGGCCGCTTCGTTGGTTTCGCCGGTGCGAATACGCACGACGTTCTCCACCGCGGTCACGAAGATCTTGCCGTCGCCGATCTTGCCGGTGCGCGCCGAGCGCACGATCGCATCGATCACGGCGTCGACCTGGTTGTCCGCCACCACGACTTCGATTTTGACCTTGGGCAGAAAGTCCACCACGTACTCGGCGCCGCGATAGAGCTCGGTATGCCCCTTCTGTCGCCCGAAACCCTTGACTTCGGTCACGGTCAGGCCGGTCACCCCGACCTCCGAGAGGGCTTCGCGCACCTCATCGAGCTTAAACGGTTTGACGATCGCTTCGATCTTTTTCATCGCGCCCCCTTTCCCGAAGGCCAGAATTGTACGGCATCCTCCGCGGGATCCGGCGACGCCCGCATCCGCGGGCTGTCCCTATAATCGGCCCCTCTCTCCCAGGCGACGCGAAAACCCTGCGACGATGGAAAGTCTTGGCATTGTCGAATCGCTGCGCGGTGTCGATGCCGTGGAATGGGACGCGCTGCTCGGCGACGATGCCGCGGCGCAGGCGCGGCACCCGTTTCTCAAGCACGCCTTCCTGGATGCCTTGATCGAATCGGGCTGCGCGAGCGCGCGTACGGGCTGGCAGCCGCAGTTTCTGCTCCTGCGACGGGCGGGCGCGCTGGTCGGCGCCATGCCGCTGTTCGTCAAATCGCATTCCTATGGCGAGTACGTGTTCGACTGGGCCTGGGCCGACGCCTACGCACGTCATGGCATCGCGTACTACCCCAAACTGCTGTGCGCGGTTCCGTTCACGCCGGTCACCGGCCCGCGGCTGCTCGCGCGCGCCGACGACGTGCGCGAGGCGCTGCTCACCGCGGCACTCGAGCTCGCGAAGCAGACCTCGTCGCTGCACATCCTGTTCCCCACCGAGCCGGAAGGCGTGCGCATGCAGGCGCAGGGCATGATGCTGCGGCGGACCGTTCAGTTCCACTGGGAGAGCGCCGGCGACGCGGATTTCGAAGGCTTTCTTGCCCGCATGTCGCACCGCCGGCGCAAGAACATCCGGCAGGAGCGTCGTCGCGTGCGCGAGGCCGGCGTCACGTTCCGCTGGCTGCGCGGCAACGAAATCGAGCCCGCGCATTGGGAATTCTTTCATCGCTGCTACCGCACGACCTACGCCGCGCACGGCTCGCGCCCCTATCTCAACCTGTCGTTCTTTCGGCAGTTCGGCGCGACGCTCGGCGAGCACGCGGTGCTGCTGCTTGCCGAGCGCGCCGGCGCGCCGGTCGCCGCGTCGCTGCTGGTACGCGGCGGCGATACGCTGTTCGGCCGCTACTGGGGCGCGGTGGAATACATCCCGCTGCTGCATTTCGAGTGCTGCTACTACCAGCCCATCGAATACGCGATCACCGAGGGCCTGCGCAGCTTCGAGGGCGGCGCCCAGGGCGAGCACAAGCTGTTTCGCGGCCTGATGCCGGTTGAAACCCTGTCGGCGCACTGGCTGGCACACCCGGCCTTTGCGCGGGCCATCGAGGACTACCTTGCGAGGGAGCGTCACGGCATCGCCCATTACGTGACCGAACTCGCCGAGCACTCGCCTTTCAAGGCCGCCTGAAGCGGACGGCTCAGTGAGTTTCACCAAGATCAAGACGCTCCGGCCCCCGCGCGATTAACATTAGTTTTGGATAACCCGTACAGCATGGAATGGATCAGACGATGAGACTGAGCGGAAAAATCGCAATCGTGACGGGCGCCGGCTCCGGCTTCGGCGAAGGCATCGCCAAGCGATTCGCGCAGGAAGGCGCCGGGGTCGTGGTCAACGACATCAATGCCGCCGGCGGCCAGCGCGTGGCAGGCGAAATCTCGAGCGCCGGAGGCAAGGCGGTGTTCGTCAAGGAGGACGTGACACGTTCCAAGGACTGGGCGAGCCTGATCGGCGCCGCGCAGTCGGCGTTCGGCCGGCTCGACATCGTCGTCAACAACGCGGGCTGGACACATCGCAACAAACCCTACCTGGAGGTCACCGAGGCCGAGTTCGACCGGGTGTATGCGGTGAACGTGAAAAGCGTGTACCTCTCGGCGATTCACGCGGTCCCGGTGATGCGCAAGCAGGGCGGCGGCTGCATCATCAACATCGCCTCGACCGCGGGCATCCGTCCGCGCCCCGGGCTGACCGTCTACAACAGTTCCAAGGGCGCGGTCATCCTCATGTCCAAGTCGATGGCCGGCGAGTTCGGTGCCGACAACATCCGCGTGAACTGCGTGAATCCCGTGTTCAGCCCGGACACGGCGCTGTCGGCGGAATTTGCGGGCGGTGCGGTGAGCGACGAGGCGCGCAAGCGCTTTCTCGCGACAATCCCGATGGGCCGGTTTTCGACGCCCCTCGACGTCGCCAACGCATGTCTCTACCTGGCTTCGGACGACGCGAGCTTCGTCTCCGGGGTTTGCATCGAGGTCGACGGCGCCCGCTCCGTCTGATCGGGCGCCGCGCCCCGCGGCATCCCGTCGGCGCTCAGCCCTTGGACGGGCGCGCGCCGCCGAGTAACACGGCGACCTGCTTCGGGCGCCGTTCGGGCGCAGCCGGCGCGCTGCGGGGCAGCTCGGCGGGCGTTGCGGCGCCCGGCTCGTAGGGCTTCGAGAAGATCGGGTCCGCCGCCTCGACGGCACGCGCCACGCCGCCCGCACGGCGACCCGCACCGCGCCCGCGGGCCTCCCCGCGACCGCGCGACTCGCCCCGCCCGGAACGGCCCATGACGGCCGCCATCGCGCCCGCGTTCGGCTCGAAACCAGGCACGAGCACCCGCTCGATCGAACGTCCGATCAGCTTCTCGATGGCGGCGAGGGCGTCGCGGTCTTCCGGCGCCACCAGCGAAATCGCTTCTCCCGCCGTACCGGCGCGGCCTGTCCTGCCGATGCGGTGCACGTAGTCCTCTGGCGAGTGCGGGATATCGAAGTTGATCACCTGCGGCAGGCCCTCGATGTCCAGGCCGCGCGAGGCGACGTCGGTCGCCACCAGCACGGCAGTGCGGCCGGACTTGAATCCCTCGAGTGCCTCGAGCCTCTCCGCCTGGGATTTGTCGCCATGAATCGCGTCGGCATGAATGTGCTCGCGGCGCAGCTGGTGCGCGAGCCGGTTCGCACCGATGCGTGTTCCGCTAAAGACCAGCACCTGCGTCAGATTGCGCGTGCGGATCAGGTGGCACAACAGCTCGCGTTTCTTTTCCCGCGCGACCGGGTAAACAACGTGTGTCACCAAATCCGCCACGGCATTGCGCGCGGCAATCTGGATCTCCGCCGGATCGTGCAGCAGGCTTGAGGCCAGCTTGCGGATCTCTTCGGGAAACGTTGCGGAAAACAGCAGATTCTGGCGCCGCCCGGGCAGCAGCGCGATGATGCGGCGGATGTCCGGCAGAAAACCCATGTCGAGCATGCGGTCCGCCTCGTCCAGCGTCAGCACGGAGACCTGGCCGAAGGTCACCGTGCGGTTCTGCACGTGATCGAGCAGCCGCCCCGGCGTCGCGACCAGCACCTCGACACCGCGGCGCAACTCGGCGATTTGCGCATTCATGTCCACGCCGCCGTAGACGACCGTGGTGCGCAAGGGCAGATGCTGCGCGTACTCGCGGAAGCTCGCCTCGACCTGGATGGCGAGTTCGCGCGTCGGCGCCAGCACGAGGGCCCGCACCGGGTGGCGCGCCGGCGACGCACTGGTATTGGTGAGCGGCGCGATCTGCTGCAGGATCGGCAAAGCGAACGCGGCGGTCTTGCCCGTGCCCGTCTGCGCGCCTGCCATCAGGTCTCGACCTTGCAAAACGAGGGGAATCGCCTGCGCCTGCACCGGCGTCGGCGTCTGGTAGCCAAGCTCGGTGACCGCCCGCAGCAGGGGCTCGATCAGGCCGAGCTGTTCAAATCCGGAATCGATGACGTACTGCTCCGTTGGCTTCCGCGATGCGGAAACAGAGGATTATACGCGCCCGCTGCGCCGGCCGCTCAGTTGATGGTCCGCTGGGCGCGTTCCGTTGTCGCCCGGTTCTCGGCTCCGGGCAGCCGCAGCTCGACGTCCCAGTCGCTCTTTTGTGCCGCCGCCTGCAGCAGGCGACATAGCGAATGCAGCAGGACGGCATCCAGGTTGAGTGTGACGCCCTGTCCGTCGGAAGGATGCAGTGCAACGATCGGCTGGCCCTTGCGGTCATGGCCGGTCTGGATGCGCGCCAACAGCAGCGGCGCCTCGCCGAGCGGCGTCGTCGGCGTCACGTTCTCGTAGGGACGCGAAAAGTCGGCGCGCGACAGCGCCTGCTCGTGCTCGAGCCCAAGCAGCGCCTTGCGCGCCTCAGGATTGGCCTGCGTGCGGATACGCGGGCTTGCGTCTTCGGCCAGCTTCACCAGCAGCGGCCACAGCAGCTTGACGTAGCGGCGCGTCAGCCACAGCCGCAACTCCGCGCCGTCGCTGGTGCCGATGCGCATCAGTAGCCGGTCGTGTTCGGCGTCGTAGTCGATGTTGATCTGCCGCAGGCGCACGCCGCTATTCTCGCGGCAGCCCATCCGCAGCGCAATGGTCCCGCGCGCGCCTCAGACCGAGGTACCGCGGATCCTCGCCAGCAATTCGGTCGTCGAGCGCTGATGCTCGAAGGGGATCGACACGACCTCGCCACCGCGCGCCAGCACGCCGGCGGCACCGACAATGTGCTCGACGGGCCAGTCCCCCCCCTTGACCAGCACCTCGGGCCGGCAGGCCTCGATCAGCGCCGCCGGCGTGTCCGCATCGAACCACGTCACCGCATTGACCGATTCGAGCGACGCGACCAGCGCCAGACGGTCGTCGAGCCGGTTGATCGGGCGGTCCGCAGCCTTCGCCAGCTGTCGAACCGACGCATCACTGTTCAGTGCCACGAGCAGCGCGGCGCCGCGCGCCCGCGCGCGCGCCAGGTAGGTGACGTGGCCGCGGTGCAGAAGGTCGAACACCCCGTTGGTGAAGACCAGCGGCCGCGCCAAGGTGGCAATCCACTGTGCCAGGTCCTGCGGCGCGCGGATCTTGCGCTCGAAGGCCGGTGCACCCTGCTGGGCCACGACCGCCGCCAGCGTCTGTTCAGGAGGCCTTTTCCGGCGCCTTGCAGGGCGCCTGGCCCGGCGTGCAGTACTCGAAGATCTTCACGACCTTGAGCACCCCACCGGTGGTGCGCGCGATTTCGACCGCCTCCTTGGCCTCGGCCTCGCTCACGATGCCCATCAGGTAGACCACGCTCGCCTCCGTCACCACCTTGACGTGATTCGGATTGAAGTGACCGACGTCGAGGAAGCGGGCCTTGACCTTGGAAGTGATGTACGAATCGTTGGTGCGCGCCCCGAACGAGGACACGCCGGCAACCTGGGTCTCGTTGGCCACGCTGCGCACCCCGGCTGCACCGCGCGCGATCTTCTCGACCTCTGCGCGGGTGCCGGCATCCGGCACCTCGCCGGTCAGCAGCACGACGTAGTTGAACGACGTGACGTTGATGTGCAACTTGTCGCCGAAGCGCTCGTCGATGCGGTTGGCGACGCGCAGCTCGATGCCCTCGTCGTCGACCTGCGCGCCCGTCGAGCGCCGGTCGGTGTACGACATGACGGCGGCACCCGCCCCGACTGCAATCACGGTTTCGGCGCACCCCTGCAGGAACATCAGGGCCGCGAAAACCACCCCCAGGGTCGACCCCGTGCAGCAGTTGCGTGTGCTCATGATTTGGCTCCGAACATTTGATGATCAATGGCATCGCACAGGCAGTGCAGCGCCAGCAGATGCACTTCCTGCACGCGCGCCGTGCTCGTGTGCGGCACATTGACGTGGACATCGCCCTGGGCGATCCGTTCCCCGAGCCGCCCCCCATGCCCGCCGGTCAGCGCCACCACCCGCACGCCAAGCGCCTGCGCCACCGCCACCGCCTCCAGAACGCTGGCCGAATTGCCGCTCGTCGAGATCGCCAGCAGCACGTCGCCGGCGCGGCCGAGGGCGCGCAGCTGTTTGGCGAAAACGTCCTCGTAGCGATAGTCGTTTGCGATCGATGTCAGCGCCGAACTGTCGGTGGTGAGGGCGACCGCTGCAAGCGGCGGGCGCTCCACCTCGAACCGGTTGACCAGCTCGGCGGCGAAATGCTGGGCATCCGCCGCTGAGCCGCCATTGCCGCAGGCCAGGATCTTGCCGCCCGCGCGCAGGCTCTCGACCATCAGCGATGCGGCCCGCGCGATCGGCGCGGCGAGCCGCTCCGCACTGGAAAGCTTGAGATTGGCGCTTTCGCGAAAGTGCGTGCCGATGCGCGCCGCCAGCTCGGCGGCCGATTCAGACTGATCCGTCGAGCCCGCCTTCTGCACTGAGGCCATGCAGAAATTCTACACTGCCGCCTCCACGCGAACGCCGGCCTTGGCGCGGGGCTGCACCCAGCGGCAGGCTGCGCCACGAGCGTCACCGGGGCGCGTCAGACACCGACGTGCCCCGGCTCATGCCTCAAAGGCGTTGCGGATCCACTCGATATCCTCGGTCCGCATCGAGTCCGCGGCGTCAAGCAGCAGTACGTCGAACCGGCAATGCCGCTCGCGGCGGCCGGCCAGATACTGCTGCGCCGCCGCGACAAGGCGTGCGCGCTTCGCCGCCGTGATGCTTTCCGCGGCGCCGCCGAAGCGGCCCGCTGTACGCAGCCGCACCTCGGCGAACACGGTCACCCCCGCTTCTTCGGCGACGATGTCGATCTCGCCCAGCCGGCAGCGCCAGTTCCGCGCAATGATGCGCAGCCCAGCGCGACGCAGCCGTTCCGCGCATAGCGCCTCCGCTCGCGCACCGCTGCGGTTCATGGCACCCTAGCTGTCGGCTGACCCCCGCGCATGCGGGTTCTAACGAAGCCGCAGCGATTCCGTTGACCGTGCCCTCCGTTCCTGGAACCCTGTTCGTCGTCGCGACGCCAATCGGCAATCTGGCCGATCTCAGCGCGCGGGCCTTGCAGACCCTCGCCCAGGTCGACGTCATTGCCTGCGAGGACACCAGAACCTCACGCACGCTGCTGGCGCGGCACGGCATCGGTACGCGCACGGCGACCCTGCACCGGCACAACGAACGTGCCGCGAGCGCGGCACTGCTCGAAACCCTGCGGGCGGGCAAGGACGCCGCCATCGTCACGGATGCCGGCACGCCGGGCCTCTCCGATCCGGGCGCGCTGCTGGTGGCCGCGGCGCACGCGGCGGGGGTCCGGGTGGTCCCGGTTCCCGGCCCGAGCGCGGCCACCGCTGCGCTGTCCGCCTCAGGCTTCGTCGCCGGGCCATGGCTGTTCGCCGGATTCCTGCCCTCGACGGCGGCCGCGCGCCGCAAAGCGCTGGAGGACTTCGACCTGGCATGGCCCGTCGTGTTCTTCGAGGCGCCGCATCGCATTCGCGCGACCCTCGCCGCGCTCGAAGCGCGCTTCGGCGGCGAGCGCGAGGTGGTGATCGCGCGCGAGCTGACGAAGAAATTCGAGGAACTGGTCCGCCTGCCGCTCGCCGAGGCAGGCGCCTGGCTGGACGCCGACGCCAATCGCGAGCGCGGCGAGTTCGTGCTGGTGCTCGGTCCGCGTCCGCACGGCGACGACGCGCGCGATGACGGCCTGCGGGTGCTCGACGTCCTGCTCGACGCCCTGCCGACGCTGCCCGCGCGTGAAGCTGCCCGCCTTGCAGCGCGCATCACCGGTGGGCCGCGCAATGCGCTCTACGCCCATGCGATTGCACGCGGCGATCGCCGTCGGGACGCAGCGTTAAGCGACGACGAAGAGGCATAGACGCCGGGCACACTCGGCGACGTGCGGCAACTGCGGCTAGAATCCAGCGCAATGGATGCGCTGACGATCCGGCGGCCCGACGACTGGCACCTGCACCTGCGCGACGGCGAGGCGATGGCTGCGGTCTTGCCCGACAGTGCGCGCCAGTTCGCACGCGCGATCGTCATGCCGAACCTGAAACCGGCGGTGCGCACGACGCATCAGGCGCTCGATTATCGTGAGCGCATACTCGCCGCGCTGCCGGAGGGGATGCGCTTCGAGCCGCTGATGACCCTCTACCTCACGGATGACACGCCGCCGGAGGAGATCGCACGCGCCAAGCTCTCCGGCCGCATCGCCGCGGTAAAGCTGTACCCGGCGGGCGCCACGACGCACTCCGACGAGGGCGTGACCCGCATCTCGCGCTGTTTCCACACGCTCGAGCGCATGCAGGAGCTCGGCATGCCGCTGCTCGTGCACGGCGAGGTCACGGACCCGGAGATCGACGTGTTCGATCGCGAGCGGGCCTTCATCGACGACGTACTCGGGCCGCTGGTCGAGCGCTTTCCCAACCTCAAGATCGTGCTCGAGCACATCACGACGCGCGATGCCGTGCAGTACGTCGAAGTGACCGGCGACAAGATTGCAGCGACGATCACCGCGCACCATCTCCTCATGAACCGCAATGCGCTGTTTCTCGGCGGGATCCGGCCGCACCACTACTGCCTACCGGTGCTCAAGCGCGAGGAGCACCGCGAGGTACTCGTCGAGGCGGCCATCTCGGGCAACCCCAAGTTCTTTCTCGGCACGGACAGCGCGCCGCACGCGCGCGATGCCAAGGAGACGGGCTGCGGTTGCGCGGGCATCTACACCGCGCATGCGGCGCTCGAGCTGTACGCGATCGCATTCGAGGAAGCCGGCGCACTGGACAAGCTCGAGGGCTTCGCCAGCCTGCACGGCCCGCGCTTCTACGGCCTGCCCGTCAACGAAGAGACCGTGACGCTGGTACGCGAGCCCTGGGACGTCCCCGAGCGGCTGGCCTTCGGCGCAGGCGAGCTGGTGCCGCTGCGCGCCGGCGAGCGCCTGCCGTGGAAACTGACCTGAGCCTCGGTTGGGCGGAAGGCCGCGCCCGATTCGCGCATCCGATTTACGACCCCGTGCGGCCCGCACTCGCGGCGCTTGCGCATGAGGCCGAATGGCCCGACCACGCGCGGCTCGATGCGCTCGCCGCCGACCTCGGCTGCGTGCCGCGGGCCCGCAGCGGGCAGCGCATCCGCTTCGTGCCGCCCCCGCCTCGTGGCCAGAGCTACGAGCTGCAGGTGTACGCGCGCGGCGAAGTCGCGACCCGGCTGCGCAACTGGCACGATCTGTTCAATGCGCTGGCCTGGTACAGGTTCCCGTGCACCAAGGCGAGCCTGAACGCGATACACGCGAGCGAGATACCGCTGCGCGGGGATGTGCGTGGCCCGACGCGCGATCTGCTGACCATTTTCGACGAGGGCGGCGCGCTTGTCGCCTGCAGCGACCCCGCGCTGCTCGAGCTGATTCGCGCCTTCCGTTGGCAGGACCTGTTCTGGCGCGCACGCGCACGCGTGCTCGAGCGCTTGCGCATCCTCGTGTTCGGCCACGCCGTGCTGGAGAAGGCGCTCGCGCCCTGGCCCGGGATCACCTGCAAGGCGCTGCTCATCCCGGTAGAAGCCGCTCTGCTGCGCGCGCCCGCGGATGCCCTCACCCGAGTGCTCGACGCCGCGGCGGCGGCATGGTTCGATGCTTACGCACGCAGCAGCGCGCCGCGTGACCTGGCGCCGCTGCCGGTGTTCGGCCATCCGGGGTGGAGCGAACGCGGCGCGCATGCAGACTTCTACGCCGATACGCGCTTTTTCCGGCCGCAGCCCTCGCGCACTGCGCGCCAGGACCGGTAAAATGTGGCTGGGAGTCGGCCAGGCAGTCGCTGCCAGCCCTGCAAGGGCGTTGGCAGAGGAAAGTCCGGGCTCCGCAGAGCGGGATGCAGGGTAACCCCCTGGCACGGCGACGTGACGAACAGGGCCACAGAGACGAGTCGCAGGGCGCGAGTCCTGCGGGTGAAACGGGCAACCTCCATCCGGAGCAACACCAAATAGGCAAGCGCCTGAGGTCGGCTCGGCCGAGCTTGCGGGTAGGTGGCTAGAGCCTCGGGGAGACCCGGGGTCGAGAGGAATGGCTGTCGTGACCACACCTCGTCAAGGGGCTGTGGCCAACAGAACCCGGCTTATCGGCCGGCTCCCGATTGTGCCTGCCTGTGGCCAAGCGAGCGTCGCCCAGCGGCGCCGCTCGATCGCCCGTCCCCGAACGCCCTGGGCAACCGCATTACGCGGCGCGCCGTGACGCCCGCGGACTTTTTCACATTCCCTCGAAAAATCCGGCGCTTTGCGACCTACGCCGCTTGCACGCCCCCGGGGGCACGTGGCCGAATCGGGCCATGACAGTTTCTTTAAGAAACGCGCCCGTCGCCCGCGCGGCCTGCCATGGCGGCCCCGTCCGGCGCCAGGACTCCGCCCCCGCGCTTTTCCGCCTGCTCGCCGACAGCGCGCTGTCGCGCGCCGCGCTCGCCGCCTGTGGCGCGGCGGTCGCCGTGGTCGATGCGCAGGACACGCGCTGGCCGATTGCCTACCTGAACCCGGCCTTCGAGCGCCTGTTCGGCTACCGCGAATGCGAAGTCGGCGGCCAGGCCTTGCTTTCTCTGATTCTCGACCGCGAGACCGCTCCACAGGAGCAGCTGCTCGATGCCGTTCACACGCCGCAGGAGATTCGCGCGAGGCACAAGGCGGGCCGGCGCCTATCCGTCGAAATTGTGCTGGGTCCGGTGCACGACAGCGGCGGGCGTCTGACGCACTGGGCGATCACCTTCACCGACTGCTCGGAACTCGCGCGCCTGCGCGCCGAGCTCTCGATGTTGAAAACGCCGCTTCGCGTCGCCTGAGGCGCAGCCTGCGCGACTCAGTCCTTGGCGCGCACCGACTGCACGATATCGGCCAGCATCAGGCAGTAGCCGATACCCGCGACCATCCACAGCGCGGGCTCGTTCAGCTTGACCGTCACCGCGCCCATGAACAGAGCCAGCAAGAGCGCCCCGCAGATTCCGCCGATCAGTTTCATCGCTTCAGCCTCTCCTGTTCGTTCCCGCGCCGCTCAGGTCCGCGCATCCTGTGCCACGGCGTTGGTCAGCCAGCGCGCGGTGCGCAGCAGGCGTGCGTCCGCGCCGCGCGGTCCGACCAGCTGCACGCCGATCGGCAGCCCGTTTTCGCCCTGCATCAGCGGCAGGCTGATCGCCGGCATGCCGGCCAGCGTCCACAAGCTGCAGAACGAGGGATCGCCGGTGGCCTCCAGGCCCTTCGGCGCCGTTCCCGGCGCCGCGGGGGTCAGGATCGCGTCGCAGCGCTCGAAGATCTCCTCGAATCCCGCGTTGATGAACGGGATGCGTGCCAACGCCTGCTGGTGATCGAGCGCTAGCACCGCGCGCCCGCGCTCGAGCTGGGCACGCAGCGATGGCGAGAGCTTGTCCCGCCCACGCGTCCATTCGGCATCGAGATTCGCCGCCATCTCCGCCTCCATGATGGTGCGGTGCCAGGCGAGCGCCTCACCGGTGATCGCAGGCAGATCCAGTTCCACCACGCGGTCGCCAAGGTGCTCGACGAGCTCGCCGAAGGCTTCCCGCAGCTCGGGGTCGGCCCTCTCCCAGAGCGGCGTGCGCGCAAAGGCGAGCAGCGGCGGAAGCGGCGGCTCTTCCGCGGCGACGCTCTGGAACGCCGGCCGCGCACGCGGCCGGGTGTCGAGATCCGCGGCATCAAAGCCGACGAGCGACTCGCAGATCAGCGCAATGTCCTCGATCGAACGCGCGAAGACGCCGACGTGATCGAGCGTGCGCGAGAGCTTGAGCACGCCCGAGCGCGGAATCAGGCCGTGCGTCGGCTTGAAGCCGAACACGCCGCAGAACGCCGCCGGGCGGATCACCGAGCCGTTGGTCTGGCTGCCAAGCGCAAGCGGCACCATGCCCGCCGCGACCGCCGCCGCCGACCCGGATGACGAGCCCCCGGGCGTGTGCGCGGGGTTGTGCGGGTTACGCGTCTTGCCCGGCGTGTAGGTGGCGCATTCGGTGGTGACCGTCTTACCCATCACGATCGCCCCCGACGCGCGCAGCATCGCCACCGCCGCCGCGTCCCGCGCCGGCGTACGCCCGGCATGCAATACGGTGCCGTCCTCGGTCGGCATGTCGGCGGTGTCGAAGATGTCCTTGATGCCCACCGGCACCCCATGCAGCGGACCGATGGCGCGCCCCTCGCGGCGATCTGCATCCCGCGCAAGGGCCTGGGCGCGCGCGTGCTCTGGGTCCAGGAACGTCCAAGCCTCGATCGCCGGATCCGCGTCCCGGATGCGCGCCAGACAGGCCTCGACCAGCTCCTCCGCGCTCACCGCACCGTCGCGGATGGCGCGCGCCGCATCGGCCGCCGACAGCCAGTTGAGCCTCGAACTCTCCATGCCGACGCTCAGCGTCCGTAAATCAGGTTCGGCAGCCAGAACAGGACCTGCGGGAACACGTACACCACGAACATGGTGACGAACACCATGCCGAGGAACGGGAAGCAGCCCTTGAAGATCGTCCATAGCTGCACGTGTGGCGGCGCGATGCCTTTCAGATAGTAGGCCGACATGGCCATGGGCGGTGTGAGGAAGGACGTCTGCAGGTTGAGCGCGACGAGGATGCCGAACATCATCGGATCGACGTTGAAATGCGGCAGCAGCGGCAGGAAGATCGGCACGAAGATGATGATGATCTCGCTCCACTCGAGCGGCCAGCCGAGCAGGAAGATGATGCACTGCGAGATAATCAGGAACATGACCGAATTGAGGTTCATGCTAAGGACGAATTCCTTGATCAGCCCCTCGCCGCCGAGGTACGAGAACACCGACGAAAAGGTCCACGATCCCACGAACAGGAAACACACCATGGCCGAGGTGCGCGCCGTGAGATAAACCGCTTCCTGCAGGCGCTGCCAGGTCAGCGCACGGTATACCGCCGCCAGCACCAGGCTGCCGAGCGCACCGACCGCCGCGGCCTCGGTCGGCGTCGCCAGGCCGAACAGGATCGAGCCGAGCACCGACAAAATGAGCACCGCGAGCGGCACGAAGGCCTGCGCCAGCAAGATGAAGGCCTTGATCCAGGGGACGTTGCTCTCACTCTCGGGCAGCTTCGGCGCCAGCTTGGGATTGATCACCGCGCGCGCGATCACGTAGCCGATGTACAGCCCCGCCAGCAGCATGCCCGGTATCAGCGCGGCCGCGTACAGCCGGACCACTGAAATCGACGCCGTGGCCGAATACACGATCAGCATGATCGAGGGCGGGATCAGGATGCCGAGCGTTCCTCCCGCGCAGATCACGCCAGCCGACAGCCGCTGGTCGTAGCCCGCCTTGAGCATTGCGGGAAACGCGAGCAGTCCCATCAACGTCACCACCGCACCGACAATGCCGGTCGCGGTCGCGAACAGCGCGCAAGTTACGAGCGCTGCGACCGCCATCGCACCCGGGACGTGCCGGAAGGCCACCTGCAGGCTGTAGAACAGCCGGTCAAGAATGTTGGCACGCTCGACGACGTAGCCCATGAACAGGAACAGCGGCACCGCAACGAGCACGTCGTTGCTCATGATGCTCCAGGTGTTCTGCGTCAACAGATAAAAGATCCGGTTGTCGAAGAATTCCTGGCCGGCCTGGAAGTAGGCATAGAAACCGAACCCCACCGCCATGCCCATCAGGGTAAACGCGATCGGGAACCCCAGCAGGATGACGAAGATAAACAGCCCCAGCATCATCAGGGCGATGACCGGATCGCTCACTTGGCAGACTCCTGTTGCGCCGCACCGCCGCTGGCATACTGCTGTACGAGCACGTCCTCGAGCTCCTCGACGTCGTGCAGCCGCTGCGGCCAGCGGTTGTCGCGCAGGCAAAGAATGCACCGCAGCACCTCGGCGACCCCCTGGATCGCGAGCAGCGCGGCGCCGAACGGAATGAGCAGCTTGAGCTGCCAGACCGGAACACCGGCGGGACTGTTGACGCTCACCTCGCGGATGCGGAACGCCTCGTAGCCGTAGCTCCAGCCGGCGTACATCAGTGCGAGCACGCCGGGAAAGAAGAACAGGATGTACAGAACCAGCTCAATAGCGCCCTGCATGCGCGCCGGCCACATCCGGTAGATGAAGTCGCCGCGCACGTGGCCATTGCGCGAAAGCGTGTACGCCCCGGCCATGAAAAACAGGCCGCCATACATGAGATAGCTGAAGTCGAACGCCCAACTCGTCGGGTCGTTCAACACGTAGCGCATGAAAACCTCGAAGGAGGTGCCCAGCGTCAGGATGATGATGCACCAGGCGAAGGTGTGGCCCACCATCCTCGACAGCTGGTCGACGCCATAGATGAAGCGATCGATCATCTCAGACCCCGCGCAATACGAGATGCGTGAAGAAAAATGGGGCGGCGCACCGCGCCGCCCCAGTCCTGCGTTGCGTGCTCAGTCCGTGATCGGGATCAGCTCGGGATCTTGACCTTGAACACGTGCTCGTAGCCGAGCTTGTAGTCCGCGTCGTTCATCCAGTAGTAGTAGGCGACGCGCTTAGCCCAGTCACGCTGCGATTTGACCACTTTCGCGAAGAACGGATCCGCATCCGAGAGCCGCTTGGTCAAAACGTCCCAAGCTTCAAGCTGCGCCTTGAACACCGACTGCGGGGTACGCAGCACGTTGACCTTGTGCTTGTTGATCAGCTCCTGCAGGTCCTTGGAGTAGTTGTCCATCGCCGTCCACCAGTTCGACGAGGACGCCGCCTCGACCGCGTGCTGCCAGATCGCCTGCAGGTCCTTCGGCATCGCGTCCCACTTCTTCTTGTTGACGATGATCTCGAAAAATTCCATCGCCTGGTGGAAGGAGCCCAACTCGTAGTTCTTGATCACGTCCTGCGCGCCGAAGCGGCTGTCCGAGGTCGGATTGTTGAACTCGAAGGCGTCGATCACGCCGCGCTCGAGGGCCGGAATGATCTCGCCGCCCGGCAGCTGCGTCACCTTCGCGCCCATCTCCTGCATCAGGTCGGCCGCCAGACCCACGGTGCGGTACTTCAGGCCCTTGATCTGGCTCGCGTCGGTGATCGGCTTCTTGAACCAGCCGAGCGGCTGGGTCGGCATCGGCATGGCGAAAAAGCCGACCACATTCAAGTTGAGCTTGCCGAGCAGCTCCTTGTACATGTCGAGTCCACCGCCGCGATAGATCCAGGCCAGCGTCTGGTGCGCGTCGCAGCCGTTGATCGGGCCGGAGCCGAACAGGGAGGCCACCTTCGACTTGCCGTACCAGTACACCGGCACGGTGTGGCCCGCGTCCAGCACGCCCTTACTCACCGCGTCCATCACCTCGAACGGCTTGACCACCGAGCCGCCGACCAGGTAATCGACGCGCAGCCGGCCGCCCGACATGTCATTGACGCGCTTGACGAACTCCACCGCCATCTCGTTGAAGATGTCGGTGGCGCTCCAAGAGCCCTGCATCTTGATGACGATCGGCGACTGGGCCTTCGCGATCATCGGCGCACCGAGCGCCGCCGCGCCGGTTGCGGCCGCCGCGCCGGTCAGGAACTTGCGCCGCGCAGAAACCGCTGTCTTCTTCTCTTCCGTCATGGTGAAACCTCCTCTCTCTACACGATGTACGGACGCGCCGGGACGGGTGTCCGACGCGTGTCCGATGGGAACAGGTCGCGGCCCAGAGCCAGCCGGCTCGTGCGCACCCCTGGTAATTTTGCCGACATTCTAGACCCCGCTTTTGGGCACCGCAAGGCGTTCTCACGATACGAAATGAGACGCACCGCCATGTATCACGCGTAGTAAAGAACCAGGTAGGCGGCCAGCAGGATCGCCACCCAGAGCGCCATGCCACCCGTGGTCCAGGTGCGCGCCAGCACGCCGTCTGCCCCGTGATGCCGGTGCAGGTATGCTCCGACGGCCGCGACGACGACCTGCAGGAACCGGCGCCCCCCCGCGCCAAGCGCCTGGGCGCCTGCCGCGACCACCTGCAGCAAGGCCGGCGCCGCGCGTCGGTACAGCCAGTCGCTGTCCAGGTTGACGAGCCGCATTTCGGGTGGGTAGATCCCGGTGCGCATCAGCACCGAGAAGGCAAGCGCGGAGAACACCAGCAGCTGCAGCTGGGTCAGCACATGGCCGCCCGTATACGGCACATAGTCGACGGCGAACGGCAGCATCGCGTAGAGCGGATCCGGATAAACGCCGATGCCGACGCAGAGCGCCGCCGTGATGGCCATCGCAACCAGCATGTTGAGCGGCGCCTCCTCGCAGCGCTTGCCCGAGTCGTGCGCGAAGAACGCGAAATAGGGAATCTTGATGCCCGAATGGTGGAACACGCCAGCCGATGCGAACAACAGCACGAGGAAAGTGAGCAGCAGGCCCTCGCCCGCCGCCGCGGAGACGATCATCGACTTGCTGATGAAACCGCTGAACAGCGGAAACGCCGAGATCGACGCCGCGCCCACGATGCAGAACCCGGTCGTCCAGGGCATCGACTTGTACAGGCCGCCGAGCGCCGAGCCGTTCACCGTGCCGACGCGGTACAGCACCGCGCCCATCGACATGAACAGCAGCGCCTTGTACAGGATGTGAGAGAAGGCATGCGCCGCGGTACCGTTTAGCGCAAGCTCGGTGCCGATGCCGATGCCGACCACCATGAAGCCGAGCTGGTTGTTCAGGCTGTAGGCGAGCACGCGGCGCAGGTCGTTTTCGATCACCGCATAGAAGATCGGGAAAGCCGTCATCGTCGCGCCGATCCAGATCAGCGCCTCGGTACCCGCGTAGCCGCGGGCGAGCGCGTACACCGCGAGCTTGGTGGTGAACGCGGACAGGAACACCGTGCCGCTCTCGGTCGCCTCGGGGTACGCGTCCTGCAGCCAATTGTGGAGCAGCGGAAAGGCACACTTGATGCCGAAGGCGAGGAAGATCAGCAGGCCGCCGGGCGCCTCCAGGCCGAGATGCTCGAAACGCAGGGATCCGGTCGCTGCGAGTTGCTGCAAGGCGCCAAACAGCAGGAGCATGCCGGACAGCAGCTGAATGACGATGTAGCGCATGCCGGCGCGGAAGGCGCGCTGCGTATGCCGCGCCCAGATCAGAAAAACCGAAGTGACTGCGGTCAGCTCCCAGAACACGAACAGGGTCAGCAGGTCGCCGGCGAGCACTGCGCCGATCGCGCTGCCGGCATAGGCCAATCCTGCCGCGGGTTGCACTGCGTCGCGCAGGTGCAGCGCGTAGATCGCCGAGACGAGCGCGGCGATGAGAAAGATCAGCGCGAACAGGCCGCTCCAGCGGTCGACGCGCAACAGCACCAGATCCTGGCCCAGAAAGCTCAGCTGGCCGTACTCGCCGTGCGGCAGCAGCCAGAGCTGCAGCATGCCGGCGAGCGGCAGCAGCAGCACCCACATCGCGCGCACGCGGCCGCGCAGCAGCGGCACCAGCGCAGCGCCGAGGATCAGCGTCCAGGCGGGCGACAGTTCAATCCCGCTCATAGTAGTCCTCGGGCCGCTTCAGGACGATGCGCAGCAGCTTTGCCGCAAGCACCAGCCCGACGCAGGCCACGAAGCCGAACCAGCCGTGGAAACCGAACCAGCTCTCGAAGGCGAAGTCGCCGTGCTTGTGCACGAACGGCTCGACGGCGAACAGCAGCGCGCAGAACAGCCACACGCCCCAGTAAACCTTGTCGACGTTTTCCTTGCGGTCGAGCCAGCGCCTGCGGTCGCCCGTTGGCGTAGTCACGTCGTCTCCTTCGTCATGAGAGCCCTGCCACTGCGCGCGCGAGCGCGAGCGGCAGGTCCGGCACGAAGAATAGCGCGACCGTCCCCACCGCCGTCAGCGTCAGAGCGATCACGATCGGCAGCGGCGCCTCGCCGTGGGGCTCGCCGCTCGGCGCACGAAAGAACGCGGCGTATACGATGGGCAGGAAATAGGCTGCGTTCAGCAGCGTGCTGGCGAGCAGTACGGCCGCGACCACGTACAGCTCGGCAACGAACACCCCCTGCAGGATGTACCACTTGCTGACGAAGCCGATGCACGGCGGAATGCCGACCAATGACAGCGCCCCTACGGTGAACGCCCCCATGGTCCAGGGCATGCGCCTGCCGATTCCGGCAAGCTGGCTGACTTCGGTCTTGTGGGCCGCGGTGTAGATCGAGCCGGCGGCAAAGAACAGCGTGATCTTGCTCACTGCATGCGCCGCGATGTGCAGCACCGCACCCGCCACCGACAGCGGCACCAGCACGGCGGCGGCAACGATGACGTAGGACAGCTGGCTCACGGTCGAATAGGCGAGCCGGCGCTTGAGGTTGTCGGAACGCAGCGCGACCACCGACGCGGCAATGATGGTGAAGCCCGCGACCACCGGCAGCCAGTCGGCGCGTCCCGTCGCATCTAGCGCCTCGACGCCGAAGACATAGACGATCACCTTGACGACGGCGAAGACGCCCGCCTTCACCACCGCCACCGCGTGCAGCAGCGCCGACACCGGCGTCGGCGCGACCATCGCCGACGGCAGCCAGCGATGAAACGGCATCAGCGCCGCCTTGCCGATGCCGAACATGTACAGCGCGAGCAGCAGGCCGACCGTCGCGTGAGACAGGGTCGGCGGCAGGATGCCGCCCGGCAGGAACTCGAGCGTTCCCGCGATCCACCAGGTCGCGATCACCGCGGGCAACAGCAGGACGATCGAGGTGCCGAGCAGCAGCCCAAGGTAGACGCGTCCGCCGCTGCGCGCCTCGGCGTCGCCATGGTGCGTGACCAATGGATAGGTAATCAGCGTCAGCGCTTCGTAGAACAGGAACAGCGTCAGCAGGTTGGCCGAGTAGGCGACGCCCATCGTCGCCGCAAGCGCGAGCGCGAAGCACAGGTAGAAGCGCGTCTGGTGTGCCTCCTTGTTGCCGCGCATGTAGCCGATCGAGTAGATCGAGTTCACGATCCAGAGACCCGAAGCGATCAGGGCGAACAGCATGCCGAGCGGCTCGACGCGGAAGCCGAGCGCGATCCCCGGCAGCAGCTCGAGCAGGAACAGCTGCGGTCGGCCGCCCGCCACGACCTGGGGCAGCAGCGCGAGCACGCAGGCGAAAAGCAGCACGGCGGTCACCAGCGTGACGGCCTCGCGCAGGTTCGGCCGGCGCCCGGCCAGCGCGATGCCGATCGCACCGAGCGCCGGCAGCAGCAGCGCACCGGCGATGAGCTGCGCGCCGGTCATGGCCCGGCGCCGAGCAGCAGCGTCGCCGCCCGGCGTGCCCCCCCGACGGTGAACGAGGTGTCGAAACCGAACCAGACGCAAGCGCCGACCAGCACCCAGGCCGGCACGAGCAGCGAACGCGGCGCGTCGCCGCCGACAGGCGTCGCGGCGGTCGGCGCACTCAGGTAGGCCGCCTCGACGAACCGCCAGACGTAGGCAACCGCGATCAGCGAGGTGGCAACGACCAGCGCGGCGAGCCACCAGTGGCCCGCCTCCAGCGCGGCGAGCACCAGGTACCACTTGCTAACGAAGCCCGCGGTGCCCGGCACGCCGATCAGCGACAGGCCGGCGATCACGATGCCGATCGCGGTGAGCGGCATGGCCCGCGCCAGTCCCCGCGCACCGGCGATCGGCGTGCTGCCGGCGTGAAACGCGACGATGCCAAGGAGCAGGAACAGCGCGCCCTTGGTGATGCCGTGATTGAACAGGTGCACGATCGACGCCGTCAGGCCGTCGATCGAGGCCAGCGACAGGCCGAGCGTGATGTAGCCGATCTGCGCCACGCTCGAGTACGCGAACAGTCGCTTGAGGTCGGCCTGCCACACGGCGACCAGCGAAGCGCTGACGATCGCGAGGATCGAAAGTCCCATGAGAATTTCGCGCATCGGCAGAACATCGGTCACCAGCTGCAGGCCGAAGACATCGAAGTAAAAGCGCAGCAGGATGTAGACCGAAACCTTCGTCGCCGTGGCAGCGAGGAACGCCGTGACCACGGACGGCGAGAAGGTGTAGGCGTTCGGCAGCCACAGATGCAGCGGAAACAACGCCAGCTTGAGCGAGATGCCGACGGTGATGAAGGCGAGCGCGGCGAGCACCGAGCGGTCGCCGCGCACGTCCTGCAGCCGTTCCGCCATGTCCACGAGGTTGAGCGTTCCCGTCTTGAGAAACAGTAGGCCGACGCCGATGACGAAGAACGTCGCGCCAATGGTGCCAAGGATGAGGTACTGGAACGATGCCAGCAGCGCGCGCCGATCGCGCCCCAGCGCGATCAGCACGTAACTCGACAGCGAAGCGATTTCCATGAAGACGAACAGGTTGAAGGCATCGCCGGTGATCGTCATGCCGAGCAGGCCGGCGACGCATAGGCAGTACATCGTGTAAAAGAGATAAGCCTGATCGCCGCGCAGCTCGGCCGCGACGCTGCGCCAGGCGTACGGCGCCACCGCGGCACCGATGCCCGAGACCAGCACCAGCACGAAGGCCGAGAGCGCGTCGACGCGGTACTCGATGCCCCAGGGCGGCGCCCAGCTGCCGATGGCATAGGAAATCGGGCCGCTGCGCGCCACCTCGGCCGCCAACAACAGCGCCGCGACGAAGGAAAACGCGCAGGCCGCCATGGTCAGCGCCCACGCAACCGCCGCGCGCCGCAGCACGAGCGTCAGCGGCGCCGCGATGAGCGGCACCACGACCTCGAGCGCGGGCAGATGGGCCAGCGTCATCGGCAGAGGCGGTGCCGAAACCTGCCCCGCCGCGGCGTTGCGCCAGCCGTCGTCACGTCCGATCCTCGGCGTCCCGATCGGCCGCCAGGATCTCGTCTTCCTCGATGCTGCCGTAGCGTTCGCGTATGCGCACCGCAATCGCCAGCCCCAGCGCCAGCGTCGCCACGCCGACCACGATTGCGGTGAGGATCAGCACGTGCGGCAGCGGATTCGAGTACACCGTGTAGTCGGGGGAAACGATCGGCGCCGTGCCGCCGATGACTTTGCCGGGCGCCACGTAGAGCAGGTAGACGGAGGTCTGGAAGATCGACAGGCCGATCAGCTTCTTCACCAGGTTGCCGCGTGCGATGACGATGTACAGGCCCGCGGTCATGAGGAACACGGTGATCCAGTAGTTGTAGTGCCCGAGCAGGCTCATCGCACCGCGTCTCTGCGCTGGCGCCCGGCGAACATGTAGAAGATTTTCAGCATCACGCCGTTGACCGTCACCGCGACGCCGATCTCGACCCAGAAAATGCCGCGCAGCTGTCCCGCGACCGGGTCGCGATGCAGCACGAAGTAATCGAGGTAGTTGCCGCCCAGCAGCAGGCCGACGACGCCGACGCCCGCGTAGATCAGCACGCCCAGGCCGACCATCGTCTCCACCACCGGCTCAGGCACCATGCGCCGCGCCGAGGGCAGACCGAAGATCAGCCCGTAGAGCATGATCGCCGCGGCTGCGATCACGCCGGCCTGAAAGCCACCACCCGGCCCGAAGTCGCCGTGAAACTGGACATAGAGCGCGAAGACGAGGATGTACGGAATCAGGAGCTTCGCGATGATGCGCAGGATGAGAAAGCCCTTCACTCCGCCTCCTCCGCGGACGCGCGCCGGCGCCGGCGCCGTAGCAGCGCGATCACGCCGGCGCCTGCCGTGAAGACGACGGTGACCTCGCCCAAGGTGTCGAAACCGCGATAGCTCGCGAGCACCGCCGTAACGACATTCGGCACCCCCGTCTCTTGGACCGCCTGCTGCAGGTAGCGCGGGGCGACGACGACATGAATCGGGGCCTGCGGATCGGAGAACGCCGGCAGGCCGAGCGTGCCGTAGACCAGCGCGCCGACGATGACGATCGCGATAACCAGCGACGGCCAGGGCCGGTGCAGCGGCTTCGCCTCCTCCCCGCCGCAGAGGTACAGTGCGCCGAGCAGCAGCACGGTCGACACGCCAGCACCGACGGAGGCCTCGGTCATGCCGACGTCGACTGCGTCGAGCGCGACGAGCACGGTCGCCATGAGGAAGCTGTAGATCCCGCTGAGGACCACGACCGAGAAGAGGTTGCGCTGCACCGCGACGCCGATGGTGAGTACCGCCATCAGCGTCAGCAGCGTCGCGATGATCAGGTCTTCGATGACGGCTCTCCTTTCGCCAGCAGCGGCTCAACCCCGCGCGCAAGCGCGGCGCGCGCGAGCGCATGCGTCGCCACCGGGCTGGTGAAGAACAGCAGCACGCCAATCGCGATCAGCTTCACGGTGACCAGGCTGAACCCCGCTTGCAGAACGAGACCGAGCAGGATGAACGCCGCACCGAGCGTATCGACCACGCTCGCCGCATGCATGCGGGTGAAGAAGTCCGGCATGCGCAGCAGGCCGGCCGCACCGATCACGCAGAACGCACCGCCGACCACGATCAGTGCCCAGGAGGCGAACTCGAGCAGCAGCATCAACGCGCGTTCTCCTCTTCGCCCGGCTCGCCGAGGTCGCCGACGTGGAAGAACTTGAGCACCGCGATCGTGCCGACCACGTTCAGCAGGCCGTACACCAGCGCCAGGTCGAGAAATGCTGGCCGCCCGGTCAGGAAACCGAGCACCGCGAGCAGCAGCACCGCGACCGTGCCGATAGTGTTGGCGGCCAGCGCCCGGTCGAACACCGTCGGGCCGCGGAAGGCGCGTACCAGCGCAAGCGAAAGCGTCACGAGCAGGGCTAGTGCTGCGGCCGCGAACATTCAGTCGCTCTCCGCGAGGTCGCTGCCCTCGAATTCGCGCACGCGGCGGTTCATCTCGCTCTCCACCACACCGGCGGCACCGTCGCGCGTCAAGGCATGCACCAGGAACTCGTGGTGGTTGGCCTGCACCGTGATCGTGCCGGGCGTCAGGGTGATCGAGTTGGCGTGCGTTGCCAGGCCGATGGCCGTCTGCTGCGAAGGCTGAAAGCGCACCAGCGTCGGGCTGATCGGCAGGCGCGGGTCGAGGATGATGCGGGCGACCTGCAGGCCCGAGCGCCAGATCTCCCGGTAAAGCCACAGCCAGTACGTCAGCACCGCCATAACGCGCAGCTGCGCAGGGTGTCCCTCGCGGTCGGCCACCTCCATGCGCCGCGCGAGCAAGACCACCGCGACCACAGACGCGACGCCGAGACCCAGCAGGAACGGCGTGAACATTCCGGACATCAGCATCCAGAAAACAAACAGTGCGGCCAGCAGGCTGGCGATTCTCGACATGGCGAGCGTTCGACTTCTCCTCGGAAACCGCGGGGATTCTAGCCGCCCCTCGCGCGCGGAGCCAAT